>JBAXXT010000001.1:0-132920 GCA_037127755.1 Bacteroidota bacterium
TGAAATGTATTTAAAGTATTTCAAAATTTTTGGAATTGATAAATACGTGATGCGTCTAAGTTTACATGATCCGGCTAAGTTGGGTAAAAAATATATTGATGAGCCTGAATTGTGGTTAGAAACAGAAGAAATGGTTCGCCAAGTATTAATTGAATCAGGTACTCCATTTGTGGAAGTAGCTGATGAAGGGGCATTTTATGGACCAAAAATTGATGTTCAAATATGGAGCACAATTGGCCGTGAATTTACTTTAGCAACCAATCAGGTCGATTTTGCACAGGGACGTCGCTTTAAATTAGAGTTTACCAATAAAGACAATTCACCTGAAACTCCATTGATTATTCATAGGGCACCACTAGGTACCCATGAACGGTTTATTGGGTTCTTATTAGAGCATTATGCTGGTAAATTCCCAGTCTGGTTGTCTCCTTTACAAGTGAAAATTTTGCCTATTAGCGATAAGTTTATCGACTATGCCAAAGAAGTGAAAGCTAAGCTACGTAAGGCTGGCGTTAGAGTAGAGATCGATGATAGGAGTGAAAAGATCGGTAAGAAAATTAGAGATACCGAATTGATGCGTGTTCCATATATGCTGGTAATAGGCGAGAAGGAAGTAGCAGAAAATATGTTATCGGTACGTAGACAAGGGAAGGGAGATACGGGTAGTCAATCAGTTGATGCATTTATAGATTTGGTGGTGGATGAAATAGAAAATCGCAAATCGGTTGAATAGTCAGCTTTATTGCTATCTTTACAATGAAATAAATTATTAAATAAACAAGTTTTAATGGCATTACCACCAAGAGGGGGAGGAAGATTTAACCCAAGGTTTAACAGGCAGCCTGAGCCTGAACATCGTATTAACGAAAGAGTAAGAGCCTTACAGGTTCGTTTAGTAGGCGACAATGTTACAGTAGGCGTTGTTGCTACATCAGAAGCTTTAAAAATAGCTCAAGAGCAGGAATTGGACCTGGTGGAGATTTCTCCAACAGCAGATCCACCGGTTTGTAAAGTAATCGACTATAAAAAATTCCTATACGAGAAGAAGAAGAAGGAAAAGGAAATGAAAGCCAATTCCAAGCAAAGCGAAGTGAAAGAAATTCGTTTTACGCCTGGAACTGATGAACATGATTTTAATTTCAAGGCAAAACACGCAGAGAATTTCTTAAAGGATGGCAATAAAGTAAAAGCATATGTACAATTCAAGGGACGTGCAATTATGTTCCAAGATCGCGGACAATTATTGTTATTGAAATTTGCAGAAAGACTGGCTGAGGCTGGTACTTTGGAAAGTATGCCAAAGTTAGAAGGCAAGAGAATGTTTGCCATTTTTACCCCAAAAACAGGAAAAAAGAAAGGATAAAGGTATTTTTGTTTTAGGAAACAGCGATGAAAGTCGCTGTTTTTTAGTTTAGTATATGTATAAGTAGTTGATTATAAGAATGTTATTTCATATCGTCTTCCTTTTTCACTCTTCACTTTTATCTTTTCACTTTTTTTTCGTCCAACCCTTTACTTTTTTACATAACTTTGCCGTCCGAAAAAAATCGGACTATTTCCCGTATGGCTCAACAAGTTCCCCACCTGTGTAGGGACGCCAGCAGGGTGTAATCTTAATTGATTATTTAACATGCCAAAGGTAAAAACCAACAGCAGCGCAAAGAAGCGTTTTAAGTTGACTGGTACTGGAGAGATTACTTTCCAAAAAGCTTTCAAACGTCACATATTGACTAAGAAGTCAAAAAAACGTAAAAGAGCTATGCGTCAAAAAGGTGTTGTAGACACTACAAACAAACGCTCAGTTCTTCGTTTATTACGTTTAAGAGGGTAGTCATCTGCCATTTCAGTTACCAATCATTTTAAAACATCAGTTGTGGTCATCAAAACCACAACTTCAAAAAAATTAAACTATGCCACGTTCAAAAAATGCAGTCGCATCTAGGGCTAGAAGAAAAAAGATTCTTGATCAAGCTAAAGGATTTTATGGTAAACGTAAAAACGTTTATACCGTAGCCAAAAATATTGTTGAAAAAGGTTTGACTTATAGTTATGTAGGTCGTAAATTAAAAAAGCGTGAATACCGTCAGTTATGGATTGCACGTATTAATGCAGCAGTTAGAGAAGAGGGTATGACTTATAGCCAATTCATTAACAAGTTGAATATTAAAGGAATTGAACTGAATCGTAAGGTTCTTGCAGATTTAGCAATGAATGAGCCAGAGAGCTTTAAATCATTGATTAATCAAGTAAAATAGTTCTCAATTTGATTACAGAAACCGGAAGTAAAAACCTTCCGGTTTTTTTTGTGCAAACAACCGTGTAAACTGTTACTTTTGCGGTGCAAAAAAATTGTTTTTGCTCACAGTATAATATTAACTCAGAAAATGAACAACACCTACACTTCGCTGGTGAACCAAACCTTCCATTTTCCTCAGGAAGGATTTGATCAAAATGATGATGGGTATTTAGAGTTTAATGGTCTTGACCTGATCTCTCTGATTAATAAACACGGCACTCCACTTAAGTTGACATATCTGCCAAAGATTGGGATGCAGATTAATAAAGCAAAAGGTTTGTTTGAAAAGGCTTTTAAGAAGCATAAATATGATGGGCAGTATTTTTACTGCTATTGTACTAAAAGTTCACACTTTTCATTTATTGTAGAGGAAGCATTGAAGCATGGTATTCATCTTGAGACATCTTATGCCTATGATATCGATATCATCAATCGATTATATGAGCGAAGAAAGATCAATAAAGATGTGTACATCATTTGTAATGGCTACAAACAAAAAATGTACACTTCGAGAATCGCTAAGTTGATTAATAATGGATTTAAAAATGTGATCCCTATTTTAGATAATAAGGAAGAGTTATTGGCGTATAGAAAATCAGTAAAGAAGCCTTTCCGCTTAGGTATTAGGGTGGCTGCAGAAGAAGAACCTAATTTTCCTTTCTATACATCTAGACTTGGTATTCGCGCAAAAGATATTTTGGAGTTTTATGTGGATGAGATAGAAGGTAATGAAGATAAATTTCAGTTGAAAATGTTGCACATCTTTTTAAATAAAGGTGTAAAGGATGATATTTATTATTGGTCTGAATTAAACAAGATCATCAACTTGTATTGCCAGTTAAAAAAGATTTGTCCAGAATTAGATTCTATTAATATAGGCGGTGGATTTCCGATTAAGCACTCTTTAGGTTTTGAATATGATTATCAATTCATGATCAATGAGATCGTGGGGAATATCAAGAAGGCTTGTAGTAAGGCTAAGGTGCCAATGCCAAACATCTATACAGAGTTTGGAAGCTTTACAGTGGGAGAGAGTATGGCTCATATTTATAGTGTACTGGGTCAAAAAATTCAGAACGATCGGGAGTGTTGGTATATGATTGATTCTTCATTCATTACAACTTTACCAGATACCTGGGGTATTGGTGAAAAGTTCCTGATGTTGCCGATTAATAAATGGGATAACGAATATCATCGAGTAGTACTCGGAGGAATTACCTGTGATAGCCATGATTACTATGATTCAGAGGAACATATCAATGAAGTATTCCTGCCTAAATTAGCTTCCCCTAATAAGAAGGAGGAAGAATCTAATAAAGAACCATTGTATGTAGGGTTCTTCCATACAGGTGCCTATCAAGATTCGATCAGTGGTTATGGCGGAATAAAGCACTGCATGGTGCCATCACCCAAACACGTGATTGTAGAGTATGATAATAATGGAAAGTTGATTGACTGGGTTTATGCAAAAGAGCAAACTGCTGCTAGTATGTTGAAGATTCTTGGTTATGTAAGATAAAATCAAATAATCATATTTAAATCCGTTCGAAAGAGCGGATTTTTTTTTTGCCTTAATTCTGAAGTTCAGTCATGCATTGTTTTAATTCGTTCAGATAATTTCCATAAAGTTTCTTTAAATACCATTTAGTGAAATGGAACATACCATAGGCGCCAAAGCCCGTAACTATGATAAAGCTTACTATGAATATTGTAAATTGAGTGCCATTCATTTTGGCGCCTAAATTGTATCCGCTTTGATAAGCATTTGTTACTAAATCTGAATGTGCATCAGAATATCCCAGGTAGCCTGCAAAAATCAAACAAATAGGTATTAATGCCATTGTAAACTGCAGATATCTATTGATAAATTCATCGATTAAATGAATATAGGATGCAAGATTGGATTTGATAGTTTGATCTGGGGTTTTGATTTTATTGGTTCTTGATAATAGATAAATTAAATAGATTAAGAACAGATACATAAGGATGCTAAAAAAACCAAAATAAATTCTCATAGAATGCATGCCTGCATCAAATGCCGCATATACAAAACCAAAGTTTATTAAGAAGCCAATAATAATCTCGAACCATAAACTTTTCTTAAGCTTGTCGATGATGGAGACTGTTTTCTTTTTGAGTAACAGCTCTATATCTGCATCAGACCGATTGATATGGTCTGTTGCCAGTTTTGTGTTGAGCTCGGTTTTAAATTGATCTAAATCCATAACAATATTTTAAACTTGGTCCATATATTTTTGAGATTGCTCTTTCAGTTTCGTTTTAATCCTATTCATTTTTACTGCCACATTATTCGCTGTAATTCCCATCATCTCTCCAATTTCCTGATAGGCATAGTCTTCCAAATAAAGCATTACAATGGCTTTGTCGATTTTTGATAGATCCCCAATAGCAGTATACATTGCTTTTAGTTGTGCTTCAATTGGTTCTGGTTCAACCTCACTTGCCATTTCTGGAAGATCGTCGGTGGTATATATGGAGGGGCTTCTTTTTTCCTTTCTATAAAATGTGATGGCGGTATTTAATGCAACTCGATAAAGCCATGTAGAAAATTTTGCATCCCCTCTAAATGATTGATATGCTTTCCATGCTTGTAAAGTAATCTCTTGAAACAAGTCCTCACGATCTTTGTATTGGTCCATATATAGATTACACACTTTGTGAACAATGTTCTGGTGTGTCTTCAATAAGGAAACAAATTCTTGTTGGGCCATTCGAGCAAATTAATACTTTATAGGTGTAACCGTATAACCTTCCGTTTTAAGTAATGCAAGAACTCCTGTTTTACCACCAAGGTGGGCTCCGCCTACAGCAATAAAACTTGATTTTTCGAGCATGATTTTTTTTAGTTTGGGTATCCAATTCTTATTTCTATTCACTAATAATATTTCTTCGTTCATGCCATCTGTTCCTTGTTTCTGCACATAATCATAGAGGAGTTCGGCATCGTTTTTCTTGTAGACTTCAATCATTTCAGTCATCATATTTTTAGTGCTATCAAAATTGAGGACCATTTTTTGTAAAGCAATGATTTGAGAGTCTAAAGGCTGAGCATCAATGGCACTCATTTGTTCCTCCACAGTTTCTAGTCCCAATACTTCTTTACCATTTTTCTTGGCTATTTGCATTAATTCTGTTTCTGGTTGCACAAAATTGAAGCATGGAATTGTTTTAAGCGTTAATAAACTTAAATGGAAAAATGGTTTGTAATGATTTAATTGGGATGCTGAAATTCCTGTAATTTTTTTAAAGGTTTCATCAAATGTTTTAAAACTACTGCTATCCATCATTGATTCAATAGTCCTTTCTTTCATCATGATTTTTTGCATCATGGTAGCTTGCATGGTTGGGTCATCCATGTCTAATTCTCCGTAAAACTGATCAGTTGAAACAATTTTTGACGCGAGGGTAGGGCTGATGCTAAACTGATCCTTGCACATAATATGAAATGTGCCAAAAATATAGGAGGGGCTTGTTAATCCATTACCGCTTACTTCAAAAAGCAGGGATCCTTTTGTATCTGTTTGACTGATACCAAAGGTGTACAGTAAAATGGAAACTAAAAGCAAGGGTAATCTCTTCATAAAACTATGTTGCATTATATAAGTAGATGACTTCTTAAATATATTACATTGTTGCAAAAAAAATACCCCCATGTAAAAACATAGGGGTAAACCAAAACCTACTAACTAATCAACTAACTAACTACTCTTATAAAATCGTAATCTCTTTTGGAGCTTGAGTTATTTGCTCTTTTTTAGGCAAATACAACTTTAAAATTCCATTTTCATATTTTGCTTGAATGGCATCTGCTTGAATTTTCTCATCTAAACTGAAGCTGCGCTTGAAACTATTTAATGTAAATTCTTTGCGAATGGTTTTGAATTCCTTGTTTTCCTCAACTTCTTTCTTTTCAAAGCTGATGGTTAATAAGTCTTTCTCGATATTCACTTTAAAGTCTTCTTTGTTACGGCCTGCCGCAATTAATTCTAGATGAAAACCATCGGATGTTTCGTGAATATTCACTTTTGGATGTCCAACCTGGTTGGCATAGTCTCTTCCCCAATTAGCTGGGAAATTGTTGAATAACTCTTCGAATAGATTGTTTACTTGTGTGGGTTGTTTTACGAATGTCATGGTATTATTTTTTAGTTTTAAATTTCTAATACCAGCTCAAAGTCTATACCACTGGATTATTCCATCTTTTTTACTGTCAGCTTTGCTGTAACAATTATTTAATAGTGTCAATATGGCTGTTTTTGTTGAAATAATATGACACAATGGCGACAATTAAAGAGTTTGATGTTTCTACATTTATCTTAATTTTGCCTTTCAATCATTTAAAACAATCGATATGTATCCAGTAGAAATAGTTTTACCAATGAAAGCTGAATTGGTAGATGGAGGCTTTGATGAATTATTAACTTCAGCAGCAGTAGACAGTACTTTAGCTATGGAAGGTACCACATTAGTAGTTATTAATTCTGTATGTGGTTGTGCAGCAGGTACTTGTAGGCCTGGTGTGCTAATGGCAGTAGCAAATGCAACAGTGCGTCCGGATAGATTAGCAACCAGTTTTGCTGGTTTTGATGTGGAAGCTGTGAATCAGGTTCGTAAGCATTTATTGCCTTATCCGCCTTCTTCACCAGCAATTGCCTTATTTAAAAATGGAGAATTAGTTAGCATTGTTGAAAGGCATCAGATCGAAGGCCGTCCGGCTCAGGTAATTGCTCAACATCTAATTTCTGTTTTTGATGAGCATTGTAATTAAGATTTAGTATTTTCGCAAGAGATGGGTTAGTAAGTATGGGCCTCACGCAAGTGGGGCCTTACTATTTCGAATAACGAGACTTACTCCTTTATTTCAAATTTTCTGACTATCATTGTAGCCTTAGTCTACGATTGTTTTAACGCAAACTACATCACATTCATGTATCCTAATCTCTATTACGCCTTTAAAGATTTGTTTGGAATTGAGTTGTCTGGATTAAAACTCGTAAATACTTTTGGATTTTTCGTAGCCCTTTGTTTTATCGTTAGTGCCTGGGTATTAACCCTGGAATTAAAAAGAAAACAGCAGCAAGGGTTATTGAATTTTATGGAAGAAAAAATTGTGATTGGTGCTCCAGCCTCTATTGCTGATTTATTGATCAATTTTTTATTGGGATTCATTTTTGGTTATAAAATCATTGGTGCTTTTACAATTTCAGATGCGCTAAACGATCCACAAGCATTTATACTTTCATCCCGGGGTAATTTATGGGTAGGAATATTAGTTGGATTGTTTTTTGCGGGTCTAAAATGGTACGAAAAGAATAAACAGAAATTGGAAAATCCTGAAGAGCGATTAGTTAGAATCTGGCCGCAGGATCGAGTAAGTGATATATTGATTTATGCTGCAGGCTTTGGTTTTTTAGGGGCTAAAATTTTTCATAACCTTGAAAATTGGGGCGATTTTATTAAAGACCCAATTGGTGCATTAATTTCTTTTAGTGGCCTAACTTTTTATGGTGGTTTAATTTGTGCAGGTGCAGCTATCATGTTATACGCACGTAAAATTAAATTGCCAATTGTTCATTTAGTGGATGCATTTGCACCTGTTTTAATGCTGGGTTACGCTATTGGTAGAATTGGCTGTCAGGTAAGCGGAGATGGTGATTGGGGGATTGTGAATAATACCAGAAAACCCATTCGATGGATGCCAGATTGGCTTTGGTCTTACCAATATCCGCATAATGTTATTGGAGAAGGTGCACCTATTCCAGGATGCTCAGGTCCTTACTGTAATCAACTGATTCAGTCGGTGTATCCAACAGCTTTGTATGAAGTAATTATGTGTTTCATCGCCTTCTTTATTTTATGGTCGCTCCGTAGAAAAATTAAAATCCCGGGACAATTATTTGGGATCTATTTAATATTTAATGGAATAGAAAGATTCGCAATTGAAAGTATTCGGGTAAATACGCATTACGAGTCGCTTCCATTTAAACCAACTCAGGCACAGATCATTTCGGTCATCTTATTTATTGCTGGTATCATCCTATTTTTTCAATCAAAAAAATGGGCAGAAAAAAACAAGACCACACAACAGGTTAATTGATAAATTAAGTAAATTGACTATCTGTTTGGTGAAATGCATTTATCTTTACTAAAACTAATTTTATGCCTTCATTTGATATCTCTTCAAAAGTCGACTTGCAAACTTTGGATAATGCCATTAATACAGTAAACAAAGAAATCAGTACTCGTTTTGATTTCAAAAATTCTCCTGTTAAAATTGATTTGAATAAGAAAGACTATGTCATTCACTTAGAAGTAGAAAGTGATATGAAGATGAAGCAAGTGATTGATGTGATTATCAGCAGGGCAATGAAACAAGGAATAGAAGCGAGTGCTTTCAATTTTGAAAAAGATGCTTATCCTAGTGGTAAAGTAGTGAAGAAAGAAGTGCCTGTTCAAAATGGCTTAAAACAGGATGATAGTAAGAAAGTTGTAAAATTAATTAAGGATAGTGGTTTGAAGGTTCAAGTGGCCATTATGGACGATATAGTTCGGGTAACTGGTAAGAAAATAGATGATTTACAGGATGTTATAGCACTTTGTAGAAATTCTAGTTTAGGATTGCCCCTTCAGTTCATCAATATGAAAAGCTAGAAATAGTTTAATTATAAGGCTAATTTGAATTTCATTTGGTTTAAAACGCTGTTTTAGTTACTTTTGCCATCCTAAAAATAACAATACGGCAAAATCCGTATTACCTAAATCAAATATTATGAAGCAAGGTATCCATCCAGAAAGTTATCGTTTCGTTGTTTTCAAAGACATGAGTAACGGTGATTCATTTTTAAGTAAGTCTACAACTAACACCAAAGAGACTGTTTTATGGGAAGACGGTAAAGAATATCCTTTGATCAAATTGGAGATTTCTAATACTTCACATCCTTTTTATACTGGTAAAAACATGTTGGTAGATACTGCCGGTCGTATCGATAAGTTTAAAAAGCGTTACGCGAAAAAAGACTAATCTTTTTGACAAAATATTTAAAATCCCGTTCCGATTCTATCAGGACGGGATTTTTATTGCAATCACTCAGTAACTTTACCAAATAAACCAATAACGCATGAAGCTTGATATATTAGCCATTGGGGTTCATCCAGATGATGTAGAGTTAGGCTGCGCTGGCACTTTGATGTCTGCTATTGCTGAAGGAAAGAAAGTGGGTATTGTTGATCTTACCAAAGGTGAATTAGGAACAAGGGGTACAGCAGAGACTAGAAAAGTAGAAGCTAGAAATGCAGCAAATATTCTGGGAATTGATATCAGAGAAAATCTTGAAATGGCGGATGGATTTTTTCAGAATGATGAGTTTCACCAGCGATTATTAATTAGAGCCATCAGAAAGTATCAACCTACGATCATTTTAGCAAATGCCCCGGAAGATCGACATCCTGACCATGGAAGAAGTTCTAAAATGATTTCTGATGCGGCATTCCTTTCGGGACTTAGAAAAATTGTTACTGAGTTAGATGGTGTTGAGCAAACTGAATGGCGACCAGCATACGTGTTTCATTATATACAGGATCGTTTTTTGCAACCCAGTTTTGTAGTAGATATTTCAAAATATATGGATAAAAAATTGGAATCTGTTTTAGCATATACTACTCAGTTTTATAATCCAGATTTAAATGAACCTCAGACCTATATTTCTTCCCCACAGTTTTTAGATACAGTTAAATCAAGGGCAATGATGTTGGGAAAAAGGATTGGCGTTGAATTTGCAGAGGGGTATATTTCAGAAAAAATGATTGGTATTAGTAGTTTCGACAGTTTGATACTACGTACAACATAAACAAATATTAATTTTAAAAGCATTGATTATGTCGGTAGTTCCAGTTGGTCTTATACAAATGACTTGTTCTGCATCTAAAGAAGAGAATCTTGCAAAAGCAATTTCAAAAATTAGAGAAGCAGCTGCTAAAGGTGCAAAAATTGTTTGCCTTCAAGAATTATTTACTTCACTTTATTTCTGTGATGTAGAAGATTATGAAAATTTTCTTTTGGCGGAAGCTATCCCTGGCCCTTCTACAGAATCATTGAGTTCAGTGGCTGCAGAATTGGGGGTCGTTGTAATTGCTTCCTTATTTGAAAAAAGAACGAAAGGTATTTATCATAATACAACTGCAGTACTGGATGCTGATGGTGCTTACTTAGGAAAGTATCGTAAAATGCATATTCCGGATGACCCTGCTTTTTATGAAAAATTTTATTTCACTCCCGGCGATCTTGGATATAAAGTATTCAAAACAAAGTTCGCCACTATAGGGATCCTTATTTGCTGGGATCAGTGGTATCCAGAAGCTTCAAGAATTACAGCACTAATGGGAGCAGAAATATTATTCTACCCAACAGCTATTGGTTGGTCTACACAACAAGATGAAGCTACTAATATAGAGCAATACAATGCATGGCAAACAATTCAAAGAAGTCATGCCGTTGCAAATGGAGTTCACGTAGTTAGTGTAAATAGAGTAGGCTTTGAGCAAGGGGGTGCCATGAAATTCTGGGGCGGTTCTTTTGTAAGCAATCCATTTGGAACATTACTGTATAAAGCCTCCCATGAAGAAGAAGAAGTTGCTGTTATCAATATAGATACTAAGCAAACGGATTATTTCCGTACCCATTGGCCATTTATGCGCGATAGAAGAATAGATTCATATCAGCCTATTACGAAAAGATTTATTGACGAAGATTAGTAGCATTAACTACTAATATCTTTCCCTATTTTTTTATTCAAAGATCATTACATGTTAACACCAGATGCGCTTGGTTATAAGTTTCCTGCTGAATTCGCCGAACATGAAGCTACATGGCTTTCATGGCCTCATAAAGACGCTAGCTGGCCTGGTAAAATAGATTCTATTTTCCCTAACTATGCTTTGTTCATTAAATATTTGACCCAAGGTGAAAAAGTGAGAATCAATATTGCCAATGAAGCAATGAAGAATTTTGCACTAATGCATCTTGAAAAAGTAGGTGCCGATCTTGCGCAAATAGAATTCTTTATGCATCCTACAAACGATGCATGGTGCAGAGATCATGGCCCCGCATTTTTGATCAATTCAGATGCGGCCAATAAAAAAGTAATTGTTGATTGGAATTATAATGCATGGGGAAACAAATACCCGCCTTTCGATTTAGACGATGTGATTCCTACATTGATTGGAAAACATTTTAATATTCCCGTATACCATCCTGGTATTGTGATGGAAGGTGGTTCCGTTGAATTTAATGGAAATGGAACTTTAATTACTTCCACCTGCTGCCTGCTAAATGAAAATCGCAACCCACATTTGAACCAGAAAGAAATCGAAAACTACTTGTATAATTATTATGGAGTAGATCAAATATTATGGGTAGCTGATGGTATTATTGGAGATGATACAGATGGTCATATCGATGACACCGTAAGGTTTGTAAATGCTGATACCGTAATCACAGTTGTTGAATCCAATAAACAGGATGAAAACTATGAACTGCTTCAAACAAATTTGAAACAGTTAAAAGGCATGCGTTTATTAAACGATAAACAATTGAATATTGTTGAGCTACCCATGCCGGATGCCGTTATCTATGAAGATCAACGCCTTCCAGCTTCTTATGCTAATTTCTACATCAGTAATAAACACGTAATCGTTCCTACATTTCGTTGCAAAAAAGATGATCAAGCACTACAGATTATTTCGCAGTGCTTTCCTAATCGGGAAACAGTGGGTATTGATTCAACAGATATTATATGGGGACTAGGAAGCTTTCATTGCTTAAGCCAGCAAGAGCCTTCAGTATAACCCGCGTAAATCCGCTTTATCTGTGTAAATCCGTGTGCCATAAAAACATCCTCATTTTTGGAATTTTAATTTCCAATAATGTTATTTTGCCTTGGTATCAGTAAAAGTTCTTTTTGCCTACCTCCAATAAATCGAAAACCCTTTTCAGAATAAAAACCATCTTCTTCCAGCATCATTCGAATTGATTTTTTCCATTCTGGAATATCAGTAGCTGCATTTAATTCTATAGAATAGGCAGTATTATAATGCATCGGGAAATCACCAGAACCAGGCACTCCATTTTGTTGATCCCACATTCCAATAGTTGGTCCTGCAGCATGACCATGATAGCCAATCGGGTGGGTATAAATACTTGCAATTATTCCTTCTTGTTTGGCCTGCGATAGGGCAGCGGAAAGAATTTCATTCCCAGTTTTATTAAATGCAAATTTACTGGTAAGAATATCTTGTAATCTGTTCCCATTGCTAAAGGCTTTCTGTAAAGCAGTAGGAGCAGTAGTTTCGCCTGGTTGCAAAACATAGGCATGTTCTTGAACATCGGTATTTAATCGTAAATAACTAATGCCAATATCTACGTGAAGCAAATCACCTGGTTGAATAATTTCCTTATCCTTATTGGTAAAGGCAGATAAATGATCAAAACTTGTTTCATCATTTCTTTGTATTTCAACGGATGGATGAAACCAGGTGTCTAATCCTAAATTGCGAATTTTTTGTCTGAACCACCAAACTAAATCATCTGTAGTAGTAACACCGGGCATGATTGTTTTTTCTGAAAATCCTTCTGCAATTATTTGATGTGTAATCTGAACCAGTTGAGGATATAATTGCATTTCTCTATCTGTTCTGGTTTCTAACCAACCAATTCCTAATCTTTCTGCGCTTACAATTTTTGATTGAAATTTCTGAGGTAGTTTTTGAAAAAATATTTTTTGTTCTGTAAATGTTAAACCATCAGCGTGTGCATAGTCATTCGAATAGTTCAGCGCAATTTTTTTCGGATCTCTAAGGGTGATTAAATTTATTAATGCATCCCATTGATCTGGAAATTTTTTCATGTCCCAGGAGGCCTTAATTTGATTTCCTACATTATATCTTGCGATTGCTAATTGCTCATTTACTTTCTTGGTGCTATCATGGTAGAATACTAAAATAGTTCTTCTTCTGGCTGAAAGCCATTCTGCAGGTAACATCGTTTTTAAGATGGGGTCTTCATTGTATTCCCTGCTAATAATCACCCACATATCGATACCCTCTCTTTCCATCAATTTTGGAAGTAGATTTGTAAATCGTTCATTTAGAATTTCATTGGTTAATGTAGCCTGATCTCTTAAAGAAAGAATTTGTTGTGCATTGCTTTGCCATGCAAGTACTACTAATACGCAAAAAAAAGCCCATTTTTTATTCATATAATATTGTATTTAAAACGAAAAATTATTTTGTGGTAACCGCTGCCTGATTTGTGATTATAAATGTAATCAAATCATCTAAAAGAATACCTGCTCTATTGGCTGCGTCTTGTATTTCTTCTCTTGATACATTTGCAGCGAATGATTTTTCTTTGAATCTTTTCATTACCCCCTTAATATCCATAGCTACATAACCATTTGGTCTCATTAAAGAATAGGCGTGTATAAGGCCAGAAAGTTCATCAAAAGCAAATAACATTTTATCCATGTTGTTGATGGGATCAACCCCAAAGTGATTAGGACCATGAGAAGCAATGGCGTGCATCACATCAGGGTCTATTTTCAAACTTTCTAAATGTTCTATGATTTTGATGCAGTGCAAATCTGGCCACTGATCCCAGTCTGCATCATGCAAAAGACCAGACATTTCCCACATCCATTGTTCCTGTTCTTCTAGATTTTCCTTTTCTTTTGCCCATGATTTCATTAAGTGAGCTACCTGAAGCATATGAACTTGTAATTTGGGGTTTAATACCCATTCCTGAAACAATTGCATGGCAGCTTCTCTTGTTAGCAAATTTCCTTTGTTTTCAGGATTCCCAAATGTGTTTCGGTTTAGTTTCAATGACATATTGTTCCATTTATAATTTTATCAAAAAAGAAGGCATGATTTTCAGTACTTTAGCCTCATTCGTTCAATCACTATAAAAGTAACAGAACTATGTTTAAAAAATTAGTTTCATTTACCGCTTTTTTTGCTACTGCAGTAATACAGTTGTCAGCTCAAACAACTTTACCTGCAACAACTCCTGAAGTAAAGTCAAAATACGACCAACATTTATTATTTGGCCCATTATTTTACCCGAATGCCGGAAATGAATTCCGAGCTGCAAGCGGAGAACCTGGGAATGCGTATTGGCAAAACAGGGCGGATTATAAAATCGCAGCTTCTTTAAATGAAGAAAAAAATGAAATAACTGGATCTGTAACGATCAGTTATAAAAACAATAGTCCTCAGGAATTACCTTTTATTTGGTTGCAGTTGGATCAGAATTTGTATGATCTGCAATCTCGCGGTCAGGCTAAAATGCCAGCTACCGGACGTAGTAGATATGGTGATGCAAAAAGTACTTTTAATGGGGGATATAAAATCTCATCTGTGCAATTAGTATCTGCTGGAAAGCCCGCAGAAAATATTCCTTATGTAATCACTGATACGAGAATGCAATTGCGTTTGGCTAAAGCTCTTGCGGCCAGAACTGGTGCTGTTTCTGTAAAGATTGATTATAGTTATGTGATACCAGAATATGGTTCTGATAGAACAGGAATATTAAAAACAAAGAATGGTAATATCTATGCAGTAGCGCAATGGTATCCTAGGGTTTGTGTATTTGACGATTTACAGGGTTGGAATACTTTACCTTATTTAGGCGCCAGTGAATTCTATTTGGAATATGGTGATCTGGAAGCAACTTTAACGGTTCCTGCTTCGCATATAGTAGTAGCATCTGGTGAATTATTAAATGCTTCTGAAGTATTAACTCCAATACAATTAAAAAGATATACTCAAGCAAAAGGAAGTGATGCCACTGTAACTATTCGTAGTGAAGCAGAAGTTAATGACCCTGCTTCAAGACCAGCTAAGGCAACATGTACCTGGAAATTCGCTATTAGTAATGCACGTGATTTTGCTTGGGCAACTTCAAAAAGTTTTATCTGGGATGCAGCAAAAATCAACTTGCCAAGTGGAAAAAAATGTTTGGCTACAAGTGTATATCCTGCTGAATCTGCCGGTGTAAAAGGATGGGGTAGAGCCACTGAATATACGAAAGGAAGCATTGAGAATTATAGTAAACGCTGGTTTGAATTTCCTTATCCTGTAGCTTCTAATGTAGCTAGTAATGTAGGAGGAATGGAATACCCCGGTATCGTTTTCTGTGGTTCTACTGCTAAAACTGAGGGCCTGTTTGGTGTAACAGACCATGAATTTGGTCATACCTGGTTCCCAATGATCGTAGGCAGCAACGAACGTAAATACGGTTGGATGGATGAAGGTTTTAATACTTTCATTAATACATTAGCTGGAGATGATTTTAATAAAGGAGAATACAAAGCTGCCAAAACAGATTGGCATGGTTATGCGAGGTTTTTATTCGGATCAACAACAGAAGCCATGTTGAACACGCCAGATGTGTTGAAAGAAGGAAATATCGGAATTGAATTGTATATGAAACCAGGATATGCATTGACTCTTTTGAGAGAACAAGTTTTAGGTCATGATCGTTTTGATTATGCATTTAAAAAATATATTCGCGATTGGAAATTTAAACATCCATCTCCTTATGATTTCTTTAGAAGCATTGAAAACGGAGCTGGTGAAGATCTGTCTTGGTTTTGGAGAGGGATGTTCTTAGAAAATTACAAGTTGGATCAAGCTGTTACTAAAGTGGATTATATTAATAACGATGCAAAAAATGGAGCTTTAATTACCATTGAAAATTTAGATCAATTAGCAATGCCAGTAATTATCGAATACACTACTAAATCAGGAAAAATAGAAAGAAAAAATTTACCAGTTGAAATCTGGCAAAATAATTCTAGCTGGAAATTTAAGTTGAATACAACTGAAGAATTACAGAAAGTAGTGATCGATCCAGATCATTCTTTCCCTGATATGAATTCTGCAAATAATACCTGGAAAGCAAATTAGTATTTCATAAAAACTACCGATACTAAAAAGTGTCGGTAGTTTTTTTATTTTTGAGTCATGAAAACTATTCAACGGATTTCTGTTTTTTCAATCTTAATGCTGAGCATCTGGGCATGTTCCAGAAAACCGTATGCTGATTCAAATAAGTCATATCAAAAACAAGCAAGTGAATTTGCTTCCATTTTAAAAGCTACACCTGAACAATGGAATTCTGATTCTATGAAACAGCCTGCTTATTGGGTAGGGACTACCAATTTTAATTTGCGCAAACCTAGTTTCGTTATTATTCATCACACAGCTCAAAATGCTTGTGAACAAACATTGAAAACATTTACCATGGTTAAAACACAGGTAAGTGCCCATTATGTGATTTGTAAAGATGGAACAGTGCATCATATGTTGAACGATTATTTGCGTGCATGGCATGGTGGTATTGCAAAATGGGGGAGTATGACTGATATTAATTCTGCTTCGATTGGAATTGAATTAGATAATAATGGGTTTGAACCTTTCGATAGTTTGCAAATTATTAGTCTGATTAGTTTATTGGATCGTCTCAAAAAAACATATAATATTCCTGCTTCCAATTTTATTGGTCATGGTGATATTGCTCCTGTTAGGAAGAATGATCCCAATTGGCGCTTTCCATGGAAAACACTTGCTGATAAAGGTTTTGGATTATGGTATGATGATAAATTGGAGGAAGTTCCTTCCGACTTTAATCATATTCAAGCATTACGTATAATCGGATATGATGTAAAAGATACCAGTGCAGCTATTCAATCATTTAAAAGACATTTTCTGCAAGACAGTACTAAACGGTTAAACGAAACCGATCGTGTAGTACTTTATAATTTGCAAAAAAAATACTGGTAAAAGAATAAGGGTTAGTTATTTTCCTTTAATGCTTTTTTTAGAGCAAGGTAAACGCCGTTTGTCCAACCAAAACCATCCTGACCTTCATATTCACCGCCTCCAGCAAGTTTGCTAAGGTCTTCAACATTGTATTTTTCCATTAACTTCCCTGTAGCTTCAAAAACTTTTTCATTGATTTTGATCCATCTTGATCCAATTTCATTTGCTAAATGATGCAATCCATATTTTTTCAATCCTTCAAATGCAATCCATTGTAAAGGAGCCCATCCATTTGGTGCATCCCATTGCTGACCAGAATGGATATTAGTAGTAACTAAACCACCTGGTTTCAATAAATGGGCTTCTACAAAATGTGCCACAGCGTTTGCTTGGTGTTGATTTGAAATGGATACAAATAATGGGTATAAACCAGCAGCTGTTTGTTTATCTAATGTTTGTTTTTTCACAAAATGATAATCACAGAAATAATGAATTTTATTATTCCAGCAATATTCTAAAATGGCCATTCTTCTATTTGCTGATAACTCAATAAATTCAGAGGCTTTTTGGACATCACCGGATAAGGTGGCTGCTTTTGCAATTGTTTGTTCCAATATATAAATCAAACAATTTAGATCAACAGGAATGATCTGAGTTGTCTCAATAGTTCCAATGGATTCACTATCGGCAAACCATCTGGTACTAAAATCCCATCCGCTTTCTGCCCCTGCTCTTAAATTTGTGAATACTGTTTCTGAAGTTTGATCGCAATTCTTACTAATATGTACATCCTCTGCAAAGCTTTCCTCTCTAGGTTTAGGGCTTGCATCATAATAACGGTTCAACAATGTTCCATCGGGCATACAGGCCACCCTTTTAATGATGTCTCCTTTTTTTAAATCAGTGGCGCCATCCATCCAAAATGCATATTCTTTTTCTAATTCTTTTTGATACTTTTTATAAACGCTTTCATCTTTTTTGGTCTCTGCCAATAATTGAACCATCAATGCAAAAAAAGGTGGCTGACTTCTGCTGATATAATATTGTCTATTCCCATTGGGGATATGACCAATTTTATTGATGAGGTATGCGAAATTTGAAACCATATCCTCAATTAAATCAACTCTATTATCTTCTTTCAATCCCAACATAGTGAAATAGGAATCCCAATAATAAATTTCTCTAAACCTTCCCCCAGGAACAATATAACGATTGGGCAAATTGATGAGTGAACTAACTTCTGCAGAAGTATCTCTGGTAAGCATGGGCCAAAGGTTTCTAATATTCTCCGCAACAGGTAATGTAAGATCGCTTTTGTAATCCGAACCGAATTGTGGTGGCATTGAAAAGTTTTCAATCACAAATATTTTTAAATCAAAACTGGGATTTTGTTTTGCTAATTCGTATTTCTGTTGAATCTCTTCTAATGGAAATTTTGGAATACAATCGACGAAAGTTTTTCCATCTTCTAAAATAGCATTCAATTGAACTTTTTCAAAAAGTTCACCTAATTCAAATATTTCCTTTGGCTGTTGATTCATTTAAGTTTTATAATATGTGATGCTTTGAAGTATCTGCTACTTTTTTTTGTACCTTATAAAATGCGATTAAAAGAATAATAAGTAAACAGATAGGAACTAATGAAAAATAGAATGCTTTTTGTCCGCCATATGCCTGAAAAATATTTCCTGTTATGATTGACCCTGTAGTGCCGCCGAGTGCTGAAAAGATCACTATTAGTCCCGCCATGTAACCATGTTTTTTCTTAGGTAATGAACTAAGAATTACTGAATTGATAGCAGGATATATTGGGGCAATTAAAAAGCCAATCAGAGGGAAGATAAAAGTTGCCAAAGGGGCAGTAGTCCAACCAGTAACAACAGCACCATTTGTATTATTCGCCAATGGTATAGCAACAACAACAAGAATAGCAGCAAGCAGTAAACAACTGATCAATACTCCCAGCCAATTTATTTTACGAAGCATTATTCCAGCTATGAATCTTCCAATTGCAGTAGCAGCAGCCAGAATACTTGCCATTTGTATGCTCAACGTTTGTGGCAAGTGCAATACTTTACTATTGTAAGTTGGAAGCCAACTCATGATGCTTTGTTCAATCAACACATACACAAAAGCGCTCGCTACAAATACAATGACAACGGGTAGGGCGATTAACTGAAACATTTCAGCAAAATCATTTGTCAATGCTGTTGTTTCTGTTTTCCGCACAGAACTTTCATCTAAAGGAGAACTTAATAATAAAAGAAAGGCAATAGCTACAATTACGGCAAGAAAATAATAGACTTTTAACCAAGAAGTTGATTGTGGGTGTTGGTCATCAACAAATGCACTAAATATAAAATAGCCAGTTAGAATACCTACCATAAAGAAGGATTCGATAAAGTTCATGAAACTGGCATGTTCTTTTTTATCGTTTGTTATGATTCCAATTGTAGCAAAAACAGAAACTTTAATCATTGCGAAACTAGCACCAGTAGCTGCAAACAAAAGTTTTGTCATCAAAAAACCTGGGAAAACGGGCATCAATAAAGCTACAGTTCCAACAAAAGCCAATGCAATTAACATGGATTTTTTATATCCTATCCGGTTAATATAAGAGGCTATAAAAAAGGATACAATGGCAATACTCAGATCTTTAAATGCTTCTAGAATACTTGCAGCAGATTCTGTTACACCATAATTGCTCTGAACTTGGAGTATTACGGTTCCTACACTATTCAATAAAATAGCGAACACAAAATAATTAAGAAATAGAGAGGTTTTAATCTTCCAGTTTTGCATGTTTTCTTATTTGGCTAGTTTAAATATACATCACAAAATAATCATCTTAATTAGGCAGTTTTATTAACTAACAATTGTTAGGGTTTGGATTTCATTTCTTATTTTTACTGGATAAAATCCTAATACATGCAATTTGATCTGAATGAAGAGCAATTAATGATTCAAAAAGCCGCTCGCGATTTCGCAAAATCAGAATGTCTACCTGGTGTAATTGACAGAGATGAAAAGCAGCAATTCCCTAGAGAACAGGTGATGAAACTAGCCGAACTTGGTTTTATGGGTATGATGGTAGACCCTGTTTATGGCGGAAGTGGGATGGATACCATGAGTTATGTACTGGCTATGGAAGAAATTAGTAAAGTAGATGCAAGCACTAGTGTTTGTATGAGTGTAAACAATAGCCTGGTTTGTTGGGGATTAGAGAAGTTTGCAAATGAAGATCAGAAACAAAAATATTTAATACCGCTTGCGCAGGGTAAAAAAAACGGTGAACTCTATATTGGGGCTTTTTTATTAAGTGAACCAGAAGCAGGAAGTGATGCTACCAGTCAGCAAACAAAAGCGGAAGATATGGGTGACCATTATTTAATTAATGGCACAAAGAATTGGATTACGAATGGATCCTCTGCTTCTGTTTATCTTGTTATTGCACAAACAGATGTGTCAAAAGGAAGCCATGGAATTAATGCATTCATAGTTGAAAAATCTTCACCAGGTGTTACTGTTGCTGCCAAAGAAAACAAATTAGGAATCCGGGGTAGCGATACACATACCATCATGTTTACAGATGTGAAAGTTCCAAGAGAAAATAGAATTGGAGAAGATGGTTTCGGATTTAAGTTTGCGATGAAAACTTTAGCAGGAGGTAGAATTGGAATTGCCTCACAGGCTTTAGGGATTGCTAGCGGGGCTTATGAGTTGGCATTGGCATATAGCAAGCAAAGGAAGGCTTTTGGTAAAGAAATCATGCATCATCAGGCCATTCAGTTTAAGCTGGCAGATATGGCCACCAGAATCGAAGCAGCGCGACTCTTATGTTTAAAAGCAGCCTGGGAAAAAGATAATGGGATTGATTATACCTTAAGTTCATCGATGGCAAAAGTATTTGCGAGTGAAACTGCTATGTGGACTGCCACAGAAGCTGTTCAAATACACGGTGGTTATGGCTTTGTAAAAGAATACCATGTAGAAAGATTAATGCGGGATGCTAAAATTACGCAGATCTATGAAGGGACCAGTGAGGTTCAAAGGATTGTAATTAGCAGAAGCATTTTGAAATAAGTAATTCAAATAAAATAAATGCCCGATGAATTTCATTGGGCATTTTGCTTTTAGATGGGGGATACCAATTAATTTTACAGTATTGACTAGTTTTAAAAATATACGAGTTGCTTTGATCTTTATCATCGTTCTATTATTTGGCAATACTGCGGGTGCCAATGATTCTACTTTGACGCATCTGTTGTTAAAACGATTAGAATTGTTGCAATCGAAATCGGATCTGGTATTTTCAAAAGGTTCATTCTCATCTTATCGGGCCTATTCCTTAAATAAAACAATTGAAAAAGCCGATGACAATGCTTTTTTTACTGGATTAATTAGTTTCACTTTAAGGAATTTACTTAAAGATTTAAATGCTGAGGATCAGAAGATTGCAGTATCTATCATTGAAAGATCTGTTCCATATTTTAACCATTTTAAAAATCAGAAAGGAAGAAATACGTATAATTTTTGGTCAACCAATCCACCTAAGATATTTCCCAATAGTGGGTGGATGAATTTATTTGATCATAGTCAGTCATTACCAGATGATTTTGATGACACTGTTATTTTGCTGATGGCAATGGATGCACCTGATTCTGTTGCATCGGAAGTACATTTTTTAATGCAAGGTTTTGCAAATGGTAAGGGGAAAGAAATTAGAAACACTTTTGATGCTTATAAAAATATCCCGGCCTATTCAACCTGGTTTGGAAAGAAGATGCCGGTTGATTTTGATATATCTGTATTGGCAAATGTTTTATGTTTTGTACAACACTATCAATTGAAATGGACATCCTCCGATTCTGCTAGTTTGCAATTCATAGTAAAAGTAATTGCAGACAAAAAATATTTGAATGATCCTTCAAGTGTGTCGCCTCATTACAATCGAACACCCATCATTCTATATCATTTATCAAGACTCATGAATATTCAGGCAATACCGGAATTGGAAAATCACAGATCTGAATTGATTGAAACTACAAAGATGTTACTCAATGAATCCTCCAGTTTTATAGATAGAACAATATTATCTACTTCCTTGTTGCGATGGGGAATACAACCACCGATTTTCACTATCAGTACCGGCAAATCTTTATTTGATATGATTGATGATCCTAACTTTGTTTTTTTTATAGCCAATATGAGTTCCATGTTGCCCAATAAATTGAAAAACCTGGCAGGAACAATTGGTGTTGGTAAGTTTAGTTATTATTGTGAAGCATATAATACCTGCTTGTTATTAGAAAACATGGTATTGCAAAAAAGAATTCAGACTCATTAGTTAATTAGATTATCATGTCAGTTCAAGTAGAAACTTATTTAAGAATAAAATCAGAATTAGATCAGGCTAATGTGGCACTAATTGCGGTTAGTAAAACCAAACCCAATGAAGATATAGAAGCATTGTATCAACTGGGGCAAAGAGCATTTGGAGAAAATTATGTGCAGGAATTGGTGGATAAGCAGGGTTCATTGCCAAAAGATATTCTATGGCATTTTATTGGTCATTTACAATCGAACAAAGTAAAATATATCGCACCCTTTGTGCATTTGATACATGGGGTGGATAGTTTAAAATTACTGACTGAAATTAATAAGCAGGCACAAAAGACTGGGCGAGTTATTTCTTGTTTATTGCAAATGCATATTGCAACTGAAGACACAAAATTTGGAATGGATGCAAACGAATTGAAGGAAGCATTAGCTGCATCTGCACATTTGCCTTTTGTATCCATCAAGGGATTAATGGGAATGGCTTCGTTTAGCGATAATCAAGATCAGGTTAGAAATGAGTTTAGAATACTTCATCAGCAATACATAAATATCCAATCGAATCTTGGGGCTCCATTTACTATTTTGAGTATGGGAATGAGTGGTGATTATCAAATGGCCATTGAAGAAGGTTCAACGATGGTAAGGATTGGAAGCTTATTATTTGGTGCAAGAAATTATGCAAATAACTAAGTAAAATCTATTCAACTTAAATAACAAGAAAGCCCTTGAAACATCAAGGGCCTTTCTTTTTGATTTTTTATTTTTTACTTTTTATTTATTTCAAAGTTTCTTTCAGCCATTTATAAAATTCATGATGCCATACCAATGCATTTTGTGCTTTTAAAACCCAATGGTTCTCTTCTGGTAAATAAAGCAACTTACTTTTGATTCCTCTTAATTGGGCTGCTTGGAAAGCCTGTTGACCTTGTTCAATTGGAACACGATAATCTCTTCCACCTTGTACAATCATAATTGGGGTATTCCATTTGTCAACAAAATTACTAGGAGATTGAGCAAAGGAGCGTTGAGCAACTGCATTGTTTTTATCCCAATAATTTCCACCTTTTTCCCAGTTTTCAAAAAACATTTCGTCAGTAGTACCGTACATACTTTTAAAATCAAAAACACCATCGTGCGAAATGAAAGTTTTGAAACGTCCATTATGTAAAGCTTCCAGGGCAAAAACTGAGAACCCGCCAAAGCTTGCACCTACACAACCTATTCTGTTTTTGTCTACATAGGATTCTTTAGAAACCGCATCAATGGCGCTTAGATAATCCTTGATCACTTGTCCACCCCAGTCTTTGCTAACACCTTCCGTCCATTTAGTTCCTTCTCCAAAAACACCTCTACGATCTGGTGCTACCACAATATATCCTTGAGAGGCAATCAGCTGAAAATTCCATCGAAACGAATAAAATGGGGTAGTACCTTGAGGACCACCTAAACAAAATAAAAGTGTTGGATATTTTTTCTTTGAATCAAAACCCGGAGGATAGATTACCCATGTAGGCATTTGTTTGCCATCTGTAGTTAATACTGTTTTATAACTAGTAGTAACTGATGCGATATTTTTATAATTCTCATCATTTACATGAGTAATTTGATTGATGTTGCCACTTGTTAAATCAATACTATAGATCTCTGATGCATGATTAAAATCTACTTTTGTAAAAAATAATTCATGTCCTGTTTGTGCAATAATTCCATTTACTTCAAACTCTCCTTTGGTAATCTGAGTTATTACAGGGGCTCTTCCAGTTCTGTTTGGATAGGTAACCTCAAATATATGTACCATCCCTTTTTGGGGTGCAATAAAATACAAACTCGTTCCATCTGCGCTCCATTTATAGCTCTCTACATGTATGTCATCACGATTGCCAGTTAGGTTCATTGTTGTAAACCCATTTGAAACAATTAAATCTTGTTTGTCTGCTTCATAACCCTCTCTTTTCATTTGAAGCCAGGCTAAGTGGCCCTCTGCATTGTAAGACGGACTAATATCATAACCCTTATTATCTGCGGTTAAATTTTTAGTAGTACCAGTTGTGATATCGTATTCGAATAAGTCTGTATTGGTACTAACAGCATATTCTGTACCAAATTTTTTCTTGCTACTATAAACGATATGTTTTCCATCTGGATTCCAGATATAGTCTTCATCTCCTCCAAAAGGTTTCAACGGGCAATCAAATAGTTCGCCTTTCATGATGTCAATAGCTTCGCCTGCTTTGCCATTAATTAAAGCTGCATAAAATACATGATCAAACTTGCCATCTTCCCAGGTATCCCAATGTCGATAGTTTAAAGATTCGTAGATCTGAACATTTGACTTTGTAAGGGAAGGATAGAAGTCTGAACCATACACTGCTTTTAATTTTACGGCATCACTTGTGAGTATGTATTTTCCATCAGAAGAAATTTTTTCATTTGGAAGTAAATCATTGGCATTACTAATTTCTTCAGCAATACCCCCGTTTACAGAGATGCGATAAGTTTTACTATTCCCCTTGTTTAATTCCACATTGGGAACGTTTACACTGTAAATCAAAAATTCTTTGTCTTTCGAGATTCCTAATGGGCTTACCCGCCCTAATTTCCATAACATTTCTGGACTCAGATTTTGTTGTGCGTAAAGATTAGCAGTTAAGCTGATCAGTAAAAAAAATAAAAACTTTTTCATGTGTCTATCGTTTTCTTTTAAATAAAAAAGTTCATCAACTATTTGTGAAATAACTGATGAACTTTAAAAAAAGGTATGTTCAAAAGCTATTTTCCTGACTTGAGTTTTGCGTAATCAAAAACCATATTACAAAATGCTTTAACACCAACATCTAATTTACTGTCATCAATAAAGAAATCTGGGGTATGGTGCGGTGCTGCATTTTTAGGATCCATTCCTGCAGGCATTCCTCCTAAATTAAAAAAGAATGCGGGAGCTACTTCACCATAAAAAGAAAAATCTTCGGCACCAGTTGTCCAGGTTGATTCCGAAACGTTTGCCTTGCCAGCAGCAGTTTCTAATGATGGCAACATCATTTTAACCAAAGCAGGATCGTTATAAGTAACTAATGTTTTTGTATCGATATATACTTCAGCTGTAGCACCAGAAGCTTCCGCAATTTTAGTGGCAGTTCTTCTGATTTTTTCATGAATTTCCTTTTGCATTTTAGCATCCAGTGTTCTTATAGTTCCTTCCATAAATAATTCCTCTGGAATAATATTTGCCCGAACGCCACTTGTTATTTTTCCAACTGTTATAACTGCAGGAGCTTTAGTAAGGTCTTCCTGACGGCTCACAATAGTTTGTAAACCTGTGATGATTTGTGAAGCAACTACAATTGGGTCAATACCTCCCCATGGCATTGAACCATGAGTTTGTTTGCCTTTTACTTTAATGGTAAACCAATCAGAGCTAGCCATAAAAGATCCCGAATGGTATTTAATGTTTCCAATTTCTGTGTTAGAGCTAATGTGCAAACCGAATACTGCTTCCACTTTAGGATTACTCAATGCACCCTCTTTGATCATTAAAGGAGCGCCACCTTCTTCAGTTCCTGGAGGACCTTCTTCAGCAGGTTGAAATAAGAAAACAATTGTTCCTGGAACGTCTTTTTTAATTTTCGCTAATGCATTAGCAGTACCTAATAAAATAGCGGTATGTGTATCGTGACCACAAGCGTGCATTACACCAACTTTTTGTCCACCATATTCACTCGTTAGTTTTGAAGCAAATGGTATATTTACTCTTTCAACTACTGGCAATGCATCAATATCAGCTCTTAATGCAATCACCGGACCAGGCTTGCCGCCTCTTAAAATGGCAACAACTCCAGTTTTTGCAAAAGGCGCTTTAATTTCTAAACCAAGACCTTGCAATTTTGATACGATATAATTCATCGTATTGGTTTCACGGTTCGATAATTCCGGATATTGATGAAGATGTCTTCTCCATGCCACCACAGAGTCGTTTACGTCATTTGCATATTTTTCAATACTAGAAGGACTGATTTGTGCCATTGCTGCCAAAGGAAGCGCAAAGAAAGTAAAAAGGATAGCTTTTCTCATGTATTAATTTTGGTTATACTAGGTTTCAAGGTAAGTTAAAATTCAAAATTCAAAACCCAATATTTTTTTGACTTTTGAATTTTGACTTTTAATTATTTATACTCTCCATATACGCTTCGTAAAGCATCAGAAATCTCTCCAAGTGTACAAAAGTTTTCAACCGCTTCTACTACAATTGGCATTAAGTTTTCAGATGAGTTTGCCGTTGCCTCGATCTTTTGTAAAAGTTCGGAGACTATTTGGTTGTTTCTTTTATTACGTAATGCTTTTAGCTTATCTGATTGGATTGTTCTAATCGAATCATCAATTTTAAAACCTGGAATTTTATTGGTTTCTGTAATTTGGAATTTATTTACACCTACGATTATTTTTTCAGCACTTTCGATATTCCTCTGGTAAGCATATGCACTTTTTGCAATTTCATCTTGCATAAATCCTGCCTCGATGGCACTAACACTTCCACCCATTGTATCAATTTTAGCAATAAGAGCTAGTGCTTTGTTTTCTATTTCATCCGTTAGTGATTCTACAAAATAACTACCAGCTAATGGATCAACAGTATCAGTAGCACCACTTTCAAAAGCTACAATCTGTTGTGTTCTAAGTGCCACACGTGCTGCGTCTTCGGTTGGTAAACTAAGCGCTTCATCATATCCGTTTGTATGTAAGCTTTGAGTGCCCCCAAGAACTGCCGACAACGTTTGAATGGTTACTCTGCAAATATTATTTAGAGGTTGTTGAGCCGTAAGTGTTGCGCCACCTGTTTGTGTATGAAAACGAAGCATCATTGCTTTTTCGTCGGTAGCGCCTAAATCCTTCATTATTTTTGCCCACATTCTACGCGCGGCCCTGAATTTTGCAACTTCTTCAAATAAATGATTATGTGCATTGAAAAAGAATGAAAGTCTTTTGCCAAATACATTGATGTCTAACCCTTTTGCAAGTGCTGCTGCTACATAAGCTTTGCCATTACTTAGTGTAAAAGCAATTTCTTGAACAGCAGAACTGCCGGCTTCTCTAATATGATAGCCACTGATGGATATGGTATTCCATTTGGGAACCTCCTTCGCGCACCATTCAAAGATATCTGTAATGATGCGCATAGAAGGCTTTGGAGGATAGATATAAGTACCCCTTGCTGCATATTCTTTTAGGATATCATTTTGTATCGTTCCTGATATCTTTTTTAAATCGGCTCCTTGTTTTTTTGCAAGCGCTACATAAAATGCCAATAAAATAAATCCGGTTGCATTAATCGTCATGGAAGTAGATACTTCTTCTAAATTGATGCCTGCAAATAGTAATTCCATGTCTTCGATACTATCAATTGCTACACCTACTTTACCCACTTCTCCCTCTGCAAGTTCATGATCACTATCATATCCAATTTGCGTCGGTAAATCAAAAGCCACACTTAAACCCATAACACCCTGCGACAATAAAAAATGATACCGTTTATTACTTTCTTCTGCAGTAGAAAATCCTGCATACTGCCGCATCGTCCAAAGTTTACCACGGTACATATCAGGCTGTACACCGCGGGTATATGGGAACTCTCCAGGAATATCTTTATAACTGGAAGTAGGTGCTGAATAGTAAACTTTCTTGATTTCAATACCACTGTCCGTGAAGCATTTTTTCTCGCTCATTGTAACTGCATTTGATGTAGAAGGATACATCCATTTGATCCTCTATCAAATTTAAGCAAGAAAGCAGTTTTATGCGTGATTTATTTCTATCTAAATATGATTACATGAGTTTCTTTGCTTCATAGCTCAACGCTTCTGACACTAAGTTGTGAAGATCGGCTTTACTATCATTCAATAATAAATGCAGAATCGTTTTATTGAGTTCTAATCCGTTCGCGTTTTCTGTTAAGGATCTAGCAGTTTGATTAATGATTAAAAGGTTTTGATCTTTTAATTTTTTTAAAGATTTCCATGCGTCGGGACTTACGTAGATCTGCTGACTAATATTGTATTCAAATTCTTCACGGATTTGTTTAGTTAGTAATTCCTGCATCTCATTTGCACTTATTCCTGAGATATTGCAACGACTAATTACATTGGGTAAGGCAATCCGATCTGCTAAAACTGTTAATCTTTCATATGCCTGTAATTGTAAACCACTGTGCTGAGTATTAGCTGATTTCTCGGCAGCCGATATCTTTCTTTGTAAAAAGATCAGCCATCCGGCTAATCCTGCAATTAAAACACCGATCAAAATGGTAAAAAACATTGTCGTATCTAACATATCCCAAATTTCAGCAAAAATAGGATAAAGCAGCCTCGAACCATGAATTTCCAGTTATCGAAAACATACTTAACAATTTTGAAACAGAATGATTGTAAATTTGCCTCATAAATACAAATTATGGAAGCAGCAGTAATTGTGCCAGTCAAACTCACATCAGGAGCAGTGGAAGAAATTAAAAGATTGATTGAGGAGCCAGGATTTGATGCCACTCAAAAATTAAGAGTAGGAGTGAAAGGAGGTGGTTGCAGTGGAATGACTTATGTGTTAGGATTTGACAAGCAGGAGGAAGGTGATGAAGTTTTTGAGATTGAAGGGATTGATTGCATTATGAATAAAAGTCATCAGATTTATTTATACGGTATGGAAGTAGATTGGAAAGGGGGTTTAAATAGTCGTGGGTTTACATTCACAAATCCAAATGCAAGCAGTACTTGTGGATGTGGTACTTCTTTTGCAGTATAGCAACTTAGAATAAATCATTATTCGCCACTTTCGAGTGGTTTTTTTTTAGAAATCTGTATGCAATCTTAACCCGATAATATGTACCGGGCCTCGATCTTTATTATAAGCAGGGTTGATCACAAATTGGTAATCAGGGCTTATGAATATTTGCTTTGTTACATGCAAAGCATAATAAACTTCAATGATTTGTTCAGCACCATAGTTTAATTTCCCATCTCCTATCAGGAAACCATAACCGCCTTTTTCTAAATATTGTTTGTGCGTGGCTGATAAATTATTGTTGATATAGGCAAATGCAAATTTGTCCTGCAATCTTTTCCATAAAACACCATCAAATTGAATTCCTGTGGTAACACTTTTATCAATTTCAGTAAAGGCCCAACTTTCATTTTTACCATCATTAATACTTGCTTTGGCAAATAGGTGAATATTTCCCAAATCCTGATCAATATTGCCATAAAACCCCCACTTTGTTCTTCCATACATTCTTGTATTGGTGATATCTGGAATACCTGGGAAAGTAGAAATGGCATCATTGATACTTAATTGATAATTACCCATTCGGGCATAGTTTATGAAATAGCCTACATGAATGGTACTATAATGTGTGGCTGATTTTTGAAATAGATGATTTCTTTCAATTTCAAAAACAAATCCCATTGCTTTTCCCCATTTGAATTCAAGATCAGGACCATTTGCCTCCTTTGGTACTGTAGTAAATGCAGTTCTTACTGCCCAATTTTTATAAAGTGCTTGCACTACAGTACCCATTGTATAACCTCTTGTATTTGCTGGATAATCCCAACCTCCATTACCCATTAAAGCCCAATTAAAAAATTGTGTTCGAGGGTCGTGACTAATTTGTGAGTCATCAAAAAAATCAGTCAGGCTAAATTTTCCTGCTAAGATTGAAATATAATCTTTGTTTGTAGATTCAGCTATCTGATTGATATCATCCTCAACTTTTTCCATTTCGGAACTTAAAGGGATTCTTTGCTCCCAGTAAAGTCTTCCTATAAATGGTTTAGGAGTAGGGTCACCTACCCGGTAAACCTCGCCATTACTAAAGCCTGCGATCCCCAATGTTTTACTTAAACCTTTTCCCCCAGCAGCTTCTGGATTAAATACGATATAAGAATATTTTAAGGGTTTGTACTTTAAAAATAGGGTAGTAGAGAATGAAGTTCTTGTAGGTTCACTTGTTTGCAGACTATTATCACCTGAATAAGCAGCATTAAATTTAAAATGATATTGAGGTATGATAGTTATTTGTCCATGAATAGACAATTTATGATTCCTAATATGGGATGAATCCGCTTGAGTAAGCCCTAATTGACATAATAATAGTACAATAATAGTGGAATATAATTTTAGCATACTCAAATATAATATTTAGATTCGTCTAAAAATTAATTTAGCTTATTATAAATTTATTAAAAAATGAAAACGGCCATTAACTGCGTCATAGAAGGCCGTTTTCATTTGGCTTAAACGGCGCCCATTTTTTTCAACAGCTTCATATTTTCTCTTTTATGAATGAATCTGTGTACCAAACTATAAATAACAGGAAGTATTAAAAGGGTTAGAATAGTGGAAGTAATTAATCCTCCAATAACCACTATGGCCAGTGGTTTTTGAGTTTCACTACCCACACCTGTACTCATGGCTGCAGGGAGAAGTCCAATGGCAGCCATTAAAGCGGTCATTACAACTGGGCGGACTCTAGAAATAACACCTTGATAAACTGCATCTTCTAAACTCATTTTTAAATCAAGATTTTTTCTAAATACACTGATCAGGATTACTCCATTTTGGATACATACACCAAATAATGCAATGAAGCCAATACCGGCACTAATACTAAAGTTGATACCAGTGATATGCAATGCCAGAATTCCTCCTATTAAAGCAAATGGTACATTTAATATAGTAAGCATGGCATCTTTTACATTTCCAAAAGTGATAAACAGAATCACAAAAATTACTAATAGGCAAATGGGAACCACTCTTGCCAGTGTTTCTGAAGCTCTGGTTTGATTTTCAAATTCACCATTCCATGTCTCAGTATAATTTTTAGGTAATTTTACTTTGCCATTTACTTTTTCTTGAGCTTCTTCAATGGTGCTTCCTAAGTCTCTTTCACGAATTGAAAACTTTACCGCAATGTATCGTTGGTTATTATCACGATAAATAAATGCTGGACCTGTACTTGATTTGAATAAACAAATTTCTTTCAATGGAACTTTCGCGCCATCACTTGCAGGTACCATTAGATTTTCAATTTTCTTTTGATCATCTCGATATTCTTTCTGATACCTTATACGCACATCAAATCTTTTTTCACCTTCATATAATGTAGTTGCTGCTTTACCACCGATAGCCATTTCAATTACAGACTCAGCATCCGCAATGTTAACTCCGTAAAGCGCCATTTTATTTTGATCCAGTTCAATCCTGAATTCGGGTTGGCCTAAATTTCTAAGTATGCCCAGATCTTCAATTCCTCTCACTGTTTGTAATTGTTTTAAAGTTGCTTTAGCAAGAGAATCAAGTGTGTTAAAATCAGGACCAAATATCTTCACTGCTAATGCGGCATTAACTCCTGCAACCGCTTCTTCCACATTGTCTCTGATAGGTTGTGAATAGTTTAGAACAATCCCTGGTAATTTTGTTAATTGCTTATCCATTTCATCAATCAATTGTTCTGAAGTCAATCCTTTTCGCCATTCTTTTTTAGGTTTTAGATCCACCTGAATTTGTACATTAAAAAATCCTTTAGGGTCAGTGCCATCATTGGTTCTTCCCACTTGTGAAAGTGTTTGTTTAACTTCTGGAAAGCGATGAAGAATATCTGACATCGTATTACCAATAAAGTTTGCTTCATTTAATGAAACACTCATAGGTAATTCGCTCTCTACCCATAGGGCGCCCTCATCTAATTGAGGCAAAAATTCAGTACCCAGGAATTTAGCAGAAAAAAAAGTAAGCATCATTGCAGATAATGCAATCAACAAACTTGTTTTCGGCCATTTCATAACCATTTTATAAGATCTTGAAACAATTGTTTCGAAGAATATAACAATCGGATTATGTTTTTCTCTTACGTTTTTGCGCAGTAAAATACTTGAAAGTGCTGGAACAAGTGTAAGCGTAAAAAGTAATGCACCCAATAAAGCAAATCCCAAAGTATAAGCCAAAGGGGAAAACATTTTACCTTCTACTTTCTGAAATGCAAAAATTGGAATCAAACAGGTAATGATAATTAATTTTGAAAAGAAAATGGATTTTCCCATTTCGCTTCCCACATTTTTAAATAATCCAAGCTTGGCCAATTTGTTGAATTTTTCCATTCCAACTTCACGGGCTCGTTTATCAAGAGCAACAAAAAGACCTTCTACCATTACAACTGCTCCATCAATAATAATTCCAAAGTCTACTGCACCCATGCTCAGTAAATTGGCATTCATTCCCTTGATGCGCATACAAATAAATGCAAATAGGAGCGAGAGAGGTATAATGATACTTACAATTACAGTAGTTCTCCAATCAGCCATGAATAATAATACTATAGCTGTTACTAAAATTATACCTTCTAAAAGGTTATGGATAACTGTTTCTGTACAATAATCCATTAAGTTGGTACGATCATAAAACGTATCAATTTTTACACCACGAGGTAATACATTTTCATTAAGGTCCTTAATCTTAGCCCGAATATTATCTAAAACAATCGCAGGATTCTCACCTTTACGCATCACAATAATTCCCTCGATTACATCCGTATTATTATCTCTTGCAACTTGCCCCAATCTAGGTTTACCCGATTCTTTTACCTCTGCCACATTTTTCACTAAAATGGGTAAGCCATTGATTTTTGTGATAATGATATTATTAATGTCCTTGATGTCATTTAATAAACCGATACCCCGAACAAGGAAGGATTGACCGTTTCTTTCAATTACATCACCACCAACGTTTACATTACTTTTAGTTACAGCAGTATAAACATCCAATGAACTTAAATTGTATTTACTTAATAGACTAGGATTTACACTTAACTCAAATACTTTTTCTTCTCCACCAAAACTATTCACATCCGCAACGCCAGGTACTGATTTGAACTGACGATCAAGTACCCAGTTTTGAATGGTAGTTAAATCCCGAATTGATTTTGTGGAACTTTTTAAGGTATAACGATAAATTTCACCTGTTGGACCATAGGGTGGTTGTACATCTGGTTTTACACCATCTGGAAGATCAGCGCCACCAAGTCTGCTTAACACTTGTTGTCGTGCAAATGCATCGTCAACATCATCATCAAATATGATACGAGTATAACTTAATCCAAATGCAGAAGTGGTTCTAAGATTAGATTTTTTCTGCACGGAGTTTAAAACTGTTTCCATTGGGATGGTTACAAATTTTTCAACTTCTTCTGCACTTCGCCCAGGCCATTGTGCAATAATCACAACCTGTGTATTGGTTACATCGGGAAATGTTTCTATAGGGGTATTCTTATAACTTATAACTCCGATAATTGCTAAAACTCCTGTAAAAAAGAATATGAGATATCGGTGTCTTAAAGAAAAGTATATGATATTTTTTATAAATTTATTCATGCGAATTAAATTGAAGATTGAAAGAAATGGTTATTGTTTTTCAAGAATCGCAGTATAAAATAAAATTTGATTTTTTGAAATGATAATTTCACCCTCATTTAATCCACTACTGATATAACTTCTTTTTTCTTCTGTTTTTAAAATCTGAACTTCTTGCAATTTTAAATCACATTTAGATTTAAATAAAACCACATAATTCTTTCCGCCTTCAAAGACCATTGCATCTGATGGGATACTTACTGCTTTTAATTTTTCCGTATTCTCAATTAATACATTCGTAAACATCTCCGGTTTTAACAATAGTCTTTCATTTGGCAAATTGATACGGATACGCATCACCTTATTATCTGGACTCAGTACTTCACTTATTTTATCAATTTTACCTATAAATATTTTGTCTGGATAAGCCAATGTTTTTACAATGGCTGTAAAACCTTCATGAATTTTAGAAATATCAGTTTCAAAAACGTTGGCCCAAATCCATACGTCTTTAAGATCAGAAATGGTAAAGAGATTCTCCGTATTATCCTGGCGAATGAAGTTTCCGGCATTCGCTTTTTTCTCAACAATATATCCTCCAATTGGAGCTTTTACAGTATAAATACCACTTGAATTTGTGTTTCCGCCACCATTAATTTTAAGTGCATCCTGAATTTTTTGATTTGCAGATAATGCTTTCTGATAATTCTCCTTTGATTCTTCAAAATCTTTCTCACTACTAATCCCTTTTTCAAACAATAACTTTGCGTTATCCATCTGACGTTTTGCTATTGCCACGTCAGATGAAGTTGTTTTTAAATCGCTATAATTACCTGCTATATCGGCGCTTTTAATAATTGCTAAAACCTGACCAGCATTTACTTTATCACCTATTGAAACTTTAACTTCAATTACTTGTCCACTACTAAAAGGAAATACTTTTACTATTTTGTTTTCGTCAAATCCCACTTCACCAGATAATTGTAATTGATTACTGATATTACTGAGTTTAGCAGTATCAAGCGTAATTCTCGATTGCATAGAATCACTAACACAAACAATTTTTGATTCTTCTGCTTTTTTTTCTGGCTCTTTGCAAGATGCTAAAACTGTAAATCCAATTACAATGGTATAAAAAGATGCATATTTCATAACGTAAACTGTATTTATTATTTAAGTAAGTCAACCCCTGTATGATAATTCAATTCCTCTTTTGCTAATTGCAAATTCAGATTTTGTTGTAATAGTCTTTGTTGTGATGCGGTATAGTCATTGAAGAAATCAAGAAATTCCAAGAGGCTAATTTGTTTGCCTTGATAACTTTGTAAAACATTCTGATACATTGCTTGATATTTCGAATAAAAATCTTTCTGATTATTACTGTTTTGTTTAATAGTCATTATAAGTTTATGATAAGCACTATTAATATTATTCCACAATTCAGTTTCGGCACTTGCTGTTATGGTTTGCTGTTGTTTGATACTATATTCTGCTGATTTGATATTTCCTTTGTTAGTATTGTTTATCGGGAGGGGAATTGAAATACCTAATCCAAAATAATTTGGAGCGAAATTTGAATTTCGATCAAAATTCGGGCTAAGTGTAAGATCAGGTGTTCTTAATGATTTTTGGTATAACAAATTTTGCTGTTGGTAAACAGTTTGAGTTTGTTGTAACAGATAATTTGGATTAGATATTTTGGCAGTATCAAATATGATTTCTGCGTTAAGTAAATTAAAAGGGCTAGATGTTGCATTATTAATAGGTTTTAGAAAACCAGAATTTTTAATTTGCAACAATACTTTTAAATCACGTTGATTATCTTCTAAATCTTTATTTAACTCTGTGATATCCTGTTCTAATGCAATTAATAATGCCTGAATTCGCAAGTAATCTTTTTGTGCAATATTCCCAGCACTTAATTGTGCATCCATCCCAGTCAACAATTTTTTAAGCTGAAATTCTTGAGTTTCGTAGATCTGTTTAATTCCTAATTGTTGTTGAATAGTATAGTAATCAGATCTTAGCTGATATCGAAGATTTCTTAAAACATCCTGTAACTGGAGTTCACTTAATTTTGCATTAGTAGTTGCTAGGTTTATTAATTTACCTCTTTTCCCAGCAGTCTTAATTAGTTGCTGTATCTGAATAAAATATTGTCCACTATATGAACCATCTGGGTTTTTACCATAGGGAAAAAACTTCCCATTTGCAGCAATTACTTGATCCGTATTCAACATTGGGTTGTCCCAGATCTTAGCTTGTTGGATAAGCGCCTTTTGTGCATCAACACCATAATGTCCTGCAAGCAGTGTTAAATTGCTATCAAGGAATATTTTTTCCATCTCTGGTAAACTCAATCTTATTGTATCTGGATAGTTTTGCTGAGCTTCAATTTTTGAGTTCACTAAAAACTGAAATAGTATCAAATAACAAATAACCAAAATTGGTTTTCGTTTGAAAACAAAATGCATGTATGATAATTTAAGATAAAAAAAATAGGAACAATAAAGTGCCAGTCAGATCAAATTTTCCCTTTGGGAGGAGGAGGGTTTATATCAGCTACGTAACCTATAGGTACAGATGAATAATCCATTAATTGATAATTATTCTTACTACAAATTAGTGCTGCTTTAGTGCTATTACTTTTTATAAAACTATTGATGACTTTGTAATCAATATGTTTATGAAAATGAAGGTCTTTATGGTGCTGAGATTGCTCAGGAAATGCATTCGTATGACCCATTATAACTTCTACTATATATTCAACGACTGTTTCTGAAATATTGGTTTCAGTAGTTGCTTGATTACTGTATAGCGGAGTAAAATCCTGGGCGTATATACTAAGATTTAATAATTGCAAAGCAACTATTATGATGATAAAATGGGTAATATTTTTGCTTAGTACTTTCATAGAAAAGCATTGCAAACTTATGCCAGATCAAAAATAATGAATGTTAAAATTACATCATAAAAATATTTTCTTTTAATTAAAATAAAAAACCCGTCATGAAAAATCAGGACGGGCTTTCAAAATATAGAAGATTAATTACTTTTTCTTATCATCAGTGTTTTTTCCAAGAGGTCTGCTCTTAGCAAAATCAACCAATACTGGAGCAGCTACGAAAATAGAAGAGTAGGTACCTGTGATAACCCCAATTAACATAGCGAATGCAAAACCACGTGTTACTTCACCACCAAAGATGAAGAGGATCAGGATGGTTAAGAATACGGTTAATGAAGTCATGATAGTACGACTCAATGTTTCGTTGATGGCACGGTTAATGATGGTACCATTGTCTACACCTTTCATCAATTTGCTGTCTTCACGAATACGGTCATACACAATCACCGTATCATTCATAGAAAAACCTATTACCGTTAATATCGCCGCAATAAAGTGCTGATCTATTTCTAATGGGAACGGTACAATATTTTTGAAGAAACTGAATACAATCAAGGTTACGAAAACGTCGTGTAACAAGGAGAAAATAGTTCCCAAAGAATAACGCCAGTCGCGGAAACGAATAAAGATGTACAAACAAATAATGATGATACCGAAGATTACCGCTTTTGCAGCTCCTGATTTAAGATCATCAGAAATAGTAGGTAAAACAGTTTGTGATCCTTGTTTGTATTTGCTTTCGAATTCTGAGAAAGTTACTGTCTCAGGTATAAATGGTTTTAAACCAGTATATAATTTATTCTCCACCAATGAATCAATATTGTTACCACTCTCCGTGATTTTATAAGCTGTAGTGATATTAATTTGATTAGCAGATCCAACCGTTTTGGTGATTACATCTTCACCAAAAGTTGTTTTTAAAGTAGATCTGATATCTTCTTCTTTTACAGGTTTATCGAATCTAACGGTATAACTACGTCCACCCTTAAATTCAACACCTTGCTTGAAGCCATTAAAGAAAGATCCAATACCTAGTATAAGAACTACTACAGAAATACCATAAGCAACCTTTCTGTATTCAATGAATTTAAAAGATGCGTGTTTGAATATTTTCTTAGAAATGCCAGTGAAATATTCGAAGTGACGATTCTTATTTGTATACCAATCAGTGATTAATCTTGAAACTAGGATACCACAGAACAAACTCAATAAAATACCGATGATCTGTGTGGTGGCAAAACCAAGAACCGGGCCAAGACCAAAATATGCTAAGATCAAGGCAGTTAATAGGGTAGTAACGTGTGCATCCAATACAGGAGACAATGAACGTTGATAACCATCATTAACGGCGTTTTGATAACTCTTTCCTTTAGTAAGCTCTTCTTTAATCCGCTCGAATATAATTACGTTCGTATCTACGGCTAAACCAATGGTTAATACTAAACCAGCAATACCTGGTGCAGTTAAAGTAAAGCCTAAAGCGCTTAAGATACCAATGGTAAATAATAAGTTTAAAATCAATGCCATGTTAGCTACCCAACCACCTGTGTTGAAATACAATAACATTAAAGCAAAAATTACAATAAAGGAAATCAAGAACGACATAGCGCCACCCTTAATTGACTCTTTACCCAATGTAGGACCAACTTGTTGCTCTGCAACTATTCTTGCAGGAGCTGTTAATTTACCACTGGTTAATAATTCAGAAAGGTCTTGTGCTTCTTTTAAAGTATAAGATCCACTGATCTGAGAATTACCAGTAGTAATCGGATCATTTACATTCGGTGCAGAGTAAACAAAATTATCAAGAACGATAGCAATTGGTTTGTCTACGTTTCTCGTAGTCATTTTAGCCCAGATATTGGTACCAATCTTGTCCATGTTCATTTTGATAGCAATCTTGCCTCTTTCATCATAGTCTTGTCCTGCATTAGTGATATGGTCGCCTTCTAATTCAGCCTGACCATTATCTAATGTTTTAATGGCATAAAGCATCAGGATATCTTTTGTTTTACCATCAGAAGCATCCATTTTGCCATACATGAACGCTAGGTTAGAAGGGAATTTGTTTTTAACAATATCCATTCTTAAGAAATCATTTAAGCGACCTGTATCTTTTGTTTGAATATATCCAAGATTAGAAGGGAAAATTGTTTTTCCACCACGACCCTGATAAGGTTGAGCAAATTGAATTAAACGAACAATCGGTGATTCATTCAATTTAGCTTTAGTAGTGTCTTTTTTTGCTGTTGCAGATTTAGTATCAGCAGCGATCGTTGAGATAGTGGCTGTTTTTGAAGTGTCTGCAGTTTTAGCAGCTACAATTGCAGTTTTTTTGGTTGTATCTATTTTTGTAGAAACAGTATCAGTAGATTTAATTCCGTTTAAATATTCTTGTGCAGCTTTATCAGCAGCAACGATGCCACTTTGAACGTCTTTGCTTTCCAAAGTATACATTTCAAAGAATTGCAGGTTTGCAGTTGCCTGTAAATATTTACGAACTCTTTCTTTATCATTAATACCAGCTAATTCAATATTGATAATACTTTTAGCAGGATCAGGATTGATATTTGGAGAAGAAACTCCGAACTGATCTATACGAGTACGAAGAATACGATAGGTATTGTTGAAAGCTGAAGTAGCTTGCTCTCTTAAATATTCTGTTACTTTAGAATCGCTATCATCAAACTTAACTTTTCCGTTACTTCTGGTTGCAAAATAAGGCGCCAATTTTGCCTGAGGATTTGCTAACAATAACTCTTCTTTAAACAAAGAAATCAAATCAGCTCCACTATTCGCTTTTCTTACCACAGCTTTATCCAATGCCTTCGTGAAGACAGGATCTTTAGTGTAGTTAGCAAGTGATTTAAGCAAGTCGCTCAAACCAACTTCCATCGTTACACTCATTCCTCCTTGTAAGTCAAGACCTAACAATAACTCTTTTTCTTTAGCACTTCTATAATTGGTAAAACCAAAAGCGAGGCTAACATCTTTCGTACTGTCGAGCAAACGAGTTAATCGTTCTTTCTTTAATTCTTTCAGACTATCTGTGTAAACAGATTGTTGTTCTTTGTTTGAAGGGTATTTCTGTTCTGGGCTTGCAAATTGCTTCATCCAAATATCAGCCTTGGCTTCCATGTTAGATTCGTGGTTACGAACAATCCATGTAAAGGACAATTGATACAGACAGATCAAAATCAGAGCAATGGCAAAGAAGCGCACTAAACCTTTAAGTTGCATATAAGTAACGGTTTACAATTTTTTTTAGAGCGGCAAAGATAGGGGAATGGGAATGAATAATTCCTTCCTGTGAATAGTTTGGTTTAGGAAGGATCGTAATAAGGCAAAAAAAGCTAAAAAACGAGCCCAAATTGTTATTTGTGCCCATTTTTTAGCTCTGAGACCTCCTTAATTAAGGCAGATTCCTATTTATTGTACGTCAACTAAACTAATATCAAAGAAAAGAGGTGTATTTGAAGGAATAGTGGTACCCGATCCAACACATCCATATGCCAATGATGATGGGATGACTAATTTAATATGTCCACCTTTTTTTATCAATGGAAGTCCTATTTTCCAACCATCTATTAAGGAGTTCAATGTCCAACCAGTTAAAGTGGCATTACTTTGTGAATCGAAAACCGTACCATTAAATAGTTTGCCAGTATATGTAATAAATATACGTGAAGTTAAAGTAGGGGTATTTCCTGTTCCAGGATTTACAATTTCATATAATATTCCAGAACTGTGTGCTGTATAATTGATGGTGTTGGTGGTGCAGTAACTTACCAGCGCCGTTTGTTCTGAAGCTACAGTAGCTGGCGTACAACCTGAAGTACTTGTTTTTCCACAGGATAAAGCAGCTAATAAAAATACCGGTAATACGAAAATCAGTTTTCTCATGTTGGGGTTTAGGTGTTAAGACGCATATTTATGCTTTTAGGCTGCATCTAGTGATGGATTTCTGTTTGTTTCTTTCTTGCTAAAATGGATAAATATCGTTGTTCGTTCTTTTCCCATTGGTAATTCCGATACATAAATGCCATAAAAATAGAAATCCCGATAATGGCAATTAAAAAAATAAAGGGGTTCAGATTATTATTTAATTCCATATTTGCTCTTTGGTACCAACCAAGGTAAATCGACAATAAAATGGCTATTCCAATGCTAATTCCGGCGGATAATCCTATAAAAAATGGTCGAGCAGCATTTTTATAACTATCTCTTTGGGCAGACCATCTTTCAAAAAAATCCTTATCAGCTTCTTTCGGCATGTCGCAATATTACTAAAACCTGTAGAAATAAATGGCCCAAAACGTTAATCTAACTTTTCTTTAGGCTAAATTTATTTTAGCCAAATCGATTCAAGCCATGGAATTTCTTAAGAAAAGAGGGATATTACTATATCTCCTGATACTTTTCGCACACTGTTTTTTTATATTTTTTGAACTAAATGATTGGCGTTTTTATTCCAAGCTTTTATTAGTTCCATTTTTAATGCTCTTGTTTACGCTAAATTTTTCAGGAAATAAGGGTAGTAAAACATTTCTTCTTCCCATCATTGCTTTAATAGGATCTTTTTCTGGTGATGTATTATTAGCATTTGATGGCGCCCAGTTTTTTCTTTTTGGGATGCTTGGATTTATGATCACCCATATTAGCAATGGTATTTATTTTTATACACTAAATAGTATGAGTATTAAAAAGGCAAAATTTGCCAAAATAGCACTACTGATCTTATCTGTTACCTGTTCATTTATTGTATTTATTATCAAAGAAAATGCGGGTACTTTTTTTATTCCTATCATAGTGTATATGCTCTTAATAGCAACCATGACCATTCTTTCTGCGAACCTTGCGGAATCGATTGAATACAATCATGCTGCTATTCATTATTTTATTCCAGGGGCTGTATTATTTGTTTTGTCTGATGGATTATTAGCGATCAACAAATTCAATTTGCAAGATCCTTCTTTTGATATTTTTGTGATGCTCACTTATGGATTGGCGCAATTATATATTGTAATGGGGTATTACAAAATTAAATACTAATTCAAAATTCAAAATTCTAAAAAATCAAAAAAAAACCGCTGAATAAATTCAACGGCTTTTATATTTTCAGTAGGAGTTACCTACTTTGTTTTATTTAATAACCCATGCCACCCATATCAGGAGCACCACCATGAGATGGAGATTCTGGTTTTGGTTTGTCAGCTATCACACACTCTGTTGTTAACAACATGGCTGCAATAGATGCTGCATTTTCTAAAGCTACACGAGTAACTTTAGTAGGATCGATAACACCTGCTTTAAACAGGTTCTCGTAAACTTCAGTTCGTGCATTAAAACCAAAATCGGCCTTACCTTCTTTGATTTTTTGAACTACGATAGAACCTTCAATACCGCTATTGATAACGATTTGACGTAATGGTTCTTCGATAGCACGTTTGATGATTTGTATACCTGTTGTTTCATCTTGGTTTGCACCTTTCAGTTTTTCCAAAGATTCAACTGCACGGATATAAGCAACGCCACCACCAGGTACAATACCTTCTTCAACAGCAGCGCGTGTAGCATGTAATGCATCATCAACACGGTCTTTCTTTTCTTTCATTTCAACTTCTGTAGCAGCACCTACATAAAGAACTGCAACACCACCGCTTAATTTAGCCAAACGCTCTTGTAATTTTTCGCGATCGTAATCAGATGTAGTATTTTCTACTTGAGATTTGATTTGATTCACACGTGCAACGATATCAGCTTTTTTGCCTTTACCACCAACAACAGTTGTATTGTCTTTATCGATTGTAATAGAAGCTGCCTGACCTAAATAGGTAAGGTCTGCATTCTCTAATTTGAAACCTTGTTCTTCACTAACTACAGTGCCTGCAGTTAAGATAGCAATATCAGTCAGCATTTCTTTTCTACGATCACCAAAACCAGGAGCTTTAACTGCAGCTACTTTCAAAGTACCACGCAATTTATTAACTACCAATGTTGCCAATGCTTCACCTTCTAAGTCTTCAGCAATAATCACTAACGGGCGACCAGTTTGAGCAACTTTCTCTAAAATATGCAGGATATCTTTCATAGCACTGATCTTCTTATCGTAGATCAGAATATAAGGATTCTGTAATTCAACTTCCATTTTTTCGCTATTGGTAACGAAATAAGGAGAGATATATCCACGGTCGAATTGCATACCTTCTACTACATCAACTGTAGTGTCAGTTCCTTTTGCTTCTTCAACAGTAATTACACCCTCTTTACCAACTTTAGCCATTGCCATCGCAATCAACTTGCCAATTTCGCTATCACTGTTTGCAGAGATAGTAGCAACTTGTTCGATTTTTTTAGTATCGGTTCCAACAGTTTGTGATTGAGCTCTTAAGCTTTCAATTACTTTAGCAACTGCTTTATCAATACCACGCTTTAAATCCATTGGATTAGCACCTGCAGCAACGTTTTTCAAACCTTCACCAATAATAGCCTGAGCTAATACAGTTGCAGTTGTAGTGCCATCACCAGCAATATCCGCTGTTTTAGAAGCCACTTCCTTCACCATCTGAGCACCCATGTTCTCAATAGCATCTTCTAATTCAATTTCTTTTGCTACAGTAACACCATCTTTAGTTACTTGTGGCGCACCGAATTTTTTTTCAATAACCACATTGCGACCCTTTGGTCCAAGCGTTACTTTAACAGCGTTAGCCAAAGTGTCAACGCCTTTTTTCATTTTATTTCTTGCTTCGATATCGAAGAAAATCTGTTTAGCCATAATATTTTTATTTTTTGGAATTTTTGAAATTGTAGAACAAATAAGGAATTTAATTTCCTACTTGAAATACGCTTTAAACAATCGCCAGAATATCGCTTTCTCTCATGATCAACAAATCCTGTCCTTCAATAGTGATTTCTGTTCCAGCATATTTGCCATACAAAACATTGTCACCAACTTTTACGGTCATTGGTTCGTCTTTTTTACCTGTTCCTGCTGCAACAATGATTCCACGTTGAGGTTTTTCCTTAGCAGTATCTGGAATAATAATTCCACCAGCAGTTTTTTCTTCTGCAGCTGCAGGCTTAACGATTACTCTGTCGTGAAGCGGAGTAACTTGCAATTTTTTAGCCATGTGTTTATAGGTTTTTTAATTGATTGAGTAAAATGTACTGTATGTCATCGATAATTATGCCATAAGGAAGAATTAGGTCAAATTTTCAGAAACCTATCAGGTTAGGGCAAAGCTTATACATAGACTGTCAGAAACGGCGCAAAGATGGGTAAGTTTTGGGAAATGGCTGTGTCAATTTTTCATAAAAATGGAGGTTGCCAGTTCTTAGGATGAATCGAATTGCTTTAAAATCAAGCCAATATTGTAAAATAGAAACCATTTTCATTTTGAAAGGAGGTTCGAAACCAATACCTTTGCGGCTCCCAAAATAAGTTCTTATCAATGATCAGTAGAAGAAATATTCGTGTTAAAGTAATGCAGTTACTGTACATGATAGAGTCAGGCCATAGTCCGATATCATTTAAAAACCCTGTCAGCCAGTTACAGAAGCATCTTGACCAAACTAGCGACCTGTTTGTTTATCTCATTTATTTCATTACAGAAGTGGCTAGATATGCGGAAACTAGTTCCGCATTTAGGGCAGCCAAAAATCTGCCATCAGAAGAAGATTTAAACGTAAATATTAAGATTGCAGGAAACGAAATTTTATGGCAGATATTGGAGACCGATAGCTATAAAAAAGCCATCGAACAATATAAACCATCCTTGAAAATTGATCGAGATCTTTTGAAAAAAGTGTATATAGAACTTGCAAAAAGTGAAAAATATACATCCTATATCCATGAACTAAGCAGGGATAAGAGTAAGGAAAAGGAAATTTTGAAACTTATATTTACAGCATTTATGCTTCCTAATGAGGACTTTATCAACCATATTGAAGAATTATATTCAAACTGGGATGATGACGCCGAAATGATGGATCAACTAGTACTTAATTATCTTCATAAGCCCGCCAGTTATGATTTACAGCAGATGATTGGAGCTGAAAAATGGGAATTTGCTAAAACACTTTTAACTACTACCATAGAAAAAAAAGAATATACGGCTGAGCTCATCAAGCCAAAGTTGAAAAATTGGGATGCGGAGAGAATTGCTTTGCTGGACATGATCCTGATGCGGTTAGGTGTTTGTGAATTATTATATTTCGACACCATCCCCACAAAAGTTACCATTAACGAGTATATTGATCTTGCAAAAGAATACAGTACCGCTCAAAGTGGTCAATTTGTAAACGGAATTCTGGATAATATCCATAAAGAGTTTATGGATAAAGGAGAAATTCATAAAGTAAACTTTAAAAACAAATCATAATCAAATGAAATCATTCATTGGGCTATTATTAATTGGTTCTATGCTTGTGATTTTTGCTTGCAAAAACCCAAGTCCAGTTATTCATTTAAATCCATATTCAGCAGCAGATTCAAGTAATTTTACGGAGATCCAATGGTTGGATACCATCGTTAATTTTGGAACGATCCCGATTGGGGAAACCAAAGTTGTTACTTTTAGAATGCGCAATATTGGAAATAAACCCTTGACAATTTCCAATGTGCAAGCTGGATGTAGTTGCACGGTTCCAGATTATACAAAAGAAGCCATTCCGCCAGGTGGTGTTGGTTTTGTAATGGGTTCATTTGATAGCAATAAAGCACATCCAGGAGAAGTTAGGAAGAGTATTTTTGTGACTACAAATTCTAAAAATGGCATCAATAAAACCCTGATTTTTACTGGGATTATTGAATCTGCAAATGCAGCAGCTAATTCTTCAAAGAAGCTTTAATATAAAATTTGTTTATTTGCAAACGTCTTATTAAAAATAAAAATAAAAAAAATGTATTTGAATTCAGTTTTATTAGCAGGTAATCCACAGCAGGGCGGTGGTATGGTGCAGTTGGTAATGATGGGTGCCATCATATTGGTATTCTGGTTATTTATGATCCGTCCTCAAGCAAAAAAAGCAAAAGAACAAAAGAAATTTATCGAGGATATGCAAAAAGGTAGCAAAGTTGTTACTATAGCGGGTATTCATGGTACAATCAATAAAATTAATGAAGACGGAACGCTGCAATTAGAAGTGAGTCCTGGTAGCTATTTGAAGATAGAAAAATCTACTATTAGTATGGAATGGACTGCTGCCATCAATAAAACAGAGGTTGAGAAGAAATAATTCTTTATTACAATTCTTATATCCGAAATTCGAGTAATCGAATTTCGGATTTTTTATGCTCAAAATCGGACTAACAGGAGGAATAGGAAGTGGTAAATCTACCGTAGCTAATATTTTTAAAGTATTAGGTATACCTGTATTTGATGCTGATACTGTTGCTAAAGATTTGATGGAAAATGATCTGGTACTGAGAGCGCAATTGATAGATCATTTTGGGGCACTTATTTTTGAAGGTGGTCATTTGAATAGAAAATGGTTGGCTAATAAAGTTTTTAAGGATCCATACGAGTTGAATATCCTGAATGCAATTGTGCACCCCTTAACTTTACAATTTGCAGAGGATTGGTTTGTAGAACAAAAAGCACCCTATGCTATTAAAGAAGCAGCACTCATATTTGAAGCTGGTGCCGGAGCCGGGTTAGACTATGTGATAGGAGTATTTGCACCACAACTTTTACGTATACAAAGAGTGATGAAAAGGGATGGTTTAAACAGAAATGAGGTATTAGAAAGAATTGATAGACAAGTATCAGATACCATTAAAATGAAACTATGTGATTTTGTAATAACCAACGACGATCAACAAATGCTTACGCAACAAGTACTTGATTTACACAATAAATTTATTGGATTATGATTGCCACCACACCCAAACCTCCTTATTATGCAGTAATATTTAGTTCAATAGCCGCAGATGATTCAGAAGGGTATGGCATCATGGCAGAAAAAATGAATGAACTTGTTAAACAACAATCCGGTTATTTGGGCCATGAGTCTGCCAGAAATACGATTGGTATCACTGTTTCTTACTGGGATAGTTTGGAAGCCATTAAAAATTGGAAATCTGTTTCAGAACATTTAGTGGCACAGCAAATGGGAAGAGATAAATGGTATACTTCTTATAAAACCAGGATATGTTTGGTAGAAAGGGATTATGGGTTTGATAGCAGTTTGTTTTAGTTTTTATTTCAAATTTCAAAAAGATGTCAAAGAAAACTGTTTTTATCTCCATTGGCGCAATGCTACTATTATTATGCTTGTTCTATGTTTTTGTGTTTACATATGTAGTGCCCAATGCTGCCAAAATTTCTATTCCATATGCATGGCGAAATATTCCAATGATGCAAGATTCAAGTGTAGTGAATAACTATCTTGGTGATGCAAAAATGGATACCACAAATAAGCATTTAGAAGAATCTTGGCTGAAAGGGATTAAAAACCAACAATACAAATTAACGATACATTTTAGTGAAGCATCTAAACTAGTAGTTGGATATAAAATTGAATATCATTTTGAGAAATGGTATTTTAAAAAGGATTATCTCTTAGAAGAAAAAGAGATCAGTAAATAAATAAAAAAGCTTCTGAATTATCTCAGAAGCTTTTTTAATACTTTTTACTATTATTAGTTCAATTTAGCCAAAGCATCTTTAATTCTTACCCAGGCTCTTTCTATATTCGGCATGCTATTGGCAAAAGAAAAACGAACACAGTGAGGTTCTCCAAATGCATCTCCCATTACAGACGACACATGAGCAGTATTTAAAAGATACATGCTAAAATCTGCTGCATTTTTAATGGTTTCCATTCCGTTTGATTTGCCATAATAATAACTAACATCCGGGAACACATAGAATGCTCCTTGCGGTTCAAAACATTTAAAACCCGGTACTGATTTTACCAATTCAAGCGTTTTAGCTCTTCTTCTGGTAAATTCTTCTGTCATTTCTACAGAGGGTTTAAGATCGCCTAAAAGTGCTGCTACGCCTGCTTTCTGAGCAATTGAACAGGTTCCACTGGTAAACTGACCTTGCAATTTTTCACAAGCTTTAGCAATGGTGGTGTTTGCTGCTATATAACCTAAACGCCAGCCAGTCATTGCGAAACCTTTACTCAAACCATTGATCAAAACAACACGATCTTTTAAGTCTTCAAATTGTGCAATGCTTTCGTGCTTCCCTTCAAAATTGATATACTCATAAATCTCATCAGAAAGGATGATCAAATTTGGATGCTTACGAAATACTTCCGCTAAACCTTCTAATTCTGCTTTTGTATAAACTGCTCCAGAAGGATTACATGGAGAAGAAAACATAAACACTTTTGATTTAGGGGTGATGGCCGCTTCTAATTCTGCAGGGGTACATTTAAATTGGTTCTCAACAGTAGTTCTGATTTCAACAACTTTCCCTCTAGCAATCTTCACTAATTCAGAATAGGTTACCCAATATGGTGTTGGAATAATTACTTCTTCACCTTCATCCACCAATGCTAAAATAGTATTTGCTAAACTTTGCTTAGCTCCTGTAGAAGTAACAATATTTTCAGGCTTATAATCTAAATTATTATCCCGCTTTAATTTTGTACAAACAGCTTCTCTTAAATCAAGAAAACCAGATACGGGGGTATAGTGACTCCAGTTATCATTAATAGCTTTGATTGCTGCGTCTTTAATATGCTGAGGGGTATCAAAATCCGGTTCACCTAAACTTAAATCAATCACGTCAATTCCTTGAGCTCTTAATTCACGACCCAATTTGGCCATTTTCAATGTTTCTGGTTCCGCAAACCTGTCTAATAGAGAAGAGAGTTCCATAATTTGTATTTGATATTGTGCTAATTAATTTGGAGGGCGAAGTTCGGAAAAACTATTCAAAGATCTCGTATTAAAAACCTTATTTCCTCTAAATTTCTCCCCATTTTATTGAATAATTTTTAATAATTTCAGAAGCGGCATCTTCACTTAATTTTGAATATCAATTAACGATGCCTTATGCCACATGAGTCTATTTCTGTTTTCGATATGTTTAAGATTGGAGTAGGCCCTTCGAGTTCTCATACTTTAGGACCCTGGAGAGCCGCATTGGCTTGTGTAGAACAAATTAAACTGCGCGCTGATCTAAATGATGTTCAATCTATCAAGATCATGCTATATGGTTCTCTTGCTAAAACAGGAAAAGGCCATGGAACTGATATCGCAGTTCTGTTAGGACTTTGTGGCGAAGATCCTGTTACAATTGATGTAAATAGTATAACTCCAAAAATAAAAGCTATTCAGGAAAAAAAGGAATTGAAATTAGGTGGTACTATCCCATTGGTATTTGACACAGTAAATGACCTTCATTTTTTAATAAATGATTGCCTGAGTTTTCATCCAAATGGACTTTCTTTTTTAGTTGCATTAAAAGATGGCAATTCCTGGTGTGACACATATTTTTCTATTGGTGGGGGATTTATTGTAAAAGAAAATCAAGGGGCCAATAAGAAAGATCAAATTGATTTACCATTTCCAATTAATACAGCAGATGACTTACAACATTGGTGTATGCAGGGTTTGAGCATTAGTGATGTAGTATTAGAAAATGAATCCTCCTGGAGGTCAGAAATTAAAACAAGAGAAGGAGTATTGGAAATTTGGCAGGCAATGAAAGCATGTATTTTCAGGGGATGTAAAACGGATGGTGAATTACCGGGTGGTTTGGAAGTTAAAAGAAGGGCTGCTGCTTTAAACAAAAAGTTGTTGAACAATCAACCCTATACAGATTTTGAGAATTGGTTAACATTAATAAAAAGCGGGGGACATAATTTTAATTATATACTTGATTGGGTGAGCTGTTTTGCATTGGCAGTGAATGAAGAGAATGCTTCATTTGGAAGGGTCGTAACCGCTCCAACAAACGGAGCAGCTGGGGTTATTCCTGCAGTACTACTTTATTTTATTGCATTCTGTGATGGATATACGGAAGAGAAAATTATTCGGTTCTTATTAACAGCCTCTGAAGTAGGTAGCATTTTTAAAAAAGGAGCAACGATCTCCGCCGCCATGGGCGGATGTCAGGCCGAAATTGGTGTTTCTTCTGCCATGGCTGCGGCAGCGCTCACCGAATCGATGGGCGGTACTCAAAAACAATGCCTGATGGCCGCAGAAATTGCAATGGAACATCATTTAGGTTTAACCTGTGATCCTATCGGGGGGCTCGTTCAAGTACCCTGTATAGAAAGAAATACCATGGGCGCTATCAAAGCAATCACAGCATCTCAACTGGCACTGCAGAGTTCACCAGATTTTGCAAAAGTAAGTTTGGATAAAGTCATTAAAACCATGTGGGACACAGCTCTTGATATGAATAGCAAATACAAAGAAACCTCAGATGGAGGACTTGCATTTCATATACCCATCAGCTTACCTGAATGCTGATGGATCTATGAATGATATAAATGTATTAGTTCAACAAAGGATTCGATTCGATCTCAGCTAATTCAATGGTAGAATAATCACGAATCTCATTGTATAATGTTCCTCTTTCTACTGGCTGTCGATTTACCTGTTTTATTAATGTTACGAGTTGTGCAGTATTCATGGCAGGACTCTGTTCTTCACTTCCGGCCATAGAATAGATCTTAGTAGTATCATCAATGGTTCCATCAATATCATTCACACCAAAGCTTAATGATAATTGCGCATTTTGACGACCAAGCATGGGCCAATAAGATTTGATATGCGGGAAATTATCGAGATATAAACGAGATACAGCATACATCTTCATGTCTTCAATAACAGATGATTCATGCACATAACTCATATCATTATCCTTATTCCGGAATTTTAATGGAATGAATGTATTGAAGCCTCCTGTCTTATCTTGTAACTGACGTAATCTCTCCATATGATCAATCCGATGCCAGTATTTTTCAATATGTCCGTATAATAATGTGGCATTACTATGCATCCCTAATTTGTGTGCGGCTTCGTGTATTGCTAACCAACCATCAGCATCTACTTTATCTTCACAAATTTGTGTACGAATCTCGGGATGAAAAATCTCAGCTCCACCACCTGGTAAAGAATCCAGGCCTGCTTCATGTGCTAATTTCATTCCTTCCTCCGTACTAAGTTTTGCTTTCCGAAACATATAATCTAACTCAACTGGAGTAAAGGCTTTAATATGTAATTCTGGTCGATGAGCTTTAATAGATTTCAATAATTCAATAAAGAATGCCATATCCATTTTAGGATGTACACCACCCACAATATGAACTTCAGTAACTGGCTTACTATCGTAGCTTTTAACAATATCTAACATTTGTGGAATGCTCAATTCCCAACCTTCTTCACGATGAGCATATAATTTTGAATAAGCACAAAACTTGCAGCTGAAAACACAGAGATTTGTTGGCTCAATATGAAAATTTCGATTGAAATAAGTTTTATTGCCGTGTTTCTGTTCACGTACCCAATTAGCTAGAGCACCAAGATAGGAGAGAGAGCCTTTTTCAAATAGAACAACACCTTCATCAAAACTGATGCGCTCTTTGTTTAATACTTTATAACCAATAGCTTTTAATTGTTCATCTTTTGCATTTTCTACTAATGCCCCAATTCCAGATTGCTGATTCATCATGCCTTGAAAATTTTAGCAAAAATAAACCAAATTTACTAGCATTAAATGCTAAAAGTCATTCATTTTATGACATTAAGATTCCGGCAATACTTGCAGATAGGTAAGATGCAAGTGTACCACAGAGTAAGGCTTTCAATCCTAATTTTGCTAAATCTGCTCTTCTGGTTGGTGCTAACTCCCCGATTCCACCAATTTGCATTCCTACACTACTAAAATTTGCAAAGCCACAGATGGCAATACTTACAATTAATAAACCCTTTTCTGAAACTATGGGAACTGCTTTTGATGTAAGATTATTAAATGCAACAAACTCATTGATGGTTAGTTTTTGTCCCAATAATGTAGCAGCATTTGCTACATCAACCGAGGGTACACCCATCGCCCAAGTCATTGGAAAAAATAATTTACTAAACAAAGAATCTAATGTAAGTCCTGGATAAATCAATCCCATTCCCCAGTTGATAAATGCAATCAATGCAATAAACCCAATTAACATGGCAATTACATTGATAGAGATTTTCATCCCATCACTGGCGCCATGTGAAATAGCATCAATGATATTGCTATACGGACTCTTTACTTCCAATTTTACTTTACCCATTGTTTGTGATTCCTCTGTTTCAGGAAAAACAATTTTTGAAATCACTAATGCACCGGGTGCAGCCATCAAACTTGCAGTTAGCAAGTATTCCGCCTTGGCACCCATATTCGCATACACAATTAAAATACCCCCGGCAATACATGCCAAACTTCCACTCATACTGGCTAATAATTCACTCTTCGTCATGGAACTTAAATAGGGGCGAATCATAACTTGTGCTTCTACCTGGCCCACAAATGCACTTGCCACATTGCTTAAAGCTTCTGCGCCACTTACACGCATAATAAAATTCATAGCTTTTGCAATAACTGATACGATCAGCTGCATCACACCGAAATGATATAAGATCGCAACTAATACGCAAACTAAAATGATGGTTGCCGTTACACTAAAAGCAAAAACAAAACCACCTTGATTAAAATTCTGAACACCAGTAGGAGCGGCTACCATAATTCCACCATATACAAATGAAACACCTTCTCTTGCAAATTTTTCAATTTTCTCCATCCCGTGTCCCAATTGTTGGAAAAACCAGGTTACCGGAGGTACTTTTAGAACCAATACCGCAATGGTTATTTGCAAGATGATACCGCTAATAACTAATCTATAGTTGATTCTTTTCTTGTTATTTGAAAACAAAAAAGCAATCATTAAAATCAAAATGATCCCTAATAAGCCGTGAAAGCGTTCCATAGTAATACAATTAACAAAATCAATCAGCTTGGAAGATAATGAAATAATAATAATGAAAGTAGATACAAATAAAAAGAGGCTCCCAAGGAAGCCTCTCATATAAGTTTTTTTTCTGCAAACTATAAATGCGCCTGTATCTTTTTGTCTAAAACACTTTTAGGTACAGCACCAATTTGCTTATCAACGATCTTACCTCCTTTGATAAACAAGATTGCTGGTATTGAAGTGATACCATAAGTAACACTTAAGTTTGGATTGTGGTCAACATTTACTTTTCCCACATTTACTTTTCCTGCATATTCTTTTGATAATTCTTCTACAACAGGTCCGATTGCGCGACATGGTCCACACCACTCAGCCCAGAAATCGATCATAGTTAATTTATCGCTGTCTAACACAGTGCTCTGAAAATTTGCATCGGTTAATTCTAAAGCCATTTTTATTGATTTTTTATTATTTGTAATAATTAGATACTGTCAAATATAAATCCAAAGACTCGTTTATGCTGATTTGACTTTTCCACCATTGTGATTAATGACTTTGCAGCAGTGTTATACTGACATCAGGTCAGTTTGCCAAACCAACATGGATATCTAAATCAGGGTTGTTTAACAGATAACCTGCCATGTCTTCATTCATTAAAAAGCTCTTCTCCATACTGTATAAACTTACTTTTAGGTTCTCTTTGGGTTCATATAAATTAATTCTCAAAGAGGTTTTGCCTGGATTGTCCTTCATGTTCTTATCTATAAAATTCACTAACTCATTGGTTACAGCAGATGGCTTTAACGTAATATCAATACTCTTAGTAAGTGTTTGTTTTACTGTTTCAAGAAGTGACATGGAATGAATTTTGAATTCAAATTCAGTAGGACGATTGTATTTTGCCCGGAATATTCCATTCAGCAAAACGTTTTGTCCTTTTTCCAAATAGTTTTGGAATTTGATATAATCTTCACTCCAAAGCAGGAATTCAGTTTTGCCTGTATAATCTTCCATACTAAATGATCCAAAGTTCTTTCCCGTTTTTGTTACACGGTGTTGTACATCAATTATTAATCCAGCCACTTTTATAATCCTACCCGGGTTTGGCTGTAAATGAAGTGTTTCTTTGATCTCATTAAAATCATTGATTCGGGTGATGCCATAATATTTTAATTCAAACTGAAAGTGGTCGAGTGGATGCCCACTCATAAACATACCAGTTACTTCTTTTTCGTAATCCAATAATACTGTTAATGTCCAGGGATCGCAAATGGCGATTTTTGGAATGGGAACTTCCATATCAGCAGACATACTTCCAAACAACGTATTACTATTGCCAATACTATTCGCTTGTTTCGCTTGTCCGTAATTCACTATTTTTTCTAACCCAGTTAGCTTTTCACCTTCTGGAATATTAAAATACTGAGCACGATGATAAGCAGTAAAGCAATCAAATGCCCCTGAATAAGCAAGTGATTCTAAGGATTTCTTATTTACACTCTTCTGAATAACCCTTGAGATAAAATCAAATATGTCTGTATAAAAACCATTTTTTTCTCTTTCTTCAATAATGTATTCTACTGCAGCTTCACCAACTCCTTTAATTCCTCCCATACCAAAACGGATTTCACCCTTTGCGTTTACGGCAAAACCTTTCAATGATTCATTAATGTCTGGTCCCAAAACTTTGATGCCCATTCGCTTGCACTCTTCCATGAAGAAGGTAATTTTTTCAATACCACCCGCATGATTCAATACTGCCGACATATATTCACCCGGATAATGCGCTTTTAAGTAGGCTGTTTCATAAGCCACATAAGCGTAACAAGTACTATGTGATTTATTGAAAGCATATTGAGCAAATGCTTCCCAGTCGGTCCATATTTTCTCTAATTTATCTATCGCATGGCCCTTTGCAATTGCACCTTGCAAAAATGAATCTTTCATTTTATCGAGGGTCTTTCGATCTTTTTTACCCATGACCTTACGCAGACCATCTGCCTGTCCCTTAGTAAATCCGGCAATTTTTTGAGATAATAACATCACCTGTTCCTGATACACGGTAATTCCATACGTATCTGCCAAATATTCTTCCATGTCTGCTAAATCGTATGTGATGGCTTCCTTTCCATGCTTACGATCAATGAAATTTGGAATATAGGCAATTGGCCCGGGTCGATACAAAGCATTCATAGCTATCAAATCGGCAAACTTGTCGGGCTTTAATTCGCGTAGATATTTTTGCATTCCAATACTTTCAAACTGAAATGTGGCATTTGTTTCTCCGCGTTGATACAACAAAAAAGTCTTTTCATCATCCAAAGGGATGGTATCAAGGTCAATGATAACTTTATGATTTTGCTTGATCAATTCTAAAGCAGTCTTTAAAATAGAAAGGGTTTTTAAACCCAAAAAGTCCATTTTAATTACACCAGCTTCTTCAATGGTGCTTCCTTCAATTTGTGTAACCCAGAGTGGTGAGTCTTTGGCAATAGCAACTGGAATCAAATCCGTTAAATCCCGAGGTGCAATAATAATCCCCGCAGCATGGATGCCGGTATTTCTTACAGAACCCTCTAGTCTTTCAGCTTCTCGTAAAACCTGTGCCCGAATATCCGTTCCGGCATAAATCTCTCTGAGTTTTTTAATATTTTCAAGGTCTTCCTGCTGGTAGCCCTCTTTTTCCTCAAAAGATTTCTGATTTAATTTTTCACCTTCTTTTATTGTAAAAGGTGCGTGCAAAACCCTACGCAATTCGGTACCTGGTTTATCTGGTACTAACTTCGCGAGCATATTACTTTCAACCAATGGAAGATCCATTACACGTGCCACATCTTTGATACTCATTTTCGCAGCCATGGTACCATAGGTAATGATCTGTGCTACTTGATTTTTGCCATATTTATCTACAACATAATCAATCACTTTTTGTCTGCCCTCATCATCAAAATCAGTATCTATATCGGGCATGCTCTTTCGATCCGGATTTAAGAATCTTTCAAAAAGCAAATTATATTTTATAGGATCTATATTAGTGATACCGATACAAAATGCTACCACACTTCCAGCAGCAGAACCTCTTCCGGGTCCTACAAAAACACCCATTTCTCTTCCAGCTTTAATAAAATCACTTACAATTAAAAAGTAACCTGCAAACCCCATGGTTCGAATCGTAAACAACTCAAAATCGAGACGCTCCTGTATTTCGGGCGTAATTTCATTATAACGCTTTTGTGCTCCTTCCTTTGTTAAATGCTGTAAATATTCCCACTGATTCATATTTGAATCAGTATGAATCTGAAAAGATTCTGGTATTGGAAAGGCCGGAAGTAAAATGTCTCTCTTTAAATTCAACACTTCTACTTTATCTACAATCGCGTTGGTGTTATCTATCGATTCTGGAATATCTTTAAACAAAAGACTCATTTCTTCCGTAGTCTTAAAATAGAATTGATCGTTTGGAAATTTAAAACGACGATTTTTTAATTGAATCTCATCATTTACAAAATCATCAAAACCCGGCGTTGATTGCTTTTCACCCGTATTAATACATAATAAAATATCGTGTGCATTATAATCATCGCGTTCGGTATAATGACTATCATTAGTAGCAATTACAGGCACATTGTATTTCTTGGCAAACTTCAACAATGTATTGTTGATGATTTCCTGTTCCTTAATATTATGTCTTTGTATTTCGATATAATAATCATCTCCAAAAAGATCTAACCACCATTTGAATTCTTGTTCAGCTTTTTCTTCTCCATCATTTAAAATGGTTTGAGGCACATATGCACCAATACAACAGGTGGTTGCGATAATGCCTTCATGATATTGTTCGATTAGTTTTTTGTCAACTCTTGGATACTTGCTATACAATCCCTCAATAAAACCCATGGAAGTTAGCTTCACTAAGTTTTGATAACCTTGTGCATTCTTTGCTAAAAGAACCTGATGATATCGTTTGTCTTTTAGTTCTTTGGTAAATGTTTTCACAAAACGATCCTCCACAACATAAAACTCACAACCTACAATTGGTTTTACTAAAGGAGCTAAGATGTCATTTCCCATCTCATCTTTTCCAATCACTTTTGTCTTCTTCCAGGCCTGACTCACAAATTCAAATGCGCCAAACATATTTCCATGATCTGTAATAGCTACAGCTGGCATATTGTCTTTTGCCGCTTTATCAAAAAGGCTTCCAATATTAGCTGCACCATCCAGTAATGAATATTGAGTATGTACGTGTAAATGAGAAAATTGAGACATTCAACAGGTTGATTTATTCAAATATCGTTACAAACGATCTTCTTTAACTGGAAATATTTCCACAATGAAACCTTAAAAAAATGTTACTTAATTTATCCACAATCGTATTTAAACATAAAATTGGGATGATATTTTCTAAGGTATTTTGCCCTTTAAGATGCACCACTTATATTGCATGACTAGTATGAAAAAATCATATTTAATTCTTTTTATAAGTATAGTTTCTGTTTTTACAGGCTGTAGGTCGTTCCGGCAATTGTCGTCCAAAGACAATAACAGTAGTATGGCTGTAAAAAAGAAAACTAAAGCAGGTGGTAAAACAGAATTTCTGGATGATATTGAAGTTACCCCTGGATCTGTAGTTACCTCTAAACAAAAAACCAGTACTGCACATACCAGAAATTTGGGAACTGAAAATGCCAAGCCTGCACCGGGTGATCCATTGTTCAATGTTCAGAATGCCAGTTATCTCCAATTAAAGTATTCTGTGTTAATCGGAGTTCCAGTAGATCGATTAAACAATATAAGTATGTTGGATGAAATAGATAAATGGTGGGGAACCAGGTATTGTTTAGGAGGTAGTACAGAAAATTGTTTAGACTGTTCGGCATTTACTCAGATCTTATTTAGAGATGTATATAAAACCAATTTGCCACGCACAGCTCAGGAACAGTTCAACGCGTCTCAAAATTTAGAGGATGGTCAACTGCAGGAAGGCGATCTGGTATTTTTTCATACTTCTGGCAGAAAAAATAAAAGTATCACACACGTCGGGGTGTATCTTCAAAATAATAAATTTGTGCATGCTGCTACAAGTGGGGGTGTAATGATCAGTGATTTGAATGATAAATATTGGCAACCTAAATTTAGAGGTGGAGGAAGATTAAATAAAAACTAATCCTTACTTATTTATCCTTTGTCTAAGATTCGATAACAGCTGACCCGCATCAGGTGAAATTTTCCAATAAAAAATGCTTGATCCAAATAAAGCAGAAAATGTAATTGTTCTGATTACAATGCCAATCCATCCATCAATACTGTTGAATAAAAAGTAACAAAAAGCGTAAATGCATACTGCTAATAAAATAGCATAAACTGTTTTAGCATTGAAAGGCTGCATTTTAAATTTCCTTCTAAGAAATTCATACCGAATAAAATTATAAAAGCCATAAGCTATAAGTTCTGCAAATGCAGAACCGATAATGCCGTAATGCATAATCAGATAATAAGTAAGTGGTAAACGAAGAGCTAACAAAATTATGCCACAATAAAAATCAAATCTCCAGTAGGTAGAAGTGCTGATGACCATATTATTCAGTCCTGTTCCAGCATCAATAATCCTCACCATTCCTAAAATAAATATTACCGCCATGCCACCCTCATATTCTTTTTGAATGTGCAATACTTGCAAGCCCTGGTAAGCATTCAGCCAAAGGTTGCCAAAAATAAAAAGCGCTATCAATAATAAATTAATGCAAGACCGTTGATAGATCCTTTCTATTTCAACCATGTTCTTATCCTTCCATGCCCTGGATAAAACACCTGCTGAAATAGATTGTATACTTCGTTGGGGCACTTGAACTAAATTGGCTGCATATTGTGCCAAACCGAAAACCGCCACCACAGCAAGTCCCATGAATTTGGCAATAATAAAACTATCAACTGTTGCTGCAATGGAAGCGATTAAAGTGCCACCAAATATTAAAGCCTGCATACCCAAAATTTTCTTCTTGAATTTTTTTGTAACACGGCTTATCTTGAAAGGAAAGTGCAACCTTTTTGTTTGATATAAATAGATCGCAAGTATAAAAAAAATGGCGAGATATAAGAATGCAAAAATTTTAATAAATGAATCGAAAGAAATGAATTTAAAATAGAATAATAATATCAGTATTAAGGTAAATATTCTTAATCCAGTTTCTTTCAAAAAATTTGATATCACGGTTTTTTGAATTCCCCAACAAAACCCTTCTATTACAGAAAAAAACAACATCCCCATTGCAAACGGGAACATCCAATAATAGTAATCTATAATTAATCGTGATCGGACAGAGAACTGCTTAACAAATAATGGCTCAAAGTAGAAACCTGCAATTAGAATCAATAGAAATCCAAATAGCGCAGTGATCATTGCCCAACTCATTAAGTCAATTTCGTGTTCTGCTAAATTGTCTTTATAATAAGGATAGAATTTATAAATAATTGGAATAATACCCAGGCTGCTAAAGGCATACATATTCTGAGCATAGTCAAAAAAAATGCGTGTCAGGCCAAATTGTTCTGCTGTAAAAGCACCGTGCTGATTGCCGATTTTAGTATAAAAAAAGATATTAATTGCTCCAATAAAAAATCCGAAATATACCAGCAAACTAGATATGATTGTTTGTTTTCGGATACTTCCCATAATATTATCTATAATGAATCAATGGTAGCAATTTCTTTCACCTTAATATAATATTTGAATTCAATGGCTGCAGGAGTAATGAACCCATTTTCTTCTACAGTAATATCAATTGAATTCCAGTTGTCTTTCTTCGGTAATATTTTCTTTTTATCCTTATCGGTTCTTAAGGTGATGGGAAGGTCGAATTCATTCACACAATTCATCCATCTAAAGAATAATTTTTTCTTATCCTTTTGATAAGACAATTCCAGAACAGGGATACTGGTGTTTCTTAGGTATTGGTCAAAAACAGCCGAGTAGTTATATCCCGCTTCTTTACTGATAAAAGTTTCAATCTCGTTAGAAGTAACCGTTTTATGATAATATTCTTCCTGCAAGTTTCTTAAAGTTTTACGAAACAAACTATCGTCGTCAATACTATTTCTAATAGTCTGAATCATATTGGACGCCTTATAATACATATCATTTCCGCCTTCATTATTAACGCCATATTTACCAATAATAGGAGTGCGGTTCCTAATGTTTTTTCGAATTCCAAAATTGTATTCAAATCCAGCTTGCTTTCCGCTCACCCTTTGAGTATAGAGGGTTTCAGTAAAATTTGTAAATCCTTCATGTATCCACATATCTGCAATGTCTTTGCTGGTAATATTATTTCCAAACCATTCATGACCACTTTCATGTATAATGATAAAATCCCAATTCAAACCCCAACCGGTGCCAGATAAGTCTCTACCTAAATATCCATTATTGAATTTATTTCCATATGTAACGGCACTTTGGTGTTCCATTCCTAAATAAGGCACTTCAATTAATTTATATCCGTCCTCATAAAAAGGATATTTCCCCAGCCAGAATTCAAAACAATGTAACATTGATTTAGCCTGTTGAAATTGAATTTTTGCTCTTGATAAATGTTCAGGGAGCACATAAAAATTCAAAGGTAAAATTCCTGCTTCTCCCATTAATGTATCAGAAAATGATACATATTTGGCAATGTTCATGGAGAGACTATAATTATTGATCGGATTCTTTACTTCCCAAACCCATGTCTTTTGATGGGTATTGGGTAGATCAATTACTTGCGTTAATTGTCCATTTGAAACGTCCATTAATGTATCGGGAGTAGTAATTGAAATTCTGGCTCCCTGATCAGGCTCATCACTTTGATGATCTTTACATGGCCACCAAATGCTGGCACCCAAACCCTGACAACTCGTGCTAACAAAAGCATTTCCTAAACTATCTTTTGTCCATGTTACTCCTCCATCCCAAGGTGGATTTTTGGCTTCTTGAGGAATGCCTTTATAATAAAGCCTGATTGTTTTTATTGCTCCGGTTTTTGCATTTTTGGGAAATTGAACCCAATACACATTACCTTCTCTTTCAAAGGTTAAATTAGTTTGGAGTTTTGGTTGATAATCTAAAGCACTATCTATGGCAAGAGGTTGTTGCAAATCAATTTGCATAGTTTTACCTTTCCCCAAAACCTGATAACTGATGTCTACAAAACCCTGGATTGTTTTATTGCTAATGTTTGGAGTAACATGTAGGTCATAGAATTTAATATCCCACCAGGCCCTTTCTGCACCAACACTTCCTCTTAATGTGTCTGCCCTTGTAAATGTTTTCTCTGCTTTTTGTGCATTTGAAACGGATATACTAAGGGCAACCAATAAACTAAGAATTAAGATTTTCATCGAATAAAGATAAGAACATCAATTAATCTAATGGGACACTAAAGATGGGTTGATTAATGAGGCTTTAATTTATTTTTAAAAACTTTTTCAAATTTTTCCAACTTAGGTTGTATCACAAATCGGCAGTATCCTTGATTTTGATTGTCGTTATAATAATTTTGATGATAATTCTCTGCTGGATAAAAGTTTTTAAAAGGTTCAATTGCTGTTACAATTGGTCGAGGCCATGATCCTGACTTATCAAGTTCCATTTTATATTGTAAGGCTTTTGCCTTTTCAGTTTCTGTTTTATAGAAGATAACAGATCGATATTGCGGACCTTCATCATTGCCTTGTCTGTCCATTGTTGTAGGGTCATGTGTTTTCCAGAACACTTCTAAAAGTTCATCATAAGTGATTTGTTTAGGGTCGTATATAATCTGGCAAAGTTCAACGTGTCCGGTCTTTTTATCACATACTTCCTCGTAACTGGGGTTTTCAACATGACCTCCGCCATAACCACTCATTACTTTATATACACCTTTTAGGCGTTGAAAATAAGCTTCTGTGCACCAAAAACAGCCTTCGCCAAAGGTTGCAGTATCAGTATGTATTCCTTTAGGAATGGATTCAGTATTCATTTTTGCTAAGGTTTTAGGAGTTTGTGAACAGCTGGTTAATGCTATAATAATCAATAAGTTAAGTGCAATTAAGCTCTTTAAAATGTATTTCATAGTTACAATATACGAAACTGAAAAAATAGGATAGATAACAATAACATTTTTTTTACAATCATACGACTAGAACTTTTTTTTATAGCATGTATACTAGAAAGCTTATTTTTACGTTCACGTCCGCCCCCTTTGTATATGCTATTACAATTAAGAAATAAAAAACAGGTCAATAATCACCTAGAGATCCTATTAATGATTGTACCAGTCATTATTTTGATCTTGGCAAATTTACTGATAAGTTCTGCCCATTTAAATACAAGTTATACCAATACTTATTTTTCATTTTCTTTTGGGAATGTTTCTTTTTTCTCCTGGACGATGTTGATTATACCGTTTATACTTCATTTATTTTTAAATCAGTATCAAGCAGGAAATAAGTCATTTGAATTGTTTCATATTTTATTATCTATTGCTATATTAATATCAGTTCAATTCACATACGAATTGAATATTTCAACAAACGCAGTTGAAAATGGTTCATTCTGGGGCCTGCCTTTTGAACGTCAGTGGATGGAAGCAACCTATTACACTTATTTTTTATTGGTGTCTCAATTAGTAGTACAGTTAATTTTCTGTATCTACGCCTTAATTCAATTATTCCCCAAATAATTCAAATTATAATTTTTATAAAAGCATTCTTAGGGATGCTTTTTTTATTAGAAGTAATCTCTAGTATTCTTTTAAAACCAGTTTGTTCTGACTTACATTTGTGCCAATTTATATAGTTAAAGATTCCATGCGTTTATATCCTGAGTCAGCCGCCGTACAGTTAGAATTTGATAAAGTAAAATCTTTGTTGAAAGCACATTGTGCTACGGAATACGGAAAGATTAAAGCAGATGACCTACGTATTCATACGAAGAAAGAGTATATCGAATTGGAATTGATGCAAACAAACGAATACAAGCAAATTATTTTGCTGCAACAATATTTCCCCAATGATTTTTCTTTGAATTTGTCAAAAGATATCAAACTCTTAGGTATTCCTGGTGCTTTATTGGGTGGTGAGCAATGGATGCCAATCCGAAGGCTTACAGAAAATACAGCTTCTATATTTAGGTGGTTTGATAATGAACGTAGGCAGGCTTTCCCTGGTTTGTCGAAAGTAATTGAAGGTACTTATTACGAAAAAAAAATCATAGAAAATATAGATGAAATCCTGGATGAAAATGGAACTGTAAAAGATAATGCTTCTGAAGATCTTCAAAAGATCAGGATGAATTTATTCAGAAGAAGAAATGAGTTGAGACGCATGTTTGATAAGGTTATCAGCAAATTAGCTAAGGCTGGATATACAGCAGATATTGATGAAAGCTTTAGTAATGGCAGAAGGGTAGTAGCCGTATTTTCTGAACACAAACGGCAGATAAAAGGGATTCTACATGGTGAAAGTGATAGTCGGAAAACTGCTTTTATAGAACCAGAAGAAACCATCGAATTAAATAACGAAGTGTTTAATTTAGAACACGAAGAAACAAGAGAAGTACATAGAATTCTGCGAGCCCTTACTGCAAGAATGTCTGTTTATGCACCCTTATTGTCCAGTTATTTAGCGGTTGCAGGGGAGTACGATTTTATTCGGGGTAAAGCAAAATTGGCATTAGATATGAATGGTCAATTGCCCAATTTGGTGGATAAAGCACATATCCATTTAATAGAAGCCTATCACCCATTATTATACCTGTACCATAAAACTTCAGGTAAAAAAACAATACCAGTTACTATTATATTGGATGATAAAAGTAGAATACTTGTTATTAGCGGGCCGAATGCTGGAGGTAAAACTGTGACCATGAAAACTATTGGTCTTAATCAATTGATGTTGCAAAGTGGATTGCTGGTTCCAGTTAGCGCCATGTCAACAATGGGTATTTTCAAACAATTATTTATTCATATAGGTGACACGCAAAGTATAGAATTTGAGTTGAGTACTTATTCTAGTCACCTTACACATATGAAGTATTTCATTGAAATCGCAAATGGAAGAACTTTGTTTTTTATTGATGAATTAGGTAGTGGTAGTGATCCAAGTCTAGGTGGCGCATTCGCAGAAGTTATTATGGAAGAACTTTGTAGAAGACATTCATTTGGAGTTGTTACCACGCACTATTTGAATTTAAAAGTGATGGCTAATCATACCCCGGGGATTTTAAATGCCGCCATGCAATTTGATGAGGTAAATCTTCAACCCCTATACAAATTAGTGATTGGTAAGCCTGGTAGCTCTTATACTTTTGCTATTGCAGAAAGGATTGGTTTATCGCCAAAATTAATCTCAAGAGCCAGAGACTTGGTAGAAGAAGATCACTTTAAGTTAGATAAACTTTTGAACCGCACGGAACAAGATTTGCAACATTTAGATAAAGAGAAAAAGCAATTGAATCGTTTATTGAAAGAAAACGAGCAATTGAAAAAAGAAATGCAGCATGTTCTGGAGAAAGAAAAACACCAGCAACAGGTTGAATTACTGAAACATCAAAATAAAGTAGCCGAGGAACGTATTGCATATTTAAAAGATATGGAGCGTAAGCTGAAACAAATAGTGTTGGATTGGAAGAAGTCGGAGAACAAAAATGAAGTAGTTAAAAATCTCCAGAATTTGTTATTCAAGCAAAAGGAAACGATTGTAGTGAATAAGTTGGCAAAAAAAGTGGATTTAAAGTATAAAGAATTACATCTAAATATTGAAGTGGGATCATTAGTGAAATCCAAAAAGAATTATCAGGTTGGTGAAGTAAAAGAGATTCGCGGGAAACGTGCCATTGTTCAAATAGGACAATTGCCCATGAATGTGGATATAGCAGATTTGATTGTAGTGGAGAAAATTGAAGAAGTTTCAAAATAAGCCCTCTTTTAACCGATTAACCAGTTTTTGTATCATAATTATATTTATTTTTTTAGTTTCTGAATCCCCTGAAACTATTGATCCCATTGATTATTAAAACAATAATCACATCTGTTTTTAATCTATTTTTATAGTTTTTTTGGAATATCAATCCCACTGCTATTATTTTGCACCCGGAGAGTTGGCAGAGCGGTCGATTGCGGCAGTCTTGAAAACTGTTGACTGTAACAGGTCCTGGGGTTCGAATCCCTAACTCTCCGCACCTTAATTTAGTAAGAGCCTGTAAATCAAAAGTTTATAGGCTCTTTTGTTTTTTAAGGTAAATGCCATCAAAATTGTTGTTTTTGACTGAAATGAAGCCTCAGGATATATGTAACTTTAAAATGAGCTTTAAAAAATGTAAGACAAATCATTCATTTGATGTTGTATCAGATAAAAAATTAAATTACGCTATACCATTTTGTATAAAAAAAATAGAATGATTAAGTTCCTGATTTTGATTGAGTTTTTAACTTTTTCATTTATTTCATATGGGCAATCAACCGACGAATATTTCAATAGCGGTCTTATTAAAGAAAAGAAGAATGATTATATAGGCGCAATAACAGATTTTACAAAAGCAATTAGTCTTCATCCTAAAAGCGCTGAAAATTATTACAATCGAGCAGTGTGTAAAGCCAAACTAGAAGATTTTATGGGAGCTATTTTGGATTATAATAAAGCTATTGAGCTTAATCCCAAAGATCCAAATGCTTACAATAACAGAGCAACAAGTAAAGGGCAATTAAAAGATTATAGTGGCGCCATTGCTGATTGTTCAAAAGCAATTGAACTAAGAGCCAATTACGATACTGCCTATTTCAATAGAGCAGTTAGTAAATATGATATCAAGGACTATAAAAGTGCGATTGATGATTATTCTAAAGCAATAGCAATTAATCCCTCTGATCCAAGAGCATTTTACAATCGAGGTGTTTGTAAAGCTAAACTGGAAGATTATACAGGAGCAATATCAGATTATACTTATGCAATCGTGCTGGATCCTAAAAATGCCAATGCTTTTAATAATAGAGCTACTAGTAAATACAAACTAAATGACTTCAAAGGATCCTTGCCAGATTTTAGTAAAGCAATAGAAATCAATCCCTATGAACCCATCTATTTTAACAATCGTGGAGATAGTAAAACTGAACTAGAAGATTTTAAGGGAGCTGTAAATGATTATGACAAGGCGATAGAACTGAATCCTAATGATGGCTTTTATTTTTACAATAGGGGTGTGTGTAAAGCCAAACTAGAAGGTTATGCGGATGCTATCTCTGATTTAACTAAAGCAATTGCACTTGACCCTAATTATGCAAAGTCCTATAATATCAGGGGTGTTTGCAAAGAATCGCTCAAAGATTATAGTGGAGCAATCACTGATTATACTAGAGCCATAGAGCTATCCCCAAACAATGGCATATATTTTCACAATCGAGGAAATATTAAAATAAAAATCGGAGAAAAGGCCAGTGGTTGTGCTGACTTGAATAAAGCCGGTTTATTGGGTGATACGGAAGCTTTCGAATTGATAAAAAAGTATTGCCAATAGTTTTTTTTTAAAAATCACTTTTTTTCTTGATTATTGTTACATATTTCGTAACTTAAACATAACATTAATTTAATGCAAAATTAACATTGAAGTAGTATTCATTAATAAATCATTTTAAACTTTTATTTATGAAAATGTTTAGAATATTTTTAATCGTTTTGCTAATTTCGATTTTCTCTCCCATTGTTAAAGGAAACTCGGATACAACCCGAATAGTAAACTATAGTCAGGTTCCCAATATTGAACATTATGTGAGAATGGGTTTAGAGTTATTGCATATCAATACTATTAATGTGGTGATCCATAATTTAGATAAAGAGTTAAAGAAAACTTTTTCAAAAGGATATGAGCTTGAAGGCTATGTGAGTAAACTGGAAGGTGGTTATATAATTCATGTGGCGAAAGGGTTAACCAAAAAAGAATTAATCACCATGATAAGCCATGAATTAATTCATATTAAACAGTACGAGTCAAATGAATTGATTGTTTGCAAAGACACTATTATTTGGCAAGGGCATGATTTAACGGCACTTACCAATAGTGAATATGAATTTCGACCCTGGGAAGTAGATGCATTTAATAAAGAAGAAAGTATTCAGCATCAATTAAAAACTTACAAATAATAAAAAGCCCTTTAAAATATTTTAAAGGGCTTTTTATTAAAATCAGTTCATTATAATTTTGGACTCACACCCATATTGAACAAAATAAAGGAATAGATATCGGCCATGGTTTCAATATTCTTTGCGGTATTACTAGCACCGTGACCAGAATTTGTATCAATTCTGATGAGTGTAGGATTTTTACTTCCGTTCATTTCTTGTAAAGTGGCAGCATATTTAAAACTATGAGCAGGAACCACTCTGTCGTCGTGATCTGCAGTGGTTATTAAAGTTGCAGGATATTCAATGCCTGCTTTAATATTATGTAAAGGTGAATACTTATATTGCGATTCAAACTCTGCTTTATTATCACTTGTTCCATAGTCAGCAATCCAATTCCAGCCAATCGTAAATTTTTGGAAACGCAACATGTCCATCACACCAACCTGTGCAATACAAACTTTAATTAGATCTGGCCTTTGATTCATTACAGCACCTACTAATAATCCACCGTTACTGCCACCGCGGATTGCTAAATAATTTTTTGAGGTATACTTTTTACTATTTAGATATTCTCCTGCAGCGATGAAATCATCAAATACATTTTGCTTTTTTAATTTCATTCCAGCTTCATGCCATTTTTCACCATATTCTGCACCACCACGAATATTGGCTAATGCATAGACGCCACCTTGTTCTAACCAAGGTATTAAAGCGGCACTGAATGAAGGCGTAGAACTAATATTAAATCCACCATATCCATATAAAATGGTTGGATTTTTACCATTTTTATTCAGACCATTTTTATAAACGATAAACATAGGTATCATCGTTTTATCCTTGCTGGGATAAAAAACTTGTTCTACTGTATAATCAGATGGATTAAAAGCCAGTATTGGTTTTTGAAAAACAGTACTGGTACCCGTAGCAATATCGTATTTGAAAATAGTAGAAGGGTAGTTAAATGTAGAGAAACTATAAAAAGTAAACTGGTCAGTTTTTTCACCTCCAAATCCTCCTGCATTTCCTAAAGATGGAAGTTTTACTTCTGAAAGTAATTTCCCTTCAAAATCATAGCTATAAATTCTGCTGGTAACATCTTTCAGGTAATTCGCAAACAATTTGCCACCAACACTAGATACACTAGTTAATGGTTCTGGTTTTTCGGGCAAAATTGTTTTCCAATTTGCTTTTTCTGGATGAAAAATAGCTACTTTAATGAGCTTACCATTCTGTGCGGCATCATTTGTTTCAATATATAAATCGTTCCCAACGTTTTCTACTACACTGTAATTATAATTATTAGGCTCCGCAACTATTGGTTTAAATGTTTTGTCGGCCGATTGATGATCGCTAACCCATAAAGCGTTACCATCTAATCCTTTTCCTCTATCAGAAATGACAAGAAAAGCGAATCGTTCATCATCGGAAGTAGATACAGTATGAAATCGTTGAGGATTTTTGAGGTCTTCATATATTAATTGATCATTTGATTGTTTTGTTCCAACCTGATGATACCAAACCTGATGATGTTCATTTTTAGTAGAAAGTTCTTTTCCTTTTGCAGTTGCAGGATACCTGCTATAATAAAAACCATTTCCTTGCCATGCAATTCCTGAAACTTTTACCCAGCTGATGGTATCAATCAAATCATTTCCATTTTGCATATCCCTTACATAATATTCCTGCCAATCGCTACCTCCTTTAGAAATACCCCAGGCTGCATAGCGCCCTTCCTTATCTAAAACAAAACCAACTAAACGTGTGGTTCCTTCTTTAGTTAGTTTATTAGGATCTAAGACCAATTCTGGTTTGCCATCCAAACCTTTCTGACGATACAGTACCGACTGATTTTGGAGACCATCATTTTTATAAAAATAAAACCAATCCCCCTTTTTTTGAGGACTTGAAAACTTGGCGTAATTACTTAGTTCCTCAATACGTTTTTTAAATCCGTCACGGTATGGAATCTTAGATAGATAATCGAATGTAACCGCATTTTGTGCCGTAACCCAGGCCTTTGTATCGGCACTATTATCATCCTCAAGCCATCTATAAGGATCCGCTACTTTAGTACCGTGATAATCGTCTATTTGATCTACTTTTTTAGTGTTTGGATATTTCAGCTGAGCTTGAATCATGGACATAGAAACGAATAAAATGACGAAACTGATTGATTTTTTCATATGTTATCTTTTACGATTGCTCAAATTAAATAAATAATCCCAACCAAAATTTCCAATTTGATGAATGAATTGAAAATTTTGGTTGGGATGTTAAGATTTAATTCTTGAATGATTAATTATCTTTCGTAGTAAGGGATTTCGTCATGTGAAACCGGTTCCTTTTGATGCCAAAAAGCTGGAGTAACTATATGTCCATCCGGTGTTCTAAGCAATCTGCCAAATACGGCATTAATCGGATTGAACAACATATTTGTAACACCCATTGTAAAGGTTTCTGGAGCTTGTACTTCAGGAGCAACAACAGCAACAACTTCACCCTCTGCAACAGGAACTGTTGGTGCAACTACTTTAGCTGGGGGAGAAGCAACTACCACAACTTTTAACGTATTATATTCCAATAAAGGTTTTAGAAAAGCAACTCTCTCGGGACTAAGATTTTTCTCTACAATAATGCACTTAACACCATCTAGCTCTTCTAACAAATGATTTGAATTAATTGCCATAATAATGGATCTTAAATGAGTTAAAAATTACAAAGATTATAAATGGCATCGTATATCCAACTTAGAAATCCTGTACTGATGATACCTAATAAACAAATAACCATCGCCAATCTTGGTAATGCAGGAACCATGATTTTCTGAATTGGATTTTCATTCTGATCCATGAAAATAGCTTTCACTATTCTTAAATAATAATAGAATGAAATAATCATATTCAATGCTGCAAATATGATCCACACATAATTTCCTCTTTCTGCACCTGACATGATCAGGAAAAACTTACCAAAGAATCCGGCAGTAGGGGGTACCCCTGCTAATGAAAACAAGGCAATCGCTAACACCCAGGATAAGAATGGGTTTGTTTTATAAAATCCTTTAAAGTCATCTATATTTTCTTTACCCGTTGTTGCTGAAACTAATGCTAGAACACCAAATGCAGCAAGGTTAGAAAACAGATAGATCAATAGGAAATAAATCACTGAAGTCATTCCCATTTTTGATACACCCGAAAGACCCAGCAAAACAAAACCAACCTGCGCAATAGAAGAAAATGCAAGGAAACGTTTCATATTATTCTGCCTAATGGCAAATAGATTACCAATCAGGATGGTAAGTACACTCAATAAGAAAATCATGAAATACCATTGGGGTTCTAAATTTCTAAATACGGTAAACATTACCGTCATAAAAACGAAGAGAATAGCAGATTTAGAAATTACAGATAAATAAGCGGTAACTACAACCGGGGCTCCTTCATATACATCTGCTGTCCATAAATGGAAAGGCACCACAGACATTTTAAAACTAAAACCTCCGAGTATTAATATGAATATAAAGATCTCCATCGGGCCACCATGAATTAAAGGGGCTATTTCTGAGAAAAACAAAGTTCCTGTAACACCATATAATAAGGAGATACCAAATAACATTAATGCCGAAGAAAAAGCAGAAGAAATAATCATTTTAAAAGCCGCTTCAGATGACTTTCTTTTTTCAAGATCAAAATTTACCAGTGCTGCTAATGGAATAGTAGACAATTCTAGACCCAGATAGAAAATCAATAAATTACCACTGGAAATCATAAAGAACATTCCCAACAATGTCGACAATAACAAAATATAGAACTCTAATAAATGTTTATGTTCTTTTAACCATGGATATGCAATTAAAGAAACCAGATACATACCCAGGTTTAAAATATCCTTCTGTAAAAAGATCAGGTCATTAGAAAAATACATTCCGTTAAATAAACTACCCGGAAGGTTATAAAAGAAACCCGCGATCAGATTTAATAACAATAAAAAATTGATAGTATACAAAAGTGTTTCATTCTTCCATTCCTTAGATCCTACTTTTATAAAAAGAAAGATAAAAATAATGGCAATAATCAACCACTCAGATTTTAGTACTTGTAAATATTCGTTCAACATAATGTAAGTTTCAAATTTTCAAATGCAACTATTAATGATTAATCGCCACACCGAGTTTATTGATAATAATTTCTGTTCCTGGTTGTATTAAATTGATCAGTAAAAAAGGTGCCATACCAACGATAATGATGCCACTGATCAAAACCAAAGCTGCCATTTTCTCATTCCAGCTTGCATCTGATAAATGTTCATAATGCGAATTAGTGATTGGCCCCATAATCGTTTTTCCAGCTGCCCTTAAAATATACACTGCAGTAACAACGATGGATGCACATGCAAGTATGGTTGCCAATCTGTACAATTGGTCAGTGTTTTGCCATGAACCCATAAATATGGTCATTTCAGAAACGAACCCACTAAAACCTGGCAGGCCTAATGAGCTTAAACCCGCTATCACAAAAACTGTAGAAATAAAAGGCATGATTTTTAATAAGCCGCCCAATTGAGCAACCATCCGAGTATGGGTTCTACTATAAATCATTCCAATAGCAGCGAAGAAAAGAGCTGTCATTAAACCATGAGAAACCATTTGCATCACGGCACCTGTGATGGAAGTTTGTGTGAGCATTCCAATACCAAGTAATACAAATCCACAATGGCTCACAGATGAATAGGCGTTGATATATTTTAAATCTGTTTGCATCATCGTAGCGAATGCCCCATATATGATGGCAATAGTAGCTAACAAAATGATGACCCATGAATAAGCATGCGCAGCATCTGGCATTAAGAAAGTAGCTACTCTTAAACAACCATATCCACCTAGTTTCATTGAAATACCCGCTAAGAACATAGATGCAGCGGTGGGTGCTGATGCATGACCGTCTGGTACCCATGTATGAAAAGGAAATATCGCCGTGAAAATTCCAAAACCTATAAATGCAAATGGGAAAAACATTTTCTGAATCTCGATTGGAATATTCATCTTGGATAGCAAGAGTAAATCAAATGTATGCGCCCCAGTTGATGTATGAGAACTAAAATAAATTCCAAAAATGCCCACCATAATTAAAGCAGATCCACCCATTAACATCAAAGCCAGTTTCATAGCACTATATTCTTTCTTCCCACTGCCCCAAATACCTATCAATAAGAATTTTGGAATTACGGCCACTTCTAAAAAGAAGAACATGGTGAAAATATCCAATGAAATAAAGAAGCCATAAGCACCTAAACTTAAAAGAATCAATAAAAAGAAAAACTCTTTTGATAAAGTTTCCATACTCCAGGATACTAATATTCCAGCCACAACAATAAAACTGGTCAATAATATCATTGCAATAGAAATGCCATCCACTCCAATATGATATTGCAGATGTAGTGGTGCAAACCAATCCTGGATATATTCAAAAAGCATTTGCGATTTATTGCCTGCAGCACGTTCCGCATTATACGTTAGTAGTAATTTCACAGCTAGGACCAACTGAAGTAATGCGCCAGTTAATGCTATACTGCGAATCTGTTTCAGGTTCTGCGCAAATAGAATTGCAAGTGCAGTGAACAGAGGAAATAATAAGAATAAAGTCAAGTTCATGTGTTATATTTTATTTCCACAGATAAATAAATGCAATAATTAATCCAGCGATACCTCCAAAGAAATATAATGCGTAATCCTGCACTTTGCCAGACTGAAAACCTTTGATGAGTTCTGATAAGCCAGCAGTTATTTTAGCCAGCAAATTCATAAAACCGTCAACAATATTTTTATCAAACCAAGCAGCTGGTCGGCCTATCAGGTTGAATAATATTTTTTTAGTAATAAATAAATACACTTCATCAATATAGAATTTTCGAGAAGCTGCTTTATATAATCCACCCATCTGAATGGCAATTCTTTCTGGTAATTCACTGGCAGTTTTAAATAATCTAGTAGCCAACAAAATGCCAACTAATGCTAGTGATACTGGTAAGATAGAAAAGCTAATTGGAACGCTTGAATGAATGGCATTGCCATCAGCTGTGATCCAGCTTGCAATGGGAACAAATCCAGCAACAACTGCTAAGACTGCTAAAAGTATTAATGGAATTTTCATTGTCCAAGTTCCTTCACCATGATGCCCATGATGCGAATCTGCAGGCTTACTCCAGAAGATAGAATAATATAATCGGAACATATAAAATGCAGTGAGACCAGAAGTTAATAAAGCAATTGCATAAACCAGTTTATTGGATTCAAACGATGCCATCAATATTTCTTCCTTACTAAAAAAACCTGAGAAGGGAGGAATACCTGCAATTGCTAAACAAGCTATTAAGAAACTAATATGCGTGATCGGCATTAATTTTCTTAATCCACCCATATCTTTCATTTCGTTGCTATGTACCATATGTATTACAGCACCAGCACCAAGGAATAATAAGGATTTAAAGAAAGCGTGTGTAAATAAATGGAACATAGAACCCATATAACCAAGTCCGTCTTCACCGCTATATTTTGATACGCCCAGCGCAAACATCATGTATCCGATTTGAGACATGGTTGAATACGCTAGTACTCTTTTGATATCTGTTTGAGTACAAGCAATCACTGCTGCAAAAAATGCAGAGAATGCACCAGTATACATAACTACATGCAAGGCTGCCGGATCAGATAATGCAAATACAGGGAATAATCTTGCTACTAAAAATACACCTGCAACAACCATGGTAGCAGCATGTATTAATGCAGAAACAGGTGTAGGACCTTCCATTGCATCGGGTAACCAAATATGCAGCGGGAACATTGCCGATTTGCCCGCACCACCCATGAATACCAATAACAATCCCCATGTAAGTGCAGAAACTCCTAAGAAACTTGCCGCATTAATCGCAGTTAAATAAGGTGACCCAACTGTTGTTAATCTTTCAATTAAAATACCAAAATTCAGAGTATGTGCATAGAACGATAAAACAAGTATGCCAATTAAAAAACCAAGATCAGCAAATCTGGTTACGATGAATGCTTTTTTAGATGCAGCAACAGCACTTTGCTTTTCGAAGTAAAATCCAATTAATAAGAAAGAAGATACACCCACTAATTCCCAAAACAAATAAATCTGAAAAATATTAGAGGATAAAACCAATCCCAACATAGAAAATGTAAATAGTCCCAGGAATGCATAATAAGTAGCGAAACGTGTTTCGCCTTTCATATACCCTAAACTAAATAAATGAACCATGAGTGAAACAAAACTTACTACTACTAACATCATTACAGTAATAGGATCTATGAGAATTCCTAAATCAATGGATATGCCGGGGCTAAATTGGAGCCATGAAAAATTAATGACTTCTATTTTTTGAAAAATTCCATTGACTTTGCCACTTACAAAAAAATATTCGTAAGCAGTACTTAATGATAATAGGGTGGAGGTTAATAATCCTAATGTGCCTATGATGCCAGCTGAATTGCTGAAATATTTTCTTCCGAAAATACCTAGAACCAAAAAACAGGCTAGTGGAATAATAGGAATTAACACTATATAAATTGGATGACTCATGTTAACAGTTATTGTTAGAGATGAATTCTTTGATTGTTAGTATTTCATTTCAGTAGCATCTTCTACATCTATAGAATGGTGACTTCTGTATAAATTAATAATAATTGCAATTGCTACTGCTGCTTCTGCTGCGGCAATGGTAATAACAAAAATGGAAAAGAAAATACCATCTAATTTTTCAGGATAGAGGTACTTATTGAATGATACAAAATTGATGTTTACACTATTTAACATCAGCTCAACCGACATCAGCATTGTAATCATGTTTCTTCTTGTAAATAAGCCGTAAACGCCTATAAAAAATAGGCCGGAACTTAAAAAAAGAATATGGGTTAAAGGAATTTCACTCATGGTTGATTATTGAATAGAATTTTGAAAAGTAGTGGCGTCTTTGTCTTTCGACTTCATAGCTATCACAATACAACCGATCATGGCAGCTAATAATAACATACTGATTAATTCAAATGGCAATAGATAACCAAAGTTTTTGGTATCCAGCATTTGTGTTCCTATTTGATTCACATTTAAATTAAATACAGCAGAGGCATTAGGTCTAAAATTGTACAAACTAATAAGTCTTACTACAAAACCTGTTGCAAATAAAACAGCTAAAGCAGAAAAAATACTTCTTATTAAAACAGGCTTTGGCATTTCTTCTCCTGATTTAATGGTAAGAAATATGGAGAAAATAATGAGTACCACTATACCCCCGACATATACAATAATCTGAACTGCAGCTAAGAATTCTAACTGCATCCAGAAATACAAAGAGGCGATGCCAATTAAAGAAAACAATAACCAGATGGATGCCCGAAAAATTTTTCTTGTGGTAACAGCTAAAATACCTGTACCAAGTATAAAAGCTGCGATGATATAAAATATGATGGATGCTGCACTCATGATTTTTTATTTCTCTTTTATGAAATATGTTATTCTACACCTGCTTTTAATTTCGAATCAGGTTTATTTAATCTTTTGGTTAATAGTCCGCGATTGAATACGCTATGTTCAAATGTGTTTGCCATATTGATAGCAGCTGTTGGACATGCTTCAACACAAAGCCCACACATGGTACATAACTCTAAATGGTAAACAAAGGTGTCGATTGCTTTTTTCTTTTTTCCTTCTGGGCTGATATCGAATTTATTGATGATTTTAATGGATCCGTTTGGACAAGCCAATTCGCATGCAGAACAACCTGTACATGCGTGTTCATTATTCTGATCATGAGTCATCACCACTTCGCCTCTGAATCGCTCTGGAAGCACAAGGGTATCCCTATTGTCTGGATACTCTTGAGTGATAATTTCTTTATGGTGCGTGAAATAATAACCAGTACGGTTCAAGCCCACCAGCAATGATTTTACCGCACTATACACTTCTTTTAAATAATTTATTATAAACATCTTACTGTTTTATTTCAAATTAAAAATGCCATCCTTTAATTGCAACCAATGTCATCACAATCAAATTCACCATACTAATAGGCAACAAATATTTCCACTCTAAATTCAATAATTGATCCACACGCAATCTTGGGAAAGTCCACCTAAACCACATGATCAAAAAGATCAGAAAGAATGATTTTCCAAAGAACCAAATGAAGGAAGGAATAAAGTCCATGATATGGTTGAACGCTTCCCAGCTGCCGATATGAAATGGCATCCATCCACCTAAGAAAAGGGTAGCACCGATGGCGCACACAATAAATATATTAATGTATTCAGCTAAAAAGAATAATGCGAATTTCATTCCAGAATATTCTGTGTGAAATCCTGCAGTTAATTCTGATTCTGCTTCTGACAAATCAAAAGGTGCTCTATTGGTTTCTGCTGTTACTGCAATGATAAAAATCACAAAAGAAATGAGGGCAGGAATATGCGCTTTAAATAACCACCATCCATTTTGTTGAGAAAGAACGATATCATTAATATTCAAACTACCGGTTAAAACAATAATGGAAAGAACGGATAGTCCAACAGACAATTCATAACTCACCATTTGTGCACCACTTCGCATAGCACCTAATAATGAATATTTGTTATTACTTGCCCAGCCTGCCATTAAAATACCAATAACTGATACGGAGGAAATTGCAGATACATATAATACACCAATATTGATATTCCAGATATGAAATCCCTTTGCAAATCCAATAGGAGCCAACACCAGCATTGCCACCATCATTACAATATATGGAGCAAGGTTAAATAAAAATTTGTCGGCACCGTCAGGAGTAAGCCCTTCTTTCATGATCAGCTTTACCGTATCTGCGGCACTTTGAAATATCCCTTTCGGGCCCACACGATTTGGCCCTAACCGAATTTGTATCCATGCTGCCACTTTTCGTTCCATGAGTACAAGAACCAATCCAAGTGCTGCAAATAATGCAATAGCTAATACACCTACAATTACAAATTCAAATAGTAGTGCTACTAAAGGGGGGAAGGTTTTAGTTAACCAATCCTGAACAAGTGTTGTTAAACTTTCTAAACTAAACATTTATTGATGTTGTCTTAAGTAACAAAATAGCTTTTACTAACGGTCAATATCCGGGATCACTAAATCCAATGTTCCCATTGATGCAATCAGATCTCCGATTTTTCCACCTCTTGTGATATGATCTAAACAAGAAAGGTTTGAAAATCCAGGTGATCTAAATTTAATTCTGTAAGGGGTTGTTCCTCCTTCACTAACAATATAAACACCTAATTCTCCTCGAGCAGTCTCTACACGCTGATAAAATTCTCCCTTCGGTAATTTTAATACTGCTTTAGTTTTTGCCTGAAAATCACCCTCAGGAATATTATCGATCAATTGCTCAATTATTTTGATTGACTCATTCATTTCACGCAAACGCACCATATAACGTGCAAATGAATCTCCCTCTGTTTCTAATATTTCTTGAAAATCTAATTGATTGTATATTTCGTAAGGATAAAGTTTACGAACATCGCAGGATACACCACTACCGCGGGCTGCTGGGCCTGTTACTCCGTAAGAAATAGCAGCTTCTTTTGATAAATACCCAACACCTTTCATACGATTTTGGAAAATGATATTACCCGTTACTACCTCATCGTATTCGTGAATTTTTTGTTTGTATAATTTCAAAAAGTTTTTAACCCTGGTTTGAAAATTGGGATGTAAATCAATCATTACACCACCGGGAACCATATAATTCATTGTAAGTCTTGCACCGCAAGTTTCTTCCATAATATCATTAATAGTTTCACGCTCTCTGAATGCATAGAAGAAAGGAGTGAAAGCTCCTAAGTCCATGGCCATAGCACCCCACCATAATTCATGTGATGCAATTCGGGTTAACTCATCCATTAAAACTCTAATCACCTGAGCTCTTGCAGGAATTTCAACACCCAATCCTTTTTCAACTGTAAGTGCACATGCGTGGTTATTAATATGCGCAGATAGATAATCCATCCTACTTGTGGTATAAATAAATTGCCTGTAAGTAAGACTCTCACACATTTTTTCAATAGAACGGTGTATATATCCCAGATGTGGTTCTACTTTCTTAATGGTTTCTCCATTTAATGTAATAACTAAGTGTAACACACCATGTGTTGCCGGATGTTGTGGACCTACATTGATGATTAAATCTCCTTCTGCTGTTTTGCCTATTTCTTCAACCATTTTTGTTGATTTGTTTTTTAAAGCCGCTGGGGCTTATGATTGTCTCAACTTTATCAAGCTATAGTTTGATCATATTAATGGGATCTTCATAATCCTTTCTCAAAGGATATCCAACCCAGTCGTCGGTTAATAGAAGTCTTCTTAAATCGGGATGTTCTAAAAAGATCACACCAAATAAATCATACACTTCTCTTTCAAATAATTCTGCACCACGCCATATATCAGAAACCGTAAGTATCTCAGGTTTCTCTCTGTCTAATTTCACTTTCACAACAATATTATCCAGAGTTGTAGTTGATCTAAGATGATAAACCATGGTAAAGTGTGTTTTCCAATCAACACAGGTTAGACAGAATAAAAAATTAAAAGGAAATGTTTCGCATTTTCTTAATTTTTGAGCAGCATCTTTCCAATCAGCAGCTACAATACCCATATTTAACCATTCACCACCTTCCTCAAAGCTGGCGTTTGGAAGCAATGCGCTGATGATGATTTTTATATCTTCGTTTGACATAGTATAGAGTCAATTTTTAATAAATATTTTTATAGACCTTCCTTCATTTGTTCTCTTGTCATCCCCATTTTAATCTTGTCTTGCAAAGTGATCAAAGCATGAATCAATGCTTCAGGTCTTGGTGGGCAGCCTGGAATATAAACATCCACAGGAATAATATGATCTGCACCTTTAACAACAGAATAGGTATTATAGAAAAAAGGGCCTCCGCTAATAGCGCAAGCCCCCATGGCAATTACATATTTTGGATCAGCCATCTGATCGTACAATCTTTTCAGTACCGGAGCCATTTTATTAACAATGGTACCAGCAATAATAATTACATCAGCCTGCCTGGGTGTTGCTCGGGCAACCTCAAATCCAAATCTTGAAAAGTCGTATTTAGGACCAGCAACTTGCATATATTCAATACCGCAACAACTGGTTGCAAAAGTTAAAGGCCATAATGAATTCGATCTGGCCCAATTAACAAGGTCATCAATTTTTGATAGAACAATACCTCCACCGGGTACTTCTTGGATCTGACCTGGAAATTCGTGTATTAAAGTATTTTCTGTAGAACTCATAAAAATAAATAGCGCTTTTGAATGATTTATGTTGAATTAAATCCATTTTAATGCACCTTTTTTATGTGCATATAAGAATCCCATGAATAAAATAAAAATAAAAACAATGATTTCGAAAAGTGCAGTAATTCCAACCTGTTTCACAACAACTGCCCATGGATACATGAATACTAACTCTACATCGAAGATTAAGAATATCAAAGCAAAAAGATAATAGCCAACATTAAACTGACTCCAGGATGAACCTACTGTAGGAATACCACATTCATATGCCTGTCCCTTTTGTGGATTTTTAGAACCTTTCACGAAAATTTTAGCGATTGCAATACCACCCGCTGAAAAAGCAATAGCGGCGGCAATTAATACAAGTAAATAAGCAGCTCCCATAGGTGTTTTTTAGAAGGCATGAAGTTAGTGCAATGAAGATAGTCTAAACATTGATTTTACGCACATGCTGATATGATTTTTATCATGTTATTTTTGACTTTTAATTGAAAATTGTAGTATGTTTATTTTTCATTAATAATACAAATTATTTTAATATTGTAATGAAACCTTTATTAAGATTCTTCTGTTATAGTACCTTTGAACCAAACCCACAGATTTGAAACAACTTGCAACCATTAATCCCTTTTTCTGGCGTTATCGAAACCGTTTTTTCATAGGCATCATTTTTGTTATCGGAGCCAACTATTTTGCAGTATTAGCACCTCAGATCACTGGTTTTGTAGTAAATCAAGTGCAACTTCATTTACCAGGAGCCAAGCCAGTAATGAGTAAACCGGTGCAAGATTGGCTGGTAGCAGGATTTATCCATTGGGTAGAAAATAACAATTTCAGTTTTGGCACTCTGGTTGCCATTTCCAGTCTTACCATTCTTTTGTTTGCCATCATTCGTGGTATCCTTATGTTTTTTATGCGCCAAACGATCATTGTAATGAGCCGGCATATTGAATTTGATCAAAAAAATGCGATTTTCAAACATTACCAACAATTAGATACTAATTTCTATAAAACCAATAGTACAGGTGATTTAATGAATCGAATGTCGGAAGATGTAAGCAGGGTAAGAATGTATACAGGGCCAGCAGTTATGTATTTAATAAATCTTGTTGCCCTTATAGGGTTTAGTGTAGTAAGCATGCTCAGGAAAGATGTGATGCTAACATTATATGTTTTGGCTCCTTTGCCCATCCTTGCAATTACAATTTATTTAGTTAACAGTATCATCAATAAAAAAAGTGAAAGGATTCAGGCTTTATTGTCAGACCTAACATCCAATGCACAAGAATCTTATTCAGGAATTAGAGTGATCAAATCTTTTGTGCAAGAAAAAGCCATGCTTGGTTTTTTCAAACAAAATAGTGAAGCATATCGGGAACAAGCTGTAGGACTTGCCAAAGTAGAATCCATCTATTTTCCAAGTATGGCATTGATGATTGGGTTGAGTACATTATTTACCATTTGCATCGGCGGAATACAAGCCATTCATGATTCGAGTAAACTGGGTTTGATCGTTGAATTTGTGATCTATATTAATATGCTTACGTTCCCGGTAAGTGCTATTGGGTGGACTGCTAGCATGATTCAGAGAGCTGCCGCATCACAAAAAAGGATTAATGAATTCCTTCAATCTACTCCTACAATTCAGAACCCTGCAAATGCATCTGTATTGCCAATAACAGGATCCATTGAATTTCAAAAAGTTAATTTCACCTATCCACATACCGGAATAAAAGCCATTCAAAACTTAGATTTAAAAATAGAAAAAGGGCAGAAGGTTTTGGTGTTGGGACGAACAGGTAGTGGCAAATCAACACTTGCACAATTGTTATTAAGATTCTATTATCCTCAAGAAGGTACTGTAAAGATTGGAGGAAAAGATCTTCTAGAAATTGATACAAAAATTTTGAGAGAACAAATTAGTTATGTACAACAGGATGTTTTTCTATTTAGTGATACTGTTGCCAATAATATAAGTTTTGGATTATCAGAAACAGCGTCTCAAGAAAAAATTGAAAAAGCTGCACAATTCTCTAATGTACATCAAGAAATTCTGGGCTTTGAAAATGGCTATCAAACTATGATAGGGGAGCGCGGTGTTACATTGAGCGGAGGACAAAAACAAAGAATTTCAATAGCTAGGGCTTTGATTAAAGATCCAGAAATTATTGTTTTTGATGATTGTCTTAGTGCAGTGGATGCTAAAACAGAATACCGAATTTTATCCAACCTGTATACCTATTTAAAAGATAAGACTGCCATCATTATTACACATAGGATCTTCTCAACATTCAGATTTGATACGATTATTGTACTTGAAAATGGGGCAATTATTGAAATGGGTGATCACGAAGCACTGATGATTAGAAATGGATATTATGCAGAATTATTCCGATTACAACTAACAGAACAGGAAAAAGTATTGGAAGAAAGCAATACAGAAAATTAAATAAGGGAGCTAGATTATTCAAAATTTTGGTAATTCTGAAACAATCCTATATTTGTGCCGCTTAAATGATTCTACAACAAAAATCAAATTAACTGTGTCGTACGAGAATAACGAGAATAACGAGAAGAAAATGGACAGCGTTTATAGTAAACGCATTAGAGCTGGAAAAAGAAGGACTTATTTTTTTGATGTAAGGGCTACCAGAGGAAATGATTACTATCTAACGATTACGGAAAGCCGAAAGAGGTTTGACAATAATGGATATGATAGGCATAAAATATTCTTATACAAAGAAGATTTCAACAAATTCATTAAAGCATTGGGTGAATCGATCGATTATGTAAAGACGGATTTAATGCCAGATTTTGATTTTGATGCATTTAATCATGAATATCCTGAAGGTGAAGAAGGCTATGTTGAAAATGAAAATGTAGAACAAAACCAGACAGCTACCATCGTTGCGGAAGAAAAACCAGCAGAAGTAATTGCTGAAGAACCCGCTAAACCTGTTGCAGAAGAACAACCAGATAATTTCATTAATCCAACTGCTACTGAAGAAGTAGATAAGTGGTAGGTTTGAAATAACTTTATAAAAAAGGCCGTCACGAGAATTCGGGACGGCCTTTTTTTATATCTTTTTGAGCATCCAGATTCCACAACCATCATGCCCAGTATTACCCATGGGGCCTTTTAAATAATCAAAGCCAAACTTTTCATATACTTGAATAGCCTTTTTTAATTCAGGCATAGTTTCAAGGTACATTTGGGTAAAGCCATTCGATTTGGCTTCAGACATACAATGAGTAATCATTTGTTGTCCCAATCCTTTTCCCCTGGAGGATTTTGATAAATACATTTTTACTAATTCACAGGTATTTTCATCTAACCCATCCGAATGAAAATAACCAGCGCCTCCAATGATCAATCCATCTTCTTCCGCAATATAATAGGCACATCTTTGGTGATTCTGAAATAGTTCGTATAAATGGTCCGTTGTATCATCATAATAAACTGTTCCAGGTTTATTGGCACCAAACTCTTCTAATGAGGCTCTAATAATAAAGGCAATAGCAGAATTGTCTGAAGGATGTATAGGTCGAATAGTTATAGCCACTCTATTTTAATTTGCGTAATTCTTTGAATGAATTGATGAGACCATTGGTAGAGCTATCATGCCCCACTACTTTATTTTCATTTTCTAACTCAGGAAGAATTTTATTTGCCAGTTGCTTACCTAGTTCAACTCCCCATTGGTCAAAACTGAAAATATTCCATAATACCCCTTGAATAAAAATCTTGTGTTCATACAAGGCTATTAAAGTACCAAGCGTATAGGGCGTAATTTCTTTTACTAATATAGAATTCGTTGGCTTGTTCCCAGAGAATACTTTAAAAGGGGTAAGTTTTTTTATTTCATCTTCCGACCTTCCTGCTTTCATTAATTCAACCTTTACTTCATTCTCTGATTTTCCATTCATCAAAGCTTCCGTTTGTGCAAAAAAGTTCGACATCAATTTCACATGATGGTCACCAATTGGGTTATGACTTATTGCAGGAGCAATAAAATCACAGGGTATTAACATGGTTCCCTGATGAATTAATTGATAAAAAGCGTGCTGCCCATTTGTACCTGGTTCGCCCCAGATAACCGGACCCGTTGCATAGTTTACGGGGTTTCCGTTTCTATCCACACTCTTACCATTACTTTCCATATTTCCTTGTTGGAAATACGCTGCAAAACGATGCATATATTGGTCATACGGCAATATGGCTTCACTTTGAGCACCCATGAAATTGGTATACCAAACACCAATTAATGCCATTAATACAGGAATATTCTTATTCAGTGGTGCGGTCTGTAAATGTTTGTCGGCTGTTTCTGCACCTTTTAATAATAAAATAAAATTATCATAGCCAATAGTTAATGCAATAGATAAACCAATGGCACTCCATAAAGAATATCTGCCCCCAACCCAATCCCAAAACTCGAACATGTTTGTTTCATCAATTCCAAAATCTGTTACCGCCTTTTCATTGGTACTGAGTGCTGCAAAATGTTTGGCGATATCTGATTCTGATGCACCAGAAGCTAAGAACCATGACCTTGCTGTATGTGCATTGGTCATTGTTTCTTGTGTAGTAAAAGTCTTAGAAGCAATTAAGAATAAAGTTTCTTCAGGATTTACTTTTTTCAGTGTTTCTGCAATATGAGTTCCATCAACATTACTCACAAATAAGGTTTCAAAACCCTTCATCCAATAAGGCTTAAGCGCTTCAGTTACCATTACAGGCCCAAGGTCACTTCCTCCAATTCCAATATTTACGATATAACGAATCGGTTTTCCTGTAAAGCCTTTCCAGTTGCCACTGTGAATAGTTTCACAAAAGGTTTTCATTTGTGATAATACCCTATGAATACCCGGCATAATATCTTCGCCATCTACTTTAATGGGGTGACCAGAAAAATTTCTCAAAGCTGTATGTAAAACAGATCGGCCTTCAGTTTCATTTATTTTTTCACCATGGCATAAAGCCTTTATAGCATCTTTAAGTTTACAATCCTCAGCTAGTTCAAGCAATAACTTTAAAGTCTTTTCATTCATTATATTTTTAGAATAATCGAAAAGAATATCTTCCAGATTCAGTGAGAATTTTTTAAACCGATCTTCATCAGCAGCAAAAAAATCGCGCATATGTTTGCGATTCATTTCTTCTTCAAAATGCTTTTTTAATAAAAACCAGGCTTGTGTAGTGGTAGGATTCGTTCTAGGTAACATATCTATTCTATTTCTTTTTGGATAATGGATCTATCAAATTCTTTTAAAGCGTTTTAATAATATCAATAGTTTGCTGCACCTGACTAGGTGTTACATCTAAGTGTAATACAAATCGAATTTGACTAGGGGAGATTGCGATTGCTAAAATACCTTTTTCTTTTAATATGGCTGAAAGAATGGTTGCTGTATATTTTCCTTTCACTTCAAAAATCAAAATATTTGTTTCGACAGTTAAAATTTCTCCAACAAAATCTTTATTCTTTAATTCCTCTTCAATCAATTTAGCATGCATGTGGTCTTCAGCTAATCGATCTACATGATGGTTTAAAGCATAAATACCAGCAGCAGCAAGAAACCCGGCCTGACGCATTCCGCCACCAAATAACTTCCTAACACGCTTTGCTTTTTTGATAAAATCAGTCTTCCCAATTAATAGGGAGCCTACGGGTGCACCTAAACCTTTACTCAAACAAATGGAAATAGAATCAAATACATTTCCATATTGTTTTGCCGTTTCATTTTTGGCTACCAATGCGTTGAATATTCTGGCTCCGTCTAAATGCAATCCTAATCCAAATGTTGAACAAACATTTCTAATAGATTGAATTTCAGTAAAATTATAGCAGCTTCCACCGCCTCTATTAGCTGTATTCTCTAATGAAACTAATCGACTGATGGGTTTATGAATGTCTTCTGGATTAATGGCGTTCTTTACCATTTCTCCCGTTATTCTGCCTCTGTCACCTTGTATTAGGCGTACGGAAGAACCAGCATTAGCAGCAATTCCGCCACCTTCATATATGTAAACATGCGACATAATATCACAAATCACTTCATCTCCAGGTTGCGTATGGCATTTGATGGCAATTTGATTCGTCATCGTACCACTCGGACAAAAAATAGCAGATTCCATCCCGAAAAGGGAAGCGGATAAGGATTCTAATTCATTTACCGATTGATCTTCGCCAAAAACATCATCACCTATTTTGGCTTGCATCATAGCTTCGCGCATTAATTGGGTTGGCTGGGTTACCGTATCAGACCGAAAATCAATCATAGGCGACGAAGATAAATCGAAATCACTCTTTTTGCGGTACATGAATCATCTAAATTTATCCTCATTTGTGGTACTGTTCAGATGATTTTTGCCCATTTTATGAACTTTTTCCACAAATACTACCATTTAACAATGCTTTTTCATACTTTTGCAGGCTCTGAAAAAGGCTATCTTTTATGTTTTCCCAATACTCAATGGATAAACAATGACAGACTTTTCTGTGTTTTATATTAATTAAGCTAATTACAAACTATGAGGCAGCTCAAAATTGCTACCCAGATTACCAACCGCGACTCTCAGGCAGTTGAAAAGTATCTACAGGAAATTTCTAAAATTCCGATGATCAATCCTGAAGAAGAGACCAATTTGGCTCAGAAGATCAAGATGGGCGACCAACGGGCTTTAGACAAATTAGTACAAGCAAATTTGCGATTTGTGGTTTCTGTGGCTAAGCAATACCAACACCAGGGTCTTTCCTTAAGCGATTTGATTAATGAAGGAAATCTTGGTTTAATTAAAGCTGCACAAAGATTTGATGAAACCAAAGGTTTCAAATTCATTTCTTATGCGGTTTGGTGGATTCGTCAATCAATCCTTCAGGCTTTAGCTGAACAGGGTAGATTGGTTCGTTTGCCGCAGAATAAAATTGGTACCTATAATAAAGCCAATAAAGCATACATGGCTTTTGAACAAGAACATGAACGTGAACCTTCAACTGAAGAGCTTGCTGAGATTCTTGAAATGAGCGAAACTGAAATCAATAATATTTTCCAATCAAATACGAGACACACTTCTTTAGATGCTCCGGTTCACGAAGCAGAAGATGTTGCAATGGGCGATTTGTTAGAGGGTAGCGATGATACAGATGAAGATGTAATGAAAGATTCACTGAGAGAAGAAATTCGCAGAGTGTTGAAATCACTTAGTCCTCGTGAAGCTGAAATTGTGAATGCTTATTTTGGTCTGGATGGTGAAAATGGAGTTACCATTGAACAAATTGGAATGAAATATGATCTAACAAAAGAGCGTATTCGTCAAATTAAAGAAAGAGCTATTAAGCGTCTACAAAAAGCTCGATATAGCAATGCCTTAAAAGCATATCTAGGATAAGCTTCTATATAATTAACAATAATTAAACCCCTCTATTATTGGAGGGGTTTTGTTTTATCAGATAACAAACAATTCACAATTCTTATTGTTTTAGGATTATAACTTTGTAGGATGAAAAAATATGTTTTATGTTGTATTGTTTTGATGACATTATTGTCATGTGAGAAGACGATCAATATTAAAACGGATATCACTGCAGCAAAGCTAGTGGTGGATGCAGAAATTGAAAACGATTTACCACCCACTGTAATACTTTCTACTTCCATTGGATATTATGCCACTATTGATTCAACAATCATTACCAATAGTTTCATTCATCATGCAATCGTAACTATTTCTGATGGCAGCAAAACGCATCAATTAAAAGAATATAAATTACCTGCTGCCAGTGGTTTTTTTTATTACTATAGCAGCGATCCCTCTGCTCCAACTACCTATATGAAAGGTGCTTTTGGGAAACAATATCAGTTAAAAATAACTTACCAAAATCAGGTGTATAGTGCATCAACAGGAATCCCTGAATTGACAAAAAAAATCGATTCCATCTGGTGGAAACCATTGAGTAATTTTCCCGACTCACCACAAGTGGTAGTGATGACAAAAGTAACAGACCCACCCGGTCTTGGTAATTATATCCGGTACTTTACTAAACAAAATTCAGGTCCTTTCTTTCCTGGATTTAATAGTGTTTTTGATGATCAGATCGTAGATGGAAAAACCTATTCTATACAAATTGATAGAGGAGTAGACAGAAATCAAAAAATTGATAGAGCCAATTATGGTTATTTTTTGAAAGGGGATACGGCTACCATTAAACTTTGCAATATCGACCGAGCAACTTACGAATTTTGGCGTACCTGGGAATATGCATTTCAATCTGTTGGAAATCCATTTTCATCCCCCGGGAAAGTTATAGGTAATATTGATAATGGTGCACTTGGATCATTTTGTGGCTATGCAGCCCAATATAAAGCTTTGATTATCCCCAAATAAGTCGAATTTGTGTACAAAGAATATTACTGTTTGGGTAAGGGATTTTAATTTTGACCGTCTTAAATAAAAAAAATGTTAAACGAATCGATAGAAAAGGTACATGTACTAATTATAGGATCTGGACCAGCAGGTTATACTGCAGCCATTTATGCAGCAAGAGCAAATATGAAGCCCGTACTTTATCAAGGAATACAACCGGGTGGACAGCTAACTATTACTACTGAAGTGGAGAACTATCCTGGATATCCTGACGGTATTCAAGGACCTGAAATGATGATCCAATTCGAAAAACAAGCACTCCGAATGGGTGCAGACATACGCTATGGGTTAGCTACAAAAGTTGATTTCAGTCAGCGCCCGTTAAGAGTTGAAATTGATGAAGAAAAATGGATTGAAGCAGACTCAGTTATTATTAGTACGGGTGCTTCAGCCAAATGGTTAGGTTTGGAAAGTGAACAACGCTTAAATGGTTTTGGTGTTAGTGCCTGTGCAGTTTGTGATGGATTCTTTTTTAAAGGAAAAGAAGTAGCCATTGTTGGTGCTGGAGATACTGCTGCTGAGGAAGCATTATATCTATCAAAACTTTGCTCTACAGTACATATGGTAGTTAGAAGAGACCAGATGAGAGCCAGTAAAATAATGCAGGACCGGGTTTTAAATGCACCTAATATTAAAGTTTATTGGAATAGTGTAACAGATGAAATTTTAGGAGAACACAAAGTTGAAGCGGTTCGATTACTCAATACATCTACCAACATAAAACAGGATATACCAGTAAGTGGATTCTTTGTGGCTATTGGTCATGAACCTAACAGTGGAATTTTTAAAGAATTTATAGATATGGATGAAACTGGGTATATAAAAACTATTCCTGGTACTTCTAAAACAAATATTCCCGGCGTTTTTGCTTCAGGTGACGTACAAGATAAAAACTATCGTCAAGCTGTTACCGCTGCAGGTAGTGGTTGTATGGCTGCATTGGATGCGGAACGATACCTTACTTCTGAAGGATTAGCATAAGTATTTAATAAAAATTAAATAAAGGCGATGGCGTATAGCTGATCGCCTTTATTTTTGTACTATGATTCAAATACATTTAGAACAATTACAGTTTTATGCGTATCACGGACTTTTTCAAGAAGAACGATTAATTGGGAATGATTTTATTATTGATATAAAATTGAATTATCTACCTAATAAAAAAATCATTCATTCTATTGATGAAACAATAGACTACTCGAAAGTCTATGAAATGATTGCTCAAAGAATGAAAATACCAACTGAATTATTAGAGACTATTGCCACAGAATTTTGTTACCAATTAATGGGAACATACGAATCTGTTCAATCAATTCAGTTCAGTATTAAAAAACTACATCCGCCAATCCATCAATTCATAGGAAATGTTGGCGTCTCTTTTCAATTAAATAGGACAGAATTATAAACTTGTTTTTATGAAATGGATATTGATTTTTTTTCTTCTCTCATTTAGTTATCTGGCATCTGCACAGGATGTTACTACATTATTAAAAGAAGCAGATAATTTTGAACGCCAGATCAAAGAGCCTGAAGCACTTGAAAAATATAAATCAGTAGTTGAAATTGATCCCTCGAATTTAAAAGCGTTGATTAAAGCCTCAGAATTGAATGCATCAATCGGGGGTAGACAAAATGATAAAAATACCAAAAGACTCTATTTTGAAACTTCTTTTGCTTTTGCAAAAAAAGCTTTTGATACGAACCCAAATAATGCGGATGCAAACTATGTGATGGGAATGGCCGCGGGTAAAATGACTGATGTTGAATCTGAAAACAAAAAAATTGTGGCTTTTGTAAAAGATGCAAAATCTTATAATGAAAAAGCCATTGCCCTCAATCCCAAACATGCCAAAGCTACTTATAGCATTGGTAAATGGAATTATGAAATGGTGAACCTCTCAGGTATTAAAAAGATGGCTGTTAAATTATTTTACGGAGGCTTACCGAATGGTGATCTTGATTCTGCAATTGTGTATTTTGAAAAATGTAGAATTCTGGATCCTTATTTTGCTTTAAATTATTTAGACCTCGCAAAGGCTTATCGGGATAATCATCGGCCAACTCAGGCGATTGAAATTTTAAATAAACTTGTTAAATTGCCGATCCGAACAGGAGATGATGTGGCTATCAAAGCCGAAGGAGCGAAAATGTTAAACGATATTCAATAATTGATTACTCATAAAAATTAAAATATGGACTTGCAAGAATTATTTCAACAAGCAGTAGTAAATAGTAAAACATTATCAGAAAAACCAGATAATGAAACACTTTTAAAATTGTATTCGCTTTACAAACAAGGCACAGAAGGTGATACACAAGAATCTGGTCCTGCTAACGCATTTGATTTTGTAGCAAAATTTAAACATGAAGCTTGGGCAAAATTGGCGGGTACTAGTAAAGAAGAAGCCATGCAACTTTATATTGATTTAGTTACTCAATTAAAAGGGTAAGGTTTTAAATTTTAATTTTTTTCCACCTTCCACTTTGCATATACCAGAAAGAAGGAATTAAAATTGTGGTCCAATAAATCCATTCACTTCCCCAACCCCAAGTGATGGGTAATTGCATTTTTTCCATCGTAGTATAGACATAAATACAATAAAAAATGATGGCAACGAATTCTGTAGCCAGGTTCATGGAAGAGTTTCCTGAACCTGTTACAGCATTCATCCATACTACTGAAATAGACATTAAAACCAATGCGCAGGAAACAACCCTCAAAACCGGAATGCCCGATTGAATAAAGTCTTCCCCCTGACCGTACACTGATAAAAATGCATGCGGAAATAAATTTAAAATTAAACATACCAGACTGGCAAATCCAACACTCCAATACATGATTTTTTTAATCAAAGGCATTACTAATTCCTGTTTATTCTGACCAATTACATTACTCACCATGGTATTTGCAGTGGCAGCAAAAGCCCATGTAAAGCACCCAAAAAAACCAAACATATTTCGCATCGTATTAGAAACCGCTAAATCTCTGGCGCCATGGTGTTCAATTAAAATATAAAAGAATTCCCAACTAATAATACTAATAGCATGTTGAGCGATTAAAGGTGCTGACTGAACAATAATTAACTTGCTATTGGTTCTTTCAAATTTCCAACTTTTAAAAAGGTTTAATTGTTTGCTAATACCCTTGTATCGAAGTACCATAAACAAAACTACCAAGCCAGCCACCTCCGAAATAATAGAGGCAATTGCTGCCCCATCAAAACCCATCTGGGGTAATCCTAGCTTTCCATAAATCAAAGTATAATCAAAAAATACATTCACAACGGCTTCTGTTGTTGTTCCCAATATCAAATACCTGGTTTGATTCGTACCTACCAATAAGGCATTTCTCATTTGATATACATATAAAAAGGGAAGCCCAAGGATTCTTATATTCAGGAAACGTACTGCTATGGCTACTCGTTCCGGATCGTGCAAAGAGAATTTCAATATGATGGGAGCTACAAACCAGGTAAATAAGATTCCCAAAGCAGCAAAACCAAATGATATATAAATGCCTTGCGTAAATAAACGTCCAATTTCGTCAATTCTGTTTTCTCCTGCTCTCCTTGAAATTAAAGCTTGTAGCCCATTATTCAATCCATGCCCTACAACAGCAAAAATCAGGTAGTAAACCCCTGTTATCCCGGCTATTCCCAATGCTTCCTGACCTAAACCACCCAAGAAAATGTTATTCGTAATGAAATTCAATTGGGGAACCATGATGGCAAGACTTATCGGTAATGCGATCTTTAGTATCTGCTGATGAGAGGTTGTTACCTGTAAATTGATAGTGGGAGATGAGTTGCTCATAAAGTTCTGCAAAGTAACAATTTTAATATCTGAACAAATCGCTTTCCATGCATGGCTGATTTTTTATATCATTGCATAGGAAATTTTTAGTTTATGGTCCACAAGTTGATAGGATTTTACGGTGACCGCCTCGGGTTTACCCCCAAAAGAACAGATCAGTTGGCAATTGAAATTGGCAGCCACCAGGTAACTTGTCTTGTGAAGAACTCTTCTACAGGCGAAATTGATGCTATTGAATTGTTCCAAGTGGAGCAACAAAATACAGATTGGAGTGATATTTTATTTGAAGTAAAACAGAATTCTAAAATATTAGGGCCTACTTATTCAGATTGTTTTGTGTTTTTTAATTTTGAAGAGGCGTTGGTTTTGCCTATGTCAGAAATGAGCGCATCTGCATCAGCTGATTTTCTTTCCTTAGTATATGGTGTTGATGAACGAGCTGATACAAAATTTGATAGAATTAATTCAACCTTGCCTACGGTTACAATTTATCGAATTAAAAAGTCGCTTACAGAATTACTAGATAGAAATTTTCTAGTCTTTAAAACACAACATAGTTATACTAATATTTTAAATGACGTATTAAATAGGGATACAATTCCATCAGTTTTTTTGAAATTAATCGTTTATCATAAACACATCATCCTTGTTTTAATAAAGGATAATCAATTGCAATTAATACAAACCTATACTTTCCAAAATTCTGATGACATACTTTACTTTGCAATAAGCGTGGCAAATCAATCAGGGGTTTCTCCACTTCAAACACAATTGGAAATCAGTGGTATGGTTGACTTACTTGCCAATTTATTAGATCAATTGAAAAAATCATTTGGTATTATAAGCTTTGATGTTATTCCAAATCAATCTGGCCCTTCAGATTTTTCTGAGTATTTCCTGACTCCGTTTTATAAATTGTTGGTATGAGAATAATTTCTGGCAAATGGGGAGGAAGAACGATTCAGCCCCCTGCAAATATGCCCAATACTCGTCCAACTACTGATATCGCGAAAGAAGGCTTGTTTAATATTCTTCAAAACAGGATCAATTTAGAAGGAATCAAAACCCTGGACCTTTTCGGAGGCACAGGATGCATTAGTTACGAACTTGGTTCAAGAGGTGCTACTGATCTAACAATTGTAGAGAAAGATCCCATCATGCACAATTTTATTAAAAAGAATTGTGAAATGCTGGGAATGCAAAGTTTCCATTTACTTAAAATGGATGTTTTTTCTTATTTAAATACTGCGGCAACATCTTTTGATTTTATTTTTGCTGGTCCACCTTATGCATTGGGAGCCATTGATGAAATTCCCAAAATAATCGCACAAAAGGGATTGATTGCAAAAGGTGGTTTTTTTGTGCTGGAACATACCCCAAGAAACCAATACGAAAAAATGCCATCTTTCTCCTTTCAAAGAAATTATGGAACTACTGTATTTTCTTTCTTTGTAAATAAAGATTAGTTATTCAATTGCACCGTATCATTCTTTCGAATGTTATAAATTTGAAGTATGACGAAAAATCAGCTTAGAGTTCTATTTAAGAACAAAAGGAATGCTATTTCGGGTACAGAAAAACTGAAATTGGACGATCTATTATTGATTCAGTTTCAACAATTCGATTTTTCTACTGTTCATTCATTATTCTCGTTTTGGCCCATCGAACACCATTCGGAACCTAATGTGGAATTAATGGTAAGATTTCTACGTTTCATGATTCCCAATATACAGATAGCTTATCCGGTTATTAATAACCTTGATATTACTATGAAAGCCATCTTAACGGATGAACATACAGATTTCAAGAAGAATGAATGGGGTATGACCGAACCCATTGGAAATGCTGAGATCTTAAGTCAACAACTGGATTTAATCTTTATCCCCTTATTGGCTTTCGATAAAATGGGTTTCCGGGTTGGATATGGAAAGGGTTATTACGATCGGTTTTTGGCGAACTGTAAAAAGGAAACTGTTAAAATGGGATTTTCCTATTTTGAGCCAATCGACCAGATTAGCGATACCAACCAATTTGACGTACCTTTAAATTACTGCATTACACCGCAGCATATCTATGAATTTTAACACGCTTTTCCTTAAGTCCTTTCGTGTTTTATTATTTCCATTTGCAGTTTTGTATGGGCTTGTTATCGTTATTCGTAACCTGCTTTTTGATAAGCATTATTTGGCATATTCTGAATTCAACTTCCCTTTAATTTGTGTAGGGAACCTGGCAGTAGGTGGTACTGGCAAATCCCCCATGGTTGAATACTTAGTGAAATTATTAGAACCTCAATTTAAAATAGCTACGCTTAGTAGAGGTTATAAAAGAAAAACAAAAGGGTATGTTTTAGCAAATGATAGAACCACGGCATTGGAAATTGGTGATGAACCTATGCAGTTTCATCTTAAATTTCCAAACGTACCTGTTGCTGTTGGGGAAGAAAGATTGGTTGGAATACCGCATCTGTTACAAGATCATGCAAATTTGCAGGCTATTATTTTAGACGACGCGTTTCAACATCGTTCTGTAAAGGCTGGAATGAATATTTTATTGACGGATTTTAGCAATCTATATTCACATGATTTCTTTCTGCCTACTGGTGATCTTCGCGACGAATGGTCATCTGCAGAAAGAGCACAAATTATCGTGGTCACAAAATGCCCTAAAGACCTAACAGAAGAAAAGAAACAAAAAGTAATTCGTAGCTTAAAACCAATCGCTAGTCAGAAAGTCTTTTTTACATGTATCGAATACGGCACTCCTTATCATATATTGAATAGTGATGAAGAATGGGTGTTAACTCAGAGAGATGAGGTATTATTGGTATGTGGGATAGCTAATCCTAAACCTCTGAAGGACTATCTTTTGCAAAATGTACATACCTATTATCAGCAAGACTATTCAGATCACCATATATTTTCAATAGATGATTTAAATGAAATAAAAGAAAAATTTAATCAAGTACAAGCAAAGGATAAACTCATATTAACAACAGAAAAGGATGCTGTTCGATTTACAAAGTTTACAGAGGAATTGGCTGATATTCCATTATATGTTTTACCCATCCGGCATAGTTTCTTATTTGAGGAAGGCAATTTGTTCAATGAACTGATTGTTGACTTTATTAAAAACTTCCGATTTAATCCTAACACAAAATGAGCAAACAAAAAATAAAACAAAAACAGAAACAAAAACAAAAGAATACACATAAAAGTGCTGAGTTATTATCTCAGAAAGGACGCCTGGAAATTACCCGTTCTGGTATGGGATTCGTAATTGTGGATGGAGATAAAAATGATATCATGGTTAAGCCAGGGGATTTTGACACGGCTTTAAACGGAGATATCGTGCGTGTTAAATTAGTAAAAGAAAATATCCGTACAGGAAAAAAAGAAGGAAGAATTACGGAGGTTGTTACCAGAAAACAAACTGAGTTTATTGGTCATTTACAATTGTCTACCAATCATGCATTCTTTGTGCCAGACACGGATAAGCCGATGCCCGATCTTTTTATACCCTTGATTGATATCAATGGTGCAAAAAATAAAGATAGGGTAGTAGCGCGGTTAGTGAAATGGGATAAAACAGATAAAAAGCCAGTCGGTGAAATCGTAAAGGTATTATTGCCAGAGGATGATAACGATGCTGCCATGCAGGAACTATTAGCACAAGCAGGTTTTCCTTTATCATTTCCTTTTGATGTTCAGGAATCTGCCGAAAGAATCCCGGATATTTTGGACAAAGAGGAGATTTCTAAACGCCGTGATTGCAGAGAGATCTTAACATTTACTATTGACCCTGCAGATGCAAAAGATTTTGATGATGCTATTTCAATTCGAGAATTAAGTAAAGATGTGTATGAAATTGGGGTTCATATCGCAGATGTAAGTTATTATGTACACCCCGAATCTGATTTAGATGTGGAAGCCTATAAGCGGGCCACTTCTGTTTATCTTCCAGACAGAGTAAATCCGATGTTACCAGAAAAAATTTCAAATGAACTTTGTTCTTTAAGACCTCATGAAGATAAATTTACGTTCTCTGCTATTTTTCAAATGACTGCAAAAGGGGAGATCAAACAATATTGGCTGGGAAAAACCGTCATACACTCCGACCATCGTTATGCATATGAAGACGTGCAACAAATCATTGATACAAAAGAAGGAATTCATAAAGATGAAATCCTTTTGTTAAATGACATTTCTCAACGCATGCGGAAAAAACGTTTTGAAAAAGGGGCCATCAATTTTTCTTCTCAAGAAGTTCGTTTTAAATTAGACGAGAAAGGAAAACCAATTGGAATTGTTGTAAAAGAAAGTAAAGAATCACATCAGCTGATTGAAGAATTAATGCTTTTAGCAAATAAAACAGTGGCTGAAAATGTTTCTAAATTGCATATCAATAAAAAACCAATTCCATTTCCATATCGTGTGCATGACCAACCTGATAAGGATCGATTAGCTCCGTTCTTGGTATTCGCTAAAAAATATGGACATGTATTTGATATTAGCAGTCCGGAAAAAATTTCCAAGAGCTTTAACCAAATGCTTGAAGATGCAAAGGGTAAACCAGAGCAACATGTATTAGAGCAATTAGGTATCAGAACAATGGCAAAAGCTATTTATACCACTGAAAATATTGGTCACTATGGTTTAGCTTTCGATTTTTATTGTCATTTCACTTCTCCAATTAGAAGGTATCCAGATATACTAGTTCATCGGGTATTAGAGTCTATCATTGTAGGTAAAACAATCAATGATAAAAAAATGGAAGAGAAGTGTAAGCATAGCAGTGAAAGAGAAAGAGCTGCAATGGATTGTGAACGTTCTGGAAATAAATATAAGCAAGTTGAATTTTTAAAAGCGCATGTGGGTGAAGTATTTGAAGCTGTCATTAGCGGTGTCTCAAGTTTTGGTTTTTGGGCAGAAACAGTTTTGCATAAATGTGAAGGCCTCGTTAGTGTGATCGGACTTTCGGATTATGATGATTTCAGGCATGTTGAAACTGACTATAGCTTAGTTGGCAGAAGAACAGGAAGAGCTTTTCGGATGGGCGATAAAGTAACGATTAAAGTGGTTGCAGCCAATTTAGAAAAACGTCAACTAGATTACGAATGGGTGATGCAAGTTAATGCAGATAAAGAAAATGAGGCATCTCCAAAAAATAAAAAAAACAAGAAATAGTAAAAAAAGGAAGGATTAAATAATCCCCATTTTTTTCATCAAGAAAGAGGCGTTTCTGTTTTTAGCAACGCCTCTTTGTATTTTGTAACTAAAAGATAATTCATTGTTTTCGATAATACTTTCAAAACAATAGTTGACCACAATATCGGGATATTGTAATTCCAATTCGCTTAATTTTAAATCGTGTGTTGCAAACAAAGTAATACAATTTAGTGCCAGCATTTCTTTCACAAATTGAGCAGATCCAAAATATTTATCTTCCGAGTTGGTGCCCCTTAATATTTCATCAATCAATACCAATGAAGCAGGATTATTTTTAACTCCCGTTTTAATAGCACTCAATTTTTTCAATTCAGCCATAAAATAGGAAGTACTTTCTTGTAAAGAATCACTGATTCGGATGGAACTATATATCTGCATTGGACTAAACGAAAAATGAGAAGCAGGAACAGAAAGTCCTGTTTGTGCAAGCACTAAGTTTACGCCAATGGTTCTTAAAAAAGTAGTCTTCCCACTCATATTGGATCCTGTAATCAGAAGAACTTTATTCAAAGCCCCGATACTGATATTATTGGCTATCCGTTTTTCCTTTGAAATTAAAGGATGGGAGAGGTTCATGGCCTGAATTTCCATTTTAGTATCAAGAGGAATAGGGTATACATTTTCTTGGTTATTAAAATTGTAGATCGCAAAACTGTTTAATTTTTCAATTTCCCCAACTAAATGAATCCAATGAATTAAATGATCATGATGCTTCAATTTCCATGCTTCTAATGCAAACATATTTTGAATGTCATAAAGAAAAATAGGGTTCACAAAAGTGATTAAAAACAGGTTTAATCGTTGATCAATTCTGTTAGAGATCTTTGATAATTCTCTAATAGCAGCAGATGCTTGTTGAGCAGTTATTTGATAGGACTGCAGAATGGTTGAATTAGCTGGATTGATTTTTTTAAATTGAAGTAATATTTGCGCATATTGATTTAATATGCTTTCTTTTTTTCCTAAAAGATTAAAATCCGATTGCAAATATTTCGCATACATGCTGATTTGAATCCAGCCTAATATAAAGACAATTCCCAGCAAAGAATTATTACCTTTTGTTAATGCTACTATAATTAAAATGGAATTGAAAAGAGGCAAAACAAATCGTATGAATTTGGCCCATTTACTTTTTTGCAAAATATTTTCGGTATTCAACCATTTGAAAACCGGGTCAAAGGAAACATAGTCTGTTTTATTTACCAGAGATGTTGCTATTACGGATTCAATAACATCCATTTGGCTGGCATATATTTTAATGGCTTCCTGCTGTTCTAATATGCTTGATTTGTTTAACAAACTATTTTTAAACTGATTTGCTAAAGCTACCTGACCATATTCAGTAACTGTTCTATTGATACAGTGATATACAGATCCCTTGCCAAATAAGTCTAAATCAGACCAGAAACCAGCACCATCGTCAAATTTAAATCCATCATCAAAACTGTTTGCATTTCCTTTAATTTGATCCAATTCATTTTGGAAAAAATAATTTAATTGAAGTTGGTATTTTTCTTTGTTTTTAATGTTGACATACCAACTGATCATTCCTAAAAATCCTATTAAAGCAATCACAAAAAAAAGCAGCCAGCCAATTTGAAAAGATTGAAATAAATGATAAAGTGAGAATACTATTAAAAGGAAAAAAAATAATCTAAAAGAGGAACCAAGAACTAATTTGTTTTTAAGTTTCTTAAGTTCTTGTTCAGTTTCAGCAATTTTTTTTGAATAATGTAGGTCAATATCTTGAATCATATTTTCTAGAAATGAGTTTCAGTGAACAGGATTGATTCATTAGCTAATTCTCTTAACACCGGTTCGTAAATAGATGGCTTAATGGGGATATGTAATCCTTTATCTAAAATTTTGCCTTCTAAAATTAATACTGCAGCAATACCTAATGGTAGGCCCACCGTTTTTGCCATTGCTGTTCTTTGATCATCCATCCCAATTGTTACCAAAGAACTTTCTACTCGATGAATAGTATCATCAATAGAATATTCAATTTCATGTAACATTACAACCATATCTTTTTCTCCAGGTTTCAATGCTAACTTATTTTCTAAAATAAATTGAAGTATGTCTGCCGCACTTCCCTTAGTCATGGGTAATATTGTTTGATCATCGTTCAAACCCAGAAACTGAAACATTTCTAAAATTTGAGGATCAGAGAAATCAATTGCACCTAATTTTTTAAAATAGGTTTCAAAAAATAATGCAATGCTCATTCCTTCTGTATTGTAGTTTTCAGTTTCATCAGTAAGCATCCATTCTACCATTTTTTTCCAACCTGCAATAAAAGGCGGGTATCGTAAAGTTGTTCTGATAAAGGTTTGAATATCCCTGAGTTGATAGAGGTCGATATAGGAAATTGAATCTCTATTTGGATAAAAGGATAATGAGCTCAATCCAGGAATAGCTACTTGCTCTTTTGAATTAAATATTTCAGAATAAGGGATTTCGAAAGTTTCTCCTGCTTGCTTATAAATAGCACCGGCCTTTCCAGCTAACACCACATTGCGAGGATTCCAACTGATTTTATAATGCCATGGATTGTCGTCATTTTCAGGTGCAACCAAACCACCACAATGCGATTTAAAAGATCTAATGATTCCATTCTTTGCTTTGATCTCGTGAATCAATTGCATCGCACTCATATGATCGATCCCAGGGTCAAGTCCCATTTCACATAAAAACAATAATCCCTTTTCAAGGATCTGATCCGAAAGAGCATGGATTTTTGCATCTGTATAAGAAGCGGTCAGAAGATTTTTACTGAATTCAATACAATCTATTGCGATCAGATAATGCAAAAGTGGAGGCATCATCGAAATCACAATATCAGCATTGTTAACCAGTTGTTTTCTTTCTATTTCACTTTCAATGTTGATCTGAATGGCCTGGGTATTAGGATGATTCCCTAATTTCGATTGTACAAGATCCAGGTTATTATCTGCAACAATCAGTAACCAGTTATTATCAGCAGATTTTTTTTTGAGATAATCAATTAACACCGTTGCTGATTTGCCTGCTCCAAATAAAAGGATGTTCTTGCTAAATTTCATATTAACGGGTCTTATTGATAAATCCTAATACAAATCTAACACAAGCAAATCTTTTAAAAGACTGTAACAAAATATTTATTCAACCGTTACAATTAAAAACAACATATGAAAAAATACCTACTTTTCGCTGTCCTATTAACGGCAAGCTATTCAGCAATCCATGCACAGAAGAATATACATGATGCCAATGCCATCAGTAGAACTGTAACCAGTTTTCATGGTATACAGGTGTCTGCCGGGATTGATTTGTATATATCACAATCAAGTACAGAAGCTGTTGCAGTAAGTGCTTCTAGTACTGAATATCGGGATAAGATTGTTACCCAGGTTGAAAACGGAATTCTTAAAATTTATTATGGCGAAAAAGGAAGTTGGGGGAGCAGCAATTGGGGAAATCATAAAATGAAAGCGTATGTGTCTGCAAATAATATAGAATTATTAGAAGCTTCTGGTGGCTCAGATATATTTATTGATGAAAAATTAAAGGTTGCTAAACTAAAAGTGCAGCTTTCTGGTGGTTCGGATATGATCGGAAAATTAGAGGTGGACGATTTAACAGTTGGTGCAAGTGGCGGAAGTGATGCTAAATTGACCGGAACCGTGAATCATTTAAAAGTAAATATCAGTGGGGGTAGCGATTTCAAAGGTGCCGATTTGAGTGCTGAAAATTGCATCATTAGTGCATCAGGAGGAAGTGATGCATACATTCATGTAACTAAAGAATTAGAAAGTCATGCAAGTGGCGGAAGTGATATTATATACACTGGAAATCCTACTACCAGAAATAGCAGTTCAGGTGATGGATCGGTAAAAAGAAGGAGCTAAAATCCCATATTTTTAAAACGAAAGCCTCCAAACTAAATTTGGGGGCTTTTTTAATCAAAAAAATGGTCAAAAATAAAACTGGAATTAGCCCATAACCCATTGATTATATGTGATATTATCGAACCTTTACAAGACTGTACACTTTTGTGGATAAAACAACCTAAAAAACAAGCTTTTATAGCAATTTTAGCCCTTGAAAAGACTATATTTGCCAACCTTGAAAACAGGTCAAAAAATGACCTTCATATTGAACAAAATCAAGTACAGAAAGCTACATGGAAGATCAGCAAATACCAGAACAAACAAGCGATAGTGATCGTATTATTCGCGTAAATATTGAAGAACAGATGAAAACGGCCTATATCGATTATTCGATGTCGGTAATCGTTGGTCGTGCATTGCCAGATGTGCGTGATGGTTTTAAACCAGTACACCGCAGGGTTTTGTATGCAATGACAGAATTAGGAAACTACAGCAATAAGCCATTTAAAAAATCGGCTCGTATAGTAGGGGAAGTAATGGGTAAGTTTCACCCGCACGGTGATTCTTCAATCTATGATACGCTGGTGCGTATGGCGCAAAATTGGACGATGCGTTATATTATGGTGGATAGTCAGGGAAACTTTGGAAACCAGGATGGAGATCCCCCAGCTGCAATGCGTTACACAGAAGCACGTTTGCACAAGATTGCAGAGGCTATGTTGATTGATATTGAAAAAGATACCGTTGATTTTCAATTAAATTTTGATGATTCATTAAAAGAACCAACCGTTCTTCCTACTCGTATTCCACAATTATTAGTGAATGGTTCTTCTGGAATCGCGGTTGGTATGGCTACCAATATGCTACCGCACAACTTGAGTGAAGTTATTGATGGCTGTGTAGCTTATATTGACAATAAGGAGATTACCTGTGAGGAACTAATCAATTATGTAAAAGCTCCTGATTTTCCTACCGGTGGAATTATTTTCGGTATGGAAGGTGTGAAGCAAGGCCTTTTAACAGGACGTGGCAGGGTAGTACTACGTGGTAAAGTGCAGGTAGATACAAAACCATCAGGTAGAGAGCAGATTATTATCACAGAAGTTCCATATCAAGTTAATAGAGACCAGTTAACTGATCGGATTGGTCAGTTAGTGAATGAAAAAGTGGTGGAAGGTATTGCTCACGTGAACAACGAAAGTAATAACCGAGAAGGTACCCGTATTGTAATAGATCTTAAGAAAGATGTGATTGCTCAGGTAATCATTAATCAACTTTATAAATACACAGAACTTCAAACCAGTTATGGTACCAATAATGTGGTAATCAGCAAGGGCCGCCCAAAAATTATGAACTTAAGAGAACTCATTGTTGAGTTTATTGAGTTCAGAATGGAAGTGGTAATCCGCAGAGCAAAATTCGAATTACGCAAAGCAGAAGAACGTGCCCATATTTTAGAAGGTTATTTAAAAGCCCTGGATCATTTGGATGAAGTAATTGCTTTAATCCGTGCCAGCAGAACTCCTGAAGAAGCCAAATTGGCGTTGATGGAAAAAAGTCAGTCAGAGAATTGGTATTTAAATAATGAAATGTTCAGCGAATTAACTGAAGATATTTATAACCAGGCTCGCGGACTTTCTGAAGAACAGGCAAAAGCTATACTGGAGTTGCGTTTACAACGTTTGACTGGTATGGAGCGTGATAAAATAATTGAAGAATTTAACGGTCTGATTCAAACGATCAAAGGATTAAAAGAATTATTAGCTAGTGAATTTTTACGCTTTGAATTGATTAAAACAGAATTATACGAGGTTAAAGAAAAATTTGGTGACCCTAGAAAAAGTGTGATTCAATATCTGGCTGATGAAATGCGCATTGAAGATTTAATTGAAGATGAAGATGTGGTAATTACCATTTCACATTTGGGTTATATCAAGCGTACTTCAGCAACAGAATATCGTCAGCAACGCAGAGGTGGCAGGGGAGCAGTTGGTTCAAAAACCAGAGAAGAAGATTATGTAGAGCATCTATTTGTGGCGTCTACACATGATACCATGATGTTCTTTACGGAGAAAGGAAGATGCTATTGGTTACGTGTGTATGAAATTCCAGAAGGTGAAAAACAAAGTAAAGGCCGAGCTATTCAGAACCTGATTCAATTACCGGGAGATGATAAAGTGAAAGCCATTATTGAAGTGAAAAAACTGGATGATAAAGAGTTTGTTCAAAATCATTATATCGTACTTTGTACTAAGAAAGGAGTCATTAAAAAGACTTCTTTGGAAGATTTTAGCCGGGTTCGTAGCACTGGTGTAAATGCCATTACTATTGTGGAAGGTGATGAATTGTTAGAAGCGAAAATGACGGACGGAAGTTCTGAAATCATGTTAGCTTTAAAAAGTGGTAGGGCGATCCGTTTCGAAGAAACCAAAGTACGTTCAACTGGTAGAGGCGCCATTGGTGTTGGCGGAATTGAAGTAGATGATGAAACAGACGAAGTGGTGGGTATGATTTGTGTAAATAAAGAAGATACTACAAGAACTGTTTTAGTGGTGAGCGAAAAAGGATTCGGAAAGCGAACTGCAATTGATGAATACCGCATTACTAACCGAGGTGGTAAGGGGGTTAAAACAATTAATGTAACTGAGAAAACAGGAAAACTGGTTGATATCCTTTATGTAACGGAGAAAGAAGATTTAATAATAACTTGTAAATCTGGGATCACTATACGTACAGGAATTGCCGATATTCGTGCAGCGGGTAGAGCAACGCAGGGTGTAAAATTAATTCGTTTAGATGAAGGAGATGAGATAGCGGCTATTTCACAAATTGAAGACCAGGATGATGAAATAGTAGAAAATGTGACTGATGAAAATGCAGAAAATGTAACAGATGAATTAACCGAAGAAAAACCTGATTCAGATAATAATACTACTTTAGATACAGACACACAAACAACTGAAAATCAATAATAAATAATCATTTATGAAGAAGCTACAATTGCTTTCTATGATTGTCCTAATTGCATTGGGAACAAACGCGCAAGACTTTAAAAAAGTTCAAACAGCCCTGCTGCTCAATAAATTGGAGGATGCAAAAACAGAGATCGATAAGCTGGTTACTGAACCTAAAGCTCAGGCAAAAGCTGAAACTTATTATTATAAATCTAGGGTATATGCAGCTTTGATTAAAGATCCGGTTGCCAGTAAGAAATATCCAAACTTAGTAGCTGATGCGGATGCAGCTGTACAAAAATTATTGGCAATGGATCCGGGTTTTGTACAGATCAAAGAAAAGGGTCCTGATGCCATTTTCGATTTGTATTCTTATGGATTTAACAATGGTATCCGTTCATTTAATGGCAAAAGTTGGGATTCTGCCTGTGTTTATTTTGGTTTAGCAGTTACTTATAGTGATATTCTTTTCAAAAATAAGTTAACAAAAGATACCACCATGGCATTTGATACTACTTCCATATTATATGCGGGGTATTCTGGTCAAAATGCAACTAAGCCTGAATTTGCAGTTAAATATTATAAACGTTTGGCGGATGCGAAAGTGGCAACAGACGGATATTTAGACGTATATAAGTTCTTGGTAATTACCTATATGAACGACAAGAATGAGGTTGATTTCAGGAAATACTTAGCGGTTGCTAGAAAAGTATATCCTAAAGAAAACTGGGATGATTATGAAATTGAGTATATCGATAGAAACTTCAACCTGGCTGATAAAGTAGCATATTACGATAAAGCAGAAGCTGCAGGAACATTAACTGAAATGCAATATTTGCAATTTGGTGAGATCTTCGTAAACGTAAAGCATGATACAAAAGATAAAACAAAATACGATAGCGTACAATTAGATGGCTATGAGAAAAAGGGTGTGGAAGCATACAAAAAAGGTTACGCTAAAAACACCCAAAATGCAATAGCATCTTATAATGTAGGAGTGATTTATTATAATAATTTTGGACTATTGGATGATAAAGTAGCTGCTAATATCAAGCAGATTCAAACCATCAATGGTACAAGACCTTCAGAGAAAGATCCTAAAAAGAAAGCAGTGATAGATGCGAAATTTAAAACCTTAACTGATCCTTACTTTAAAGCAACTGCTGATTTGATGAAACCGATCAATGAAAACTTAGATCAAGCTATTGACTGGTTAGAAAAAACGTATGTTATTGAAAAGTCAAAAACAACAAAAACTTCTACTGATAAAAGTATCGGAAATAAAACGGTCGACTTTTTAGCAAATATGTATCAATACAAAAGTGATCAGGTTCGTGGTAAAGATCCCAAAGCATACGATGCATTTGATGCGAAGTATAAATTGTACGATGGGGAACACGATAAGTTTTAAATAATTCAAAAGTATAAATTCAAAAATCAAAAGCCGTTTCCGAGAGGAGCGGCTTTTATTTTGGATGATTGAAAGGCTTTATCAATTTCATTAGATGATGGTATAAATAGTGTTTCAAATATATTACTTAACATAATATTAATTATAAGCGAATAATACATGGATTTAGATCATCATTAGATATAAAATATGTTCTAATTTCCATTAAAAATTACATATGCTCGAACGCCGTTCCTTTTTAAAATTAGGTTCCTTAGGATTATCTGCACTCACATTTTCTGGTTTTAAATCTGAAACAGAAACAAGAAAACCAATTGTGATATCTACCTGGAAAGAAGGAATTGCTGCAAATATGGCCGCCTGGAATATTTTAAGAGTTGGCGGTCGTGCTTTAGACGCCGTTGAGCAAGGTGTGATGGTTACAGAATCTTCTTTAAACTGTTGTGTGGGCCTTGGCGCCAATCCTGATCGTGATGGATATGTAACACTCGATTCCTGTATTATGGATGAATTTGCCAACTGCGGCAGTGTTGCTTTTTTAGAAAGAATTAAACATCCAGTGTCTGTAGCTCGACGCGTGATGGAAAAAACACCACACGTGATGCTCGTTGGTTCAGGTGCGCAACAATTTGCCTTAGCGGAAGGATTTCCTTTAGAATCAGCCGAATTATCAGAATCTGCTAAGAAAGCATACGAAAACTGGTTGATCAAAAGCGAATACAAGCCAGTAATAAATATAGAAAACTCAAAAAACGAGTCGGCATTTTATGCACCGCATAAATTAGAAAATGGGAATTGGAACCACGATACTATTGGTATGGTGGCCATGGATGCCAATGGAAATTTGAGCGGATCTTGTACGACCAGTGGTATGGGTTTTAAAATGCGTGGCCGGCTAGGGGACTCCCCTATTATTGGTGCAGGATTATTTGTAGACAATGAAATTGGGGCGGCTACTGCAACTGGTCAGGGTGAAGATGTAATCAGAATTTGCGGCTCTCATTTGGTGGTAGAACTCATGCGTCAGGGACTTTCACCCGAAAATGCTTGTAAAAAAGCTGTTGAAAGAATCATTAAAATCAAAGGTGCATCTGCAAAAGATATTCAGGTTGGTTTTATTGCCATCAATAAAAAAGGAGAATACGGCGGCTATTGTATTCAGAATGGATTTGATTTTGCGGTTTGTTATGCAGACGATCAAAATTTTATGGTACCCGGAAAATTTCTGATCTAATGAGCGCTATACTAGAAATCGCTGTTTTTAATATAGAATCTGCACTTTTGGCTAAAGCTTCTGGTGCAGACCGTTTAGAGTTATGCGAAAACCCTTACGATGGGGGAACTACCCCTTCATATGGGTTTCTTAAAAATGTTGCTGAACATATTTCTATTCCGGTATTCCCCATCATCCGTCCGAGAGGCGGAGATTTTTTATATTCAAATGCTGAATATAAACAGATCTGTTACGATATAGAACTTTGCAAAGACCTAGGATTTAAAGGAGTAGTTAGCGGTATATTATTAACTGATGGAAAAATTGACCATAAAAAAACTGCGCAACTGGTAGCTCTTTCAGGTACTATGCAATTCACTTTCCATCGTGCATTTGACAGGGCCATCAATCCTTTACAAGCATTGGAAACCATCATCGATACCGGAGCAAAAAGAATTCTTACCAGTGGTCAGGTTCCCCATGCTTTTGATGGGAAAGAATTGATTCAACAATTGGTACAACAATCCGGAAGTAGAATCATCATCATGCCCGGCAGTGGCGTAAGATCCAATAATATTAAGGCTTTACAAGCATTTACGGGTGCTCAGGAATTACACAGCTCTGCTAGATTAACAGTAAAATCCTCCATGCATTTTCATCCTGAATCTATGAATGAAACAATTGTAAATACATTTGTTGATGCATCAGAAATTAAAGCAATGAAAGCCCAATTAATGCAATAAAAAAAGCCGCAACATAAAATAATTATTTGCGGCTTCTAGTTTTATTTTAAGTATCGTTAGTAAAGCATTCTTACTTTTATTGTTTCTTTTACTTTTTTCAATAATTCAACGGCTTGCTTAGACAGTTTTTTATCTACATCTAAAACCACATAACCAATTTCATCATTCGTTTTTAAGTACTGGCCCACAATATTAATTCCATGTTTTGACAGTTCTGTATTGATAGCACTTAAAACCCCCGGCTTATTATTATGGATATGCAAAATCCGATGAGCTCCATCCACTGGTGGTAATCCAATTGCTGGTACGGTATGAGATCCATTGGTAATGCCACGTTCTAAAAACTGAAATAATTTAATACTCACATCTTCTCCAATATTCTGTTGCGCTTCTTCCGTTGATCCACCAATATGTGGGGTTAAAATTACATTTGGCAATCCTTGCAATGGACTTTCAAATTTGTCACCATTCTTTTCTGGCTCCCAGGGATATACATCAATAGCTGCACCACCTAACAATTCTTCTTTTAATGCCACACTTAGAGCATTCAAATCAACAACTTCACCTCGGGCATAATTCAATAAAATGGCACCTTTCTTAAAATATTTTAAATTGGCTTTATTGATCAGATTCTTAGTTTGGCCTGTTTCCGGAACATGTAAAGAAACAATATCAGATTGAGCAAGAAGTTCCTTCAAACTTTTAGCAACGCTGGCATTTCCTAATGGTAATTTGGTTTCCGTATCATAAAAAACAACCTTCATACCAAGGCTTTCTGCTAGTACACTTAATTGTGAACCAATATTACCATATCCAATGATTCCCAATGTTTTACCTCTTAATTCAAAACTCCCTTTTGCTTCCTTCATCCAGATCCCTTTATGAGCTGCCATGTTTTTGTCGGGAATTCTTCTGATGAGCATAATTGCCGCTCCAATACATAATTCAGCTACAGATCTGGTATTACTATAGGGTGCATTAAACACAGCCACACCAGCTTTGGTAGCAGCTTTAAGATTTACTTGATTCACCCCAATACAAAAACAACCAATGGCTTGCAATTTTGTTGCAGCTTCTAAAACTTTAGGAGTTATCATGGTTTTTGATCGAATTCCAATCATATGCACATCTTTAACTTCCTTTATCAGGTCATCCTCACTAAGTGCTCCATTTAACTTTTTTACGTTGGTATAGCCGTTCTGTTTAAACTGTTGAACCGCTTTATCACTGATGTTTTCCAAAAAAAGAATCTTGATCTTTTCTTTTGGATAGCTAGTTGCTGATTGCTTGATCATGGCGCAAAATTAAATGTTTATTCTATTCACACCGCAAGCATAGTTTTCCACGATGGTTGGCAAGCCTGTTTCGACCCCCTATATTTGTTATTTAGCACAAACCCACAAAAATGCCGAAATCAATGCTGGTATCATTTTTAACCTATATCCTGCTAGCTTGTGGAACACCAGCACCAAAAAATGAAAATATATTGGTGATCCCGCAAGATACTGTTCGGTTTACTCCCCTTTCTGAAAAAGAAAAAGCATACTATACTGCTAAGATTGAAGCGGCTTACCCTGGTGCATTATTAAAAACTGGCTTTAACGGGAGTATTTTATTAGCCAAAAATGGCGAGATCTTATTTGAAGATTATCGTGGACTGATCAATTTCAAGACAAAAGAACCTATTACCCAAAATTCTGCTTTTCATATTGCATCAGTTTCCAAAACCTTTACTGCCACTGTTATTTTACACCTGATGGAAGAAGGGAAGATTCAATTGGATGATCCTGTGGAAAAATACCTTATTAATTTTCCTTATGCTCATATTACCATTAAAAACCTATTGACCCATAGAAGCGGCCTTCCAAAATATGACCATTTTATGGATGCTACAAGGTCTGAGCCTTATTATGTAAAAAATAAAAAAGGAAAAAAGATTAAAAAGTATAAAATCTACAAAACCAATCTAAATATTGAAGGGTTTCCGAATAATGAAGAGTTATTGCAATATATGATTCGCTCACATCCTCCAATAGACGCATCTCCCGATAAACATTTTAGTTATAGTAATACCAACTATGCTATGCTGGCTTTGATTGTGGAGAAAATAACAAAAATGACCTTTCCCGATTATATGAGAGATAGTGTCTTTACACCACTGGGTATGAAAAACAGTTTCATATTCAGTATTAAAGACACGGCTAATTATGTGCCATCCTATAATTATAACAGAGCCCCATTTCCATTGGAAAAACTGGATTGTATTTATGGAGATAAAAATGTATATAGCACTGTTAGAGACTTACTACTATGGGATAAAGCCTTGTATGAAGGTAATTTTGTAAGTAAGCAAACAATGGATATGGCATACCAACCTTATAGCCATGAAACCAGAGGTCAAAAGAATTATGGTCTTGGCTGGCACTTATATATTAACCCCCCGGATCCCATTGTAGTTTATCATAATGGTTGGTGGCACGGTAATAATGCAGTGTTTAAAAGATTATTAAGCGATTCAGCTACAGTCATCATTTTAGGTAATAAATTCAATCGAAATATCTGGTCAGCTGGTAAAATGAGTTCCATATTTACAGGCACCCCAGATACAACAACATTGGAACAATAATAAATTCAATTTTTTGACGTTTTATTACAACTGCGGCAATAATTGCCTGATAGGTAGCTAACTATTGGTTTTCCCCCTATTTTTGCAGACTTCATTTTTAAACTAACAGACTAACTGTTTATGGACAAACTTTTGTTTTATGCTGTGCCAGCAATGGGTATTGTAGGGTTGCTCTACACTTTAATTAAATTTAATTGGGTTTCAAAACAAGATGCGGGAAACGAACGCATGAAGGAAATCAGTACTTATATAGCAGAAGGTGCTATGGCTTTCTTGAAAGCAGAGTATAAGATTCTGGGTTATTTCGTAGTAATCGTTGCTTTATTATTAGGTATCATGGGATACACTGATAAACACAGCGATTGGACCATTGCACTTGCCTTTATTATGGGGGCATTTTTTAGTGCTTTAGCTGGTTTTATTGGAATGAAAGTGGCTACCAAAGCAAACGTTCGAACAGCACAGGCTGCAAGAACTAGCTTAAGTCGCGCCTTGAAAGTGTCTTTTACAGGTGGTTCTGTAATGGGTATGGGTGTTGCCGGTTTGGCTGTTTTAGGTCTAGGAACCCTATTTATTATTTTGAAAATGGTTTTTGCTCCAACCCAAGCGGTTGATAGTGAAGAAATGAAAAGAGCAATTGAAGTTTTAACTGGATTCTCTTTAGGTGCAGAAAGCATCGCATTATTTGCACGTGTGGGTGGTGGTATTTATACAAAAGCTGCCGACGTTGGCGCTGATCTAGTTGGTAAAGTAGAAGCTGGTATTCCAGAAGATGATCCTCGTAACCCTGCCACTATTGCGGATAATGTGGGTGATAATGTGGGTGACGTTGCTGGTATGGGTGCCGATTTATTTGGTAGTTATGTTGCTACAGTATTAGCAACGATCGTATTAGGTAGAGAAGTTACTGGAGTTGGTGGTATTGCATTGGTGGATAATTATGGAGGAATGTCTCCTATCCTATTACCGATGCTGATCGCTTCCATCGGTATCATTTTATCTATTATTGCAACTTTCTTTGTGAAAGTGAGTGACAATGTAGGTTTGAGCACACAAAAAGTTCAGAGTGCATTAAATATGGGTAACTGGGGTTCGATTGTATTGACTGCCATTGCATGTTATTTCTTAGTGAACTTCTTGATGCCTCAAGAAATGTTATTACGTGGATTCGTATTCACTCCTAATAAAATCTTCGGAGCGATCCTTGTTGGTTTAACAGTAGGTACTTTAATGAGTATGATTACTGAATATTATACAGCAATGGGTAAGCGTCCGGTGATGAGTATTATCCGTCAATCATCTACCGGACATGCTACTAATATTATTGGTGGTTTGGCTGTAGGTATGGAAAGTACCATGTTACCTATCTTAGTTTTAGCTGGTGGTATTTATGGTTCATATGCTTGTGCAGGTTTATATGGTGTGGCAATTGCAGCTGCTGGTATGATGGCAACTACTGCCATGCAATTAGCAATTGATGCATTCGGACCTATTGCTGATAATGCTGGTGGTATTGCAGAAATGAGTGAATTACCAAAAGAAGTTCGTGAAAGAACTGATATTCTTGATGCTGTTGGTAATACTACTGCTGCATCTGGTAAAGGTTTTGCAATTGCTTCTGCTGCTTTAACTGCTTTGGCTTTATTTGCTGCATTCGTTGGGATTGCTGGTATTAACGGCATCGATATTTATCATGCTGATGTATTAGCTGGTTTATTTGTTGGTGCGATGATTCCATTTATCTTCTCTTCATTAGCAATTCGTGCAGTAGGTGAAGCAGCAATGGCAATGGTAGAAGAAGTTCGTCGTCAGTTCCGCACTATCCCTGGAATTATGGAAGGTACTGGTAAACCAGAGTACGATAAGTGTGTGGCAATTTCAACGGAAGCATCTTTGAAAAAAATGATGCTACCTGGCGCAATTGCTCTTTTATCTCCATTGATTATTGGATTTATTTTCGGACCAGAAGTTCTTGGTGGATTCCTTGCAGGTGCAACCGTTAGTGGTGTATTGATGGGAATGTTCCAGAACAATGCAGGTGGTGCTTGGGATAATGCTAAAAAATCGTTCGAGAAAGGTGTTGAAATTAATGGGGTGATGTACTATAAAAAATCAGAACCACATAAAGCATCTGTTACAGGTGATACAGTGGGTGATCCATTTAAAGATACATCAGGACCATCTATGAATATCTTGATCAAATTGATGTCAATTGTTTCATTGGTAATCGCTCCTACGCTTGCTCAATTGCATAAAACAAATGCAAGCTCTAAGATATCAGAGAAAGTTGTTGAAATTAAAATGACTGCAAATAACAGTAGCACTGATTCAAATAAAACTTTCGTTATTAAAGCTGATAATGACAATTTACAATCATTGATTGAAGCTGTTAAAAAAGATGGGGTATCTGAAGATGGTAATTTATCTATCGAATTAAAAGATGGTAAGTTACAGATCAATGGTAAAGAAGTAGATGCTGCAAAAGCTGCATCTTATGCTCCTTTCTTAAAAGGAAAAGAGAACTTTCATATTACCATTAACACAAAAGAGTCGAAGAAATAATAAAACTTTTATATAAAAAAAAGCCCGTCAGATTTTATTTTGACGGGCTTTTTTATGTCTTCCAATAATTTATTACCATAAATTTCTCGGGCACCAATCTCCATATTTATTGCCCAATAAAAATCCAATTAATATTTCATGAGTGCCTTTACTCACCGTATTCAATTGTGAAGTTTGCATATCATAGGAATAACCAATATTAATACTCCGATTCACATTGATTCCAATCATTGCTGCAAAGCCATCCTGATACCGATAATTAGCGCCTGCCCAGATCAGATCCTGATACTGAAATTTAGCATTCACATCAAACCCTATTGGCAATGGACTGATATATCTAACTAATGCAGACGGAAGAAATGAAATATCATCTGTCAATTGCATGCGATATCCCGCACTTAAAAAAAGATGGGGTACTAACTTTCCTTTCTCAACATAAACGGTGTTATCAGAAAAAGCTATTTGTTGCGGAACGATTTGTTGCGCTGAAAGGCCAATGAAGTAATCACTACTATATAACCATAAACCAGCACTAATATCTGGTTTGATCCGATTAATCAGTCCACTGCTACCAACTGCAGGATCTACATTAATGCTTCCAAAATTTAATTTGCTTGCATCTAAACTCATATTAGTGATCCCTGCAGAAATACCTCCAGACAAATTAGTTGTAGGTGATAATCCAATATGATACGATAAGGTACCATAAGCTGCTAATCGATTTAATGGACCCGTTCTATCATTGATAACAGTAAACCCAACTCCTGCATGCGGATCTGGCGCAGTATAATCTCTCCAATAAGATTCCCCTCTTGGATTCTGACCTTCTGCATGAATGGTGGTTGCCGTTTCATTATTATATGCAGCTTTATGAAGTGGACCTTGAATGGTAAGATAGGTGGTAACAGGTGCATCTTGTAATCCCACCCATTGTAAACGATGACTCATTTTTACATCCCAATAATTCTCAATGCCTGCAACTGCAGGATTGATCAGATAATTATTCATGATGTATTGCGTATAATAAGGACGTTGTTGTGCATATCCATTAAGCGAAAAACAAATTGCAAAAACTATAAAAAACTTTTTCAAATAAATATGCATTACTTAATAATTGTTACTGAACCACTAAAAATGGGCCTTCCATTTTTAGGATTAATAATATAATAATAAACTCCAACAGGTAATGGCCTTCCGTTATAGTTCCCATTCCATTCTGTTAGATATCCTAAGGAACTAAAAACTTTTTGCCCATACCTGTTAAAAACGTCGATGGTTGCCCCCGGATAAGATTCAAGATACTGAATTTTCCAGGTATCATTTATTCCATCTCCATTGGGTGAAAAAGCATTTGGAATTAATGGTGTCAACAAAACTTTTATAGAAATACTATCTGTTGCAATACAATTTCCATCCCCGGTTAATTTCAATAGATAAGTGATATCCGTTTTCGGTGTTGAGATGGGTTCGGCATCCGTATTACTATTTAAATAAGTAGGTGGCGTCCATAAATATTGAAGTTTATTTCCTTGCACTGTTTGTGGGATAAGTGTTACTTGTCCATTTTCTAATACAGTTTTATTGGGCCCTAATTCTAATACTGGAGTTGGAGATACTACAATAGTTTGGATCAAAGAATCTTTACAACCCTTATCCGAGATGCTTACATATTTTATATTGAAAGGGCCACCAGCACCTGAAATACTTGGATCAAATAATCCCGTATTCGTGTTTGCAATTCCATTGCCCACATAAAACGGACTGCCAATGGCATTGGGCACATTGATATTATAACTAGCTTCTGTTATTAATCTAGGTTGGTCATTAGAACAAATTCCAGGAATAGCATTAAAAATTACTTTAGGACTTTGTAGAACAACGATTGATTTTTCAATTGATTTATTGCAAGTTGATGTGGCAGCTCCGGAAAATGCTACTAATCGTATGCTATAGTTTTTAGAAACAGGGGTTTGAAAATTAGGGTAAGCATAACTATAAACAGAATCTAAATAAGGTGTTTCTATAGAAGTTTTTTTGGTAAGGTCATTGATATCCCAATAAATATCAAGACGGGTAATATTTCCAAAATCGAGCATTTTAGATTTGTTTCTAATACTAACCAGTTGATTACTGCATAATAAATTGCTGTTTAGAACTTCGAAATCCGGATTGGGATTACTTCCATTTACTGTAAAGGGTTGTGAATAGGTAATTGAGCAGCCATTTACAGATGTTACTTTTTCTGAAACCAGATAATCAGCAGGCTTGGTGTATTTTACTTTTGGATTTTTAGCATTGATATCCCCTGCTGTAATTGGAATGGGGCCTGGACTTATTGCTGGTATTGCAGCGTTAAAATTCCATTCATAAGAAAAATTATTACTATTGTCGGAGATCTTAGTGGTATCGAAAAATTGTGTAACGGCATCGTTCTGACAAACCTCTGGAAGTATAAATCCTGGCTCTGGTATTGGTTTGATCTGAATCGATTTAGTAAAAACTTTACTTAAACATCCCGAATTCGATTCTACCGATAAACTGATGCTCACCAAACCGGTATCAGAATAAGTAATGGATCTAAATTGATTGGTATTAAGAGTATCTTTTTTCCCATTCCCATAATCCCAATACCATTTTGCAATAGTTGAGCCAGTTACTGCAGTAGATTGATCTGTGATTTTTACACTTTGATTTTTACAACCATCTAACACATCAAACTTTGCAACTGGAAAATCAGTAAACGATTTTTTTATGGTTGTATCACCAATACATCCGTAATTGGTAATAGGTCGATATCGAATATTATAAGTATTGGTAACCGAATATTTTTTAACAGGATTCATGATAGTATCGAATGTATTATCTCCAAAATCCCAAATCCCTTTTACAATAATAGATTCCCCATTTGTATTTGTAGCGTCAAAAAAATGAACAGAATCAATCAGACAGCCACTATTATTTGTGATAAAATTAGCCCTAGGTAAATCCATCACCTTTACTGGAATTTGAAACAACTGTTCTAAACTGCCACAGCCATCTGGAGTGAAAGAAGTCGTATATAATTTAATGGTGTCTCTAACATTGCTGGTATTGGAATGCGTAAACTGATAGGATTGTTGTGGACTAAAGTAGTAAGCTATTGGGTTGATAGCAGGTGTTGCACTATCGTAAATCACAGGTGAACCTGCAGGTATGATAGTGGTATTTGGAATGATATTTGGTGCCGCACTAAAATCCCATTTGATGGAACTTGGAATAAAACTCAAAGGAAATGAAAATTTAAAAGCAGTATTTATACAAGTTATAGCAGAGTCAATTCTTTTAAATGGATTTTGAAATGCAATAGACTGCGTAAAATCTCTCACATTAGTACCCGCATTATATCCATAAGATTCTACCCATCCCATTCCATAAGCGATTGCAATGAATCCATCATCTGCATGTATATTATGACTGGGATTAATCAGTGTACTATTGGTTACATCTTCTTGCAAATAGGAATACACCGAATTTGGAATGGCAATCCAAATACCCACAGGACTTGCATTATCAATTTTTAAACTGCTCGTGAATGCAGTTTTCATAATTACATTGATATAATGTACATCGATGTTTGTATTAGGAGGCGTTAGATCTTTTCGAGCAGAAACAACCGTTACATTACTAATTGTTTGTTCAAGTGGGTTGATGGTTACAATTTCCGGATCACCTGGAAATGGACATTTATTATTGGGACATGATGGAGGGTTTCTTGAATCGCAACTTAAGGAAGTCATGTACTGAATCACTTCAATGGGCTTATCCGCATTGATCAATAAAGGTGCATTGGGCGTTCCATTTACATTTTGATACTCGTAGAATATTCCATTATGTAAACTATTAATGTTTAAGATATTCCCATTTAAGGTAACCACAGTTGCGGGGTCTTTTACAATGATTCGGAAAATATCTGATTCTCTATTTGCAAATGGAGCGGTAACAAAATGTTTACCCCAGGTGCCAATGGGAAATAATTGCTGGTATAAATTATCTCCACCACTGGCATTTACACAATTGAAGGATGTCCAGGTACTGCCAGTAAAAACCGCAATAGGTTTACATCCTGCACCAATGCTGGTTACACTTTTTATACTACTTCCAGTTAAGTCCGTAAATGATTGATACTGGTAAACATCCCCTTTATTTAAAGTTACTTGAAATGGGATATTAGCTACATGCAAATTTGAAATATCAGTGGCAACAGGTTTAATCTCAATTATAGTGTTGTTTTCAACTCCCACAACAGTAATTTGACTTTTGGAGGTATTTTTATTATCCAATGCCTGAGTATAGGATAATGCTATATAGTCTTTCCCTAAAACATTTGTGGGCAATACTAAAGTAGAGCCCGATCTTGCTTGATTTAATATATGAGCATAAACTACAACCGGCTTTACTGATATCACATGAATTCCTTTACCAATTCCAACCCCATCAGATTGACCATTATAAACAGGATAAATGGTGGGTGATATTTGAATGGTAGCAGCTTGATTGGCGATAACCGAAAATGGAATAATGCTACCAGCTAATTCAACTTGTCCTGTGGTAGTCACATCTGATGAAATATATAGTGCCATTCTGGATGTAGTGCTATCAATATGACCAGCATAAGGAATCCAGAAATCGGTCCCCTTATTGGAGTAATCCTGCGCAAAACTGATCAAGTTGCCCAAGATCAAAAAGGTAAAAATTACTAAAAAGGCTTTCTTCATGCAAAGGAAACATCAATCGTGAGATAAGAAATATTGTCCCAGTTGGCTTTTATAAAGTTAAGTTATCTATCCTGGCAACACTATCAAAGGGTCGTTAATTATTGATTAGATTCCAACAAAATTGATTTCGCTGCTGGTCCGGTACAAAACATTAAATCCAAAATACAAAGGTTGGGTTTAAACCCGATTCGATCTTGAAATACCTGATGATAATGCACAATGCTTTCAGGTTGATGATAGTTCTTCGTTTTAAAGAAATTTCGTGCATCAACAATGGGAGGCATGGGTTCTTGAACATATTGATTCGTTTTAGTTAGCTGTCCTCCAAACTTAATGCGCTTACTTACCCATTCTAAAGTTTGCCAATTTAAGTCAAGAAGGAAAATGGGCTTAACACTAAATAATTGTTTTAAACTTTCTGAATAGTATTCAAAAAAAGGAGAATTACCATAACAGGAATAAATAGAGCGCCAATGTTGCTCCTGCCATTTTTCAGAATAACTAATTTTTACATCCTTGATTAACAGCTTTTGATTCCTTCCATTTTCGAGCGGCACAGATAAATTAATCAACCCATTACTGCCTACAATGATGCATCGATTACGAAAACTCATTTTTTGGTAGTTTTCATATTGTTCAATTTCTATATTTGTAAATTGAAACAACATTTTATACCAATTAACTGTTCCAAAGTATTGTATATCAGTTATAATATTTTTATTAACCTCGTTATTTGTGTTTCTTAAATCCATAGACTTATTAACCTGAAAATTGATAAAAATGGTGCAACTAATTTAATATGTATACTTAGTTAATTTATTGAATTACAATGATTTGTATAAATATAAATGTACTAAATAAATTAGTACATAAAAGTATATCTTTTTTATACTCAGATGCTAATGTATTTAGTAGATAGTATGAAATAAAGTTAGTTAAAAATGCGCTTTAAATAGAAAATAAGTCTGTTAGAAGCCAATAAGCTCCTACCCTTTTTTGTTTTGAAAAAATCTTAAATAGGAAATCTATATAGATAAAACGAAAAAATTGTTAACTGATTTGGGTATTTCGTTTATTTACTTTTCTTATCAATTCAGGTATTAATTTGCATATAAATTCAATTTGATGAAATCGACCTTCCTTTTATGTATTACTTGCCTATTGATCTTTTCATGTGCTGCTCCGAAAACTTTTGAATACCGGGAAGTAAGAAATGTGAAACTGGATAAATTTGGATTTGATAAGACTAGTCTGGATATGGAATTAGTTTATTTTAACCCGAACAATTTTGGACTTGAGTTAAAAAAAGTGGATGCGGATGTGTATGTAGATAACCATTATCTGGGAAAAATGAATTTAGATACGAGTATGCATATATCCAAAAAGTCTGATTTTATCCTTCCTTCTAAAATTGCTTTGGATGTTAAAGAGTTTTATAAAAATGCATTGACTTTAATGGTGAGTAACGAAGTCCTAGTAACTGTAAAAGGAACAACCCGGGTTGGGAAGGCGGGTATATATAAAACAGTTCCTTTCACTTATGAAGGAAGACATAAATTAAACTTTTTCTGATTTTAATGAATCGGCTCTAAATGGCAGGGCTTTCTGGGTTGAGGGCCTCCTCCTTCGTTGGCTCTTTTACATGCCTGGGGCAATGTTTTATAGGCTTCCGCTGTGGCTAACTCATTATCCGCATCAAAACCAGCATTATTTAACGCAGTTCTGATCATATCTGGCGTAACCCTATCCGGATAGTATTGTAATTTGATTTCTCCTTGTAACAGGAAGAATTTCCATTGAATAATTCCACCTTCCATATTGGACTTATTTTCAATGGTCAAATAATGATCTAATCGATCCTTACACTCCCAACATTTAAGATTCGCAGACTTAATAGTAATCCACTGAACTTTCGATTCCTGCGCTTGCATTTGAGCCTGGAAACCAATCAGCAAAAAAACAGCCAAGCATATTTTTTTCATATCCTTTTATATTAAATCCCTTTCCAATTAGCAGGATCTTCACGCCATTGAAGTAATAATTGTTCAGTTTCCGCTGTAATCTGTCCTTTTTCAACTGCTAATTCAATCAAACTACTATAATTAGTCAGCGATCTATAAGGAACACCTGCATCTTCAAATGCTTTTGTTGCTATAGGAAACCCATAAGTAAAAATAGAAACCATTCCTACCACATTCAATCCTGCATTTTTTAATACAGTAACTACTTCCAGGCTGCTTTTTCCTGTTGAGATAAGATCTTCAATGACTAAAACAGATTTTCCAGCTTCAAAGGAACCTTCAATTTGATTGCCCAAACCATGTTCTTTTGGCTTTGGTCGAACATAGATATACGGCAGTTTTAATTGATCAGCTGCCATTGCTCCCCAAGGTATACCAGCTGTTGCTACACCTGCTAACAGATCTACATTAGGAAAATTTTCAAAAATCACATTGCACATTTCACTTTTAATGAATTCGCGTGTATATGGGAATGATAATATTTTTCTGTTATCACAATATATCGGGCTCTTCCATCCACTTGCCCATGTAAAGGGATTTTCCGGACTAAGTTTTACAGCAGCAACCTGCAATAATTTCTCTGCAACAGCTTTTTCATTTGTCATAGCGCGAAGGTAAAGATTGCACTAGTATATTTGATGAGAAAAGTCAAAAATCAAAAGTCAAAAGTCAAAATGAATCATAAAAAACCGATAATACTTGCAGGCGGAGGAGTTGTTACAAATGAGCAAGGGGATTTGCTGATGATATTCAGAAGGGGGAAATGGGATTTGCCCAAAGGCAAACTGGATAAAGGAGAAACCATTGAAGCCTGTGCCTTAAGGGAAGTAACAGAAGAAACCGGAGTTCAAAATCTATCGCTGGGGAAATTAATTGTAGTTACCCAGCATGCCTATTTTGATTTGTATCAAAAACAGGAAGTCATTAAAGAATCGCATTGGTATCGAATGACAGTTGCAGGAGTGCCTGCATTAGTTCCTCAAATGGAAGAAGATATTACAGCTATTGAGTGGACGAAGCCTTCAGAGATTCCATCAAGACTTCAGGAATCCTATGAAACTATTAAAACAGTTTTAGACAATTCTGAATTAGTTTATTAGTGTTTCTTTTTGATGACCGCAACTGTATGCCTACTCACACAAACCAATTTTTCTCTTTCATCGAATATGCGAATATCCCAAACCTGGGTAGTGGCACCGATATGAATGGGACTAGCTATTCCAGTAACGATACCTTGTTTTACGCCTCTAATATGATTCGCATTTATTTCTAATCCAACACATTGAAATAATTCAGGATCAACAGTTAATAAAGCCCCAACACTTCCGAGTGTTTCAGCTAAAACAACTGAAGCACCTCCATGTAAAAGGCCATATGGTTGTTTAGTTCTTTCATTTACTGGCATCGTGGCTTTGATATAATCATCCCCTAATTCTACAAATTCAATCCCTAGAAATTCACCCATCGTATTCTTACCAAAGTGAATAAAATCTTTTACCTCTAAATCAGGTTTAAACCAAATAGCCATTGTAAATTTTTAAGGATACAAAGAATTAATTACTGCCTGCGGTAAAAAAGGAGATGCATTACCACCATTTTTAAGGATATCTCTGACTATGGTGGATGCCACTGAAGTATACATGGGCTCTCCTGTAAGAAAAATAGTTTCGATGCTCCGATCTAAAGTACGGTTGGCATCTGCAATGGACTTTTCATATTCAAAATCACTCACAAATCTGATTCCTCTTAAAATGAAATGTGCATTGATTTTCTCGCAGTATTGAATGGTAAGTCCATCGTAAACGGCACTCTCAACTCTGGGTTCATCTTTATAAATTTCGTTGAACCATTGCATTCTCTGTTCTGCACTAAACATTGGATTTTTGGAAGAATTGATACCAATGCCCACCACGATTTTATCGAACAAAGGAAGTGCCCGATTAATAATATCAATATGCCCTAAAGTAACCGGATCGAATGTGCCGGGAAATAAACAAATTCTTTTCATAAAATAGATTGAGCAATCAATTAAATATCGAAATCAATTGAAAAAAAATTAGTTCTCCCGATTTGCCAATAAATATAAAACAGCCATTCTAACAGCTACCCCATTCTCCACTTGATTCAGGATGATGGAAGATGACCCATCAGCCACATCACTATCTAATTCTACACCTCTATTGATGGGGCCAGGATGCATAATCACCATTTCCTTGCCAAGAGATTCTAATAATTTCTTATTGATTCCATAAGTTAGACTATACTCTCTTAATGATGAAAATAAGGGTTGATTTTGTCTTTCCAATTGAATCCTTAACACATTTGCTACATCACACCATTGCAGAGCCTTCTTCAGATTATATTCCACTCGAACGCCTAATGCTTCACTAATATATTTCGGAATTAATGTGGGTGGACCTGCCACTGTTACTTCTGCCCCCATTTTTTGTAATAGGTACATATTACTAAGTGCTACCCTGCTATGCATGATGTCTCCAATAATGGCCACTTTTAATCCTTCCAGAGATCCAAATTTTTCTTGCATGGAGAAGGCATCCAATAAAGCTTGCGTAGGATGTTCATTGATCCCATCTCCCGCATTTACAATTGCAGCGGGAATATGTTGGGCTAAAAAATGTGGCGCACCAGAAGCACTATGACGCATCACCACCAGATCCACTTTCATACTTAGAATATTATTCACTGTATCTAATAGTGTTTCCCCTTTAGCTGCAGATGAACTGCTTGCCGCAAAATTTAATACATCAGCAGACAATCGACGCTCAGCCAATTCAAAAGACATTCTGGTTCTGGTAGAATTTTCATAAAAAAGATTCACAATCGTCACATCTCTCAGAGAAGGTACTTTCTTCACGGGTCTTTGTAATACCTCTTTAAATTGAGCAGCTGTAGATAGAATAAGCTTGATGTCCTCGGGTAGGAGGTGCTTAATACCAAGTAAGTGTTTGGTAGATAGTTTCATTAAAGGTCAAAGATAAACGTTTTAGTTATCCAACAACATAACTTGTTCATTTTCGTCGTTTTCATTCCATAAAACAGTAACGCGTTGTGAAAATATAGTGTCGATGGCTTTTCCTAAATAATCTGGCTGGATGGGTAATTCCCTACTAAACCTCCTGTCAACCAACACACACAAAGCAACTTTAGAAGGTCTGCCAAAATCTAACAATGCATCTAATGCCGCACGGATTGTTCTACCCGTATATAGTACATCATCCACCAGAATCACATTTTTATTTTCAATGCCAAAGGGGATCTCCGTATTACTGGCAATATGCAGGCTTTTACGAACATCATCTCTATAAAATGTAATATCAAGTTTACCGTATTGAATAGTTGTAGGATCTACCAGTTTCATTAATTCCTGCACGATACGATCACTTAAGAAAATTCCACGTGGCTGCAAACCAATAATCACAGTATTTTGCAATTGTGGGTGATTTTCCAGAATCTGATTTGCCAGCCTTTTAATGGTTAAAGCCAGTTGTTCCTTGGATAGAATTGTCTTCAAAACCTATTTTTTTATTAAAAATAATTGCTTTCTCGCAGACTCAATCTTCTATTTAAGAAATGAGTTGATTAATTTGCCTACTCAAATGCTCCAACTTCAGAATATTATACTTACGCAATTTAGGAATTATGTTCAGCAATCCTTTCATTTTAAGGATCGGGTAATCGGTATTTGCGGAAAAAATGGCTCTGGGAAAACTAATTTATTGGATGCCATCTACTATTTGAGCTTTACAAAAAGCTATTTTTCAAGAGCAGATTCGGCAAATGTACATCATGGAATGCTTGGCTTTCGTTTAGAAGGATCCTATCAATTACACCAACAAGAACAACATTTGGTATTTATTCTTCGAGAAAATAATCGAAAAGAATTAATCCTGAATGAACAAACTTATAAAAGATTTTCAGATCATATCGGTAAGTTGTCTTGTGTTATGATTGCACCTGATGATATTATTATTATTTCAGGCACTAGTGAAGAAAGAAGAAAATTGATTGATACAATTATTTGCCAGTTTAATAAGCATTACCTATTGCTTCTAATTGATTATCAAAAATTATTGCAACAAAGGAATTCGGTTTTAAAACAATTAGCAGAAACTGGACAATTAGACGAGGCCTTATTGCAAATTTTAGATCAACAATTATGTAAAAAAGGAAATCAACTTTTTTTAATTCGTAAAGATTTTTTAGTTGAATACCTGCTATTGGTATCTGAGATCTATTCGAAAATTGCTGGCAATTCGGATCAAATTGAATTGTTCTATGAAAGTCAACTTTTGCAACAAGACATGGAATCCTTATTTCAAATGAATCAACAAAAAGACCGATCGCTACAAAGAACTTGTGCCGGAATACATAAAGACGATATCATTATTAAAATGAATGATCAGGTATTTAAGAACGAGGCATCACAAGGGCAAAGGAAGAGTCTTTTATTTGCATTAAAATTAGCAGAGTGGCAAATTCTAAAACAACAAAAGGGGTACACTCCTATTCTTTTATTAGACGATGTATTTGAAAAACTAGATGAGAAAAGAATGTATCAATTATTACAATGGGTTTGTGCTGAAAGTGATGGACAAGTATTTATTACGGATACACATGTTCAACGCCTAAAGGATCAATTAACACAGACAAATATTCCTTTTCAGCTCATAGAAATCCCTTAAAAAGATATATTCAAAACCCTATCTTTACGCTATGTCTGAATATCATATCGGTGATGCCATCAAAGGATTTTTAAAAAAAAGCAAACTGAATAACGGTGTACGTGCCGCTCAGATTGATGTGATTTGGGAAACACTCATGGGTAAAACGATTGCTAAATACACAGAGAAAATAAAAATTTTCAATAAGAAATTATATATACAAACTTCAGTGGGTCCACTTAAGAATGAATTGCAATATCAGAAGCCTCAGATTATTGCGAGAATTAATGAGGCATTTGGTGAAGAAGTGATCAATGAAGTTATCATCTCTTAATAATTACCAATTTCTGATGGCATTTTCTATTGCCATAAAATTTCTATAGCTATATTTCCCTTTTATTGTTGCTTTTTCCATTAAAAATATGGTAGGAGTAACTCTGGCTGCAGTTTTCATAACGGTTGCATCGCATGTAAGAATAGGGATATTTTGAAATTTTTCAGCAGCTGTTTTAGCATCTGCAGTTATCAGCACTATTGATATTTTATATGTAGCAGCTTGATTGATTATTTTCGATACTGTTCCTTCCCATGCTGTTTCATCCTCGAAATCCTTAGCCATAATCATCACATATTTTGGCGTATCAAATAATAAGGCCGTAGAATCTGTATCTGTTAAAGTTCTTAATGAAAAATCAGAAATGGCAGCTTTTAATCCATTCCCTTTTTTAACTAGTTCATCTTTTCTATTCACATAGATATAGGATGAATCAAAATCATCTGGAAAATGTGCCTGATCAAAACTTAACTCTTTCCCATTTTTTTGATATATAAAGTGAAGGGCAAAACTATCCGGAATTGCAGCAGCTGGCAATTGCATTTGCTGTTGAATATTATTTCCCATTTTAAATGGAAGACAATCCACTATTGGTAAGTTCCTTAATACATAAAATTGTAAGCCAACTGAACCTATTAAACTGATAATCAAAATAATGACGGATGTTATTTTAAATTCTGATCGATGGTATTTATCGCTTAATACCATCAGGAATAAAATCAATACAAAAAGAAAAAGATCCTTCATAAAGGATTGAGCAGAACTTATAGGAATACAATCGCCAAAGCATCCGCAGGTTTTTATTTTTCCAGAAAACAAAGCATACCCTGTTAAAAATGTAAATGCAATGATGAGTAATAACAGCAACCAATTAACTATTTTGATTTGCCATCCTACAATTACAGCAACTCCTGCCACAATTTCAAAAACATTAAGTATTAAGGCCAATAGAAGTGTATAATCATGTAACGCATGCCAGCCCCAGACTTCAAAAAATTCTTGTATTTTATAACTCAACCCCAGAGGGTCATTCGCCTTTACCAACCCTGAAAAAATAAAGAGTAACCCAATAATCCATCTTACGGCCCACAATGATTTTTTCATGGTAATTTTTTAATGCTTTCCTTCTTCAATGAGTATTAAAGCAAAAATGGAATAATTTAATATGTCAACATAATTCGCATCAATTCCTTCACTAATCAGGGTCTTTCCATCATTTTGGAGGATTTGTTTGATCCTTAGTAATTTCACTAAAATCAAATCTGCAAAGCTTTCCTGACTCATATCTCGCCAGGCTTCTCCATAATCATGATTTTTATCCAACATGGTTGATTTTGCAAAATCAACATATTTCTGATATAATTGCTCCACTTGTTCAACAGGAACTTCTTCTACTGCCGGACGGTCTAAAGCCAACTGAATTAACCCAATTACAGCATAATTTACAATCCCCTTGAATTCAGAAGGAATTCCATCTTCTACTTTTTGGGTTTTCTTATCTTGAATTGTTCTTATCCGAAGGGCTTTAATAAATATTTGGTCTACCACTGAAATCGTTCTTAGAACCCTCCATGCGGTACCATAATCTTTTGTTTTTTTTATAAATATGTCTCGGCACTGAGTAATTGCCAGGTCGTATTGAATATTCGTTTCCATTTTATTCCCCTCGATAAAAGCTATATAATATCTTTGAATGAATGCAAGATAAATGAATAGTCTCTATGTTCACACTTAACTGTAATGGAAGATTAATAAAATGGGAACAACCTGTGGTAATGGGGATCATTAATTGTACCCCCGACAGCTTTCACAGTGATAGTCGTGTGGATAATATTGATGAAGCGCTTCAAAAGGCAGGTGAAATGATTGCTTTGGGAGCTGGCATCCTGGATATTGGCGGACAAAGTACCAGACCAGGAAGCGTAAAAATCGGATCCGCATTAGAAATAGAAAGAGTAATTCCTATTATAGATGCTATTGTTAATCAGTTCCCCGAAACCATCATTTCAATTGATACTTATTTTTCTACTGTAGCAAGAATTGCTGTGGAGAGAGGTGCTTCTATTGTAAATGATGTAAGTGCCGGTTTATTTGATGCTAATATGCTTGATACCGTTGCTTTATTAAAAGTCCCTTATATCTGTATGCACCATAGTGGTGATGCACAGCAACTTCATTTACCAATGACTGACAATAGGACGATGGAAGTTGTGATAGATTTTTTTATTGAGCGATTAACTGCATGTAAATCTGCTGGAATTAAAGATGTGATTATTGACCCTGGATTTGGATTTGGCAAAACATTGGAAACTAATTTTAAATTAATCAGGGATCTTTCGAGTTTAAAAATACTTGGCAATCCTATTCTATTGGGGGTTTCTCGCAAGTCTAGTATTTATAAAACATTAGGTGGAACCGCAGAAACTGCATTAAATGGAACTACGGTGTTAAATACAGTTGGACTTATGAATGGTGCAGATATTCTTCGTGTACATGATGTAAAAGAAGCAATGGAAGCCATTCATTTAATCAATCTGATAAAAAAATAAGCCGCCTCATTTGATGAGACGGCTTATACTATTCTTAAGATTTTATTATTGTTTGTGCGGATTAGTTTGAGGCTGACCCTGTAAAATTGGCATTTCTTGTTTCGGAGCTGGAGGAGGAGCGATTGTTACATCTGTAATTTCAACATCGAAAATTAAATTTGCATAAGCAGGGATAACAGGTGCAGATCCTTGTGGACCATAGCCCAACATAGAAGGAATCAATAAACGTCCTTTTCCACCTTTTCCAAATAAACGTAGACCTTCATCCCAACCTTTAATCACTGCATTAGCACCAATTGGAACTTTGAAAGGCATTGCAGATGTTGGTTTACCATTCAGCATATTTGAATCGAAAGCAGCCTTGCCATCCACAAATGTACCTCTGTATAAAACAACAGCAACCATTCCAGAATCGGCTTTTGGTCCTGTTCCTTCATTTTGAACTTCTACTAAAACACCAGCTTGCGTAGTAACTGTTTTGATGTTATTCTTTTTTGCATAAGCAGAAAGAACTTCCATTTCTTTATTTTTTTCAGCAACTGATTCTTTAGTATAATCTTCCATCATTTCAGGTTGTCCTTTAAATGAAGAAATAATATCCACTTTACCATTGATAAATTCACCTTTGTGGAAAATGGTATTATAGTCAATCATACCAAGTTTCTTCAAAGTATCAACACTCAATCTAAATTCAATTTTATCTCCTACTGATGAAGTAGTTAATAATTCAGTAAAATTATATTTACCTAAATGTGCGGTATCTAACACGAAATAAACTGGAATATGACCATAAGAACTGCTCAAAATAGAATCTTTTGAAGACAATTTATATTCAATATTCAATTTAATTGCATCACCATTTTTCAATTTGTCTTTGCCTGTACCTTTAGTGATTTTGTATGCAAGACCTGATGGTGTTTTTTCATATTGATTACAGCTTGCAAACAATACAATCGCTAAAAAAAGCTTGATGGTGTTTTTCATTTTTTATTTAAGTTGATTTTTATACTCTTTTAATACTTGTTTAAATTTATTTACTGTAGCATCCAAACTATCACTGCTTCTTCCGCCTGAAGCATTTACATGACCACCACCTTCAAAATGATTACGCGCAAAGGTATTAACATCAAAATTACCTTTACTTCTAAAGCTCCATTTTCTTTCCTCATCCCGATCAATAACCAGTGCTCCAAATTTAATCCCCTGTATGGTTAATAAATAATTCACCAAACCTTCCGTATCACCAGTTCTAATATCATATCGGTGTAGATCTGCATGATGGATATACATTAAGGCAGTATTATATTCATAGAGCACTTCCATCCTATTGGTTAAAGCAAATCCTATAAACCGTAATCTATTTTCCAGGAAATTATCATATAAATGATCATGCACTTTAGTATGTTTCAATCCCAGGTCTTTCAAATGGGCGATCGCACGGTGAACTGATGCACTTGTGGCAGGGAATCTAAAAGAACCCGTATCGGTCATCAAACCCGTATAAATACTTTCCGCCATATCCAAGTTCAATAAAGAGCCATGTCCAGATTCTACAATAAAATCATACACCATTTCACAGGTAGAACTTTTGCTGGTATTACTAATCCCATAATCAAAAGCTTCTTCCTGAGGTTGTTCGTGATGATCGATCAAGATTTTGGTACATTTTGCTTCCGCAAGATATTTTTCAAGATTCTTAGTTCTATGAAGCACATTGAAATCAAGACAGAATAACCAATCTGTTTCATCCAGAACCTTTTTAGCTTTCTCGCGATTCTTTTCAAAGTCCATTACTTTATCAACCCCAGGCATCCAATCGAGAAAATCAGCCCAATTGGTAGGAGAAATAACTTGTACTTGATGCCCGAGTGCTATCAAAAAATGGTATAAACCAAGCGCAGAACCCATGGCATCACCATCAGGCTTTTGGTGCATGGTAATAACCACCTTACTAGGCGTGTTGAGTTGCGGATAGAAAAGAGAGATGCTTTGCATATAATTGGCGGCAAAATTGCGCTATCCGTGTTATTATATCAAATCAATTTAACAGAAATAACAAAAACAAAGCATTTCATCCATCAAAAACAGCAAATAATGTGTAATTTTGCATCCGAAATTTTAATTTATGAGCAATAGAACATTTACCATGATTAAGCCAGATGCAACCTCAAAAGGTTATACTGGTGCTATTTTAGACCAAATCATCAAAGCTGGATTTAAAGTGAAAGCTTTGAAATGGATACAACTTACTGAGGAACAAGCCGGATTATTCTATGATATCCATAGAGCTCGTCCATTTTTCCAGGAATTGGTTGATTTTATGATTAGCGGTCCAATTGTTGCTGCAATCTTAGAAAAAGAGAATGCAGTGGCAGATTTCAGGGAATTAATCGGAGCTACTAACCCAGCACAGGCTGCAGAAGGTACGATCCGTAAATTATATGCTGCTAATATTGGGGAGAATGCAGTACATGGCAGTGATAGTGACGAGAATGCAGCTATGGAAGGCGACTTCTTCTTTTCGAAACTAGAAAGATTCTAAATAAATAAAACCCGGATAACCGGGTTTTATTTTGCTTTTTCGCTAATTATTTTTACTAATTCTTTGGCACTGGTAACACCAGACTTCCTCCAGAGAATTTGACCTTTTTGAAATAAAATTAGTGTAGGAACTCCCTGAATTTGATATACACCGGCTGCTTGCGGACTTTTATCGACATCTATTTTAATCACTTTTACAGCTTCGTTTACCTCAGCTTTAAGTTCTTTTAATATTGGAGCCATCATTTTACAGGGCCCACACCATTCTGCGGAGAAATCAACTAATACTGGAATATCACCATTGATTAATTCTTGAAAACTACTATTGTTCTGCATGTTTTTCCTTTTTAAATATCCCAAAAAACAAAGCCCCCATCAACGCAAAATATATCGTACTTCTAATTGGAGAGGAGGTAATCATGCATGTTCCAGAACTACAGCCTATTAGCTTCCAATATAAAAAACCACTTATTGCACCAATAATAGCTCCAATAAGATATAGCTTTTGGTCATTAATGAATTTCTTCATAGGTAATTTCTTTATGGGTACTTGTAACATTTTCTTTTCTTGTAGGAACCTGGCAACCTCCTACTCCACAACAACCAATATTTGCAACAGCCATACCAGATAATAGTATCCCTGCAATTGCATACATCCATTCTTTTGCTTCAATCCCTTGCACTATAATAATCACTCCGAGAATTAATCTAAGTGCACGCATAAAATTCCAATTCGATAGGATATTTTTCATACCTACAAAATTACAGCACAGTTGAACCTTTAAAAGTAACCTTTGTCACATTTAACAAAGCTCATTGAAAAGTTGTTTATTTGTCCAAAATCAATATATGAACTATCAAGACCTCGTAACGAATCATACTGGTAAACTTATCGATCAATTTTTGAGACATGTGTTATCGCAGGATTCCATTGAAATTCATTTTGATTTTTTAGAAGCTGATCAATGGTCAATTTTAAGCATGCATCAATATGAAGAAGATCTTGAGTTATCTATACGATTACACTTAAAGGGAGTTTATGACTTATATCTTGGCTATTATGATGACGAAGATGAATTTCACGAAATCATACATCCCCTTAGCTTAGAAGATTCAGAACTATTGCCGAAAGGCTTAAAAAAACTAATGAAAAAAGTAGTGGATGATGAAGCTGGTATAAGAGTAAAAGGAGATTTTTTAAAATAAAAATACAGATGGAATCAAATCATTTAAAAGAACAATTTCTATTAAAAAAGGATATTACATATCTGAACTTTGGTGCATTTGGTGCATGTCCCAAGCCAGTTTTTGATGTTTATCAGAATTTTCAAAGAGAATTAGAAGAAGAGCCCACTTTATTTATTAATGAATTAGGGCCTGCCCATATAAAAAAATCAAGACAATCTCTGGGCAAATATTTGAATTGTGAAGCAGATGATCTGGTATATGTAACCAGCCCCTCTTATGCGGTTAATTTAATTGCTAAAAGTTTTAATATTTCTGCGGGTGATGAAGTATTAACCACGAATTTAGAATACGGCCCCTGCGATAAAACCTGGAAATATTATTGCGAAAAAAATGGAGCTACCTATAAAAGAATTGAAATTCAATTTCCATTACAAACCAAAGAAGAATTCTTAGAACAGTTTTTAAAAGGCATTACAAAACATACAAAATTGATTTTTGTGAGTCATATCACAAGTTCAACAGGTATCATACTTCCTGTTGAAGAAATTTGTGCAATAGCAAACCAACTTGGGATAATTATATATGTAGATGGCGCTCATGCTCCAGGACAGTTGTCAATTGATCTTAGCAAGTTGGGGGCTGATATCTATACGGGCGCCTGCCATAAATGGATGTTAACACCAAAAGGTTCCTCCTTTTTATATGTCCGCAATAGTCTTCAACATTTATTTGACCCCTTAATTATTAGTTGGGGATATAAAAGTATAAAGCCATCAGATTCCATTTTTCTCGATAATCATCAATTTCAAGGAACACGAGACTATTCGTCCTTCTTAACGATTCCTGCTGCCATTGATTTTATGGACAAGTTCAATTGGAAGAAAGTAAGTGAGGATAGTAAGGCTCTTACCCAAAATAATGCGATTAGATTTTGTGAATTGTTTGGAACAGAACCATTAACCGCAATTTCGGATGATTTTATTGGTCAGCTATTTTCAATACCAATTAAAATAAGGTATCCAGAAAAGCTACACGATATTTTATATGATACTTACCGGATTCAAGTTCCCATTCTCAATCACGAAGGGAATTCCTATTTAAGATATTCCATACAGGGATTTAATGAACAGGCGGATTTAAATCATTTATATAATGTATTAGTAGAATTAGGCCCCGAACGTATTTAAAACAAAAAATACCATTAATTCTCTATAGAATATAACAAAATAGTCAATAAATACCAATCAGTTAGTATTCTTAAGGCAGTTTATAATCAGTTCTTTTACATATAAATAATCATGTATGAAAAGGATCTTATTTGCAGCAATTATTGGTTTGGTTTTTACTTCTTGCCAAAAGCAAATTGATGCGACTGCTTCTTCAGCTTCTACTACTAATAGCAATACAAATAATACCAATTTTGGTGTTTCTTCAGCTGTTACATCTGAAACTATCAAACAGGGCTTATTAGCTTACTACACTTTTAGCGGTAATGCAACTGATGCTTCTGGTAATGCAAATGATGGTATTGTAAATGGCGCTAAACTAGTTGCAGACAGACATGGTATTGCTTCAAGTGCCTATTCCTTTGCTAGTGTAACTGGTACTAATTCTATTTCTATCAATACTTTACATACCAATTTAGTTACCTATTCTGTAAGTGGCTGGTTTCAAAAAGCTAGTTCTTCAGTAAATAATGGAGGTACCATTTTTGCTGGCGATCATCCTGCAAATGGCCCTGGTGATTTAAATTTTGCTATTGCACCAACCAATAGTGCTGAGTGGAATGCAAAGAATCAAACGAATATCAGTGTGGGTATTACAACTGAAACTGTTCCAAATAAATCAAACTATTCTGATGGTGTATGGCATAGTTTTGTAGTAACATTCAATGCCAGTACAAATGCTTTGGCACCTGCAAATTTTCAGATTTACATTGATGGTGTCTTAGCACCAACTCAGGGATTATATAAGAGTTTATTGACTCAGGATTCAGCGCCTGTTAATAGTTCTTCTTTACCAATTATTCTAGGTAATTCACAAGGACAAAACAATGCATTTCCTGGTTCTTTAGATGACGTAAGAGTTTTCAATAGAGTAATCAATCAATCAGAAGTTTCCTTTTTAGCTAATGAGAAATAATTAATAATCACATTAAAAATATTTGCTTATAAAAATACCCACTACTTCTGGCCTTTCTACGGCATTTAGACGTAAAAACTAGCTAATTATAATATTATCGTCACAAATTGTAACTATTTGGTCAATAAATACCAATCGGTTGGTATTATTATGGCAGGTTATAATCAGTTCTTTTACATATAAATAATCATGTATGAAAAGGATCTTATTTGCAGCAATTATTGGTTTGGTTTTTACTTCTTGCCAAAAGCAAATTGATGCTACAGCTTCTTCAGCTTCTACTACTAATAGCAATACTAATAATACAAATTTTGGTGTTTCTTCTGCAGTTACATCTGAAACTATCAAACAAGGCTTATTAGCTTATTATACATTTTCTGGTAATGCAAATGATGCTTCTGGTAATGCAAATGATGGTGTTGTAAATGGCGCTAAACTAGTTGCAGACAGACATGGGAATGCTTCAAGTGCTTATTCTTTTGCAAGTGTTACAGGAACTAATAATATTTCTATCAATACTTTACATACCAATTTAGTTACCTATTCTGTGAGTGGTTGGTTTCAAAAAGCAAGTTCTTCAGTAAATAATGGAGGTACCATTTTTGCTGGCGATCATCCTGCTAGTGGCCCTGGTGATTTAAATTTTGCTATTGCACCTTCAAATAGTGCTGAGTGGAATGCAAAGAATCAAACGAATATCAGTGTGGGTATTACAA
>JBAXXT010000002.1:0-110780 GCA_037127755.1 Bacteroidota bacterium
GACTATGGACAATTATTGATTCACCCTAGTGTGTTTATCTATAAACCACCATTCATGGGTAATCCGCATGAAATATTAACAGCAGAAAAAATATGTGCCAAATGGGATATTGAAAGAGTGGAACAGGTAGTTGATATGTTGGGCATGATGGGAGATGTTGTTGATAATATTCCCGGTATACCTGGTGTGGGTGAAAAAACCGCAGCAAAATTATTGAAGGAATTCGGAACACTTGAAAATGTACTTGCAAATGCCGATAGTTTAAAAGGAGCACTTGGAGAAAAGGTTCGTAATAATAAGGAATTAGCAATCTTAAGTAAAAAATTAGCTACTATAATTACTACAGTTCCTGTAGAATTTCATGAAGAAAATTTTAGATTAAAAGAATGGAATAAAGAGGAATTGGTTCAGGTATTTACAGAACTTGAATTTAAAACATTAGGTAAAAGAATATTGGGTGATTCTTTTAATGCATTTCAATCTGTTCCTCAAGCCGGGCAAATGGATCTGTTTGGAAACGCAGTGATCACAGAAGATAAAAAAAATAAAAGCTCCGACATTAAAGAAGCGTTATCTGAAGATGCTGAACAAATGGGTATGGCTGCTGATAAAAATATTCATAACACAGAACATAATTATCAACTCATACAGGGCACAAAAAATATAGATCAATTAATTCAACAACTGTTACTTCAAAAAGAAATTTGTTTCGATACAGAAACCACTAATATCGATGCTAATGAAGCAGAGTTAGTTGGACTTAGTTTTTCGTTTAAAGCAACAGAGGGATATTATATTCCATGTCCAGCGGATAAAAAACAAACTGCAGAAATATTACATCAATTTGCTCCCTTATTTGAAAAACAAGATCTTCTTTGGGTGGGACAAAATATAAAATATGATTTGCTGGTTTTAAAATGGTATGGTGTAGAATTAAAAGGAAAACTATTCGATACCATGCTGGCACACTATTTAATAGAGCCAGAAGGCAGGCGCAGCATGGATTTGCTGAGTGCGCAATATTTAGGATATGAACCAGTACACATTGATGAATTAATTGGAAAGAAGGGAAAGGGTCAGGGGAATATGCGGGATGTTGATGTGGAAAAAGCCAAAGAATATGCTGCTGAAGATGCAGATATAACATGGCAGTTGAAACAGGCTTTTGTTCCGTTATTAGCAGAAAAAAATGTAGGACGTGTATTTAATGAAGTAGAAAATCCACTGGTTCCTGTATTAACTGACATGGAATTTGAAGGCATAAAAATTGATGTAGAATTTTTAAAGGCTTATAGTAAGGAATTAGAAAAAGATGCTAAAGTATTTGAAGAAAATGTGTACAGAACTGCAGGGGTTAGATTTAATTTAGCATCACCAAAACAATTGGGTGAAGTATTATTCGATAAATTAAAAATTGATCCCAAGGCCAAAAAAACAAAGACAGGACAATATGCAACCGGTGAAGATGTATTACAAAAACTGGCAGCTAACAATCCGATCGTCGCAGATATTTTAGGATATCGCGAATTAACAAAATTAAAAAGTACTTATGTAGATGCATTGCCTGAAATCATTAATAGTAAAACAGGAAGGGTACATACTTCTTATGCTCAGGCTGTTGCTGTTACAGGTAGGTTAAGTAGTAATAATCCAAACCTTCAGAATATTCCTATCAGAAGTGATAGAGGAAAAGAAATCAGAAAAGCATTTATTCCGCGCGATGCAAATCATGTATTAGTTAGTGCCGATTATTCACAAATTGAATTAAGAATTGTTGCCGCAATTAGTGGCGACCCCAATATGTGTGAGGCTTTTAAAGATGGAAAAGATATTCATACCGCCACGGCAGCCAAAGTATATAATGTACCTGAAGCAGATGTAACCAAAGAAATGCGCTATAAAGCAAAGAGTGTAAATTTTGGAATTATATACGGACAAGGCGCTTTTGGTTTAGCAGAAAACCTGGGTATTTCAAGAGCAGAAGCAAAAGAGATCATTGATAATTATAAGAAGGAGTTTGTGGGTATCACCAGTTATATGGATAATACCATCAACTTTGCAAAAGAGAATGGCTATGTAGAAACCTTAATGGGAAGAAAGCGTTGGTTGAAAGACATCGGCTCGGCAAACTTTACAGTACGGGGATTTGCAGAAAGAAATGCTGTTAACTCACCTATTCAGGGTACGGCAGCTGATATGATTAAATTAGCTATGATTCGCATTCATAAAGCCATAAAAGAGGCGGGACTACAATCGAAAATGATCTTACAGGTTCACGATGAATTGGTATTTGATGCTTTACCGGAAGAGTTAGATATATTAAAACCAATTATCTTAGACAATATGCGTGCAGCACTGCCACTTCCTAATGGGGTTCCCGTGGAAGCTGAATTAGGCGTTGGTGAAAATTGGTTGATGGCACATTAATACTTATAGATAAAAATCATGAATAAAAACGAAGAAACGATTAACCGGTTTTATACTGCTTTTCAAAAATTGGACTATGCAACTATGCAATCCTGTTATCACTCGGAAGCCGTATTTAATGATCCCGCCTTTGGATTATTAGATGCAGCATCTACTAATTCAATGTGGCAGATGTTGTGTACAAGAGCAAAAGATTTTACTTTAAATTATGGAAATATTCTTCATTTAGATGAGGAGTACAGCACTTGCGATTGGAACGCAACTTACCTCTTTTCAAAAACTGGTAGAAGGGTCAACAATAAGATCAAAGCATATATGCGATTTAAAGATGGTTTAATCATTGAACACACCGATGGTTTTGATTTTTATAAATGGACAAGAATGGCTTTGGGCATTCCGGGATTTTTATTTGGATGGAGCAATTTTATGCAAAGAAAAATACAAAAGCAGGCAAGGGCAGGATTGATTAAATTCATGGAAACAAAATAATAAAAGATGCAATTAGACTGGGGATTTTTTTGGATCATCGCCAATAGGATTGGTAGCAGATACTATATTATCGCGGGTATTGCATTTGTTATTTTTTATGTATTGTTAAAGAAGAAATGGCATTACAAAAAACTACAACCTAAAGATGCAAAAAATACAGATTTCCTAAGAGAGATCATATATTCCTCTGGCACTATTTTAATATTTTCTTCTTTTATCCTATTTCTACATAATCCAGCAATAGCACCACATACAACCAGGTATTTACATATAAATGATCGGGGTTGGTTCTATTATTTTGCAGTGTTTCCGGTTTTATTTCTAATTCACGATACTTATTTTTATTGGGCACACCGACTAATGCATCAACCGCTATTATTTAAGTGGATACATTTAGTGCATCATAAATCAACCAACCCTTCACCATGGGCGGCTTATGCGTTTCATCCATTAGAAGCCATTGTTGAACAGGGTGTTGTTTTTATTTTCTATTTTGCTTTACCTATACATTTAACGCACCTCGTTTTTTTCTTTTTATTCTCCATCATCTATAATATTTACGGGCATTTAGGCTACGAATTATATCCTAAAAACTTTAATAGAACATTGATAGGTAAATGGATTAACACTTCTACCAATCACAATCAACACCATCAATATTATAAGGGCAACTATGGATTGTATTTATTATTCTGGGATAGAATGATGGGTACTATTCGGGATGACTACGATGAAAAGTTTGATGATATTACGAGTAGAAAAGCTACGGTTTAGGCGCAGGCTTTTTATAAATAGGAACCGTACTACATGGCTCACCGAACATGATGCTTTTTACAAAGGGTCTTAATCGATTTGTGATTTCTACATACGCGGTTTCTGGAATGGACAACTCACCACAACCTTTTACCACAACTCTTTTATCTTCATAGGAAGCGGCATCAAAAGAAGCCATGTTCTTAATAAAAATAGTATTGATTAGTTTTTGTTCATCACCAAAAACCACATCTTTTGCAATGGGTTGTAAATAACTGGCCACTAACATATAAGCCCACATCGGAATAATAGCATCAACAGAACAAGTAATAGCTACAAAAGAATCTTGATAAACCGACCAATCAGTAGTTTGAAGTGCGGCGCGGAAATCTTTTTCCTTAAGAATAAGCTCCATAAACAAAAAGCCTTTCAGGTCGAAGGTTTTAATTTCACCCTTTGGATAAAACGCTTCCAGGTCGAGCGTAATGAGACCACTCTCTGCTACTTTGTTTACAAAAATTTCTTCTGCCATAAAATCTGGTTGGATACAAAATTAAGTAATTGATGGGCATTAAAGTTTCGTTATCGGTAAAACAAAAGCCCCCAAGAAGTATCTTGGGGGCTTTTAAACTATTATAAGAATAGATTAATAAAACTTAGAACGGTTATCCGTAATGCTTGCTGATTTTTTTAGAGCATCTAAACCCCTAAAAGCAGACATACGAGCCGCCTGAATCAATGATTGCTTAATAGAAGCTTCATCAATGCCCGCTGGTTTAGCGGCATTGTTTTCAACACGAATTGCATATACACCAGAATTGCCAATAATTAAATCGCTGACTTTTCCTTGAAGAGATTTATTAAATGCTGCGCCAATAATTTTAGGCTCGCTACCCATATTTGGAATAAAAGGAGCTGCGAAAGAAAGACTATCGGTGCGTTGAACAGCAGTACCTGCACTGGCAGCAATGGCTTCCAATGTGTTTCCTTTAATTTTAGTATCAATCAGGATCTTTGCTTTTTTAGTGCTTCTAACGATGTTTTCACAAAGAGGACGGGCTTCTGCAACAGACATGGTACCCGCTTTACGAACCGAGGCAATAATTGCTACAATATATTTATCTCCAACTTCCTGAGGATCTGAAACGTCGCCTGAGCTATGCTCATATATCCAACGAACTAATTGGCGACTAGCACCCAAACCAACGATTTGGTTATCATTAGCTTTGATATCATTGCCCATTAATAATTGCTTAGAAGTTTTAATGGCGTTTTCATCAAAAGACTTTCTATTTTTTGCAACAGCAGCAAATTGTGCAGCAGCAGTATTTGCACTACTAACGGTTTCGTTACTTGGAACAATGGTTTTAGATAAATATGCGATCTTATAAGCAGGAGCAAAATTCTTTTGTCCTAATACTTCTACATAGTGATAACCATAATCAACCTTTACAACGGCTTTGCTGCCTGTAGGATGATCAAAAACATAATCATTAAAAGGTATTACCATTTGTCCCTGAGGGAAGAAAGGATAAACACCAGCCTTGTCTTTGCTGCCTGGATCATCTGAGTATTTAGCACAAAGAGCAGCAAAATCAGCACCTCCCTTAAGTGCAGCAGCGATACTATCAACTAATTTTTGACCAGTTGAATCAGCGCGTATGATTTGTCCATTTTGGGGATTATTTGTTGCAATTAAAATATGACGAACCGTAACACTGTCTGGCCAGTTTTTGGTTCCAACCATTTTAGCAAGCACATAACTAGATCCGTCTAAATAAGGGCCATATATTCCACCAACAGATAATTTGGTCAAAGAATCTTTATTAGACTGTTGCATTTTAGCTTTACTAAAATAGCTGTCATAATAAGGAAGATCAGAACCAATTTTTGCTAGATATCCTTTAGCATCGTTAGTAGCTTCGAAATCATTTTTGTAAGACTTTACTTGATTAAGCACGGTCAATGAATCTGTTTGAGAAGCAGATGCATCAAAACCAACGTAAGCAATAGATCTTGTTTCTTCTTCTTTTTTAAATTGATTGCTATGCTTACTGATATACGCAGAGATTTCATCATCACTAACTTTTACGGTGCTATCAGAGATAGAAGCATAAGGAGCATACGCATATGAAATATTAGCAATTGCATTATTATCAGCGTTCTGTTTTTCAATCAACCATTTAGGAGCATATGCCGCTTGTTGAAGCATACCCTGGTATTTATTACGAAGGGCTTGTTCAATAGTTGGCGCAATATAAACGTTGTTGATCATGTTGACCTGTTCAGCGTTCTTGCTTTTTTTAATTTGAGCAAAAGCCTGTTTTGCATCATTAACGCGGAATTCTCCAGTCTTAGGATCTGTAAATTCTTGTCTTAGTGGAGAGTTTTGTCCAAATAAAATATCAGACAATTCTTTTGAAGTAACCTGTAATCCAAGTTTTTCAAATTCTTGTTTTAATACGATGCGCTCAACTTCCTGATTCCATAAAGAACCAATCAATTGTTCTCTTTGTGCACCTTGAGAACCATACATCTTTTCTTGTAAGGTTAATTTTTCTTCGAATGCTACACGCTCGATCTTTTCACCATTAACTTTACCCAATGTGGTATTATCGGTAGATCTTCCACCGCGACGTACACCATCTTGTAGAATAAATGCAATTAAGGCAAGTGCAATGATTCCGAAAATGATCCAGGCACCTTTGTCACGAATACTTTGAATGACAGACATAATAGACGATTAAATAATTGATTTTAAGGATGGCAAAAATAGGGGAAAAAACATTAGAATAAGTTGTGGAAAAGCGATGTAAAGCATTAATTGGGGCTATTTTGCCAGGGCGGCTTCTTTAGATTGTGGTTGTTTTGGCAGGAATAATCTAAAAAATGGATATTCAGCCCAAATTTCTATCCACATGGCCCTGTGCTAAAATTACAAAACCGGTGTAAAACAAGGTTTTTTTTAATTTAGAAAGTGGATACTGATGGAATAACTTATAGGGTTTTGGAAGATTTAGGGAATTTCCTTTTTTTTAACTCATTCTATCCGCAGTTCGTTAACAGTTATTAAAAAGTGGATACTGATTAATTTGAAATGTGAAATGTTTTATCCCGATATGTGGAAATAGCAGGTAGAATCATATGGAATATATATTTATCATTGTGAAGTAACTGTGAATAGAAGTGTATAAGCACGATATAATTAACTTTGGCTTTTGGGGATAACAAACTTATTAAGATATTAACAGCCCTAATAGTAATAGTGGGTTATATAAATAAGTATTATTAAATACTATTACAAGGATTATGAACATTTCAAAAGAGAAGATTTTAGAAAAAGGTTTTGTTGATCTTGAATTAGATCCACAATTGGATTTATTTGCCGAGATTGAGCGTCTAAAGAAAAAGAAGCATGCAATCATTTTGGCGCACTACTACCAGGAACCCGATATTCAGGATGTGGCAGATTATATCGGAGATAGTCTGGGTTTAGCTCAGAAAGCAGCGCAAACTGATGCGGACATGATAGTCTTTGCTGGCGTGCATTTCATGGCAGAAACAGCAAAGATTTTAAACCCTAGTAAGAAGGTTTTATTACCCGATTTAAAAGCTGGATGTTCCTTGGCAGATAGTGCACCGGCTGATTTATTTAAATCTTTAAAAGATAAAAATCCGGAGCATTTAGTAGTTTCTTATATCAACTGTTCTGCTGATATAAAAGCATTATCAGACATAATTTGTACCTCCGGAAATGCAGAAGCAATCATTGCAAGTATTCCAAAAGATCAGCCAATTATTTTTGCTCCTGATAGAAATTTAGGCGCTTATTTAAATAAGATTACAGGAAGAAATATGTTGTTGTGGAATGGCGCTTGTATGGTACACGAAATTTTTAGTTTAGAGAAAATCACTAAATTAAAAATTCGCCACCCTAAGGCTAAACTAATATCACATCCAGAATGTGAAGAAGCAATTTTAAGAATTTCAGATTTTGTAGGAAGTACTACCCAATTATTAAAATATACACTTACAGATCCTACACAAGAATATATTGTTGCAACTGAAACAGGTATACTGCATCAAATGCAACAGAACAACCCAAATAAGACCTTTATTCCTGCGCCACCAACCAATAACTGTGCATGTAACGATTGCCCTCATATGAAGCTGAATACCCTCGAGAAACTATATTTATGTATGGAATATGAGGCACCAGAAATCACAATGGATGAAAATTTAAGGCTTGCAGCAAAAAAACCAATGGATAGAATGTTAGAAATTAGTAAGGCTGCAGGTTTAATCGGGTAAAATATAAAAAGCGTAAAAAAAAACGATTTTGGTCAAAAAATGGGCATTTTAGCCCATTTTTAGTGTAAAAAGGTTTTAGTTTGACAAAAAACAAAGAAAATTAACAAAACCTGATTTAGCTTCACAAAGAAAAAAAACACAAGAAACTAAAGGGGTTAGTAAAATAAATACTAAAAATATTAGTTTATAATAAAAAATACGCCTACTTTTATTTTCCATTAAATTTCAATTCTAAATAACCCATTATGAGCAACGCAGAAAAACTAAAGGCATTAAAACTTACCATCGATAAGATCGATAAAGATTATGGTAAGGGAAGTGTGATGATGATGAATGAAAAAAGCCAGGAACCCATGGAAGTAATTTCTACCGGATCCATTGGATTAGATGCTGCGCTGGGAGTAGGTGGTTTACCAAAAGGAAGAATCGTGGAGATATATGGACCAGAATCATCTGGTAAAACAACGCTGGCAATTCATGTGATTGCTGAAGCACAGAAAAAAGGAGGCATGTGTGCAATCATTGATGCGGAACATGCTTTTGATAGTTCCTATGCAAGAGCATTGGGTGTGGATGTAGATAATCTATTAATTTCTCAACCGGATTATGGTGAGCAAGCATTAGAAATTGCGGATCGTTTAATTCTTTCTGGAGCAATAGACGTAGTTGTAATTGACTCAGTAGCAGCCTTGGTTCCAAAGAGTGAGCTGGAAGGCGAAATGGGTGATAGTAAAATGGGGTTGCATGCAAGATTAATGAGTCAGGCGCTTAGAAAACTAACTGCTACAATTAATAAAACAAACACCATTTGTATTTTCATTAATCAATTGCGTGAAAAAATCGGTGTCATGTTTGGAAATCCTGAAACCACAACCGGGGGTAATGCATTGAAGTTTTATGCTTCTGTACGTTTGGATATTAGAAGAATGACGCAGATTAAAGATGGTGATACTGCAGTTGGAAACCACGTTAAAGTAAAAGTGGTAAAAAATAAAGTGGCGCCACCTTTCCGTGCCGCAGAGTTTGATATTGTTTTCGGTGAGGGAATTAGTAAGGTGGGTGAAATAATTGACATGGGTGTTGAATTGGGTATCGTAAACAAAAGCGGGAGCTGGTTTAGTTACGAAGCCAATAAATTAGGTCAGGGAAGGGATTCAGTAAAAACACTTTTACGCGACAATCCTGAACTTGCGAATGAAATTGAAGCAAAAATTCGCGCAAAGATTGCTGATGCAAAAGTTGTAGCAGAAGCATAAAATAGTTTTGACGGGTTAGTAAGCCGGGCCATCCTGAAAGGGATGGCTTTTTTTGTGCCTGCTTAAATAGTACAATTAATAGCTTTATTTGAATACTATATCCTTTATTTCTACGTTTAATGAGTCAGGCTCCAGGTGAAAGAACACCCGGTTGGTAAAGAATTACATAAAAATCTAATAGGTAAAAAAAATGAAATCAAACTCCTACATACCTGCCCTTACAGGCGTAAGAGCTATTGCAGCGTTTTTGGTTTTTTTTCATCACTTTAACCAGTTGGATTTCCCCTTTCCATTAAGAAGAACGTTAAATGAATTTCACATGGGCGTAACCATGTTTTTTTTATTGAGCGGATTTTTAATTTGCATGCGTTATTATGACTCCTGTGAATTATCAGAAACATGGTTTAGAAAATATATAAAAAACAGAATTGCGCGCATCTACCCCATGTATTTATTATTGACCCTGGTAACATTTGGTCTCTATTTTGCTTTTGGAGGAGATGCAAGTGTATTAAATGGATTTGGTTCGCCAATCATTCTTTTAATATTAAATATCTTTTTTCTAAGGGGCTTTTTTGATGATTTTAAATTTACGGGTGTTGGCCAAGGGTGGTCACTCACCGTGGAAGAATCATTTTACTTTTTAGCACCGCTGTTTTTTATGCAAATGAAAAAAAATAAAAAAGCGATAGTTTATTTACCAGTTTTACTTTTATCTACTGGTTGTTTATTGGTATTAATATGTAGAAACTTTTCGTTTTTTGGTTTCTTTGGAAATTTTACTTTCATGTTCCTCTATACATTCCTTGGAAGATGCGTTGAATTTTTTGTTGGAATGGGATTGGCATTAATTGTATTAAAACAAAAAGAAGAAGATAAAAAATATCCTGTTTTCACCGTTCTCGGAATCTTAGGAATTGCGGCAAGTATTGGAATAATGACAGGCGTGCCACTGGTTGGAATTGAATATGGATTATACCATCCGGTTGGAATTGTTTCAAATAATTTGATCTTGCCCATTGGGATTGCATTTTTTTATTTTGGTATAATAAAAGAAAAGTCTCTGATTAGAAATTTTCTGTCTTCTGCTACCATGCAATTACTTGGGAAAAGTTCTTATATATTTTATCTGATACATATTGGTGTCATTGCCAACTTTACAAAAATTTGGACCAGATCTGGTGTGGATGCTTTTTATAATTGGTTAGATCTTAAAGGCTTTGATTGGTTATCGGAGCACTTAAACGATAGTGTTATTTTTATTGGAACCGTCTTTATTATTTTAAATCTTGTTTCGATTCTTTTATATAAAACAATTGAGGAGCCCGTGAACTTATATATACGAAGATCAAAACTGCTGGTTAAAAATGCTTAATCTAATTACCATTTTGAAAGCCTTTAATAAATATGGTGTTTGGGGATTCTTAAACAAAAGAATCGTTATGATAAGATGTGTAGCCCTATTAATTACCCTTATTCTGTCTGGTTTTAATCACTTATTTGCTACCCATCTCCCCGTAAAAAATTTTTCTGTTTATGACATTTCTGGTCAGGTAAATATTTCAATAAGTCCCTCAGAAAAAAATGGTGTATTTACTAAAAAAACAAAAGTTGGTTATAAATTAAATATTAAAAACGGATTATCTGAAGATCAAAAAGGAACGATCTACTACAAAATAGAAAATGAAAACGGAACTACCGTTTTAGAAAAAACCTTTGATATTAATGTTCCCGCCAGTAAAAAACTTGAAACTACCCTTTCAATTCCACACAGCAGCGAAGGTTCTTTTAAGATTGTTTTTCAAGTAGAGTTGAATAACCTAAAATCAGTTTTCAATTTCAATTTTGTATATAGCGACAACGAAGGAAAGGCTACTGTGGCTAGAGCGGGAATAGAAAACGCAGAATCAGGTTCTGAAACGCCGGGGTCTGATGGTGAAATAAAAACGATTTTAAAACCAAGTAATTACGATGGCACTTTTGTGGGGAAAGAATCCATTGTATATAATTTAGAATTGCGTAACAATTATCCTATATCACAAGAGGGTACTTTTAGATATGCGGTCAAAGAATCAATCACAGGAACGGTTATTTCAGAAAAGCAATTTGATGTAAAACTGGATAAAAAAAGCAACAAAAGTTTTAAACTTAAAATTGCTACACCTCCACAACCCGGTATATATAATTTAGAATTCGCTATTAATACCAGTACCTATGATGATACTACTCATTATGCGTTTGGTTATGAAGTTGCACAAATAAAAACACCCTATCATCGCCCAGATGATTTTGATGAGTTCTGGAGAATCGCCATGGATGAGCTGGCCGCTATAAATCCAGCCTATAAAATTGAAGAAGATTTAGAACAAAGCAACAAGCTGTTTAATGTATATAAAGTAGAAATGTCATCCATCGATAATATCAGAATCAATGGAATACTTACCATACCCAAGACAGCAATGGGCGGCAAGTTTCCGGTTCTCGTTGGTTTTGGAGGTTATCAGGTAATGGCTAAGCCACTATTGTTTGATGAATTCATTTCCTTAACGGTGAATGTAAGGGGGGCTGATAAAAATAATATGTCGGATGTAAATCCCAATAATCAAGACATTTTAACACTAAATATAAACGACCCAGCAAAATATATCTATCGCGGAATTTATATGGATTGCCTTAGGTTTATAGACTTCTTATATGCCAACGAAAATTTGGGATTTGATTTAAACAGAATAGCTGTTTTTGGTGGAAGTCAAGGTGGCTCCTTCGCATTAATAACAGCAGCACTTCTAAATAAAAAAATAAAAACATGTATTGCTGATAATCCAACTTTTTGCGACTACCATGTGAATTTATTGATGGAACCACAAATTAGAGAAGCCTCTTTTGTATTGGAATACATTGGAAAATATCTTCGAGCCAATGCAAACTTTTTTACCAAAGAGGAAATGTTACAAACACTAAGCTATTTTGAAATTCAGAATTTTATGCCCAAAATAAAATGTCCGGTTTTGTTTGGTATTGGTTTATTAGATCCACTTGCTCCTGCGGTTACAACAATTGGTGCATATAATAAAATGAACCGGGAAGTTATTAAAGCAAGTGAAATTTATATATTTCCAGAATTAGCACACGAAGTACCCGAAAGACACAATACATTTAAAAGTACCTGGTTTTTTGAAAAATTGACCAAAGGCAAAAAGTGATAATATGGCTATGAAAAAGACAATATTTTTTTTAATATTAATCTGCTTATCAAGTATGGCAAAAGCAGATTGGCCAGTTGGTAAAAAGAGGTTGATGATCACCCCATCGTTTTCTTATTTTTATACATCTAGGGTGTTTGATTCAACCGGTAGAATTAAAGCTTCGGCTAATGGAGATCAGTTTATATCCCAAACCCTTGGTATATATGGTCTTGCAGGAATGTCAAGAAGACTGGACCTGATCTTTAATATTCCTATTTCTAATATCATTGCTAAAAATATTTACGTCAAAGAATCAAAAACAGGAATTGGAGATGCCATGTTTGGATTTGCATATCATACGCCGTCCAATAATTTAAAGAGCTTTTTTACCATGAAGGCTTTAGTGATTCTTCCTGTGTATAGTAATGTATCAGCACCGTATATGGGTTATGGATCAAAGGGTGCAAGGGTGGCAGCGAATTATTCTTTTAGTCCGAAAAAAAGGAGTTTTGCTGTTGTTGAAGGTGCTTATTCCAGGTATTTTGATGACAAGGATGGCCCCAATCAATATTCATTAGATATTACTTATGGTAAAGAACTTTCTAACGGATTTTTACTTTCATTTTCTTACAACCATCTTTCGTCCGTAAGTGATAATAAATCATTCAGTACGAACCTGAATTTCAATAAAGATTTTATGGTGGGTAAGGTTTCTTGTGCTTTTGGTAAAAAAGTGAGCAGAACAATCACACCATATATTCAAACCTTTTATACCTTGTACGGTAGAAATGCTGGTCAGGGTTTTGGAGGATCAGTATTTGTGGCACTTAAAATACCATAAATAAATTATCGTTCAACGGCAAAAACGAACTAAAGATTGATCTATTATATACTTAAACCCTTTATTCGTTTTGCTTTAGCCATTTTTTGTCCATCTTTAAAAATGCAGGACAAGACCATTTCTTCCATGAAGGGTCCTGTTTTAATTACAGCCAACCACCCCAATTCTTTTCTTGATGCGATTATCATAGGGTCAGTATTTAATAGACCCATCCACTTTTTAGCCAGAGGTGACGCCTTTCACAAACCATGGCATAATGTACTTTTAAGAACCCTTCATATGTTTCCGGTTTATCGATTAAGAGAGGGTAAAGAATTTCTTGGATTAAATGAAGCTGCGTTTGAAAATAGCAGGAGAGTACTAAGTAAAAAGGGAATTGTACTCATTTTTATCGAAGGAATCTGTGTTAATAAACACGAGTTACAACCCTTTAAGAAAGGGGCTGCCCGGATTGCCAATTCCTGCTGGAAAGAAGGAATCCCCCTGCAGGTGCTTCCTCTGGGAATAGGTTATAGTTCTTTTGATAAAATGGGAAAATCGGTTTTAATTAAAACCGGCCAACTTCTTAAGAAAAGGGACTTAATGTATTTAGAAGAAGAAGCAAAAAATTATGTCTTATTTAATCAAATTTTATTTAAAAAAATACAGGCGTTAATTGCCATACCCGAATTTAAACCAGAAACATCAGGGCTAATAAATTTGTTGGGAAAAGTTGGAATCATATTGCACCAACTTCTTTATCAAAATTTGAGTGGATTTGTCAGTAAAAAAACAAAGAACACCGTGTTTTATGATTCTGTTCTTTTTGGCTTATTATTTTTCTGTTACCCAATTTATCTCATCCTGATGGGGCTTCTGCTCTCCATACTACCCATCCCATTATTCATTGTGCTTTTGATTTTACTGGCCCATCCCCTTCTTGCTTATTTTGCTACCAACTCCAAAATTCATACAAGGAGTTAATTATCTGTTTAACTTCATGATGTTTTTTGTAACCGGAACTTTATGAAAGAACATGAATAGTAGTATACAATTAAGACCCTGGCAAAAGCAGGATGCACAAGTTTTGGCTACTATTGCAAATAATAGAAAGGTCTGGAATAATGTGCGCGATCAATTGCCCAATCCATATTCTGTGATGGATGCATTACAATGGATGCATCATATAAAAGACCATCAACCAGAACAAAATTTCGCCATTATGTATAATGGAGTGGTTGCAGGAAATATCGGCTGTAAATTGCAGGAAGATGTGTATCGAAAATCAATAGAGATTGGCTATTTTGTAGGAGAAGAGTTTTGGGGTAAGGGAATAGCAACTATAGCAATTGGTTTATATGTGGAATACCTGATTAAAATTTTTCAACCGATTCGTATTTACGCTGAAGTTTTTGAATACAATAAGGCAAGCATGAAAGTGTTACAGAAAAATGGTTTCTTCCTGGAGTCGATCAGAAGAAAAGCGGCTATTAAAAATAATGAGATAATAGATGATTATGTGTGGGTAAAATTGGTTTAAATAAAGGATCAAAATATAAACACAATGAATAAACAGGTAGCCTCAACAAAAGAGATTGTGGAACTTCTAACAGCTGCGAAAACAGTGATGTTAGGTGTTGCGGTGATACAAGCGCTTTTAGCTGGTGCAGGATTTTTTCTAGCATCTGTTCCACATTCAGGAATTTTGGGATTAGTGGCGGAGCAATCATGTTATCTATTGGTTACAAATTATTTCTAGTTTGGATGCACGACCAAATTGAAGAAGAATAAAAAATCTAGGATTTATGAAAAAAATTATGATTGTGTTTGCGGTGTTCACTTTTATGGGTGTTACCGCACAAGATTCTATTCGCGTATCTGATTTAAAATCGGCCGCCAAATTAATAGACCTTACTTATACTCAAAAAGAACTGGACACCATGTATGCTGGTGTAATGGAAAACTTTGAGAACTATCGTTTGATGCACAAAGAACATTTAGACAATAGTGTTCCGATGAGTCTTTGGCAAAATCCTGTTTTACCGGGGATGCATTTTAATACAAAACAACAACCTATAGATTGGAATATACCCACCAACATTAATCTGCCGAAAAATAAAAGCGATTTAGCGTATTATTCGGTTTTAGAATTAGCATCGCTTATTAAGAACAAAAAAATAAGTTCCGTTGTGCTCACTCAATTTTTTATCGATCGTTTAAAAAAGTTTAGCGACACATTGCAGTGTGTAATAAGTTATACCGATGCAATTGCGATGGAACAAGCTAAACAAGCAGACGCAGAAATTGCAAAAGGAAAATATAGAGGACCCCTTCATGGAATTCCTTATGGATTGAAAGACCTTTTTGCAGTTAAAGGAACTAAAACCACCTGGGGTGCTGCACCTTATAAAGATCAAGTAATAGAGAACGATGCTTATGTATATACCCGATTAAAAGATGCTGGCGCCGTACTCATCGCAAAATTTACCCTGGGTGCTTTGGCAATGGGTGATTATTGGTATGGAGGTCGCACCAAAAACCCTTGGAATTTAACAAAAGGTTCTTCGGGGTCTTCAGCCGGATCAGCATCAGCAACTGTTGCAGGATTAGTGCCATTTGCAATTGGTACAGAAACCTGGGGTTCTATCACTTCACCTTCTGGCATATGCGGTGCTACTGGTTTGAGGCCTACGTTTGGAAGTATAAGTCGCTCAGGTGCCATGACCCTCAGTTGGAGTTTAGATAAGGCTGGCCCAATTTGTAGAAGCGCAGAAGACGCAGCAATAGTTTTTAGCATGATTCACGGAACTGATGGAAAGGATCAAAGCGCAGTGAATATGCCATTTAATTATCAGCCTACAAATGGTTTGAAAGGAAAGAAAATTGCATATGCTAAAAATTATTTTGATAAACTAACCGATACCAGCTTAACAGAGTGGAAAGTGTTGGAAGTGTATCGAAAACTTGGCGTTGAATTGATTCCAGTAAATTTTCCGGATAGTGGTGTATATAATTTCAATATCATGGATGTGGTAATTAGTGCAGAATGCGCAGCAGCATTCGATGAGTTTACCAGAAACGGTGTAGACGATCAAATGACCCGTCAGGGAAAATATGATTGGCCGAATAGTTTTAGGGTTTCGAGATTAATGTCTGCAGTAGAATATGTGAATGCGAATCGGCATCGTTATTTATTAATGCAAAAAGTAAACGAGTTGATGCAACAATATGATGCAGTGATTTGCCCCAATTTTGGCGGCAATCAATCTGCTATTACTAATTTAACCGGTCACCCCGTAATTGTTTTCCCAACAGGATTCAATAAGTTGCAATTGCCAACCAGTATCACATTAGTGGGAAAACTATATGATGAAGCAACCATTATTTCCATAGCTAAAGCATATCAATCTGCCACAAATTGGAATAAATTGCATCCTACTATGTTTAAATAGATTGTCCATTTTTTAATTTATCAAGCTATCATGAAGAAAAACATTCAAACCATTTTTTGCATCATTGGTGCTAGCCTTATTGGGGTTACTGCAATGAGTCAAAAATCAATCACAGGTTTTACTGAAACCGGTGCAGCAAAACAAAAGCAAACCGAACAAAAATTTGATGCAGTTTTAAGTGCAGAAAAAATTGGCGCAACTATTAAAGATCTATCTGCAAAACCACACCATTTAGGTTCAGTAGGCGGTAAGGCGGTAGCAGAAAATATCTTAGCACGTTTTAAATCTTATGGTTGGGATGCATCTATTGAAACCTATCAAGTATTATTTCCAACTCCTAAGACCAGGTCTTTAGAAATGGTATCTCCTGGTAGTTATAAAGCATTATTAAAAGAGCCTGCGTTGAAAGAAGACGCTACTTCTAATCAGGAAGACCAGCTACCAACTTATAATTGTTGGAGTGCGGATGGAGATGTAACGGCAGAAGCGGTGTTTGTAAATTATGGTGTTCCGGCTGATTATGAAGTCTTAGAAAAATTGGGAATTGATGTAAAAGGAAAGATTGTAATTGCTAAATACGGACATAGCTGGAGAGGAATTAAACCAAAAGTAGCACAAGAACATGGGGCTATTGGTTGTATCATTTATTCCGATCCGAATGATGATGGGTATGGTGCAGGGGAAGTATATCCAAAAGGACCATTTAAAAATGAATATGGTGTTCAACGCGGATCAATTATGGATATGGTGATTTATCCCGGAGATCCACTAACTCCAGGTGTTGGCGCAACAGAAACTGCAAAAAGATTAGATAGACTGGAAGCAACCAATCTTTTAAAAATTCCAGTTCTGCCTATCAGTTATCATGATGCAAAACCATTATTAGAATCATTAGACGGGGTAGTTGCTCCTGAATCATGGAGAGGCGGACTGCCATTTACTTATCATATTGGACCGGGTAAAACAAAGATTCACTTGAAAGTGGATTTTGATTGGAAAATTCGTCCTGCTTATGATGTGATTGCAAAGATGAAGGGCGCTGAATTCCCAGATCAGTGGGTAATACGCGGTAATCACCACGATGCCTGGGTAAATGGTGCCAACGATCCAATAAGTGGTATGGCGGCATTATTAGAAGAAGCAAGATCAATTGGAGAATTAGTAAAAACAGGATGGAAACCAAAAAGAACTTTAGTGTATTGTGCCTGGGACGGAGAAGAGCCAGGATTGATTGGATCAACAGAATGGGTGGAAGATCATGCGGCAGAGCTACAAGAGAAAGCAGTGGTATATATTAACTCTGATGGAAACGCACGTGGATTTTTAGGAGCAGAAGGCTCACATGCTTTAGAACAAATGGTTTATGAAGTTTCAAAAGATGTAACAGACCCTCAAACCGGTGTTACTGTTTATGAAAGAAAAAGAGCAGCCGACCTTGTAGGAGCTTCAACCACAAAAGCAAAACAGGAAATCTTGAATGAAAAAGAATATCATATCGAAGCCATGGGCTCGGGATCTGATTATTCTTCATTTATACAACACCTGGGTTTACCTGCTTTGAATTTAGGTTTTGGAGGTGAAGATGCTGGTGGAGAATACCATTCTATTTATGATAGTTATGATCACTATAGCAAGTTCAAAGACCCGGGATTTGTATATGGCGTTGTACTGGCTAAAACTGCTGGTCGCGCTGCACTTCGAATGGCGGATGCAGATGTGTTGCCTTTTGATTTTTCGCGTTTACAAAAAACAATTGCAGGATATGTAAAAGAATTATCTGGATCTGTGGATCAATTGCGCGAAACAACTAAAGTAGAAAATGAATTGATTAAATCGAATGCTTATCAATTAGCACAAGATCCAACCAAACCAGAAAAATTACCAGTTGCAAAAGCTGCAGTTCCATATTTAGATTTTCACGCTATTCAAAATGCATTAGATGATTTGGATAGAGCTGGAAAAAATTTGAATGATTGGTTGAGTAAGCAAGATTATAAAGTAAGCCCAAAAACAAATCAATCATTATATCGCGCTGAACAACAATTATTATCTGCACAAGGTTTACCAAGAAGGGGTTGGTTTAAACACACGATTTATGCGCCAGGATTTTATACCGGATATGGTGTAAAGACAATGCCTGGAATTCGCGAAGCCATTGAACAAAAAAATTGGGTAGAAGCACAGGAACAAATGAATATCGATGCTGCTACCATTGCATCATTAGCTAAATATTTACAAGCGATTACGCTATAAAATTTTGAATCTTGAAAAGAATTGTTTCGATACTAATTGTTATTTTTTTATGTAGTTGTGCTACTTCACACAAAGCAAGTACAAATAAAAATCAGATAGGGTCTTTGAAGTTGATGAATGTGTATGAAATTCCATACAACCAGGATTTCAAAGGCACGGCAATTGGAGGACTATCTGGAATCGATTATGATTCTGAGAAGGATATATATTATTTGATCAGTGATGATCGTTCGGCGATTAATCCTGCCAGATTTTATACCGCAAAAATTTTATTAAACACAAAAGGAATTGATACTGTACAATGGATTGCAACATACCCTATGTTGCAATCCAACGGTACAACTTATCCTAATTCAAAACAAGACCCGGCTCATACTCCTGACCCGGAAGCCATCAGATATAATGCCAGAACAAAAGAGTTGTTATGGACCAGCGAAGGCGAAAGAATTGTTCGGGGAAATTCGGTAGTGCTGGAAAACCCAGCTATCACGCGCATTTCAATGGAAGGAAAATATATTGATACTTTTCCGCTGCCTGCTAATTTGATCATGCATGCAACTGAAAAAGGACCAAGACAAAATGGAGTTTTGGAAGGATTAACCTTTGATAAAAATTTCGAGACACTCTATGTAAATGTAGAAGAACCTTTGTATGAAGATGGTCCAAGAGCGGATATTACACCCAACAATGCATGGATCAGAATTTATCAATATGATGTAGCAAGTAAAAAAAATACGGCACAATATGCGTACCATTTAGAACCTATTGCTTATCCTGCAACCCCTGCAGATGCTTTTAAAATAAATGGAGTTCCTGATATTTATGCTATTGGCAATAATCAATTGATAGTATTAGAAAGATCATTTTCTTCAGGACGATTGCCATGTACTTTAAAAGTTTATTTAGCAGATCTAAATGGTGCAGAAGATATTAAAGAGAATAGTGCGCTTCAAATCAATCCGGTTTCAAATCCCATTAAGAAGAAGTTGTTGTTGAATATGGATGACTTAAAAATCTATACCGATAATATTGAAGGAGTTACATTTGGTCCGACGCTTCCGAATGGTCATCGCTCGCTCATATTTGTATCGGACAATAATTTTGCATCCTTTCAAAAAACACAATTACTATTATTTGAAATTCTACCTTAGAACTATGCGTGGTATTATTTTTTTAATGTCATTCTTTTTATTAATGAGTTGCAAGCCCAAAACTCATTATGAGAATCCACATATTGCGATACAAACAAAATATGGTGATATAGAAATCGAGCTATTACCAAAACAAGCACCGAAAACAGTAGCCGCATTTTTGAGTTATGTTGATTCCGGTTTTTATTTCAATAGTAGTTTTTACAGGGCATTGAATATGGAGAATCAACCCTCCAATGCACCCAAAACAGAATTGATTCAGGGTGGGATCTGGAAAACTAATTACAAAAAAGCTTCCACCATAAAAGGAATAAATCACGAAAGTACTGAGCTGACAAAGATCAAACATACCGAGGGAGTCATCTCTTTAGCCAGAGCAAAACCCGGAACTGCAGGAACTGAATTTTTTATCGTCATCGGCAATCAGCCTGGGTTAGATTATGGCGGCGAAAACTGCGAAGACCGTCAGGGTTATGCCGCTTTTGGTAGGGTTGTAAAAGGACTGAATCTAGTATTTAAAATCTCGGGCCAGAAGCTAAATGGCCAATATATATCCCCACAAGTTGATATTTTCAACATCGTAAGGCTTTGATTAGAGAAAGTTGCAGATTAGTTTGTCCATTTAATTTCTTTTGATTAGAATAGTTACCGATTTAACTTAGTTGTCCAATTCTGCACTATGCCCTTTCATTTACACGCACCCTATTCACCCGCAGGTGATCAACCCTCTGCCATCATGCAGTTGACGGATAATGTAAATGATGGTGAACAGTATCAAACACTGTTAGGTGTTACGGGGAGTGGTAAAACCTTTACAATTGCTAATTTAATACAAAATACGCAACGACCCACACTGGTGCTTACACACAATAAAACATTGGTGGCACAGCTTTATGGAGAGTTTAAACAGTTCTTTCCAGAAAATGCAGTGGGATATTTTGTAAGTTATTACGACTACTATCAGCCCGAAGCATATATGCCTGTTACAGGTACTTACATTGAAAAGGATCTGAGTATTAATGAAGAGCTGGATAAATTACGATTACAAGCAACTTCACAATTATTAAGTGGAAGAAGAGATATCATTGTTGTTGCAAGTGTGAGTTGTATTTATGGTATGGGTAATCCTACAGAATATGAAAATGGAATTATCAGGATCCAAAAAGGACAAGTGATTTCAAGACAAGGATTTTTACATGCACTTGTAAATTCATTATACAATCGTTCACAGGGAGAATTTGGAAGAGGCACTTTTCGGGTAAAAGGAGATACGGTAGATATTAATTTACCGTATGTTGATTTTGGATATCGCATCACATTTTTTGGTGATGAGATAGAAGAGATTGAAAGTATAGAAACGGCTACCAGTAAGCGTATTGGCGTTATGGATACTGCCGCGATATTTCCTGCTACATTATATTTAGCACCAAAAGAAATGATCTTGCAAGTGATGCATGAGATTCAGGATGAGATGATGGCGCAGGTAGAATATTTTAAAAGCACCGGCAAATTCATTGAAGCCCAAAGATTAAAAGAGCGCGTGGAATACGATATTGAAATGATCCGTGAACTAGGTTATTGTAATGGTATCGAAAACTATTCTCGTTTCTTTGATCGAAGAAAACCAGGTACAAGACCCTTCTGTTTATTAGATTATTTTCCAAAAGATTTTTTATTGGTGGTGGATGAAAGTCACCAAACCATTCCGCAAGTTGCTGGAATGTATGGTGGAGATAGAAGTAGAAAATTAGTTTTGGTAGAATATGGATTTCGTTTACCCAGTGCCATGGATAACCGCCCATTAAATTTTAATGAATTTGAAGCACTGACTGGTCAAACTATTTTTGTAAGTGCCACTCCAGGTGATTATGAATTAGAAAAAACAGGTGGCGTGGTTGTAGAGCAAGTAGTAAGACCAACAGGGTTGTTGGATCCTCCGATACAAATTAGACCAAGTATAAATCAGATTGACGATTTACTGGACGAGATTGATAAAACTGTGAAAAAGGGAGATCGGGTTTTGGTAACGACATTGACCAAACGCATGGCCGAAGAAATGGATAAGTATCTCGGAAGAATCAATATCAAATCTAAATATATCCATAGCGATGTTGATACATTAGAAAGAGTAGAAATTTTGCGTCAGCTACGTTTAGGAGAAATTGATGTTTTAGTAGGGGTTAATCTATTAAGAGAGGGCTTGGATTTGCCTGAAGTTTCTTTAGTGGCTATTCTGGACGCCGACAAGGAAGGATTCTTGCGGAATGAAAAGTCATTAACACAGACCGCAGGTAGAGCGGCGAGAAATGTTGATGGCTTTGTAATCTTTTATGCAGATAAGATGACGGAAAGTATGCAAAGAACCATTGATGAAACAAGCCGAAGAAGAGAAAAACAGGTTGCTTATAATATTGAACACGGGATTACTCCAAAGACCATTGTAAAAAGCAGAGAACAGGTATTTGCCCAGGGTTCGGTTCTGGACATTAAAGGATATGACCCTTCAAATCCCTATGCTTTACAACAGGATGCTCAACTGGTGGCTACTAAAGCTGCAGAAGAGCAGGAAGTATATAAGACAATCCCACAAATTGAAAAAGCGATAGGAAAAACCAAAAAAGAAATGGAAAAAGCAGCCAGAGATTTAGACTTTATTGAGGCAGCAAGATTAAGGGATGAAATGTTTAGACTTCAAAAGGATTTGGCCGAAATGAAGTAGACTAATCTGAAAATCAATGGATAAAGTCTAATTATCTGCAATAAAATGCTTATTTTTCTCGGGATTTATTATAAATAGTTCCGAAATTTATACCCCTAAAAGAATAATGATATCCTCCCCATAGAATTATTCGTATGTCGATAACAAGCAAAAACCGAATTATCTTAAGTGTAGTAATGCTGATTATTTTGAGCATTATTAATTACTATGTCCAGTTTGGAGATATTAATGGCTTGTTATTTATAGGCGTCATCATCTTTTTTTCTTACCAAGACGATGTAAGATTTTCTGGGGCCATCCTTTTTTGTGCGTTAACCAATATTCTTTGGGAATATGGCGACCTCGCCAATCATAAATTTACCAGCGATGTAGCGGCCTTAATTACCAGTAGTTTTAGAATTATTATTTCCATCCTTACTTCCATAGGTACACATACTTTTTATCTTGAAAAAATTCAGAAAGAAACAATCCTAAGACAAAAGACAGAATTGGAGAAAACGAATCAAGAATTAAATAAGTTTATTGCCATGGCTGCTCATGATATTCGGAATCCTGTTGCATCTATTAAAATGATTACGGATTTTTTAGTAGACGATGAGTTCTTAACGAAGGAATCGAAAGAGTGGGTTGAAATCATTCAGGTTTCTGCCAGTAACTCTTTGTTGATCTTAAATAACACTTTAAATATTAGTCAGATTAGGTCGGGTAAAGTGGAGATGAGCTTTTTAAAGGAAGATTATATTCAATTTGTAAAAGACAACCTCCTTATCAATAATCATTTGGCTACTACAAAAAAACAAACCATTCTTTTCCAAAGCAATGTTCCTTTTCTTGAAGTAGAATTTGACAAAAGCAGATTAGTGCAGGTAATGAACAACCTGCTTAATAATGCCATTAAATATTCTCCTGAGGATAGTCATATAGTAATATATGTTGACTATAAAGAAAATGAGAAGAACGAGAAATATGTAAAAACAACTGTTAAAGATGAGGGCATGGGAATTGATGAGGAGTTTCACGACATATTGTATGATGCGTTTTCAACCACACCGAACAAACCCACCAATAATGAAAGTAAAACCGGTCTTGGTTTAGCGATCGTTAAAAAGATTGTAGAGCTACACCATGGCAAAGTTGGTTTTACAAGTGTTAAAGGTTCTGGATCGGAATTCTACTTTTGCATTCCGATTTCACAAAATAGCTGAACTTAGAGTAAGTAATATTGCTATTATACCCATGAAATACCTTCTTCTTTTTGTTTTTGGGATCATTACAGGATCTGCTATTTATGGCCAGAACATTATAGTGAACAGTGATCTGGAAGAGGTAAATATTTGCGATGAACATACGGCCAGGTGCAGTCCGGCAGGTTGGTTTTATTTTAAGGCAGATCCAGCAGGTTATTTAAATCCGGGAAGTAATAACAAAACCATTTCTGCCAGTGGCATTCATCATTTTAATTTACTAGCCGCAAGTGAGCAGGATAGTGTTCGAGATTATTGGCAAACTAAATTACTATGCAATGTAGAGCCTGGAAAAAAATATACGATATCATTAAAAGTTTCAGCTCCCTGGGCCAACCCTAATTTAAGTGATATTGGCTTTTGGTTCACGAATCAATTTATTTATGCGGGGAAAGACACTTTGTTACAACCAAATAATTATGTAGGAATATTAGATGCAAAAATAAAATCCATGAAGAATGGATGGTTTTTGATTAATAAGGAAATTACAGTTACAGATACTGCTTCTGTTTTAGTGATAGGAAATTTTTCTAAGGAGAAAAATAGCGAGATAATTTTTAAGAGGCATCGCGACATACAACCCATCTCCATTTTTATAGATGATATTCAGATCTTTTGCGATAAAACCTCGCCATGTATCATCAATCCGAACCTTAAGGATTCCTTATATGCTATTAAAAGAAGGCACTCAAAAATTGAACCCTTAAAACCTTTGAAGATTGAAACAACATCTATTATACCATTAGATACCGTGGTTGTTAAAACAGCTCATCAAATAGACACCATCAGTATTAATAGTATTCAATTTGAATTGGATGATTCAAGGATCACAGATAAAGCGGTAAAGAAAATGCTAAGCGTACTTACTGAGAAAAAAGAGAATATTGAAAAATTGGAAGTGATAGGATATACAGACGATCTTGGAACGGAAGAACATAATTATGAATTATCGAAAAACCGAGCTGCATCTGCGATTAAATTATTAGTAGAAGAAATAGGAATTGATCCGAAAATTATTTCAGTTCGAGGGGAAGGAATTTCGAGAAGGTTTGAGAAAAAAGATTTGAACCGGAGAGTTGATATTTTTATTTATTGGAAATGAATGGCACACAGATGACGCTGATAAAACGGATTTCCACTGATTAGAAAATATAAAGTACCCCTCCTGTCCCGATTCTCGGGATAGGAGGGGCAGCCCTAGCGGTTTAGCGATGGGCGGGGAGGTTTCTCTTCAAGACAAATTTTAATGTTTATCCTATCAGACGAACCTCCCCGGCTGTTCCAGCCACCCCTCCTATCCCCGCTTCACGGGGCAGGAGGGGTACTTATTAATTTTAATTCTATTTTTTATTCAACTGCCCCAATTGTTCACTCACTTGTTTTACTGCCATTGTTAACTGTGTTGTGGGAGGCATTTCAGTCTCTTGTAATTGATCTAATAGACTTGCAAATTTAGATTCTAATGTTTTTGAACCCATTTCTCTTGCTTTGATGCGTCCTTCATAACAGATCATCGATAGAGAAAACTGTTTTTGTAAATCTGCAGCACTTGATTTTACTCGAGGGTCCATTTTAACTGAGAATGACTGACTAATTGTTTTTCCATTAGCAGTAAGCTTCACCGTATAATTACCCGGCAATACCCAAGGTGATGTTGTTGAAGGTGCTGTATTTTGATAGATTGCAGTCATCGGATATGATGCAGGAACATTTATAGGAGTATAATGCATATCCCAAAGGAATCGATGTGCACCTGATTCTGATGAAAGAATTTCTTGCGTACGAATCCAATACAATGGAATATTTACTTCAGGAATTTTATATAGGGTGTCTTTACTACTGAATTTGCGTACCGATTTTCCAGCGGCATCAAATACTTCAAGGATTACCTCGCTACTAGATCTTTCTGATAGATAATAATTAAAGAGGGCACCATCGGGAGGATTTTGTCCGCCGGGTTCTTCTTGTGGCATCGGTGTATCTGTATTCGAATTCCAGCGAATCCGCATGGCTTGTTGTGGTTGAAAGAGGATTGTTTTTTCTGCAGCTAAGTTTACACTCATTTGTCTTAATGCTGTAATATCGTCCAGGATCCAAAAACCTCTTCCATGAGTTCCAATTACAAGGTCATCATCTTTAATCACCAGATCGCGGATTGAAGTTGCAGGCATATTTAGTTTAAGTGATTGCCAGTTCTCGCCATCATCAAAAGAAACATAAACAGCATTTTCTGATCCTGCGAATAATAATCCTTTGCGGTTTGGGTCTTCACGAACTACATTGATGGGTTCATTTGCAGGCAATCCTTTTGTGATGAGCTTCCATGTTTTTCCTCCGTCTGTAGTTTTATAAGCATAAGGATGCATATCGTCGCAACGAATTCTATTCACTGCAGCATACACGGTATTTACATCGAAATGACTGGCATCCATTAAAGAAACCTTACTCCAGGATGTTATAGCATCAGGTGTTACGTTCTTCCATGTTTTTCCGCCATCTCTGGTTACTTGAATATATCCATCATCGGTACCTGCCCAGATGGTGTTGATGTCTTTATAAGAAGGAGCAACTGTATACACTACACCACGACGTGGCATTTTTTTCATATCATCAGTCGTATAAATTCCTACACTGGTTGGGATATCCCAGGCTTCTCTGGTTAAATCAGGACTGATTACTTCCCAGCTATTGCCGCCATTTTGAGTTTTAAAGATCACATTACCAGCGAAGTACAAAGTTTTTGAGTCGATGGGTGAAAACAAAACAGGAGCAGTTCTCACAAAACGATACTTACCAGATCGCATTGCTTCTGGTGCAATATTTTGAACCTGTCCGGTTCTCTTATCATATTTAGTAATCTTACCACCATAAATTATATTTGGATCAAGTGGATCTGCTGCTACATAACCATATTCTTCTACGCCAACAGGATGCCATTCGCGTAAACCAATTTGTCCATCATTACCTCTTGAAGAAATTCCCACAGAACCACTTTCCTGTTGTCCACCATACACATTATACGGGAAATCATTATCGGTACTGACGTGATAAAATTGAGCTGTAGGTTGATTGTACCAGGATGAAAAAGTTTCTCCTCCATTAACTGTTACAATACCACCTTGATCCAGAGCGATCAACATGATTTGTGGATTATTCGGATTGATCCAGATCCTATGGTAATCATCACCACCAGGTGCACCACGAAATCCAGTCCATGTTTTAGCTCCATCGGTAGATTTCCAAACTACTACGTTAGCACTAAATACAATATCAGCATTTGTTGGGTCAACTTTAATTTCTGCGAAGTCGCTACCACGGCCCCAATAACGACCATCAGGATTTGCCAGAGTCCAGTTTTCACCCGCATCATCACTTCTATAAATTCCGCCATATTTTCCGGCATCCACAGTAGCATATAAACGATTACTATTTGTAGGTGCAATTGTAAAACCAATTCTTCCTAAACCCTGCTCTGGCGTAGGCAAACCATTGGTTAGTTTTTTCCAGGTGGTTCCGCCATCGATAGATTTAAAGAGTCCGCTCTCTTTACCATTCCACGCAGCATTTTCCCAAGGACCCTGACGGCCAGCCCAAAGGTCGGCGTATAAAATATTGGAATTATTGGGATCAAAGTTTACTTGAATAGCGCCGGTATTTTCATCTTTATATAATACACGCTCCCAATTTTTACCACCATCCAAACTTCTATACACACCTCTTTCGGTATTGGGTCCGTAAGGATGCCCCAACACGGCTACAAAAATTCTGTTTTCATCTTTAGGATCAATAATAATGTCGCCAATTTGCTGACCATCTTTCAAACCCATATTGTTCCATGTTTTTCCAGCATCTATTGATTTATAAACACCATCACCTACTGATAGGTCGGGTCTTTGAATACCTTCACCACATCCCACAAATACTACATTTGGATTTGATTCAGACACTGCGATATCGCCCACAGAGCCCGTAGGCATTTGATCAAAGATGGGTTTCCAAACACGACCATAGTCGTTGCTTTTCCAAACACCACCATTGTTTACGCCAATATAAAAAACATTGGGTTGAGAGGGAACACCAACGGCACCAACTGTTCTGCCACCTCTATGCGGACCGATCATGCGATATTGCATGGCATTAAAATAGGCACTTGAAAATGGCTGTGCTTGTATTGTTTTGCTAGAAAAAATAAGTAAAGAGAAAACAAGGACTGTGAGAACTTTTTTGAAGGGCATATTGATGAGTTTATCAATTGATAGATAACTCAAGATACAAAAGAGAAGTAAAAGATGAATAAGTAAAAAGTAAAAAAAGAGGAAGCGTATTAAACACTTCCTCTTTTACATTTTCCTATTCTTTGTCAACATCGTGTTTGCTATAAGCATCCATTAGTTTTTTCTGAACCTCAAAAGCAACGGGTGCATAAGAAGCGAATTGCATATTAAAGCGAGCGCGTCCCTGCGTTAAACTTCTGAGTGATGAAGAGTATTGGTGCATTTGTGCAAGTGGAACTTTTGCTGTAATCTTCTGGAAATGACCTTCTGCTTCCATGCCCTCTACTACAGCCATTCTGGTTTGCAAATCGCCCATAACAGCACCTACCTGATCGTCGGGACAGGAGATCTCTACCTGATAAATGGGTTCCAGTAATTGAGGGTCGGCATCTTTGAATGCAGCACGGAATGCTTGCAGACCGGCAATTTTAAAGGAGATATCGTTACTATCTACGGGGTGCATTTTTCCATCGTACACACTCACCCTAACATCTCTAACATAAGAACCAGTGATGGGTCCGTTATGCATTTTTTCCATGATCCCTTTTAAGATAGCAGGAAGGAAACGTGTATCGATGGCACCACCTACAATACAATTTAGGTACACCAGTTTTCCACCCCAATCGAGATTAATTTCATCGCGGCCTCGCACGTGTAAACCTGGCGGGTCGGGAATGCCTTCATACCAAGGCTCTACTAACATAAATACTTCTCCAAATTGTCCGGCGCCACCGCTTTGTTTTTTATGACGATAAGTGGACTCCGCTTTTTTTCGAATAGTTTCTCTATATGGAATTTTTGGTTTATCGATTGTGATATCGAGTTTATGGATATGCGCAATTTTCCATTGAATTACTTGTAAGTGCAACTCACCCTGACAGTGTAGTAAGATTTGTTTTAATTCGGGCGATACTTCAAAACGTACGGTAGCATCTTCACTAATTAAAGTGTGCAACACTTGCGACAATTTTTCATCATCTCCTTTGTTAACTGTTGCAATGGCTACGGTAACGTTTGGTTTTGGAAATTGAATTGGCTCGAGTTCAATGTTCGCGCCTTTTTCGTGCAGTGTGTTATTCACATGTGTAGAACGAAGTTTTAAAGTAGCACCTATATCTCCTGCAACCAATTCGTTCACTGGAATCCGATTATGTCCTTCTAACAATAAAAGCTGATTCAATTGTTCTGTAACACCAGTATTTTCATTTACCAGTTCACAACCGGCTTTAATGGTACCACTAAAAACTTTGAACAAACTTAATTCACCGATATGTGGTTCTGTAATGGTTTTAAAAATAAAAATACAAGCAGGGCCTTTTGGATTGCAGGGCAATAATTTTCCTGATAAAGTTTTTTGTGCTGGCATTTCTATTGCAGAGGGACAAACATTATCAATGAATCCCATGATTCTTCCACTTCCCATATTTTTTTCAGCTGATGCGCAGAACAGTGGAAAGATATCGTGACGAATCATTGATTTGTGCAGGCCTTCTTTCATATCATTTTCATCTAACTCGCCCTGATCAAAATATTTTTCCATTAAGCCTTCATCATTTGCTGCAATTGTTTCCACTAATTCTTTGTGTAATTGATCAGCCCGCTCTTTTAAATGATCTGGTATGGGTTCTTTTGCAGGCTTACCGCCATCAGGACCGTAGTGGTACATCACCATATTTAATACATCTACGATAGCATTGAATTTAGCACCAGTTTGAACGGGGAATTGAACAGCAACTACATTAGCACCGAAATGATTTTTTGCTTCTTGCAATGTTTTATCAAAATCTGCTTCTTCTTTATCGAGTTGGTTTACCACAAAGAGTGTAGGCGTTTTAAATTTATCTGTGTATTCCCAAATCACATCGGTCCCCACTTCCACACCAACTGCTGCATTCAAAATCATTAGTCCAGTATCCGCAACTCGCAATGCACTAATTAATTCTCCAGAAAAATCGTCATAGCCAGGTGTGTCGATGATATTGATCTTATAGTCGCGCCAAACAGTATGCATTAGAGACGCAAAAACAGAACTCTCGCGTTCTGTTTCTAATTCATGGTAATCACTAACTGTATTTTTTGTAAGCACTGAGCCGCGACGTTTAATGAGTCCGGCTTCGAATAACATGCTTTCGGCCAAAGTAGTTTTACCGCTGCCGGGATGTCCCAGCAGCGCAATATTTTTAACGTGGTTTGAATCGTAAGTTGCCATTATTGTTTTATTTATTCATGAATAGATGAAAGTCTTTTTCTAGGTTCTTCAAAAAATTGAAGAGTATATCAAGTTTGTCTTTTAAATAGTGGTGGGGAATGCGATGTCCGAAGTTGGGGTGCTTCTCTGCTTCAAAAATATGGTGTTTGATTTCGTGTTTCAGATCATGAAGATTGATGAGTTGAATGTGGAACTGATTGTGAAAATGTTCGATGCCTTCAACTGTTTCGTGATCTGTTTTTCCAGGAGCAAATAAGTACAATTCGTTTTTAAGATGGTTGATTTTTTCTCGAAAGGTTGTTAGTTCCTGCTTCCATTTTTTGCACTCTTCAATGAGTGCCAGATGCTGTGCTTCTGTTATCATTGCAATCGTTTTTAGAATGAAGAAATTGATGAAGTCAAATCCTGAATATTTGACATAATAAATTTAAAAACAGGACAAAAAAATAACCATGACAAGCGTCATGGTTATTCAAAAAAAATAGTATTATATTAGAAAGAACCTCTCTTATAACGATTTAAGTATGAATTGATACGCTTTCACAATTCTGCTGCTGCTTTGGCTTGACCATCAAACCAAAGGCAAGGATATATTTTGTTCAACATAAAATGATTTGAAATCAGATTAATAAAAATATCCTGGGAGCAAAAAATAAATGGAAAAATCTAAGAAATAGTTGGATTCAACAATTTACTATGTGAAGCATAAAATCGATCTGTACTATAAATGAATATGCAACTGCCATCGCGAATGGTTTCGATAATAGGCTTTTTCAACGACTCTGGAATTGCCGGGCAACCCATACTACGGCCTACAAAACCTTTTGAACTTACCGTATTTTCGCTCACATATTTTGCGCTATGAATAACTATACCACGTTTAAAAGCGTTGTCATTAATACCAGCTTCAAGTCCCTCTAAGCGAAGTGAATAACCGTGTTTACCTAGATAAGTACCTGCAGTGGTATAAAAACCTAAGCTACTTTTCATGCTATTGAAAGCGTTTGAAAATCTTGTGGCTATAACGGTTCCAGAATTTTTTCCATGAGACACAAAAGTGTTAAACAATAATTGGCCACTGACTAGGTCAATCACAAATAATCGTTTTTTGCTGGAAGGCAGGCTAAAGTCGATAATGGTTAAAATATTATCCTTCTGAATTCTTCCAGATTCTATCAATGTATTGTAACCTGTTAATGCGTATTGGAAAGCAGCTTTTGATAAACCCAGATCTGATAATTGAAGGGAATCGTATAAGAAAGCATTTTTGTCTAAAACTTTATTAGGGGCTGCAGCTGTAATAGGAGCTATTTTGCTCATTGATTTTGACTTAGCACTTCCAAATACAAAACTGCCCATCAGCATAGCCACAGGGATCAGGTAAACCCTCATTTTTTTAAAATGATTCAATCGCATATCTGATGTTCTAAATGAGCGGCAAATTTAAGCTACCAAAAATTACCCAGCTATTTTTTACAAAAACCTTAGGCAAGGTTTAACGTATTTTGGGCTATTTATGCAAATTTTAGAATTGTTTTCCACGTTCTGTTTTTCAACAAACCATCTCTTTATCTTGCATACATGCAGGAGTATCTGAATGGATTGAATGAGCCTCAACGGGAGGCTGTGACATATATAAAAGGTCCCATCATGATTGTGGCGGGTGCGGGAAGTGGCAAGACGAAGGTGTTGACTACCCGGATTGCGCACTTAATGGCGAATGGGGTGGATGCTTTCAATATCCTCGCTCTTACATTTACCAATAAAGCGGCAGCCGAAATGAAGGAAAGGATCGAAAAGATCCTAGGTAATTCTGAGGCCCGGAACTTATATATCGGAACCTTCCACTCAGTATTTGCCAGAATTTTAAGAGCTGAAGCACATCGTTTGGGCTACCCCAGCAATTTTACCATTTATGATACTGATGATAGTAGGTCGGTGATCAAAACGGTGGTGAACGAGTTGAATCTGGATGATAAGCACTATAAAGCCAATGTGGTGGGTAACCGCATTTCTCAGGCTAAAAATGCGTTGGTGGGTCCGGCAGAGTATGCAGTGGATTATTATATTCAGCAGGAAGACATGCGGGCAAATCGTCAGGCGATCTCTCAGATTTATCAGGCATATGCGAACCGATGTTTCAAGAATGGCGCGATGGATTTTGATGATCTGTTGTTGAAGATGCACGAACTTTTGAAAAACTTCCCGGAAGCACTTTATAAGTATCAGCACAAGTTCAAGTATATTTTAATTGATGAGTATCAGGATACCAACCCAGTTCAGTACGAGATCACGAAGTTGTTAGCCGCTGTGCATGAAAATATATGTGTGGTGGGAGATGATGCACAGAGTATTTATAGTTTTAGAGGCGCCACGATAGAAAATATATTACAATTCCAGAAGGATTATGATGATGTAAAAATTGTAAAGCTGGAGCAGAACTATCGTAGCAGCAAGAACATTATTCATGTGGCCAATGCAGTGATTAAAGTGAATCAGGGTCAGATCCCTAAAAATCTTTGGACAGATAATAATGAAGGAGAGAAGATTCGTTTGGTGCGAACCATGACGGATAATGATGAAGGAAAATTTGTAGCAGATACCATCCAGGAACAAAAACTGCGTAACCATTTTTATAACCAAGACTTTGCTATTCTTTATAGAACCAATGCCCAGAGTCGTGCTTATGAAGAGAGTTTGAGAAGAATGGGTATTGCATATCGGATTTATGGTGGCGTAAGTTTCTATCAAAGAAAAGAGATCAAAGATTTTTTGGCATATCTGCGAGTGATTGTAAATACGAAAGACGAGGAGGGTTTAAAAAGAATTATCAATTATCCAGTTAGGGGAATCGGTAAGACCAGTATCGAGAAATTAGTAATCGCTGCAAATGATTTGAATATTTCGATGTTCGATGTATTGGCTAGAGCCGGTGAGTTTGGATTTAAAGGAGGCACACTGGAAACCATGCAAAACTTCGTAACGATGATCCGTTATTTTCAGAGTTTGATGGGAGAAAAAAATGCTTATGATCTGGCTATTCAAGTGGGCAAGCATACCAATATTGTAAAAGAATTATTTAGCGATAAAACCACGGAAGGTTTAGCCCGCTATGAAAACATTCAAGAGATTTTAAACTCTATTAAAGAGTGGACGGAAAGTCCGAGTAATGATGATGGTGAGCTGGGTGATAAAAGTTTAGGATCTTATCTGCAACAAATTAGTTTGGTAACGGATGCGGATGATAATAAGCAGGAAACTGATGTTGTGAAATTAATGACAATTCACGCAGCGAAGGGATTGGAGTTTAGTTGTGTTTTTGTGGGTGGTATCGAAGAGACTTTATTTCCTAATGCGATGGCCATTAATACACGTGAAGAGTTAGAGGAAGAGCGGAGATTATTTTATGTGGCAATAACCAGAGCGAAGCAACACTTATGGTTGACTTATGCGAATTCCAGGTATCGTTTTGGACAGTTAGTACAGAATGAACCGAGTAGGTTTATTGAAGAAATGCCGGAGGACTATGTAGATAAAAGTTATGCTGGCGGAGGTGCCAGAAATAACGCTGGAACGCAGTTTGGTACTGCATTTGAACGTATGCAGCGTGGCGGATATGGAAATGCAGCATCCGCAGAAAAAAGATATGGCCCCCCACCTGCTAAAAAACCAGAAACAGGAAAAACGAAACCAGAATATTTACCCATAGTTCCACCATCGTCAAAAGTGGTAGAGCATCAGCCATCAGGAAATTTTGTAGCAAGTGATACCAGTCATTTAGCAGCAGGCCAAAAAGTAGAACATCAAAAATTTGGCTTTGGTATCGTAGGCAAAATTGAAGGATCTGCACATAATCCAATTGCAACTATTCAGTTTGAAATGAACGGAGAGAAAAAGATCATGTTGAATTATGCGAAGCTGCGTATTGTGGATTAATTATGCTTGCTGGTCTTTAATTTTTTTTCAACAGAAGCTGGAGCATACACCCCCCCTTTTGATTTTGGTAATAAGGTAGAATTGGGCAGGAATAAAAATGTTTCTGGTAATAAAAAAGAGAAAGAAGAATTAGGGTTAGGGTTGGTTTTTTTGTATCTCAAAAGAACTTCCATTTGTGGCCGATCTTCTTGTGCAATTGGTTGAACAGATAATGGATATTTATCCCACCTGGAACCTGCTGCCCAATAAGATCCATTGATATTATTTTCGCTCAAGTATTTTAGAAAATTATCGAGTATTTTCAACCAGCGCAAATCGTTATCGGGTATCCCATATTCTCCAATAGCACCCTGTTTATTATTGTCTTTTAACCAACGAACAAAAGGCATGATCCGCATCACTCCAGTGTATTCATCTACTCCGCTATTTTCATAAGATTCAGCATATCTACCAGAATAATTTTTATCGAAATAGCAATGTGCATCGTAGATAATACTATTACTGGGATCGGTTAAATTTTTCAGCACATCACTATACTGCCACCACTTTTCTGCATTGGCATAATTATCGCCTGATATAATGATAGCTGTTTTTTTGTCGATCGTTCTAATACCATTAATGGCTTCTTGTGCAGTAGTAAACCAATCAAATTCACCCATATCATGTGGCTCGCTCATAATTTCGAAGCCATAAATATTTTTTACATCTTTAAGTGCGCGAGCCATTTTCATCCAGAAATCGGTAAAATGATTTCTGGTGACAGTTTTGCCCCCAACTACATGATCTGTTTCAGCAATTCTGTAGCGGCCAAAATTATGCATGGTTAAAATAACTTTGATATTCCTTGGTGCACAGTACAAAAGCACTCTTCTGATCTCGTCTATATTTTCTTGATTCAAATCTCCGCCGGGAATATTTTGTACGCGTTCCCACTTGAATGGGATGGTCATTAATTGAAATCCCTGTTGATAGAAATATTCCATATCATTTTCTGAAGGATAGGCATAATCTTGATTCAAAATACCCGGTAGGGTTTTTTCTTCAAATTCAGCACCACAGATATTAATACCAAAAGGAATTCCTTTTGTTTGAGCAATACTGTTCAAACTGAGGGTGATAAAAAGACTTAATAAAAGAAATGATCGCATAGGTTTAACTTCCAGGTATCAACGTAAAATACACTTGAAATATTGATTGAATCTGTTAATAAAACAGTTTTTTAATCTTCATTTAGTTTTCGATATCCGAAAAAAAGGGGCTATTAAGACTTTGCTAGGTCTATTAATAGGCAAACCCTGTTCGCTTTTGATTAAATTTGCAATAGTATTTATTTAGGCTATGCCCGAATAGAAAATATATAAATTATGATCCAAACAGGCAATCCGGTGATAAGCATTTACACCGAAATGACACCGAATCCGGAAACAATGAAATTTGTAGCCAACAAACTTTTATATCCCGGAAAGAGTATTGATTTTGCAGATGAATCTTTGGCAACGCCATCACCTTTAGCAAAAGAGCTATTTGGTTTTCCTTTTATTAAGAGTGTATTTATTGCCAGTAATTTTATTACACTTACTAAAACACCGGATACGGATGATTGGCAAGATGTGATTCCAGCCATCAAAGCTTTTTTGAAAGAGTATCTGGAAAATGGTGGTGTGGTGGTAAATGATGATGAAGTAGCGAAAGTAAAACAGGAATCTACGAATATAGTATCTGAAGATGACGATGATATTGTAAAACGCGTGAAAGAGTTATTAGAGAATTATGTGAAGCCAGCTGTTGAAATGGATGGTGGTGCGATTCAATTTAAGAGCTATAATGATGGTGTTGTAAATCTGATGTTACAAGGAAGTTGCAGTGGATGCCCTTCTTCTATGATTACATTGAAAGCAGGTATTGAAGGAATGATGAAAAGAATGATTCCCGAAGTGAAAGAAGTAGTAGCTGAAGCGGAATAATTAAAATAGTTTTTGAGTGTAATTAGTGCCTCTCCAAAATTTGGAGGGGCATTTTTGTTTAATTATATCTCCAAATACGTCAAAACCTATTAAACAGCCCCAAGAAACAAGGATTTTGAATAAAATCATGACTATTCTGTTACACTTTGATTTTCAATGATTTATAATTGTACTTTCATTAAGGACATTTTTATCTTAAATAGAAACAATTGAAAAAGAGTATAATATCGATTTTTACTTTATTTATCATTTTCAATGCGTCCGCACAACTGAAAACTTCCCCATCTACCCCATCTAACACATTAGAAGATAGAGTAAAAACTGATTCTAATAAAAAAGAGGTAATCGAATTGTTGGATATCTTAAGGGCTGATTTATATACCGACTTTAAACAGGATTTTGTTTTTGTGGTAAAGGAAGTTTCATTTAAGAAAAATTATAGTTGGTTTGTTGGGGAAGCACAAAGAAAAGACGGAGAAAATATCAGGATGATTGACAACAATTCAAATTGTTGTCGGGTAGAAGCGCTCTATAAAAAAAATCAAGGGGTATGGCATTTAATAGAAGCGCAGGCATTTAGTAAACATCCCTGGTATTTAGATTTAGAGTCCAAATATCCTGACCTCCCAAAAAGATTAATAGTGCAATAGCTCGGCAACTTTATCTTCTTGATTCTTTCATTCAGGTTCAATCCTTTCGATTTTGTTGTTTTATCAATAATGCGTTAGTTTAAGGAATTCAAAATTCGTTCCTTTGCTTACTGCAAAAAAATAATGACAAAAAAAATCATAACATTTATTAGTGATCATTGGGATGCACTTGCCGCCTCTGTTGTGGGATGCATTGTTATTTATTATCTGACAAGGTTTGGCGGTATTGGGATTTCACCAGATTCGGTTGCTTATAGTACTGCTGCTATCAACCTAAAAGAAAAAGGAGCGTTAATTGATTTTAACGGATTGGCACTTGTTGATTTTCCAGCAGGATATCCAATATTTCTTTCACTGCCTTATTATTTAACCGGAGTATCTCCTATCCTATTAGCACCTTTCATTAATGCCTTTTTATATGCAGGCGTTATATTAATGAGTAGTTGCATCATGCAATCTTTCCAGGGAGTTCATAGGTGGTATCGAATTGCCATTTTAATTTTATTGGCTTCTAGTCCTTGCCTATGGGAAGTTTACGGTATGATCTGGTCTGAGACTTTGTTTTTGTTTTTGGTGCTATTATTTATGTTAGCATGGAAAAAATATTCTAATCATAAAACGATCTTTTCATTAATTCTTTTTGCATTAGTTGCAGCCTATGCATTTGTAACAAGGTTTGCAGGTATTACATTAATTGCCACAGGAATTGCCTTGATACTTTTTGATGGATCCTTGTTGATCATTAAGAAATTGAAACACCTTGCCCTGTTTTTTCTAACAGGCATTTCTTTAGTTCTGATTAATCTTATTCGAAATCATTATACTAGTGGAACATTATCTGGAGTTAGAGAAAAAGCGATAAGATCGGTAGCAGATAATTTATTGGATATAGGTACAGTACTGGGTGGATGGTTTCCTTTTATTGGAGAACATGCTATAGCAGGTGCAATAGTTTTTTGTTTCTTAGTTGTATTTGCGGCTCTTCAAATTCTTTATCGGATCATGCAACAACAATTTTATTCAAAAAATGAAACGGTGGTATATGGCTTCTTCCTGGTGTACAGTATTTTTATTGTGGCCATTTCCAGTATTTCTAGATTTGAAGAATTGAGTAGCCGTTTATTATCTCCTATGTATGTTCCCATGATATGGGTAGCAACAAGTTGGGTTCCTGATTATATCCAAAAAAGAACTAAAAATATTCGAATGGTAATGTTGCTTGGAGCAGTTATTATATTTATAGCTTTTTTTAAAAATCAGTACTATCAAAATGCTGGTAATTGGGAAGGGATTGCCTATGCAGGCATACCTGGATATTCAGAAAAACAATGGAAAGAATCTCCCACTATTAAATATATTAATGCATATAAAGACTCCATGAATGCTGCCATTTATTCGGATGCAAATGATGGCTTATTTTATTTAACAGGCGTAAAATCTTTCCCTCTTCCGCACAAAGAAATTGAAATAGAGAAAAAGAAATTTTTAGATCACCCCACTTTAATTATTGTTTGGTTTAATGATGGAGTAAACAATGATTTAATTGATCTGCATTTTATCAACAAGCATAAAAACCTTAAAGCCACAAAGACATTTGAAGACGGTGTTATGTATTTTTATAGCGACTCTCTTACTGTAAAGCAATAATTTCTAACAGATAATTATGACGATAGACCAGATTTTTGAACAGCTCATTAAAGGAATTAAACAAACGGGATTCTTGGAATTTGTGGGTGTATTTGCTGGCATTGGGAGTGTTTGGTTTAGCCGAAAGGAAAATATTTTGGTGTACCCAATTGGATTAATTAACACCATCATCTATATCTATATTAGTTTAAAGGGTCATTTATTAGGAGAAGCAAGTGTGAATTTATATTATACCGTAATGAGTTTTTACGGCTGGATTTTGTGGAGTAAAAAAGATCGAATAAAACACGAACTTGTATTACATATTACAAATAGCAATGCCAAAGAATGGTTGATACAATTATTGTTTTTTGCTGCATTTTATTTTGCAATCTTTTTTTCTTTGACCTGGGCTAAACAAGCATTTGCACCTGAAGCCATTCCTTGGGCAGATGCATTTGCGAGTGCCACTGCATATACAGGGATGTGGCTGATGGCTAGAAAAAAAGTAGAGAGTTGGATCTGGTGGATTGCAACAAATATGGCTTCTATACCGTTGTTCTTTATAAAGGGATATGTTTTTACCAGCGTTCAGTTTGTAGTGCTTTTAATATTAGCAATAGCGGGACTAATCAGCTGGCAGAAAAAAGTACAGAAAGTATGAGTGTAAAAAAAGTAGTTGTAATTGGACCCGAATCAACAGGTAAGAGTAGTTTATGTGCTAAGCTTGCTGAACATTTTAATACAGTATGGTGTCCCGAATATGCTAGAGAATACCTGACTACAAATGGTAAGGAATACGGGTATGACGATCTTTTGAAAATTGCAAAAGAGCAAATATTATTAGAGGATAGTTATACAAAAAAGCTGGAAGGAACTAAAGCAAATTCTATTTTATTTGTAGATACGGATATGTATGTGATGAAGGTTTGGTGCGAATACGTGTTTCATCAGTGTCATCATTTTATATTAGAACAGATCTGCGAAAAAAAATATGATCTCTATCTTTTATGCAATGTTGACTTGCCCTGGGTGCAGGATGAATTAAGAGAATATCCAGAAGATGGTCCGAGGCAAGAGTTGTTTCAAATCTATAAAGACCTATTGATTAATCAGAATGTGCCCTGGGTAACCATTAGCGGAACTTATGAAGAGCGGGAGCTTACAGCTATTACAGCAGTGAATGATTTATTGAATCAGTAATTGAATGTCTTCATCATCATCAATATTATGCATCTGTTGAAGGATCTGCGGATAACGCCAACTAACCCGATGGCTCATGGGTTTCACCGTAAATTTTTTAGGATTTGGTAAACAAGCAATGATCATGGCCGCTTCAGCTCTGCTGAGTTGTTTAGCATGTTTGCCGAAGTATTGTTGAGATGCGGCTTCTATGCCAAAGATGCCGGGTCCCATTTCAATAGTGTTCATGTAAACTTCCAGAATCCGATGCTTACCCCATATTAATTCTATCAGCAAAGTGAAATAAGCTTCAGGAATTTTTCGAATGTATTTAGTAATGCCACCACCCTGCCATAGAAAAACATTTTTGGCTACTTGTTGTGTAATGGTACTTGCAGCTGAGCCTAATGGTAATTTTTGTTTGTGGCCTTTTTTTGGCTTCAGGCTTTTCTCTATAGCGTCCCAATCGAATCCACTATGATCAGGGAATGCCTGATCTTCACTTGCTATTGCGGCCAATTTTGCGATGGAAGAAATTTCTTTACCACTTACATAATCTCTTTTTAAACCATATTGAAAACTATTGCTGATTTGTGTAATGGTAATAGGAGGTGTAATCCATTTACAAATGATCACATACAACAATGAAGAAAGAAACATCCACAACATTATTTTCTTTGTCCATTTCCAGATCTTTCTAAACATGGTTCTGTTCTTTACATTTGTATGGTTTGCATTTTATATTTCTTACCCATTTGCAAATAGGACTTATGCGTATTTTGTAAAATTTTTCCTAACACAAAAAATCCAGCCGCGATTCCCAGTTTTGGAAGATTATCGGAACCAAAAACAGGGTCTGATTTAATCAGACTATTCGTAACATTTAATAATATATATGCAGCACTTCCTAATTGAAAGAGGCTACCATTGCTTAATAAATTACTCGACATTCCCCTTTTGGGCATGCCATAAATTTCGTTGATATGGAATTTCATGATTCCGAAATGAACAGTATCAATTGTGGGAAGTCCGAATTGATTGCCAACTTGACGAACCTGGACCTGATCAATTGTAACACTATCGTTCTGAATTTTTTTGATGATTCCTTCGATCCATTGTTTACTGCTAAATTGAAAAAGTATATAGGAACCTGAAGTCCAGGATTGAAGTGTTTGACTATTTTTCTTCAACATCAAAACGTCTTTCTGCGCCATTAGATTGAAAGTAAAAAGGAGGCAGATAAGCAGACTTATTAGTTTCATGTTTAAATTTCTATTTTAACTTATCGCCAAAACTGAGGATGCCCCAACAAAGAGCAATTCCAAATCCTATTAAAATTAAACCAGAAAGACGATTGATAAAATGTAAATTTTTGACTGTTAACTTGGGTCTTAATTTTCCAGCTAAAGAAACCTTTAAAAGATCTGTAGTTAAAACAAAAACTAAGCAAGTGCCAAATACAACAGCCCGATATTGAAATGGATCTGCATGACTAACAGAGTCGGCCAATATTGCGGCTGACCATGCGAACCAGAAAATGAAAACACCTGGGTTAAGCATATTCATAAAATAGCCAGATAGAAATATGGCTAGCCAATCGCGTTTTCGAAAAACTTTTTCTTTTAAATTATTGTCTTCATCTACTATTACTTTCTTGAAAAAGAAAGTATATATGCCCACACCAATTAAGAAGAGACTACCTGTTACAGCAATCAAAGTTTGATGTTTTAAAGCAGTATCAAAAAGGGAAGTAAAAAAATTACAAATTAATAAGAGGGTAATATCGCTGGTAGAAACACCAGCCACAAAAACATATCCTGCTTTGTGGCCATGATTAATACTCTGTTTGATGATAGCAAATATGACAGGTCCCACTGAAATTGCGAGAAGAAAACCCAATGCTAAACCTTTAAAGAGGGCTGCAACCATTGCTGATAAATAAAACGATAAAAAAATTACTTGCTTAAATGGGTTCCCCCTTAATGAATTTTTGCCAATCGGCTAACATAGCACCTTTCAAAACGCGAGGAAATTTATGTTGTCCTCCAATTTTTCCTTTAGCGGTCATGAAATTCATAAAATCCTGTTCACTCAACACATCCAACATTACTTCTTTCAATGCTGTCTTTCTTTCAACTGCATAGTCGTCGTTGAGTTCACAAAGGTGTTTATCGATTTTTTTTGCCAACTGATCTTTATCGAAACTATCATTACAAGCCACAAACCAGTGATGTGCAAAGAAATTTCCATGTGGCACACCAGCTACTGTGAATTCAGGGATGCAGATATTCATTTCTTCGCTAGCCAATTGAATGGCTTTATTCATATTATCGACGCTCAAGTGTTCACCCACTAAACTTAAAAAGTGTTTGGTTCTACCTGTAATGATTACTTCACATTTTTCTTTGTCAACAAAACGAACGGTATCGCCAATAAGATAACGCCAGGTGCCAGCAGTAGTACTAATGAGTAAAGCATAATCTTTTCCTTCGTCTACCTCATGAATCATGAAGGCTTCAGGATTATCGATCATATCGCCATTGGCATCGAAATTATTTTCATCGAAGGGAACGAATTCTAAGAAAATATGTTCGTTGGTAACCAGTTTCATTCCCTGTGCATGCTGTCGATCCTGGTATGCAATAAAACCTTCACTTGCTAAATAGGTTTCAATATAGGTAATAGGTTTGCCCAATAATTTTTCAAAGCCTTTTTTATAAGGTTCAAAACTTACACCACCGTGCACAAAGAATGCCAGGTTGGGCCACATATCATGTATTGTATTCAATTTATATCGCTCTATCACCATTTCCATGCACATCTGAATCCAGGCAGGAACCCCTACTAGAAAACTGATATCCCATTCAGGTGCTTTATCTACTATTTCTTCCAGCTTCTTATTCCAATCTTTTTGTTTGGCGATTTTTTTACCCGGTTTATAGAAAGGTTGAAACCAGAAAGGCGATTTTTTTTGAGTAATTCCGCTAAGGTCGCCAGAGTAATAGCCCGGCCCTTTTTCTAAATCTGTACTTCCTCCCAATGTAAGCCAACCCCTGCCCAAGGCACCAAAAGGAATGTCTTCATAATTGCGAAGCGTGAGCAATTGTTTGATCATCACCAACTTATTACCTCTCAGTAAGTCGTTTGTAATAGGAATGAATTTACTAGCCGATTCGCTGGTACCACTGCTTAAGGCATAGAACTTAATTTTGCCGGGCCAACAAATATCAGACTTGCCCTCCAAGGTCTTATGCCACCATTCTTGATAGATCTTATTATAATTATAGGTAGGTACCAATTCCTGAAATTTCTTCCCAGGGTGTTTGCTCACTAAAATATCGTCGAAATGATAGGTTTGACCGAATTCTGTAAATCGGGCTTTCCGTAGCATCATTTTCAAAACCTTTAATTGTTGTCTTCTCGGATTATTCTGAGGAAGGCGTAAGGCTTTGAGAATAGAATTAGGAAGCTTGATATCGAGAATTGCCATCTTGTATTCAACGTTATTGTTTACTAATACGAAGCTAAAGCAAATGCTTTAAAAATCGCTTAAGAAATGATATTAGCGGCAAGCGCCTCTCCTTCGGTTTCTTTAGAATCGCTTCCAACTATGGAATGGCTATTACTAGCTTGAAAGCGAAATTGAGCTCCAGAATGGCTAAGTTCTTCCACCTTTTGTATAATTTGTTTCCAGCTAAATTGTTCAGATTCGCAAAAAACAAGGGTATTGGTTTTATTCAATTTTGGATGATTTTGGCCGATTTTGGCAAAAATAACCAGTGATTCTACCCTTTTTTGATTGAAAATGGGCTTTTTAGTCCATTTTTTAAAAGGGTAGATTCCTATTCTATACAACGCAGAAAACAGTCCTCTAAGTATAATGGCAATTTTAATAAAAAATCCAAAAAAGCCGGCTTTCGATCCCCGATAGTTTTTTTGTACAAACAAAAGCATGGCATTATAAAAGAGGATCACATAATTCATGCTTCCTTTTCTAGTGCTCTCCCCCTTGAAATGTATAATGGAAGAACCTGCGAAATAGTAATTGGTAAACCCTGCTTTTTGGATTCGGTAGCTTAGATCAATGTCTTCTCCATACATAAAAAACCGTTCATCGAAACCTCCGGTCAGGTCTAAAACCGCTTTGGGTATCATCATAAATGCACCAGCTAACACGTCAACTTCATGGTTTTCGAATGAACTTAAGTGGCCCAATGAGTAACGATTAAACCTGGCTGATTTGGGAAAAAGGGCTGAAAAGCCCAATAATTTATAGAAAGCTCGAATGGGAGAAGGAAAGGCCCTTTTGCTTTCAGGCAGAAAAACACCTGACCCATCAATCATCCGAATTCCTAGGGCTCCTGCATTGGAATTCGATTTAAAAAACTGAATACAATTGATGAGACAATCTTCTGGAATAAGGGTATCTGGGTTTAGAAAAAGGATATATTTTCCCGAACATCTTTGGAGTGCTTGATTATTGGCAGCTCCGAAGCCGGCATTTTTTTGATTTTCAATGAATGAAACGCTGGGAAATAGTGGCTGAAGGTATGCCAGGGAGCCGTCGTTGGATTGGTTATCAACCACCCAAATTTCAGCATCTATTTGATCAACTGCTTTTAGAACAGTATGTAAACACTGTTCTAAAAAGAATTTGACATTATAATTGATTATGATAATTGATAATTCCAAGAAATAAATCTACAGCGAATTAAGAAAAATATTACAGTAATCACAAAGATGCTTATTTACATACGAATTCTTTCATAATCCTGATATTCGGGGGTACTTTTGCAGTATGATGTTAAAGCATACACTTATCAAAGCAGCCGAGGCCGGTGCCGCTGTGATGCAAAGCTATTTCAATGGAAAATTTGAAATTAGCAATAAAGAGGGAATTAATAATCTGGTTACAGAAGCGGATCATGCGTCTGAGAAAGCCATATTTGAAGTGATTAAAAATGATTTCCCCGACCATTATATATTAAGTGAAGAAGCCGGTGAAATAATTCAGGATTCAACTTATAAATGGATCATCGATCCGATTGATGGCACTGTAAATTTTGCAAATGGGATACCTATATGTTGCGTGAGTATTGGAGTAGAGCAGCAAGGTAAAATGATATTGGGCGCTGTTTATAATCCTTTTATAAAAGAATTCTTTTTTGCACAAAAAGGTTTCGGAGCCACATTGAATAATAAAAAAATTCAGGTAAGTACTAAAACAGAAGTTGCAAAAAGTTCGATGGTTACCGGCTTTCCATATACTTATTTAGATGCACCGAACGGTCCCTTACAAATTTTTGAGAAACTTATTCGCAAGGGAGTTCCTGTTAGAAGATTAGGAAGTGCTGCAATTGATCTTTGTTGGGTTGCTGCTGGAAGATTTGACGGATTTTATGAACACCAATTACAGGCATGGGATAGTGCAGCTGGATTTTTAATGGTGGAAGAAGCAGGAGGAAAAGTAACTGACTTTAATGGCGATTACTATTCTCCTTACCAACCTCATATTTTAGCAACCAATGGATTGATCCATGATGAATTGTTAGACATTGTAAATGGCGGCGAGGTTCGCGGATAGTCTCAGAAGTTATATTTGAAACATTAAATTGAATTATGGAAGAAAGAACAGAAATAGCCGACTTAGGCGAGTTTGGATTAATAGATCATCTAACCAAAAATTTCGAGATACAAAATGTATCCACTGTTTTAGGGGTTGGGGATGATGCGGCAGTGATTGATCATTTTGGAAAGCAGACAGTCATTACTACCGATCTTTTATTAGAAGGAATTCATTTTGATTTAATGTATACACCACTAAAGCATCTTGGTTATAAATCTGTGATGGTGAACCTGAGTGATATTTATGCTATGAATGCCATACCAACTCAAATTACTGTGAGTATTGGGATCAGTAATAGAATTAGTATTGAAGCATTGAATGAATTTTATGAAGGCATTTATATCGCCTGTGAAAAACATGGTGTTGATCTGATTGGTGGCGATACTTCTACTTCTCAAAAAGGGTTTATTATTTCTATTACAGCGATAGGTGAAGTAACACCCGATAAATTTGTAAAAAGAAGTACAGCACAAAAAGGTGATCTGATTTGTGTGTCTGGTGATTTAGGTGGTGCATTTCTGGGATTAACATTGATGGAAAGAGAGAAAAAAATTTATTTAGAGAATCCAAAAGTGCAACCTGATTTAGAAGAAGAAAGTTATATCGTAGGCCGTCTATTAAAACCGGAAGCAAGAAAAGACATTATTGAATTTTTCGAAAAAAATGAAATAGTTCCTACTTCCATGATGGATGTGAGTGATGGGTTAAGTAGTGAGGTATTGCATTTGTGTAAACAAAGTAATCTTGGTTGTATTATTTACGAAGATAAATTCCCGATATCAGACGAAAGCAGACAAGCAGCTTATAAGTTTGGCTTAGACCCTACCGTATGTGCTTTGAATGGAGGCGAAGATTATGAATTGATCTTTACCTTGAAACAGGAAGACCATGATAAAATCACATTAAACGAAGAGATTAGTGTGATTGGCTACATGACCGAAATGGAAGCCGGAACCAAACTTATTACAAAGGGTGGAAATGAATATCCAGTTACTGCTCAAGGTTGGAATTCATTTAACAAATAAATCAACAGCATGCAGAGAGGTCAACTTTTAATAGGTCTTTTCTGCGTGCTTTTTTGTTGCTCCTGTAGCAGTTCTCATGAAGGACAATATTCTATCCAGCAAAAATATGCGCCATCATTACTACAGGCAGATGCGCAAATTCTCGAAAAAATTCTCGAAGCAAATCATCCAAGTCTTTATTGGTATACAGCTAAAGAAAAAATGGATTCTTATTTTAATGAAACTATTCATGGAATTCAGGATTCATTAACTGAGGTGGAATTCAGAAATAGAATAGCGGTTTTGGTTAGTCAGATACGATGTGGCCATACGATAGTTCGTTATTCCAATCAATTCGTCAAATTCCTTTCTAAAAATAGGGCACCACAATTTCCCTTATCCATAAAAACCTGGAATGATAGTCTCGTGGTCTTAGCTAATATTTATCCAGAATCGAAAATTAAAAGAGGAACGATTATTACTTCTATCAATGGCAAATCGAATAAAAGTTTACTGGATAGTTTCTTTAAGTTTATTAGTATAGATGGTGATGCAGTATCTTATAAGAGTCAGATCGTTAGTAATAATTTTGGTGCCTGGTATCGAAATATGTTTGGAATAGACAGTAGTTATGCGATTGGTTATATCGATAGTTTGGGAATTGAAAAAAAAGAAACCCTTAGAAGTTTTCGGCCAATTATTGTAGAAAGATCGAAAATGGATTCATTACAAAAAATAATGAATGGATTTAAGATACCTACGAAAAAAGAAATAAGAATAGCCAGAAAGACTGCGGCTATGTCGTTAACATTTGATGATACTACTAACACTGCATATATGCATTTGGCGGGGTTCTCCATGAATGGATTACAGAAATTCATGAGAAAATCTTTTAGACAGATAGAAGAAAACAAAACCCAAAATTTAATAATCGATTTGCGCGACAATGGTGGTGGACATTTGAATAATAGTATAAAACTCACGCGTTATTTAGCGAAACATCCTTTTAAAGTTGCAGATACTGTTGCAGCTATTAATAGAAATTTTGCTTACAGTAAATATATTCATCAGTCATTTTGGTATTGGTTTCCATTAAATTTCAATACAACTAAAATGGAAGATGGGAGGTATCATTATCATCGATTTGAAACCAAAAAATACCAGCCTTTTGTACATCATCATTTTGATGGGAATATTTATTTGTTGCAAGGTCCTTCCACTTTTAGTGCAGCTTCGGTTTTTACAGGAAGTTTAAAAGGACAGGAAAATGTGCTATTAGTGGGCGAAGAAACTGGTGGAGGATATTATGGAAATTCTGCGATTCATTTATTAACGGTTGTTTTACCAAATACCAAAATTCAAATCTCACTTCCATTGTTTAGAGTTGTATTAGATAAAGATCGCCCCATGGGTAGAGGCGTGATGCCTGATATTTTGGTTCAACCAAATTCTTTTGCCATTCAACAAGGAGTGGATTTGAAGATGCAAGTGGTGAGGGAGAAGATAAGAGTGAAGCGTGAAAAATAAGTTAACCCTAGGCTAAAGCCCTAATCAAACTGCATACTTCTAATCCCCAGCCTAAAGGCCGGGGTTAACCATATAATTTAAATCTCAGTCGTAATAAGATTTTCTATTTCTAATGTTTCTGATAAGCAAACCAAATTTGCGGGTTGTCCGATTGCAATAGTTCCCAAATGGTGGTTCATTTGAATTGCTTTTGCGGGATATATGCTTACCATACGTAACGATTCTTCTAAAGGGATACCAACTTTATCTATTAAGTTTTTTAATGAGGATAACATAGTAAGTGCAGATCCGCTAAGGATGCCGTTCGATTCGTATCGATCACCTACCAGATGATGCGGATAAGGACCTACCGTGGTTTCAGCAACAGCATCCGTAATCACAAATAAACGATCGCCCATTTGTTTCTTTGCAATTTTAATGGCTTCAAAATCTACATGATATCCATCGGGAACGATACTACACATCACAGTTGGATGATTAAAAACCGCGCCCACAAAACCAGGTGCTCGATGTTGAAGCGGGCTCATGGCATTGAATAAGTGGGTTGCAGTTCCAATTCCATTATCGAAAGCTTCTGTTGCTTCTTGAAATGTGGCATTACTATGTCCTGCTGATACTATGATACCAGTTGATTGTATGTATTGAATGATTTCCTGACTGCAAACTTCTGGTGCAAGTGTGATTATTTTTATGACACCCTTTCCATATTCAAGTAGCTCTTTTACTTCATTTAATGATGGTGCGTGAATAAAGGTTTCTAAATGTGCACCTTTTTTAGAAGCATTGATCCATGGTCCTTCTACATGTAATCCAAGACAGCCCCTTCCACCTTGTTGCCAATAATCTTTTACTGCATCAATGCATGCATGAAAAACAGTTTTATTGTTAGTAGCAACTGTTACCACAAAATGTGAAGCTCCGCCTTTACTGCAATAGTCGTACAAACGAAAGATGGAATCAGCAGAAGGGTATACTGCTAATAATTTATCATGGGCGCCGTAAATCTGAATATCTAGAAATGCTGGAGCAACGATATCATAAAGAGGACCGGCATTTGGAATAGTTTTATCCTTTGAAACGATGTCAACTATTCTATTATCTTCTATAACAACAGCGTGATTGAATAAACAGCTATTACCAGTAAATAATCGCTTAGCTAAAATGGTCTTTTTATGCATGTGGGTCGTCTTGTAAAATATTAAATTGGTCTGCGTCTTTCCAGAAAGGGAAACGATTTCTTGTATCGTTTAGTGTGTCTTTTGTTAATTCAAAACTATGAACCACTTCTTCATAGGGGTGAGTGAAAATAATATTTCCAAGAGGATCGATTAACATACTGTCGCCACTATGATTGATCTGATTGCCATCTTCGCCCACCCGATTTACGCCTATAACATAAGATTGATTTTCGATAGCACGTGCTGTTAATAATGTTTTCCAGGCATGGTTCCTTCTTTCTGGCCAATTGGCAACATAGATCAGTAAATCAAATTCAGGAGATTCATCGTTCGATTGTTGACGAGCCCAAACCGGGAATCTTAAGTCGTAACAGATTTGCAAATTAATTTTCCATCCGTTAACACTGGTGATGAGTCGTTTGTTTCCTGATGTGTAATGTTGGTCTTCGCCTGCAAAAGCAAACAGGTGTCTCTTATCGTAAAACCCGTAGGTTCCGTTGGGCAGCATCCATATTAAACGATTGAAATAGTGTTCGTTATCTTTAATAATAATACTTCCCGTTAGGATTATTTTTTTAGAACTCGCGATTCTTTTCATCCAGGCAATTGTTTCTCCATCCATAGTTTCAGCTAAAATTGAAGGTTTCATACTAAACCCAGTAGAGAACATTTCGGGCAAAATAACAAGGTTGGTATTTTCCGGTACAGCCAATATTTTCTCCTCTAGCATTGCCAGGTTTCGTTTTTTATCTTCCCAGAAAAGAGAACTTTGAATCAGGCTTACAGAAAGTGATGACATAAATTAGGGTGAAAGTTGACTATAATATTACTATTTTTCTTTTGAACGAATTTGTGCAATGGCATCTTGGATTAAGTTCTGCTCATAACCCTTTTGGAGAAGATAATTCGTTGTTTTGGCCATTCTGCTGATCCATTGCTCTGACTTTATAGAATTCCATTTAACAGAAGCCAATTGCAGCAAGCATTTGCGATAATCTGATTCATCAATTAGGTTCAATCCCTTTTTGATATTATAGGAACTCACTTTTTTTTGTTGGAGCGCGGCTTTGATTTTAACCCTACCCCATTTTTTGCTACGAAAATGCCCTCCAGCATAAAGGATTGCAAATCTTTCTTCATTAAGATAGTCTTCTTCAATAAGTTTTGATAAGAGGGGCTCTACTTCGATTTTATGTAATCCGAAAGAATAAAGCTTTTCTTTTGCCTCATAATGACTTCTTTCCTGATAAGCACAGTACTGTTTCAATTTTTGAAGGGCCTGTTCTGGAGTGTAATTTTTATTCAAAACAAATACTTTGTACGGGGGGATAAGAATATTATATTTGTAGATAACCCTTTGTTAAACATTTCAAAGGTAGTTATAACTTTTTTCTATGAGTATTGAAAAGTACAATGTTTGTTTAATTGATGACGATAAGGTTTATCAATTTACTTCAAAAATGATTCTAGAAGCAACCCTGCTTACTAGTAGGATTACTACTTTCTTTAATGGACAAGAAGCAATCGAATTTTTTTTAGACCCTGCAAACCAGCAAATAGACATACTCCCCGATGTAATATTTTTGGATATTAATATGCCAATCATGAATGGCTGGAATTTTCTAGAGGCATTTGATAAAATCTTTTATACCCTACCTAAAAAGATTCTTATATATGTGGTGAGCTCTTCCGTTGATGATAGTGATATGGAGAAATCAAAAAGCTTTGTTAGCGTGGCAGACTATGTAATAAAACCCATAAATAAGGAAAAATACCGTTTACTACTTTCCGCACAGAGATAAGTTTTTGGGTTTCAATCCACAACTCATTCACATTAATTGAATTCTTGCCCAAAACCCCCATTTCTATGGAGGGAATATTAACATTTTACAGTAGGTTTGTTGGAACATAAATAAGCCGAATGAAATTCATTGTTTCTTCCTCCTCTTTGTTAAAACACCTGCAACAAATTAGTGGTGTTATTAATGCAAACACAGTATTACCGATACTGGAGGACTTCCTTTTTGAAATTGAAGACAAAAAATTAAGTGTTGTAGCTACAGATCTTGAAACCGTGATGCGTGTTCAGATGGATGTAGAAAGCAAAGTGAATGGCAAAGTATGCATACCAGCTAAAATTTTGTTGGATACCTTAAAAAATATTGCTGAACAACCCTTGACTTTCAATATCGATAAAAATTTCTCTGTTGAAATTACGAGCGATAACGGAAAGTATAAAGTGATGGGCGAAAATCCTGACAATTTCCCTAAAGAGCCTTCCGCAGACGATACCACTGGGTTTAATATGTCTAGCGGAGGATTGCTTACGGCTATTAATAAAACATTGTTTGCAGTAAGTGGGGATGATCTTCGTCCGGCAATGACGGGTGTATTCTTTGAACTGACTAAAGAGTATGTTCAGTTTGTAGCTACTGATGCACATCGTTTGGTAAGATATAAGCGTACCGATACCAAGGCTTCGAAAGTGGATTCTTTTATTGTGCCTAAAAAGCCTTTGAATCTATTAAAGAATGCTTTACCAGACAATGAAGACGAATTGACCATTAGTTATAATAGTAACCATCTTTTTGTTCAGCACGGTTCAACTCAAATGATTTGTCGTTTGATTGATGCTCGTTTCCCTGATTATAAAGTGGTAATTCCGGCTGATAATCCATATAAACTAATTGTAAGCAAGTCTGATTTTCAAGGTGCCTTACGTCGAGTAAATGTATTCTCAAACAAGAGTACGAATCAAGTTGCATTGAATATTAGTGGTAGTGAATTACAACTAGCTGCACAGGATGTTGACTTTAGTTTTGAGGGTAATGAGCGCATGAATTGTTCTTATGATGGAGAAGACCTTCAAATTGCATTCAATGCTAAATTCCTGATTGAGATGCTGAATGCAGCTGATACTGATGATGTAAAGATGGAATTATCAACCCCTACTAAAGCTGGTTTAATTAAACCAACTGAACAAGGAGAAGGCGAAGACCTACTCATGTTGGTAATGCCTTTGATGCTAAATAATTAATTCTACCTAACTATAACCGAAGCCGCCCCAAGATATTCTTGGGGCGGCTTTATTTTTGATCCTGGTCAACAAAAGCAATAAGATGTTTGTATATTGAATGAAAATTGCTTGCAGCCATGATTGAATCAATTGTAAACTATTTCGAACATATACCCAGTCTTCACCGGGCTATCATTTTAGCAGGGGGAATTAGTTTTTTTTGGATCATAGAAAGCTTTGTACCATTATTTAATTTTCGATACAACAAGTGGAAGCACGCATCTATCAATATTCTTTTTACCATTACCACTATCATCATCAATTTTGCCTTTGCACTTTTAATTATAAAAGCAAGTGATTGGGCTATTGCTAACCACTTTGGCATCATGCAACTGGTATCAATGCCTCTCTGGCTGTTCATGATTATTGGATTGTTATTAATGGATTTAATTGGTGCTTATTTGATTCATTTGATTGAGCATAAAGTAAAATGGATGTGGAAGTTTCATATGGTGCACCATGCAGATACCCATGTAGATACTACCACTGCTAATAGGCACCATCCGGGTGAAAGTGTTTTCCGTGCTGTGTTTGCTATGATTGCAGTGTTGATTTGTGGAGCACCCATGTGGTTGTTTATGATGTATCAAAGTTTAAGCGCTGTTCTATCACAGTTCAATCATGCTAATCTACGTTTGCCTTTGTTTCTGGATAATGCCATTGGATGGGTGATTGTTTCGCCTGATATGCATAAAGTACATCACCATATTGTTAGGCCACAAACGGATAGTAATTATGGAAATATTTTTTCTATTTGGGATCGGATTTTTAGAACCTATAATTATACTCCGATTGATCAGATTCAGTATGGTTTAGACGTTCTAGACAGTAGCAAGGACGAAAATTTATCATTCCAATTAAAAATTCCATTTGATCGAAATGTGAAAACAGATTATTAGTGGTTTCACCCCATCTTTGCATAAATAATTTTTATGAAGATCGCCGCATTTATTCCAGCCCGTTATGCTGCCACCCGTTTTCCTGCAAAACTGATGCAACAATTGGGAGACAAAACGGTAATCCTACATACCTATGATAATACAGTAGCAACTGGATTGTTTGATGCCGTTTATGTGGTTACAGATAGCGAAATTATTTTTAAGGAAATTACTTCCCATGGCGGTCAGGCTATCATGAGTATAAAGTTGCATGAAAGTGGAAGCGATCGAATTGCTGAAGCCGCTGCAAATATGGAGATTGATATAATTGTAAATGTTCAAGGCGATGAACCATTTGTTCAAAGAGGCCCACTTGAAAAATTATTAGCCACATTTACTGGTGTTGATGGAGAAAAAGTGAAAGTAGCTTCGTTGATGCAAGTACTAGAAGACCCAGCATTAATTCAAGATTCAAACTATGTAAAAGTGGCTGTGGATCGTAATATGAATGCTCTTTTTTTCTCCAGAAGTGTGATTCCTTATCCTAGGGATTCATCTATAGCAAGTACTTATTACGAACATATTGGTGTGTATGCGTTTAGAAAAGAATCGTTGATGCAGTTTACTAAATGGCCCATTACACCCTTGGAAGCGGCTGAAAAAATAGAATGTCTTCGTTATTTAGAATATGGTATTCCCTTGCGTATGGTGGTAACCACTTATATGGGTGTGGAAATTGATACTCCTGAAGATTTGATCAAAGCTGCAGCACTCTTGAAGTAATTTTCTAGCAAATAATAACAACAATCGTTTGAAATTTTTAGACTGCAGATTTTTGCAAGGCTTTTACTATCTTCCTGTATCAAAATAACGATTGCTTATGAATCAGAACAAGCTTCTACGTTGGTCTATTGTGGTAGCCCTAGCCGGTTTTATTTTTGGATTTGATACGGTAGTGATCTCAGGTGCTAATCAACCGATTAAAGAACTCTGGCATACTACGCCTCTTTTTCATGGATTCTTTATTATGTCGATGGCCCTATGGGGAACTGTAATTGGTGCATTGTTTGGAGGGATACCCACAGAAAAATTTGGTAGAAAAAAAGTATTGCTTTGGGTGGGTATTTTATTTGCCGTATCTGCATTTGGTTCTGCATTAGCGAACGATCCATATGTGTTCTCCTTCTTTCGTTTTATAGGTGGATTGGGAATTGGTGTTTCGTCTGTTGTAGCACCTATATATATTTCTGAAATTTCAACACCAGTTACAAGAGGTAAGCTGGGGGCATTGTATCAATTTAATATTGTATTTGGAATATTGGTAGCGTTTTTATCGAACTACTTTTTACAAGGTGTTGGTGGAGCAAACGACTGGCGGTGGATGTTAGGCGTTTTGGCTGTTCCATCTATCATTTATACAGCCTTAGTATTTGGAATTTCTGAAAGTCCGAGGTGGTTAATTACCAATAAAAATGATCAGGCTGCTGCTAAAAAAATCATGCTTCAAATTGGAGTTGTTGATGTGGATGCGGAAGTGGCAACGATTATTCAAAGTAATCAACATGATGCAACCACTGGAAAAGCTGCAGAATTTTTTAATACAAAACATAAGAAGATTATTTTCTTAGCTTTTCTAATTGCTTTTTTTAATCAGGTTTCGGGAATCAATTTCATTTTATATTATGCCCCTGAAATTCTTGAGAAAGCAGGCCTTGCCGCTAAAGAATCATTATTTAATTCCATTGCAATTGGGGGTACTAATTTGATCTTCACATTTGTAGGATTATACCTGATTGATCGGCTTGGCAGAAAAACACTTTTATTAATCGGATCATTTGGTTATATCATTAGTTTATCATTAGTTTCCTTTGCTTTTTATGCGCATACGGGTCCAATTTTTTTAATGACATTTTTATTGCTGTTTATCGCATCTCATGCCGTTGGACAAGGAGCTGTTATCTGGGTATTTATTTCTGAAATATTTCCTAATAAGATCCGCTCAGCAGGTCAATCATTTGGAGCTAGTATACACTGGGTCTTTGCTGCCATTATTACATTAATAACTCCCTATTTTTTAGATAAAGACAATGGTCTTTTCAAAGAGAACCCCTGGCCCATCTTTGCTTTTTTTGCAGGTATGATGGTATTACAATTGATTTGGGTAATTACCAGTATGCCGGAAACAAAAAATATTTCTCTCGAAGAATTAGAAAAGAAACTCATCAATTAAATAGCAAACAATGCGCAAGATTATTTTAATAGTGGGCTTGTTTTTGGCAGGTAGAATTGTTGCACAAGAACAATCATTATTTAAAGAAACCTATCGCCCACAATATCATTTTAGTCCAGCTAAAAATTGGACGAACGACCCCAATGGATTGGTATATAGCAATGGATTATATCATTTATTTTTTCAGCATAATCCTTTTGCTAATGTATGGGGACATATGAGCTGGGGTCATGCAACCAGTAAAGATCTGATTCACTGGAAAGAATTACCTGTAGCTATTGCAGAAGAAAATGGGGTAGCAATATTTTCTGGTTCTGCAGTTGTTGATAAAAAAAACAGTACTGGTTTTTCGAGTGATCCTAGTAAACAATCTTTGATTGCAATTTACACGGCTCATACAGAAACATTACAAACACAGGCTTTGGCATATAGTAATGACGAAGGGTTGACTTGGAAAAAATATGCCGGAAATCCGGTGTTGGATTTACATAAGAAAGATTTCAGAGACCCCAATGTGTTTTGGTATGAAAAAAACAAACAATGGGTGATGGCGGTATCTCAACCAAATGAACATCAGATTTCTTTCTACGCTTCTAATAATTTAAAAGAATGGAAACTGTTGAGCAATTTTGGTCCTGCGGGAGATCTTAGTGGTGTATGGGAGTGCCCTGATTTGATGCAAGTGCCAATTGTAGGGGAACCAGGAAAAACGAAATGGGTTCTATTTACTTCACAGAATAGTACGATGCAATATTTTGTAGGTGAGTTTGATGGCACCAAATTTTTGGAAGACAGGCCCAATTCTAAAATACATAAACAAGATTATGGTACCGATTATTATGCGGCTGTAACTTATCATAATAGCCCGGATAAGCAGCCTATCAGCATTGGATGGGTGAATAATTGGGAATATGCAAATACCATTCCTACGATGCCCTGGAAGAGTGCGATGTCATTGCCTAGAAAATTATCGGTAAAAAAACATGGGGATGATTGGGTATTGGTTCAGCAACCAATTATAGCTCTTGAGAAATTGCGTTTAATAAAGGAATCCATTTCTAACACTAACGTTTCCAAAGAAATTCAGTTAAAGCAAAAGGGAAATTGCTTTGAAATGAAATTGGATTTGATTCCATCAAAAAATGCTGTAGGTGGGATTAAACTTGCGGTTGGTAACGGGAATTATTTTGAAATTGGTTATGATGGAACTCGAGAGAAATTATATATAGATAGAACAAACACAAACCGGTCATTCAATACCAAATATGCATCCATTAACAGAAAGGAAGCAGAACTTATTACTAAAGACGGGAAAATTCAATTAGATATTTATTTTGATGAATCTATTGTTGAAATATATGCGGCCGATGGAACTGTCGTATTTACTGCTCAGGTTTTCCCCGAAAATTCTGAAAATGGGGTAATGTTTTTTAGCAATGGATCAGAAATTAAGTTTGAAAATATCCAATATTGGAAAATGAAATCAAGCTGGTTTTAAACAATTGTTAGGATTGATATCTTCTTTTTGAATTCATGTATCTTTGCCACATCAATTAAGTTTAAACAGAATGCTATGGCAAGTTTCCGGAATTTTAAAATGGTTAGTTATGTTGTTTATGGACGGGGAAGTTTTAATCAGTTAGATGAAATTTTAGCACCACAACGTAAGGGTGAGGCGCCTATGATTTTTCTGGTAGATCATTTTTTTGAGGGTAAACCATTAGCCAGCCGTGTACCATTAAGAGGGAAGGATAAGATCATTTTTGTGGATGTTAGTTTTGAACCCAAAACAACTCAGGTAGATAAGTTGGCTCAAGGTTTGAAAGATGAGTTCGGAACAATTAGTGGTGTAATCGGAATTGGTGGCGGATCTGCAATGGATCTGGCGAAAGCTGTTTCATTGATGATCACAAACCCTGGATCATCTGCTGATTATCAGGGATGGGATTTAGTAAAGCATGCCGGTGTATATAAAGTAGGGATTCCAACCTTGAGTGGTACTGGAGCTGAAGTGAGTAGAACAACTGTGTTGACTGGTCCAGTTAGAAAGTTAGGAATGAATTCAGATTTTACGCCATTCGATCAGATTGTGTTAGATCCTGAATTAACTAAAGATGCGCCGATCAATCAGCGTTTTTATACCGGGATGGATTGTTATATCCATTGTATTGAAAGTTTAGAGGGCACTTTTTTAAATGAATTTAGTAAGAGTTATGGGGAGAAGGCATTGCAGTTATGTCAGAAGATATATGTAGAGAAAGATCATTGGGATGAAGAAAGCGATGATCAACTGATGATGGCCTCTTATGCAGGTGGTATGAGTATTGCTTATTCACAAGTTGGTGTTGCACATGCGGTAAGTTATGGTTTGAGTTACTTGTTGGGAACTAAACACGGTATTGGAAACTGTATCGTGATGAACCATTTAGAAGAATATTATCCAGCAGGTGTAAAGGAGTTTAAGTGGATGGTAGAAAAAAATAATATTGATATTCCTGTAGGAATTTGTAAGGGATTATCGGAGGAAGATTTTGAAAAGATGATCAATGTATCCATGGGTATGAAACCACTTTGGGAAAATGCATTGGGTAAGGATTGGGAAAAGATCATGACACGTGAAAAGTTACGTGCGCTTTACGATAAATTATAATTAACTGAATTTTTAAGTATAGCATGATATGTCAATACGTATTTTCATCACCGGTGGTACATTCGATAAAGAATACAATGAATTGAATGGACAATTGTATTTCAAAGACACGCATATCAACGAGCTATTGAAATTAGGAAGGTGTAGAGTTGATGTAGATATAAGAACTTTGATGATGGTGGATAGTTTGGAGATGACAGATGACGACCGACAATTAATTGCACGTCAGTGTCAGAATTCGGATGAAGACAAGATTATCATCACCCATGGTACTGATACGATGGCAGAAACAGCAGCTGTTTTGGCAAAGGAAACAACTGGAAAAACAATTGTTTTAACCGGTGCCATGATACCGTATAAATTTGGAAGTTCAGATGGATTGTTCAATTTAGGAAGTGCTATGGCATTTGTACAAGCATTACCTAAAGGCGTTTATGTAGCCATGAATGGCCGATATTTTACCTGGGATAATGTACGAAAGAACAAACAAACTGGTGGATTTGAAGAAATTAATCTATAAAAAATTTATTCCAAATCAGGTGATCTGAACACATTAGTATAGTGTAAGATTTTTTTAAATAATTCTTCTGGCACAAAAGGTTTCACTACAATATCATTAATTCCAATTTTTTTGATTCGTTGTTCTATTTCTTTAGGTGGGCTTGCTGTTAGCGCAATAATAGGAATTTGGATCTCACGTTTTCTAAGAATTAATGTGGCTTCATAGCCATCCATTACTGGCATATTCAAATCCATTAAAATTAGTTGGTGCTTATTGATATCGATCATATCTAAACATTCCTGCCCATTTAATGCCACATCAACTGTTGCGCCCCATCTTTCCAGAAAATTTACAGCCACTAAAACATTCATTTCACTATCTTCTACTAGTAATATATCAATATTTTTAAGTGGCATGTCTTCCTCTGAAGGTAATTGTTGATATGGATGGGTAATAGTAGATTGGGTTTTACTTAAAGGGAAACTTTGAATGAATGAAAAAGTAGAACCAAAACCCAATTCACTTTTCAATTTAAGTTCAATCCCTTGTAAGTCTAGTAGCAATTTAGTGATGGATAGGCCTAATCCAGTTCCACCAAAACTTCTGGAAGTGGATGAATCCGCTTGTGTAAACCTTTCAAAAATCTGTTGTTGTTTGTTTTTGTGAATCCCAATTCCAGTGTCTTCAATTACAAATTGAACTTTAATATTTTCTTCTGTTTTTTCTAACACTTTTATTGAAAAAGTAACTTTCCCCTTTTTGGTAAACTTAATAGCATTATTTAAAAGGTTGTTGAGTATTTGAGTAAGTCTTGTTGGGTCGCCCAATACAGAAAGATGGTTAGAAGGGGTATAGTTTAATATTAATTCATTCTCTCTTTCAGTTGCATGGGCTTTCAATCCAGACACAATGTTTTTTGCAATCACATTAATGTCCATTTCAATTAATTCGAAATTAACTTTTCCGGCTTCAATTTTATTATAGTCTAAGATATTATTGACAATGGATAAAAGGTTGTTTGCAGAAAATACCATCACGTTTAAATATTCTTCTTGATCCTTTCTTGGTTTATCGCGAAGCAATAAATTTGAAAGACCAATGACCGAATTTAGGGGGGTCCTGATTTCGTGAGACATCGTAGATAGAAATTCACTTTTTGCTTTTAATCCTTGTTCAGCGTCATTTTTAGCCTTCTTTAATACAAATGCGAATCGGAAAGAAAGTATTAAAGATTGTAAGAAAAAAAATGTGATATAGCATATAAAAATCAAACCTTTTTGGGGATTTGTTATTCCAAAATGTTCTAATACAATAAGTATAGAAACGATAATGCCTATAGTTGTACCCCATAAAGAATACTTCGCTCCAATTCTATTATTCCGAGCAGCTTTTATGTAGACATAAAAAACATAGAGAAAAAAGATCAACATTGCGATCAAGAAATAATTAATGACAGCAGTAGAATAGATGGTTGGTAATAACAGCGTTATACTACTGAATACAATACTGATGAGAATCATTAATTTTAATACTTTGGTATTAAAATCTTGTGGGTATAGATGCCAAGTATAAAATGAAAAGGTAAATGCACTGGCATAAAGACTTAAATATTCTAATTGAAAAGTTATCCAAAAAGGAAGATTAGGAAAGATATGGTGTAATTCATACCCCCCCCCACCTATTACCCGAAAGCTATATAAGATACAAAATAGTGAAAAGTATAAAATAGCTTTATCGTGTTTCCCAAATTGATAAAGTCCAAAAAAGAAAAGCCCTCCCATGAATAAACAGCCTGTCAGTAAAAAATCGTAGGCCTTACTTTTTTCATCATTGAGAATCATTTTTGATCGATTGCCTATTGCAATTTCTTTATAGGGGCCGCCCTTTGCATGCCAGTAGTTGGCTATTTGTAAAACTAGTACGAGACTATCATTTTCAATATCAATTGGAAGGGTTTTACTCACCCAATTAACACTAGAAGTTTCTTTACTTGTGTCAACGATACCGTTAACTGAAAAAACCTTACCATTCACGTACAGTCTATAACTAGAATACACATCTGGAATAAATAACGCCAGATTGGTTTTGTTTTTTGGGAGTAAAACTTTCAAATAATAGGTGGCATAACCTGTTGAAGGAATTTGAACCCCATTCAACTTGGTATCATTCCACAAATTGGGATATTCAATATAATTCGTATTAGCTACTAAACTATCAGGAGTAATTAATTGGTGCCAATAAAAAGCCCACTCACCGCTCATATTAATGGTAGTAGTTGATAGATCTATATTACGTAAATCAAGTATCGCTTTTTTTGCAATTGGAAGATTATCGGCTTTAGAATAATAGTTTGCAGATAGAAAGAAAAGCAGCAATAAAATTGCCTTAATTTTTGGCCTATTTGCTCGAATTAGTAACCACAAAAAAAAAGATAATTAAAGTCTGCCTGATAAACCAAGTTTAGAACAATAAAATTAAAGAACATTTTAGTTAATTGGCATATCTATATAATAAAATCGTTAAATACTTTCAATAAAAAAGCCACCCTAATTTTAGGGTGGCAGTAGAATTTGGGTTAGCCTATCTATTACTTCTTAGTTTCTAATAATTTGAAGAATTGATCCAATTGCGGTAAGATTACAATTCTAGTTCTGCGGTTAGCAGCACGTCCTTCATTAGTAGTATTGTCGGCAAGAGGAAGATATTGTCCACGACCGGCAGCTGTCATACGTTTTGGATCTAGACCATAAGTGTTTTGCAAAATACGAACTACTGTAGTTGCACGTTTTACGCTAAGGTCCCAATTGTCAGTGATCACATTGCTTTTAATTGCAATTGAATCTGTATGACCTTCCACCAAGAATTCGATATCAGGTTGTGCATTCAATACTTTAGCTACTTTTCCTAAAACTTCTTTAGCTCTATCTGTTACATCGTAACTACCACTTTTAAATAAAAGTTTATCTGAGATATCTACATACACAACTCCTTTGTCTACTTTGATATTGATGTCTTTATCATCTAAATTACCTATCGCCCCTTTCAGGTTCATAACTAAAGCCATATTCAAAGAATCCTTACGAGCAATTGATCCCTGTAGGTCTTTGATATAAATATCTTTAGAACCAATATTTTCCAAAGATTTTTTAATACTTTCTGCTTGAGAACCAGTAACAACTGAAAGGTCTTTCAATTGACTCAAAACATTGTTATTGTTTTGTTTTAGGTAATCGATTTGATTTTTTAAATCAGTGTTTGATGATTCCAATGCTGACTTCTTGGTATTAAGTTCGCTAACTTGGTTGTTACACTTATTTTGTTCATCCTGTAGTGTGCGATATTTACCTTGTAATTCAAGGTAAGCACCATTTAATTCACCGTACTTTGCTTCAGCTTGTCTCATTTGTTTCTGGCTAACGCAAGAGAACAACATTACTGCACTCAAACAAAGCCCAACATAGTTTCTAAATTTCATATCTGTTTGTTTTAAACTGTTGATAAAATTCTAAACGTAAAATTGCTACAAAAATTGTAATAATTGAATGATTTCATAAATCATTTATTATGAAAACGTTTAGTTGCAAAAAATTACTAATTCATTAGCAATACTCCAACCTACATAATTGTTTTGGTATTTACTGTCAATTAAATTCCGTTTTATTTTTAGGGTAGGCGTAAGTATTCCATTTTCTATAGTCCATTCTTCTGAAAGTATAATGAGTTTAGCGATTCTTTCGTGATGTTCCAAATCTGCATTTACCGTTTTTAGAAATGCAATCAAATCAGCGGTAAGTTGAATTTTATCTAGCATTTTTGCGGATTCAGATAAGATACAGAGAGCAAATGCATGGGGCATTGCGTGGCCAACAACACAAGCCTGATCAATATATTGATGCGCCAATAATTGATTTTCTATCGGAGCCGGGCTGATGTATTTTCCTTTACTTGTTTTGAATTGATCTTTAATTCTACCGGTAATTGTTAAATAACCCTCCGAATCGATTGAGCCCTGATCGCCTGTCCGGAGAAATTCATCTTCAAAACAGGTTGCAGTTAATTCTGGTTCTTTATAATATCCCTTCATGGAGGCCTCACTTTTTACCTGCACTTCCAGATCTGTTGATAATCGAACTTGAACGCCAGTATATGCTTTTCCAACAGTACCGAATCGTGTATTGTTTTTCCTATTTGCATGAGACAGTGCCAAATTTTCTGTCATTCCATAAGCTTCCATAATATTGATTCCCAATTTCTCATACCAAAGAAGCAAGGCCTTATTGATTGGAGACGCACCAGTGAAAATAAAATGTGCTTTTGAGAGCCCTAATTTTTTACGTATAATTTTTTTGAAAAAAGCAGATACAATTGGAATAGATAAAATGCGATTTAACTTTTTCTGTGGCATTTTTTTAAGGATCTCTTCTTGCATTTTTTCCCATATTCGAGGAACGGCAAGGAACATGGTGGGTTGTGTATCCCGCAGATTAATTGAAAAACGGTCCATTGATTCTACAAAATACATCGTGCTACCTGTAAAAATTGTACCACATTCAACCAACATTTTCTCAGCTACATGACATAGCGGGAGATAAGAAAAAAATACTTCTGTTTGAATGGTTGGGTTATCTTTTAGAAATGCGGCAACTGCAAAATTCATTGCGCGATAAGTATGCATAACACCTTTAGGTTGCCCAGTTGTACCCGAGGTATAAATGATACATGCCAATGAATCTGAATCAATATCGGGATTTCCAATAAATGGGGCTTGCTCTCTGGTAATATCGAACCAAGTAGGGCAATTTTCAATGGGATAAAAAGGAAAACATATTTGAACAAGATGTTTTGGAATTGCGGCTTGCATCTTTTCAGGTTGATCTAATTTGCCCAAAAAGATCAATTTTGAATCGCTATGATGTAGTAATTCATTTAAAGAGTTAGGGCTAATATTAGGATAAAGCGGAACCGAAACACAACCAGCCATCATAATGGCCAAATCTGCCATCACCCAATAAGCACAGTTTTTACTGAGTATCGCAATTTTATCTCCTTCATGAATACCCATTGCATGGATGGCGTTTACCATTTTTCTTATTTCTTCACCTGCAGATTGCCAGGTAAAATTCTGGTACACCTGATTAACTGGCTCCGACAAAAATAGATGCTGGGCTTTAGTTTGCTCAAATCTGCAAAAGCTATCAATAATGGATGGTGGTGGGGGCGTTACACTCATAAAACTTCTGATTCAAATAAATTGTAAATGTGAAAGACCTAGTTCAGGATATTTTCCTTTAACCTCGGCAAAATAATGAATGATTTTTTTGAAGTCGGCCGCTTCATCATTGCTAGTAAAGAAAGGGTCTTCAATCCTTATTTCTTTATTTGCAAAATCAAAAGCCACCATCACAATGGGCACATTTGCTTTTTGTGCGATATAATAAAAACCAGTCCTGAGGCGCTCCACTTTTTTGCGAGTGCCTTCGGGAGAGAGTGCTAATAAAAATTCGGAATGTTCATTGAACAGGTCCACAGCCTGATCTACCATATTTTTTTTGCTAAATCTGTCAACAGGATGACCACCGAAGTGGCGCAGTAAAAAACCGGTTGGCCCCTTAAAGAGTTCTTGTTTCCCGAAAAATTGTAGGGATTTTAATCTTAGAATACTTCTTGCAGCAAGGCCTATAAATAAATCATCCACGCAAGTATGAGGTGCAACAATTATAACTGCCTTGGGGGTGTTAATAGGAAAAGGGGCCCTTATTTTCCATCCAATAAGGCGAAAATAGAGTTTCCATAGAAATCTCATAAGCAGCAATCTTTGAATAACAAGTTAAGATTTGCTTTTGATTTTGCAATACAAAAAAAATCATCAAATATGATGAAAATGTACAATTTTATATTAGTTTACACTTTAACCCTAAAACCCCCACTATGGCTAATTTCAGAGGCTTTATCGGCTCAGAGCTGTTGGCTATAAAACAACACTTGGCTTCTATCAAAAGCTCAATACCTAATAAAGTGAAATTAGCTCCCACAGAAAGAAGGAGCTTGTTTAAGTTGCATCATAAAAGAAAAGACTTTGCTGTAAAAGCAATTGCATTGATGCGAAAGAGCCCAAGTTCTGCTCCAAGTTATGTTGATATCCAAGCTTGTAATAATTATATGTTATTATACGAACAATACTCAGAATTGATGGTGGAGATGGAAGCCGTAAAACGTCAATTGGAAGATACTCGTTTATTAGTGGGTCATGAAATTTTAAAGCAGACTCGTTCTTATTTTCAGAATGCGAAGAATGGGGCCGATATTGGTGATCTTCACTTTGAGAAAATTTTTATTTCATTAAAACCCTTTTATGCTGTTGGCAGAAATAGTAAAAAATTAGAGGAGGAACGAGAATAAGCAATAAACTAATCCCTGAATCAGCGCTTTTATCTATAAAACATGAACAAGTATTTTAGAATTGATAAGGTAAGCAGAAAAAAACTCTACTGGATCTTCCAGGCTTGTGGTTGGATTGCCATGTTATTATATGAACTGATTAATTATATAGGACTAGGTTTCTTTACTGTTCCCGATTTTTTATCCTTGATGGGTCTGACTGTAATTGCCATGCTTTTCACGCATTTTTACAGGTATATTATTAATCGTTCTAATTTTAACGGACAATCCTATTTCATTCAATTCTTCTGGATGCTGGTGAGTTGGATTATTTTGTCAATAATTATTCCATTGACAGGTACGTTTCTATACCATTTCATCAATCATAAAGTGAAGCTGAATTATTTTAATTTAACCTTTTTTATGAATGTGATCAACTGGAGCCGATATCTTGCAGTCTGGTTATTGATGTATCATATTTCTAAATTCTTATATTATAAGTCAAGGGCCGACTTAAGGCAATTGCATACTGTGCTTGAATTACAGACCGCACAATTAGAAATATTGCGTTTGCAATTAAATCCACATTTTTTATTTAACGCACTTAATAGCATTCGTTCTTTGATTATCACCGATGGAGAGCAAGCAAGAAATGCAACTACTTTATTATCGCAGTTATTGCGCCATACTTTGAACTACGAAAAACAAAGTTTTATATCGCTTCAACAAGAATCAGAAATTGTAAAGGATTATTTGGCACTTGAAAAAATTAGATTTGAAGAAAGGTTAGAATATTGTGTAGATATTGACCCGGAATTGTTTGATGTAACTGTGCCACCGAGTATATTATTGACACTTGCAGAAAATGCCATTAAACACGGCATCAATAAATTGGTAAAAGGCGGATCAATTGTGGTAGAAGTTAAAAAGATGGAAAACCATGTCTTTATCATGGTAACCAATAGTGGTAAGTTAACGGTGAACGAAGATAAAAACAGACAGGGCATTGGTATTTCAAATTTAAATAAGCGTCTTAAATTATTTTATCCATCACATCCTGAGTTGGTTTTGCAACAGGTAAAAGACGACAGGGTTGTTGCGAGTATACAATTACCAATTGAACATAGTAATTAATTGAATTTTCTACAAGGATATTTGTTTAAATTGTTTCTTTGCACGAAACCAAACGTATGGTCCATTCTTCCAACAAGATCATTATTATTACAGCTCCTTCTGGTGCAGGTAAGTCTACTATCACGCATTATTTATTGAATAAGTATCCTCAGTTATCGTTTTCTATCTCTGCAGCTACAAGAAGTCCCCGTGGTAAAGAGCAGAATGGGGTGGATTATTATTTTTTAAGTGAGGAAGCCTTCAATCAAAAGATACATGAAGATGCTTTTTTGGAATGGGAGATGGTTTATGAGGGAAAGTATTATGGTACACTTAAATCAGAATTAGATCGAATATGGGAGTCGGGGAAAGTTCCAATGCTTGATATTGATGTTAAAGGTGCCATACATGTTCAACAACAGTTTGAAGAGAATTGCCTTTCAATCTTTATTGAACCCCCATCAGTAGAAGAGTTGCGTAAAAGATTAGAAAGCAGGGGTACTGAAACAGCAGAGAGTTTAGCTACCAGAATCAATAAAGCAAGCTATGAGATTTCTTTTAACCATCGGTTTAGCAAAACGATTGTGAACGATGAACTGGATAAAGCTTGTGAGGAGGCAGAACTTGTTATAAAAGATTTCTTAGGTTGGTAAGTATGTTTTACTGAAATTTAATGTCTAACATTTTTACTATGCCATTTACAAACAGAACTATTTTAATTACAGGTGCCAGCAGAGGAATCGGAAAAGCAATGGCTATTCGCCTGGCTAAGGAAGGAGCAAATATTATCATTGCAGCTAAAAGCGTCGATGAAGATCCGAGATTAGGAGGCACGATCTATTCCGCTGCTGCAGAAGTAGAAGCCGCAGGTGGTAAGGCTTTGGCCGTGCAAGTAGATATCAGAAATGAGGAACAGATACAAAGTATGGTGCAGCAAGCTGTTGATAAATTCGGCGGCATTGATGTGGTTATAAATAATGCATCTGCTATATCATTAACACCAACAGAGCAAACAGAATCCAAACGTTTCGATTTAATGCAAAGTATTAATGTGCGGGGTACATTTTTAGTAGTAAAGCATTGTCTACCCTATTTACGGAAAGGTAAAAATCCACATATCATCACTTTATCGCCGCCAGTTAATCTAAACCCTAAATGGATGGGTGGCCATATTGCATATACCATCACAAAATTCAATATGAGTATGTTAGCCTTGGGTTGGGCTGCAGAATTTAAAGGTGCAGGCATTGCATCAAATGCATTGTGGCCTAGAACCACTATTGATACAGCCGCTGTAAGAAATTTATTAGGGGGAGAAACATTGGCTAAAATGAGCAGAACACCAGACATCATTGCTGATGCCGTATATTTTATTCTAAAGAAAAATGCATCACAATGCACTGGCAATACTTTTATTGATGAAGAAGTTTTGGCTGGCGAGGGCATTACAGATCTGGAAAAATATTCTGTTGTTCCAGGGGCCCATTTATATACCGACTTATTCGTTTAAACATTATCTATTTATGAGCACAAAAAAGATTGTTACTGCAAGCGCACTCTGCCTTGCAACAGGATTATTGTTTGCACAGAAAGCAAAAACGAAATCTGCAGTTGTAAATACTGTTGATATTCTAAAAACGCAGGCCATACAAGATATTCAGGCTGGCTATAGTGGATATAAAAATGTGGCATTGCAAATATGGAACTATGCTGAAGTGGGTTATAAGGAAACTAAGAGTTCTTCTTTGCTTCAGCAAACTTTGAAAGATGCAGGCTTTTCTGTTCAAGCAGGCGTTGCTGAAATACCAACGGCATTCGTAGCTACCTATGGTTCCGGAAAACCAGTGATTGGTATATTGGCTGAGTATGATGCTTTACCAGGTTTGGCTCAAAATGCAGTTCCAGAAAAATCTGGAATAGCAGGTAAAGATGCTGGACATGGATGCGGCCATAATTTATTTGGTACTGCTTCTGTGGCAGCAGGAATTGAAATCAAACAATTGATTGAATCGAAAAAGTTTACGGGTACTATTAAAGTATTTGGATGCCCCGCAGAAGAAGGGGGTAGTGGTAAAGTGTATATGGTGCGTGCAGGTTTATTTAATGATGTGGATGTTGCCGTACATTGGCATCCAGGTGATGCGAATGAAGTAACGATGATCAGCGCATTGGCAAATACTTCTGCTAAGTTTCGTTTTCATGGATTATCTGCACACGCATCTGCTTCTCCAGAAAGAGGACGATCAGCTTTGGATGCTGTGGAATCAATGGACTATATGGCAAATATGATGCGGGAACATATTCCTCAAGAAACCAGAATACATTATGTAATTACCAATGGTGGTAAAGCTCCGAATGTGGTCCCTGATTATGCAGAAGTATTTTATTATGTACGTCATCCACAAAGAGATCAGGTAGTTTCTATATTTGAGCGTTTAGTAAAAACTGCGAGAGGCGCTGCTTTAGGAACTGAAACAACAATGGACTATGAGATCATTGGCGGAACACACGACCTTTTGATCAATCAAATATTGGGTGAAGCCATGCAGTTAAATCTTGAAAAAGTTGGCGGCGTTACTTATACCGATGATGAGATTGCTTTTGGTAAAAAATTGCAATCTAGTTTTACTTTTAAAGCACCTGCCATTGAAAAAGCTGCAAGCATTGAGCCTTTGAAAAAAATAACGGATAAGCAAGTAGGACAAGGTTCAACAGATGTAGGTGATGTTAGTTATGCATTGCCAACAGTTGGTCTATCAGCAGCTACATGGATACCCGGAACACCGGCTCATAGCTGGCAAGCCGTAGCCTGTGATGGCACAGAAATAGGAACAAAAGGAATGATGGTAGCAGCTAAGACAATGGCTTTAACAGCAATTGATCTGTATACCAATCCTGCATTGATTCAAAAAGCAAAAGACGAATTTAAAATATCTAAAGGCGATTATCAATACAAAGCATTGTTAGGAGATAGGAAGCCGGCTTTAAATTATAGGGATTAATTAAAAAGTAAAAATTCAAAAGGAGAGTGAGGAGGGTGGAGAGTGAAGAAGGATTGGGTTTAAAAAAAAATTCCCCTCCATCCCGAGTGCTCGGGATGGAGGGGATGCTGACTCACAGAAAATGTTACTCTAAAAGAGTTTATTTTTTGTTGAAATCTCCACCATAAACTAAGATCAGTTTACCAGGCTTAATATATTTAACCAAGGCCTGATTTACTGCTGCTAACTTTAGTGAAGTAACTTTTTTCTCCATATCGGTATACCAGGTTAGATCACGATTAATATTGAGATAAGTCTCTAATAAATTTGCAAGCTGTCCATCAACACCTAGTGCGATCTTACGACCTTGTAACCAACTGTCTGTTGATTTCTTTAACTCATCTTCTGTAAAACCTTTATCGATTGCTTTTTTAATTTCTTCTTTCAAAGCACTGTCTAAACGATTTTTATAAATTGGATTGAAGATGGCATATACACCCCATTGTGCAGTTTTGTCTACACTTGAAGCTTGAAAGAAAGATCCAGCTCCATAACTCATTCCTTCGTTTTCTCTTAAACGCTTAGGAATACGAGAGGAGAGAAACGCCCCACCACCTAATAATTCATCTGCCATTGTTAAAGCAGGAAAATCGGTATCTGCATCATCCATTGGAATATTCATAAATCCTAAAGCCATAGCGTTTGCTTTATCAGGGGTTAAAATGGTTTCATCACTTCCTGCTACATCAAAATATTGACGAGGTATTCTTGTGAAGTTTGTTTTTGAAACCCAGGATTGAAAAACATTGCTGATAGCTTTATCTGCATCTTCGGGAATAAAATCACCAACTAATGCACCGGTTCCATTATTTGCTCCATAATGACTATTATAGAACTCCTCTAAATCTGTTCTCTTTAATTGATTTAAAGCAGCGGTTTCTTCATCTGCATCCATTGTATGATAGATACTTCCTTTTGGATACCGTTCTGATTTTTGAGAAGCTAAAATCGAAGCCCGATATTGAGGATCATTTCTGTTGGCATCGAGAGATGCTTTATTTTGAGCAACTAGTTTTTCTAATTCATTTTGATCAAATGATGGATTACTGATGATCTCTTTCACCAAATTCATACAAGCATTGAAGTGCGCCTTGTCTGTATTGATACCAATATTCACTACTTGTCCGCTTCCTGAAATACTAATTTGAGATTTTATTTTATCCAGCGAATCGTTTAACTGTTTTTTATTCAGGGTCTTTGTACCATTACGGAGCATGGAAGCTGAAATACTGATAATAACATCTTTGTTTTCTAAACTCTTTTCGTTTCCAATACGAAGTTTAAAGTTCCCAATGATCTTTTCGCCCTTTGCTGGTTTTTTCAACAATGCATATTTAAATCCATTGGATAACTTTTTATACTGTGTGTTCTTTTTGATGTTAGCAACACTGGTTTCGAAAGTTTCTGTTTGTTTTTTTACTTCTTTGCCCTTGTAGTCTTTTACTAATGCAGTTATATCGCCAACATCAGCCACTTTAACACGATCAGGATTTTTATCAGGAACAAACATTCCCCAGGTTCTATTGGATGGTTTATAATAATTTTTTGCAAATTCCTGAACATCTGAAAGGGTTAATTTTTCAACCCTATCCCGATTGATAAAAAACAACCTCCAATCACCTGCGCCAACCGCTTCTGTTAGATTAATACATAAGTTGATCGTATTATTGGTGGTATTCTCTGTTCTTTTAATCAATGCATTTTTTGCTCTTTCTAATTCTTCTGCAGTAATAGTTGTTTTACCAAGATTATCAAGCGTAGAAAGGAAAACATTTTTAGCCGAATCAATACTTTTTTCTTTAGGAATATCTGCTTGTAAATAAGTAAATCCTGGGTCTTGCAAAGCAAGCAATTGATCATCAACACTGGTGGCTAATTTTTTCTCCACTAATGCTTTATACAATATACCAGATGGATTATTGGTAAGTATGTTTAAAAGTGCCCTGTTAGCAGCATAAGCTTTATCGGAATAGGCAGGGGTGTGATACATCATACCCATGTATTGAATATCTCCAACCCGCTTTAATTCTACATAACGTTCTCCATCCTGAACTGGTTCCACAGTATAGGTAGGTTGTAAAACCCTTGTTGGTTTAGGGATATTACTATAAAATTGTTGGATCCAGGCGAGGGCTTTTGCCTCATCGAATTTGCCGGCAACCATTAATACTGCATTATCGGGTTGATAATATTTTTTATAGAAGGCACGTAAATTATCAACGGGAACTCTTTCTATATCTTCCTTGCTACCAATGGTTGATTTACCATAGTTATGCCATAAATATCCACTTGCAATGATGCGTTCTTCCAAAACTGATCCAGGGTCGTTTTCTCCGGCTTCAAATTCATTTCTTACGACACTAAATTCAGTTTTTAATTCGTCTTTCAAAATCTGACTATTCACCATACGGTCAGATTCCATATCCAAGGCCCATTTTAAATTATCGTCGCTAGCAGGAAGTACTTCATAATAATTGGTTCTATCGTACCAGGTTGTACCATTTGCTTCTGCTCCTTTGTCGGCAATAGTTGTTTTGATGTTTTTATATCTTTTGGATGTTTTAAACATCATGTGTTCGAGCAAATGCGCCATACCACTTTCTCCGTAACCTTCGTGGCGGGAGCCTACCAGGTAAACGATATTTACAACTACGTTGTTCTGAGAATTATCGGGTAATAATAAAACACGCAAACCATTCTGTAGTTTGTATTCTTTAATTCCCTCTACCTGTGTAACTAACTGTGGCGCAGCACCAGCAGATTTTTGAGCCTGACTATTTACAGCATAAATAAAAGTAAACAGGCATAAAATGACGGATGAAATTTTGTGCATAGTATTCGGTTTTTAATAAAAAGAAACCCCACAAAAGATTTCTAATGTGGGGTAATCAAATATACTAAGAAAAAGCTATTATGTCAATAGGTAATTGTTTAAAAACTGTTAGGGTTGATGAACGGTATTTATATCTGAACTATTATTTTCGGGACGCATTTGTGGAAACAATAATACATCCTGAATAGAAACCTGATTCGTCATCATCATGCATAGTCGATCGATACCAATACCGATCCCAGATGTTGGTGGCATACCATATTCTAATGCTCTAAGAAAATCATAATCTATAAACATGGCCTCATCATCTCCTCTTTCCATCAGTTTAGCTTGTTCTTCGAACCTTTCACGTTGATCAATTGGATCATTTAACTCGGAATAGGCGTTTGCAATTTCTTTACCATTTACCATCAGTTCAAATCTTTCAACTAATCCTGGTTTAGTTCTATGTTTTTTGGTAAGCGGACTCATCTCAACCGGATAGTCGATGATGAATGTAGGTTGTATATAAGTATGTTCACTTGTTTCTCCGAATAATTCATCGATCAATTTACCCTTTCCTATATTGTTGGGTACGGAGATATTCAATTGTTTGCAGACATCTCTTAATCCCGTTTCATCCATTCCACTAACATCGATGCCCGTATTTTCTTTGATGGCATCTAAAATGCTAATACGTCTATATGGAGCTTTGAAGTTGATAATCTTATCACCCAATACCACATCGGTAGTTCCATGCAAACTCAAAGCAATTTTTTCAAATAACTGCTCTGTGGTTTCCATCATCCAGAAATAGTCTTTATATGCAGTATACCATTCTAACACAGTGAATTCTGGATTATGTGTGCGGTCCATTCCTTCGTTACGAAAGTTTCTACTAAACTCATACACCCAGTCAAAGCCACCTACAATCAGACGCTTTAGGTATAATTCATTTGCAATGCGGAGGTATAAAGGAATGTCCAGTGCATTATGATGTGACATGAAAGGACGTGCAGCAGCACCACCTGGAATACTTTGTAACACAGGTGTATCCACTTCTAAAGCGCCTTGAGCGTTCAGGAATTCGCGAATGGTGTTTACCAGTTTGGTCCTTTTTACGAAAGTATCTTTTACTTCAGGGTTGATGATCAGGTCTGCATAACGTTGGCGATAACGGAATTCAGGATCTGTTACAGCATCGAATACATTTCCTTCCTCATCTCTTTTAACCACAGGAAGGGGCTTTAATGATTTAGTAAGAAGGGTTAAGGTCTGTGCATGTATAGAAGTTTCACCGGTTTTAGTAATGAAGCCAAAACCAGTAACGCCAATGATATCTCCCAGATCAAGGCCAGTTTTAATTACTATATCCCATAAGGTCTTGTCTTCTTCGGGACAAACATCGTCTCTCTTCACGTAAAGCTGAATAATGCCCTTGCTATCTTGAATTTTAATAAAAAGGACTTTGCCCTTATCATTGATACTCATAATACGGCCTGCCACACAAACCTGTTCAAACTGCACTTTGGTTTCTTCGGAATAGTTTTCTTTAATATCGGTAGAGTAGTGAGAAACCGGGTAAAGGGCTGCAGGAAATGGATCGATTCCTGCTTCTTGCATTTTCGTCAATTTTTCGCGACGGATGATTTCTTGTTCTGACAAGTGGGATAAACTCATAATAATAATTGCTTAGAGCGAGCAAAATTAACGCTTGTTGAGCAGGTTGACAAGGGGTATCAAATATTAGGGTTCAAGTATTATTTATTCAGACTGAGTTTTTGGTAGATCTCAACTTCTGATAATGCAATCATTTCTCCGGGTTGCATATTATTGAGACAAATGTCTTCGATACTATTTCTTATTAAACGCAAAGTAGGGAATCCAACTTTTGCAGTCATTTTTCTTACCTGTCTATTTTTTCCTTCCGTTAATATCAATTCGATCCAAGGTGCTGGAATTTCTTTTCTAAATCGGATGGGTGGATTACGATCTGGAATGATAGGATCTGTTTTAAATATTTTTGCCATTGCTTTTTTGGTGTGATAAATTTTTCCATCGAGATTGATATCAACTCCATTTGATAATTCTGCCATTGCTTTTTCATTGATGGCGCCGTCTACTTGTACCCAATAACTACGTTGATGTAAAAAAGTAGGATGTAACAATCGATGATTTAATTGTTTATCATTCGTGAGTAAAAGCAATCCTTCACTATCAAAATCCAACCTTCCAACTGGGTATACATCTTTTGGCACATCAAAAAAATCAGCTAAAGTTTGTTTGCCTTCTTCTGGTGAAAACTGAGAAAGTACTTGGTAAGGTTTGTATAATTTGAAGTAGTAATTCATAAAAAACAAAAGTCCCGCAGAAGCGAGACTTTGTATATGGATGGGTTAGTAAGTACCAGGAAATCAACTTTCCTTACACAATATTAAAAAACCTTTTATCTAATGCAAAAATATTTTTAAACAATTTTATTAACATTTTCAAGCAGGTTGTGAATTTCATCGCTTATTTCGACATCATTTTTCTATTTTTTTAACCTGTTTTTTCGAATTTTAAAATGAAAAATTAAATATTATTGTTGCTGTAATACTTACGAATAAAGGGTTTCAGCAGAATGTAAAAAAATGAAGCAGGTTTAATTATTAGGATATCATTTATCAAGGGAACCTTAAATTCTTTGTCATAATCCCTCATTTTTTGCGAAAAAAAATTTCTGCTTTGTAGTAGACATTACCTTTGATTTACACAAAAAACACTGTTATGAAGTTTCCTGCTCCTGTTTCTGTTGAATGGATGGCTGATTTAATCGGCGCCGAAATTTCGGGTAATTGCAGGGCGCAGATAAGCGGTATCAACGAAATACATAAAGTAATGAAGGGTGATCTTGTTTTTGTGGATCATCCAAAGTACTACGATACTTGTTTAAACAGCGAAGCTAGTTTCATCATTATTAATACAAAAGAAGTTGTTGTACCAGAAGGGAAAACCATTTTTATTGTGGCTGAACCTTTTGAATCGTATTTACAAATTGTGCATCACTTCAAACCATTTGTAGCTGCAGAAAAATCGATCAATGAAAATTTAGTGATAGGTGAAGGATCGGTAATAATGCCGAATGTATTTATTGGAAACAATGTAGTGATAGGAAAAAATTCTGTGATTTATCCGAATGTAAGTTTGTTAGATGGAACTATTATTGGTGATAATGTAGTTATTCAGGCAGGTACTGTTATTGGCAGTGATGCATTTTATTATAATACTAAAAAGAATAGAGAGAGTTGGTTTAAGCGTATGGAAAGTTGCGGGAATGTTGTGATCGAAGACAATGTTGAAATAGGCGCAGGATGCACCATTGATCGTGGCGTTACTGCAGAAACAAGAATTGGTTTCGGAACCAAAATGGATAATATGGTGCATATCGGACATGATACTACGGTTGGTAAAAATTGTTTATTTGCGGCGCAAGTGGGGATAGCTGGCGGAACCATTATTGAAGATGGTGTAACACTATGGGGGCAAGTTGGGGTTAGTAAAACGCTTACCATTGGAGCTAATGCGGTAGTACTTGCGCAGAGTGGTGTACCTTCTTCCTTAGCAGGAGGAAAAACTTATTTTGGGTATCCTGCTGAAGATGCTTCTTTAAAGCGAAGAGAATTGGTATGGATAAAACGGATACCGGAGCTTTGGAAAAAAGTAATGGAATAAAAAAAATCCTCTCGAGCATTCGAGAGGATTTTTTTTATTAGAAAGAACTTAAAGCCAAGTGAGTAGCTTCAATGGTCTTATCTAAATCTGCATAGCTTAATGCATTATTCAAAAACCAGCTTTCGAAAGCTGAGGGGGGAAGATAAATACCTTGGTCTAACATGGCATGAAAATACTTTTTAAACAGCTCGTTATTTGCTGAAGCTGCTGAAGCAAAGTCGGTTACCGGATGATCGCTAAAGTGGACACTTATCATAGAACCGAAACGGTTAATTACAAATGGTTGTCCCCATTTCGTTAGTACTGTTTTAAGGCCTTCATGTAAATAAGCTGTTTTTTGATTCAACTCTTCATAGATAGTAGGATTATTTTTTAGTTCCTGCAATAATGTATAACCTGCAATCATTGCAATTGGATTACCACTTAAAGTTCCTGCCTGATAAACGTTTCCAAGTGGAGCGATATGTTCCATAATAGCTCTTTTGCCCCCAAATGCCCCAACAGGCATTCCGGCACCAATCACTTTTCCATACGTAACCAGATCGGCTTGTATGCCTAATTTTTCTTGAGCGCCACCTGCTGATAAACGAAATCCGGTCATTACTTCATCAAAAATAAAAACGATCGATTCTTCATCGCAAATTTTTCTGAGGCCTTCTAAAAATCCTGTGGCGGGTAATACACATCCCATATTGCCTGCCACTGGTTCAACTATGATGGCAGCTATTTCGCCTTTGTTTTCAACTACTAATTTCTTTACCGCATCCAAATCATTATAAGGAGCTACTAAAGTATCATTTGCAACACCTGGAGTAACACCTGGAACAGTTTGAATATTCAAAGTTGCCAAACCACTTCCTGCTTTTACCAGAAACGAATCTGCATGCCCATGATAGTGTCCTTCAAATTTGATGATCTTATTCTTGCCAGTATACCCTCTAGCTAATCTGATGGCACTCATACAAGCTTCCGTGCCACTACTCACCATTCGAATTAAATCGATTCCGGGAGTCATATTACATATCAACTCCGCCATTTCAATTTCTAATTCTGTAGGAGCGCCGTAAGAAGTTGAATAAGGTGCATATTCAAGAATTGCTTCCACAACAGGAGCATAGGCGTGACCTAAGATCATGGGACCCCAGGATGCAATAAAATCGATATACTGATTGCCGTCTACATCATATAGATAAGCGCCTTTCGCCTTTTTTATAAATACAGGAGTACCACCAACACTTTTAAATGCTCTTACTGGGGAGTTAACACCACCGGGAATTGTTTTCTGTGCTCTTTCAAAAAGTGCGACACTTTTATTTCTATTCATCTTCTTATCATTCAATAATTATCCAAGTAATCTAACAGCGTCTTTTGCAAAATAAGTGGCAATCAAATCAGCGCCAGCTCTTTTAATGGAACCCAGTGTTTCTAATATGGCCTTATCTTCTTCTATCCAACCCATTTTTGCAGCTGCCTTAATCATGGCATATTCTCCGCTGATATTATAGGCACTTACAGGTACTTCCACAGCATTTTTGATCTCACGAATAATATCTAAATAGGAAAGAGCAGGTTTGATCATGACGATATCAGCACCTTCTTCAATATCCATTAATGTTTCTTTTATTGCTTCCAAACGATTTGCATAATCCATTTGATAAGATTTCTTATCACCAAAACCTGGAGCGCTATCTAAAGCATTTCTAAAAGGACCATAAAAACAAGAAGCATATTTCGCGCTATAGCTCATGATACCTGTTTTGTTGAAATTATTTTCTTCTAATGCCTGGCGTATAGCACCTATGCGGCCATCCATCATATCACTGGGAGCTACAAAGTCGGCGCCGGCTGAAGCATGACTTACGCTCATAGCTGCCAATACTTCTACTGTTGCATCATTTACGATTTCATTATTTTCTACAATTCCATCGTGACCATAACTTGAAAATGGGTCAAGTGCCACATCCGTCATGATACAGATTTCAGGAACTGCATCTTTTATAGCGCGGATACTTCTTTGCATTAAACCATTTGGATTAAGCGCTTCCGTTCCTTTGTTATCTTTTAAATTGTCTTCACATTTAATAAATAGTAAAACAGACTTTAATCCCATGGCCCATAATTCACGAACCTCTTTGATAGTTTGATCTAAAGAACGTCGATAATAACCAGGCATGGAACTGATTTCAGAAACTACATTTTCTCCTTCTACAATAAATAATGGAACAATAAAATCGTTGGGAGTTAATACTGTTTCGCGTACCATTGCTCTAATAGCAGGGGTTTGGCGGAGTATTCTGTTTCTTCTTTGTAAGTACATACTACTAATTTTTAAATGCTGTATTCTTTTACAGCGTCTACAAATGCTCTGGCATGATCCACCGGAATATTTGGTGTAATACCATGTCCGAGGTTTGCAATATAATTTTGTGCACCAAAACTATTGATCATTTCTATCACAAATCTTTTAATTTCTGGAATAGGAGCCAATAGTTTAGCAGGATCAAAATTGCCCTGCAATGTTATTTTGTTACCCGTTAATTCGCGGGCCATTTCTGGACTCACACACCAATCAATTCCTAAACCTGCAGCGCTACTATTGCTGAGATCTTTTAATGCATACCAACTTCCCTTTGGAAATAAAATCACTGGTGCATCATCTTTCAGAGCATCTGCAATTTGGATTAAATAAGGTTGTGCAAATAATTTAAAATCGGCCGGACTTAATGCACCAGACCAACTATCAAAGACTTGCAAGGTATCGGCACCCGCTTTCACTTGCGCTTTCAGATATGCGATAGTAATGGTAGTGATTTTTTGTAATAATTCATGAGCGAGTAAAGGTTGTGTGTAGGCAAATTGTTTTGCTTTTTCCCAGGTTTTGGAACCCTTTCCTTCAATCATATAACAAAAGATGGTCCAAGGCGCACCAGCAAAGCCAATTAAAGGAACACGACCATTTAATTCGCTTTTTGTAAGACTAAGCGCTTGCATTACATAAGAAAGTTTTTCTTCAACTCCCTCTGTTTCTAATGCATCAATATCGGCCTTTGTAATAATGGTTTTGGGTAAAACCGGCCCTTTATTTTCTTCCATTAACACCTTTAATCCAAGTGCTTGTGGAATAACAAGAATATCAGAAAAAATTATGGCTGCATCCACACCAATCTGATTAACGGGTTGCAACGTAATTTCAGTGGCAAGTGCCGGGGTTTGAACCCTTGTGAAGAAATCATATTTTTCACGAAGCTTGATATAATCAGGTAAGTATCTCCCTGCCTGTCGCATCATCCATACAGGAGGGCGCTCAACTTTTTCTTTGCGTAATGCTCTTAACAGTAAATCATTTTTTAATAAAGTCATTTTTGAAACTGGGATTATTTTATTTAGAATCTAAAAAATAGTCGATCATTTTTTTAACAAGCATGTCTTTGCCAGGTAATTCAGATACTACTATTTTATTTTTTGAATTAGCAGCTAATTCATCTGCAGTAGTGGTTCCTATCGAAAAAAGAACAGTTGAACCTGCTAAATTGTTTGATTTAAAAAAGCTGGAAACTGCGCTGGGACTGAAAAAGAGAATACCATTGTATTCTTTAACTAAAGTATGATTTACATCTTTTGTTTGATAAACCTCAATTTCATTTACCCTGATACCATTATTACGAAGGATAGAAGGTAATTCTTCCCTCCTTTGATCACCACAAAAAAAGCATAGCTTATTTGTCTTTCTATCTTCTACAATCAGGCCCGCTAATTCAGCTGCATTAGTAGCTGTACCTATGATAACACCTTCGCCAAAATAATGCTTCACCAATTTATTAGTAGTAATGCCAATACAATAAACCTTCCAATCGGGTTTGGCTTTAGATAAATGACAAGCTACGGCATCCACTGCATTCATACTTGTAAACACAACAATTGTTTCTGTTAATAATAAATCCTTTATTTTTTTACTAAGGTCTTTGTCATTAATTGGTGTTGTTTCAATAAATGATATACAGTCTATATCTATGCCAAGATCCTTCGCATTTTTTATTTGCGAAGGATCAATGGGGCGGGTTGATAATATTTGAATTCTATTTTGCAGTATTCCTAATTTTTTCGGCTATTGCTAGTCCTCCATTTTCCAATAATTTCTGAGCTGCTTTTATCCCTAGATCAAGTATAGAAAATTCTAAACGTTCAATCATTTCTACTTCAGCTTTCTCTTTTCCATCTAAGGATAGAATGTTTCCTTTAAAATAAACATATTCATTTTTGATTTCAGCAAATGCACTAATTGGCGTGGAGCAGCCTCCCAATAGTGTTCTTAGGAAGTCTCTTTCAATTTTCGTGCAAGTAGTTGTATTAGGATTGTTAATTGTTGCAGTAGCATCCAACACAAAGTTGTCGTTTTCTCTTGAAACAACCATAATGGCCCCTTGTGCCGGTGCTGGTAACATCCAGTTTAGATCTATTGAATTTTCTGGTCGAGCACCAATCCGTTCTAAACCAGCAGCGGCAAATATGGCTCCATCCCAATTTTGCTCTTTTAATTTTTGTAAACGCGTATTTACATTACCACGTATATTTTCAATAAGATGGTTGGGATATCGATTAAGCCATTGTGATTTTCTGCGAATACTACTTGTGGCAATTACAGCGGCTGAAGAAAAGTCATCCAGAAAACCAGTGTCAGATTTATAAACGATAAGATCCTTTTGAGATGCTCTGGCTAGCACAGCAGCTTGAATTAGCCCAACTGGTAAAAGCGTTGGAACGTCTTTCATAGAATGAACAGCAATATCAATGCGGTTATTCAATAAGGCTGCGTCTAAACTTCTTGTAAATACACCTTGAACCCCCATTTCGTAAAGTGGAGTCTTCAAATCAATATCGCCTTCACTTTTTATGTAAATCAGCTCAGCCTCAAATCCCTCTATTTTCAAAAGTCTTTTAACCTCATTTGCCTGCCATACGGCTAATTGACTTTCTCTGGTACCAATTCTTATAATTTTTTGCATCTTATTTATTATGCTGTAGCGATAAACTCATTTAATGCTTCCAAATAATAACAGCCTTGTTGATTTTGTTCTTTCATTTTTACAGCCAATCCATTCACCAATTTCTGAATCTTTTCTTCGTTCTTATACAGGGGAGCACTATTGTATTTCGCTGAATAGCTGATAAAAATATTACATTGGTGCAATTGCTCCAACTTTGTTTTGATGGCTTTCAATACAGGAACATTTCTGCGCATTTTATGCCATTCAATAAACTCTTTGCTATATTTTTCTATTATAACCAATGCTTTTGGTACTTCAGATTGTCTTTTTTGAAGATTACTATCCTTAATTTTTGAAAGCTCATCCACATTTACCAATTGTATATGCGGTAATTCCTTTGCAGAGACTTCCACATTATAAGGAATCGACAAATCAAGAATGAGTTTTTGAGAACCAGCAGCTAATTGATCTTTAGTAATAACTGGTTTTTGTGAATTAGTAGCCACAATTATAATATCTGAACTCTCAACTACTGCATCCAAATCATCCATAGGCGCAAATTGAATCCCCATTTCAATTGCAAGTTCAGAGGCTTTACTTAAGGTTCTGTTTAATAAAACAATATTTTTAGTTTCTAAATAGTCTACTAAATTTTTACAGGTATTCTTTCCGATTTTACCAATTCCAAGTAAAGCAATTTTCTTTCCCTTCATATTAGGAAACTGCTCCCGAATGTATTGAACAGCTGCAAATGAAACTGAAACAGTTCCACCACTTAATGAGGTTGTTGATTTAATTTCTTTTGAAGCCTGAAGTACCGCATTTACTAATCTTTCCATATAACCACCCATGCAATGATGATCTTTCGAAAATTTTACAGCTTTTTTAATCTGACCAATAATTTCATAGTCACCTAAAATTTGTGAATCTAAACCAGCACCTACTTGGAAAAAATGTTGCATGGCATCGTTTCCTTTTTTGGTGTAAGCTATTTCATTAAAAAGTTCGGAGCCGCCTTCTGTATATTCACAGATTAGTGTAGATAAAGTAGAAGCGTCTTCCGCAAATCCATAAATCTCAGTTCTATTACATGTTGATAAAACAAATAAATCAGTTAGACCTATTTTTCCTGCGTCAGATAAAATATTTATATATTGATCTTCTCCAACTGCAAATAAACTTCTGCGTGTTGCATCTGTTTTTTTATAGTTGACTCCAATCACAAAAAAATTTGATATTTCTATTCGTCTGTTTTGCACAAGATCTAAAAAATGTTCAGCTTCAAAATTAGTTGTAGCAATTGTTATAGATAAAGCTGGATGTCATATTACTGTCATTTCATGATATGATTTATATCATGTGGTGTATTGATTCCAATCATATTAATTAAAGTATTTTTTAAGGCATGGCATCTTTAACTTTTCAATTTTAATTTCTGACAATGCCATGACTCAAAAATAATTTTGCAACTACTTACATAAGTATATTTGAATTTAACCAAGAAAGAATGTCCTCCAAAAAAGCAGTTTTATTAATGAATCTTGGGTCTCCTGATTCAACAGAAGTAAAAGACGTTAAGAAATATTTAAATGAATTTTTAATGGACGGTAGGGTAATTGACTATCCCTATTTATTTAGAAAACTTCTTGTTCAGGGCATAATTGTTCCTTTTCGATCTCCAAAATCTGCTGAAGCCTACAAAACTATTTGGACAGAAGAGGGTTCTCCGCTTGTTGTTTTAACAAAACAATTACAAGCTGCATTGCAAGAAAAATTGACTGCTCCTGTTGAAATTGCCATGCGTTATGGCAATCCCAGTCCTGAGTCGGCCTTCGATAAACTTTTGGAAAGAGATTCAGAGATTGAGGAAGTAATTGCAATTCCCTTATATCCACATTATGCAATGTCATCTTATGAAACCGCAGTGGAGCATGCGAAAGCGGCATTTGCTAAAAAGAAGTATCCATTCAAGCTAAGTTTCATTAAGCCATTTTACAATGAGTTTCAATATATTCAAGCGATGTCGGAGAATATGAAATCCTATCTTGAAAAAGAGTACGACCATATTCTATTTAGTTATCATGGCATTCCTGAACGCCATATCAAAAAAAGTGATATCACAGGTAAGCATTGTTTACAAGTTGAGAATTGTTGTCGTGTTCCTTCGGAAGCACATGACTATTGTTACAGACATCAATGTTTTGAAACAACCAAACATATAGCTGCAACTTTGCGACTTCCAGCACTAAAGTATAGTATAGCATTTCAATCTCGTTTGGGGAAAGGTTGGTTACAGCCTTTCACGGATAAGCGTTTAGAAGAAATGCCAAAAGAAGGTATCAAGAAATTATTAGTGATCTGTCCGGCTTTTGTGAGCGACTGTTTAGAAACCTTAGAAGAAATTGCAGAAAGAGGTAGGGAATCATTCATGGAAGCAGGCGGTGAAGAGTTTACAATGATCCCTTGTTTAAATACACACCCAATGTGGGTAGAGGCTTTAAGCGAATGGGTTAATGGATATAGTGAAACTAATAGACAAATGATCTTAGAACAGTAATCATGTATACTTATATAAAAGCGCTACATATCATTTTTGTCGTTACCTGGTTTGCAGGGCTTTTTTATTTCCCCAGACTTTTCATTTATAATACAGAAGCAAACGATAAACCATTAGAAGTTAAAAATGCATTACAAGAGCAGTTTCGAATTATGATGAAAAGGTTATGGTATGGTATCACCTGGCCTTCTGCGATACTTACATTGATTTTTGGTATAACGGTTATGTTTAATGGTAACTGGCATAAATTGTTGGGCGATTCTGCCGGGAAATGGCTGGAGTTTAAATTAGCGTTTGTTGTAATCTTATATATCTATCACTATACATTGCATATTGTATTTAAACAACAAATGAATGGCATTTTCAAGTATAGTTCACAGCAACTGAGAATTTGGAATGAAGTGGCTACTATTTTATTGATTGCGATTGTAATGTTAGCAACTGTAAAAGAGAGTATGAGTTTTGTTTGGGGAATCACAGGTATGCTACTGTTTATTGCTCTGTTACTTTCGGCTATTAAAATTTATAAAAACCTACGGAAAGATTAATACTTCTGAATTAAAATTTTATGATGGATAATTCAATTTTAGAACTGTTACATAAATACGATTTACCAACTCCAAGATATACCAGTTATCCTACAGTGCCTTATTGGGATTTTAATACGCTAGATGAAGCTAAGTGGAAACAAACGGTGATGGATACCTATGAAGCTGAGAATGGAGAAATATGTATTTATATACACCTTCCATTTTGCGAAAACTTGTGCACCTTTTGTGCCTGCAATAAAAGAATTACAGTGAACCATGGTGTAGAAGATCCATATATAGTAAGTGTACTTAAAGAATGGAAAATGTATCGGGCATTATTGAAGTCAACACCAGTGATCAAAGAAATACACTTAGGTGGTGGAACTCCTACATTTTTTAGCCCTGAAAATTTACAGAAACTGATTCAAGGGATTACTGCTGATATGGAAATTAGTGCAGATCATGAATTCAGTATCGAAGTACATCCAAATTATACAACTGAAGAACATATTAAAACATTAGCCGAATTGGGGTTTAATCGTGTGAGCTTAGGTGTTCAGGATTTTGACCCACATGTACAGTTTGTAATAAATAGAATACAATCGTTTGAAAAGACAAAGGAAGTAGTTGATTGGGCTAGAAAATATCATTTCAGTAGCATCAATGTGGATTTAGTTTATGGACTACCTCATCAAACTGTTGCAAGTGTGGAGCATACTGTAAATTTGATTAAAGGATTTATGCCTGATAGAATTGCTTTTTATTCTTATGCGCACGTTCCATGGAAAAGTAAAGTTCAAAGAAGATATACGGAAGCCGATCTACCTGCTGCATCACAAAAATGGGCCATGTATCATCGGGGAAGAGAATTATTTGAGGAAGCAGGATTTAATAGTATTGGTATGGACCATTTTGCTTTATTGAATGATAAACTTTTTAAAGCAGCTGAAGAAGGCAACCTACATAGAAACTTTATGGGTTATACCACTACCAATTCAAAACTCATCATTGGATTAGGGGTATCAAGTATCAGCGATGCCTGGTCTGCGTTTGCACAAAACGATAAAGAAGTTGAATCGTATCAAGAAAAAATAAATTTAGGGATTCTTCCTTTGGTTCATGGTCACGCATTGAATTCAGAAGATTTAGTGATTCGGAAAAAGATCCTTGAGTTAATGTGCGAAAACAAAACAAGCTTAGAAGAGAATAGTTTCGAAGAAGCATTTATCAATTCAGCGATCGATAAATTAAAACAATTAGAAGAAGATGGTTTATTAAAATTGGAAGGAAAACAGATCATTGTTTCTAATAAGGGCAAATCATTTATTAGAAATATCAGTGCCGCTATTGATGCGCAGCTTTGGAGAAAACAAATGATTGGAAATACTTTTAGTAAAGCAATATAATATGACTTTATAATTTTAAATCATAGAAATGAGGTTGATAAGGCTCATTTTTTAAAATTTTCAATAGGTCTTTTTCGAAAGATTCAATGGGGGAGTCAATGATTCTACCCATTTCTTTTTTGCCATTATAGATAATGTAGGTGGGGGTGCGTACAATATTTTTTCCTGCTTCTTCGTGTTGTGGACTTTGTTTATACAGGTCTGCAGTGTTGTTTAAAAAAATAAGTTTTAATTGAGTACTATCTACCTCCGACTCTTTCAATATTTTTAAAAATTTAGGCAGATCAGCTTTGCTTTCTCCACACCAGGTACCTGCATAAATTTCTATTCTCTTTTTCTTGAAGGCAGTTTTAAGTGCAACGATAGTAATGCTGTCTGTTTTGGAATTGTTATAGTTGGGTACAAACCAATCGCTAAAAGGTTTTTGCAGCAACATTTGTGGAGAACAATATCCCAATAAAACCGTCTGTTTATTTTCGTTTAATACTATACTATTTGTATAAACTGTTGCTGTATTGTTATGCAATGTAGGGCTGCATGAAATAGCCCCCAATAAAATGAATAGTAGAAAAAATATGTGAGATATATTTTTCAGATAATAATTTCTAGGATAAGTGATAGCGGTTTTTTAACTCTGCGCAAATACGTTCAATAGAGGTTTGCATATTTCGATATTGAAATTGGGGTAATACCTTCAATAGTTTATTATTGTCGAAACGAACAGTAGCCCTTGCCGTTCTAGATGTTTCTTTAGTTAACAATGGATTTTTCCCTGTGATACTTCCCTTGACGGCTTCAAGTCTCCAGACAATTTCAGCTAATAAAGCAGTAACTCTTTTGTGCGGGGCTCTTTTGTGAAATGCGTTTGCAATTAAGGTAAAAATTTCTCGGTATGGAAGATTTGCCCCACTTAAAATAAAGCGTTGATCACTAATGTCACTATCCATTAAAAGTACCATGGCATCAACCACATCCAAAACATCCACAAAACCACTCATGCCTTCAGTAAACCAGGGAAACTCGTCATAGGCGGATTTGAAAATCGCTGTAGATCCTTTTGTCCAATCGCTTTCTCCTAAAATAATAACTGGATTAACGACAACTACATTTAATCCTTCACCCATTCCCCGCCATACTTCTATTTCGGCCAGATACTTGCTTTTGCCGTATTCGCTATTACTGGTTTCTTCAGTCCAGTTCATCGATTCATTAATAGCCTGATTTTCTCTAATTCTTCCTAATGCTGCAACAGAACTAACAAAAAGCAATTTCTCGATATTAGCATTTAAACATGCATTTACAATATTGGCAGTTCCTTCGATATTGGTATGGTGTAGCGTTTTTTTATTTTTAGCAGTAAAGGAAACTATCGCCGCGCAATGGTATACTTGAGTAACTCCTACCATTGCCGCTTCCAGTGAAACAATATCAAGTATATCAGCTTTACACCAATGAACAGCTGATGAATTCAATGTAGTTGGAATTTCTGAGCGATATAATGCTCTTACAGACTTACCCTGAGCAACGAGTGCTTTAATGAGGTGTGATCCAACTAAGCCAGTTGCTCCGGTTACTAAAATCATGAAGGACTATTTATTAAATGCAATTTCGGTCTGCTAAGGTAATGAGAATCATTATTGACATTTTAAACAGGTACCACTAACTACCACATCAACCTGACTAACCAAAAATCCAGATGGTAAAACCACCTGCGGAACGGTAACATGATCTAGACAATAAGTTGTTCCGCAATGATCGCACATAAAGTGTACATGGTTGTCATGATGATGACCTTCACTGCAATCGTCTTTACACAGTGCATATCGCACAGAATTATCAGCAGATGGAATGGTATGTATAATCCCTTTTTCTACAAAAGTCTGCAGGGTTCTATAAATGGTTACCCTATCGAATTCTTCCCCGCTTTGTTGTTCTATATCGGCATGAGCCAGTGCACCCTTGCGTTGAAGGAACATTTCCAGAATTTTTTTCCGGCTATCAGTAATGCTTAACTGATTTCTTTTTAGTGTATCAACAATTCTAGGATGCATGAAAATACGATTAAGGGTTATTCCCAAAAATACTATTTACAAAATTACCATTTCCTGATTTTTCTTTTAAAAGTTTGCCAACATCAACTTTTAGTTTTTCTAGTTCATCAGCCTTTAATCCATCATATACCTGCCCCCGTACTTTCCCATCTTTATCAATTAAAGCAAAGAATTGAGTATGTATGAATTGATCTTCAATTTTTTCAACATTATTTTTCGGATCATCTAATAAATACGAACTGCGCGCTTGACTATATAAACTGTCTTTTCGACCAGTTAGGAAAATCCACTTTTTAGTATCTACTTTTAACGAATCGGAATATACTTTCATTCTCCCAACTGAATCACGTTCTGGATCACAAGTATGTGAAACGATTAAAAAGTCTGGTTCGTTTTTAAAAGCCTCAGCAATCATTTTCATATTGGTATTCATTTTCGGACAAATACCCTTGCAATTGGTAAAGAAGTACTCCACCACACAAACTTTTCCAAGCATGTCTTTTTCGGTAAAGATTTGGTTATCCTGAGTTTTAAAATGAAAAGGTTTTACATAGCTAATGGTAGATAATTTGGTTCTCCACTCGTCGTTTCCTCTAAACAAAAAGAAGTAGAATCCAACTAAAAGCACCAAAAAGAAGAGTACGTAACCAATAAATTTCTTTCCCATAGTAAAATAATTAGCGCAAAGTTAGGGAGCAAGCGCTTTCCTCAAACCGCTTTATTATTTTGCAACACTGTTGCATTTACGTATATTTGTAATCTTATTTAGAGGGCTATGAAAGTAAACTTAGATTTTTTAGGGATTACAACTTCCGTGGCATGTGCCATTCATTGTGCGTTATTGCCCTTGTTTCTGAGTAGTTTACCCATATTTGGCATCAATATTATCGAAAATATATATTTTGAAAATATGATGGTAGTAATTGCTTTTATAGTAGGAGTTGTAGCTTTGAGACATGGAAAACAGAAGCATCACCACAGTTTGATGCCCATTGTGGTGTTTTCGCTTGGGATACTTTTATTATTTGCTAAAATTGTTTGGCGTGATTGGCAGAATTGGTTCCTTTTTCCGGCAGTAAGTTTAATCGTTACAGCCCATTTGCTCAATTTTGGTTTCTGCAGAATACATAATCATGCCCATGCGGATGATTGTAATCACTAGTTAAAACTATAGCTGGTTCCTCCATCTTTTTCATCCTTCAATTGAACACCCAAAGCGGTTAATTCATTTCTGATTTTATCGCTGGTCATAAAATCCTTTTTACTCTTAGCATCTTTACGAATGCTGATTAGCAATTGAAGAACCCCATCTAACTGTCCATTATCGGAAGATCTTTCGCCAATGAGGCCAAACACATCTTCCAAATAAGCTTTCAATTGTTTTTGCAGCAGTAATGCGGTTTCGCTGCTAATGGCAGTTTCTGAAATATGTTTGTCTTTAATTGAATTGATTACTGAAGACAATTCAAACATATTGGCCAATACTTTGGCGGTACTGAAATCGTCGTTCATAAATTCATCGAATTCTGCAATCAGTTTTTGAACTTTTTCATTGAGAGTAGAATCAGATGCAATTGATCCCGGAAGAAAATTTTGTTTGCCGTACCATTCGTAAGCTTCCCACAAACGTTTCATGGCTTTTTCAGAAGCTTGTAATGCTTCATTACTAAAATCGAGGGTACCTCTATAATGACTTTGCAGAATAAAGAACCGGATGGTCATAGGAGAATAGGCTTGTTCTAAAATAGGGCTATCGCCGCTAAATAATTCCGTTAGCTTGATCACATTATTATAACTCTTACCCATTTTCTTTCCAGAAATAGTAATCATATTATTATGCAACCAATAACGTGCAGGGGTTTTATGGTTGCATACCGTGCTTTGTGCAATCTCACATTCGTGGTGTGGAAATTGAAGATCCATTCCACCACCATGTATATCAAACTCTTCACCCAAATATTTAGTACTCATTGCAGAGCACTCAATATGCCAACCCGGAAAACCTTCGCCCCATGGGCTATTCCAGCGCATGATATGCTCTGGAGGCGCAGATTTCCAAAGAGCAAAATCATTTTTATCTCTTTTTTCCTCTTGATTATCTAAATCACGAGTTGTGTCGAGTTGGTCTTCTAAATTCCTTCCGCTAAGCATACCATATGGCTTACCTAATTTAGAAAAATCAGTATTATATCTTTCTACATCGAAATAAACCGAACCATTTGCTTCATAGGCATAACCATCAGCAATGATTTTTTTTATCATTTCAATTTGTTCTACAATATGACCCGTAGCAGTTGGTTCAATACTTGGTGGTAAATTATTAAAACGGCTCATAGCCCAATGATAGAGATTGGTATATTTCTGAACCAGCTCCATGGGTTCGAGTTTTTCTAAAACAGCTTTTTTACTGATTTTATCTTCAGCTTCGCGACCTTCTTCCTCAAAATGACCAGCATCTGTGATATTGCGTACGTAGCGTACTTTATATCCTACATACATCAGATAACGATAGATAACATCGAAAGTAATGAATGGGCGTGCATGTCCTAAGTGGCTTTCGCCGCTTACAGTTGGTCCGCAAACATACATTCCAACATAGGGTGCATGAATAGGAGTAAATATTTCTTTTTGTCTGCTTAAGGAATTATAAACTTTCAAAGACATGATATCGTACTTGTGAGATTGTGAATTGAGTTAGAAGCCACTGAAAGGGCCCAAAGGCCGAATTAATAGCAGCAACAACAACAGTGGGAATAAAAATTGCTCAAATACATGAGTTGCAAGATAAGAAAATAAAGCCGTTTTGAAAGAAGAGACCTATCGATTTATTTATTAAGCTTTAGATCTGTAACCAGCATCATATGGTCGCTTAAGTCTTCGTCTACCCTATCAAACTGTTTTACAGTGAAATGATTATCAGCAAGAATATAATCGATTCGAAGGTTTGGGGCTAAAGACAAATAGGTTCTTCCAATACCAAAATCTTTTTTCAAAAAGCAATCCTGCCAATTACCCTTGATATTAAAATAAGTATAGGAATTAGGAACATCATTAAAATCACCCGTTATAATACCAGGTAAATTAGAAAGGTCTCTTTGATTTCTAACTATATCAGCTTGTACCCCCCTTCTATTAAAAGCGAGTTTCATTTTCTTTAAAATATTTTTGGAAGCAGCAACCGTTTCTTCATCTTGTTCCTTAATTTTTTCAATATCTGCATAATCTTCTTTTTTAAATTTAAAGGATTGCAAGTGCGTATTGAAAACACGAAATGTGTCATCTCCTTTTAAAATATCTGCATATATGAGACTTTCTGCAACCGGGAAATTTGTTTTACCGGAGTCAATGATGGGATATCTGGAAAATATGATACTACCAGAGTGATAGTTTCCTTTATTACGCAAATAGTCTCTAGAAAAATAATAATATGGAAAGGCTTTTGTGAATAGTGAGATATTATCTGCGTAATCTCTTTGTGTGCTGCTATTAAATTCCTGTAAGCAAACAATATCTGCTTGCATTTTAGTAATAATTTCTGCTACTTCATTACGTGTCAGCCGTTTTGCATCTGCATTTTTACTCAGACCATTAAAGCTTCTAACATTCCAATCAACAATACGAATATTCTGAGGATTTTTTTTCTTATTGAAACCTGAACCAGCATGCCATGCAAATACTACCTCCATTTGTTGCCAACCAAAGCAAAGACTAATGAGTGGGATCCAAGCATATACAGGCTTGGCAATCAACCAGAATATAATTGCAAAAAACAGAAGAAGAATTAGATATGGAACAATTAAGCCGGTGAGTCCAAACAGCCACCAATTTGCTGGATTGATATAGGGCGAAAGACAAGCAATTAAAAAAAGTGCCGCCAAGAAAATGGTGATAGCGATGCTAAACGATTTAAAAGTGCGACGCAAAAAGCTTGTGGCCATGCACTAAAATTAATGAAAATCAAACTTATGGCTGAATATCTGTGATAATCGGATAATGATCAGATAAATGTAGATGGGGAGTATAGTATTGTACAGTTTTAATATTTGGGCTAGTGAATAATACATCTATTCTAAGAGTGGGAGACAGACTATCATATGTTTTTCCAAATCCCCAACCCTTTTCAATAAACGCATCATTTAAGCCAGATCTTATATAATGATACACATAACTTGATGGAACTGCATTTAAATCAGCAGTAAAGATAAAAGGAAGCTTACAACTATCTAGCGATTTTTTGACCAGCTCGGCCTGTATAGTATGCATTCTATCGAAAAAGGCAATTCTACTTAATTTGTCTCTCTGCATCAAAATAGCTTGGTCGTATTTAACAAATTTCAGGCGACTATTATTATTGTTATTCGTTAATTCAACGTGGATCCCCATTGAAGTTAAATGAGTATTATAAACACGAAGTATTTTAGAAGGAGTTTGGATCTCAACCCATTGTAAATATTCTGGAAAATCGATATTGAAATATGGGATACTGGTTTGTTTTACAAAAGGCCAACGAGAAAAAATAATGACCCCATTATTTGGGTCAGCTTCACTAAAATAGCTATAAGGCAATCCAGTAATAGATTTAATGTTTTCTGTTGTTGCTTTTGCTAGGGGAAAATTGGTGGAGGAATAATCTTGAAAACAAATAATATCTGCATTTGCTGATTTAATAAAATCAAGCATTTCGTTTATTTTATTGGAGTTTGAAACATCCTGAGATAAAAAATTATTTACATTCCAAGATAAAATACGGATCTGATTTATTGATTTTGTTTGAACAAAATGATTATTAGGATGAAATCCAAAAACAGTAATAATATTTTTATAACCAGCAAAAATCAAAATAAAAAAGATCCAAGAAAATCGTCTAAAAAAAAGAAGACTTACAAAACACCAACCAATCATTAAGAGTAATCCTATTGGGAATAAAAGACCAGCAAAAGAAAAAAAATATCCATATTTAGGATTCACGTAAGGAGTTAGACATATAAGCAAGTAAAGAATACTTCCAAGTATGCCAAGGGTAAAAACTATTTTCTTAAATGGGTTCATAAAAGATCTTCCTTACTTGCATTTTTTAAAAACGATTTTTCCTCATCTGTTAAAAACTGATAGCCCTGCTGATTAATTTTATCGAGAAGCGAATCAATCTTTTGTTGTGTTGTGATAGAAGTATTATTTTTTTTATTTCCAAATGACTTAGGAAATAAGTTTTCTTTTGAGTCTTTGACGTGTGTTTTTTTATCAGGACTAAATAAATCATTCAGCCAATCAATAAAATCATTCATCCATGCACCCCAATCTTTACCCAGACGCAGTTGGCGTATAAAAAAGAACCCAACGGCGCCACCTGTTAAATGCGAAGCTGCCATACCAGCATTACTTCCAGCCATTGTTGCAAAATCTATGGCTACAAAAATTACCATTAATACCCAGAGTGGAATTCCTCCATTGATCAAAGGGAAAATTCTATATTCTGGTGCCAATGTAGTAGTTGCTACAGCAATAGCCATTACAGCAGCACCGGCACCCATTAAAGGTCCAATCGTGTTTACGTGATTAGCTAATGCCGGAAATAAATTTACTGTAATAAGAAAAACAATCCCGCCTGCAACTCCCCCATAGATATATATGGGAATTAATTTATTGTTTCCTGTAAGATCTTGAAGAATATATCCAAATGCCCAAAGCCAAAGTAAACTACTGATCAAACCCCAGATACTATCGTGTGTAAACATATAGGTAAAAATTACCCAGGGCTTGCTTAAAAAACTCTCTACCATTGCAGGTAATGTAAACCAATCGAATACCTGCTTATAGAAAAACTCAATCGGAATTTCTGATAGATAATAAATGATTTTTATAAAAGTGAGTAGTACAAATACTAATAAATTAATAGCTACCAAATATACCAGTGCATTATTATCCTGTCCTAATAATATGCCACGATTTGATTTTGTTGATTTTTCAAACATAATGTTACTGGTAACGGTATCAAATTAATAAAAGTTCTTCTTATTTTTTTTGTTCCAAGTCATTACAATAATTAAACCTACTATAGCACCACCCACATGAGCCCATCGTGCAATATTATCACCCGCCGAATTGCGTATTGCAAAAAATAATTCCCAGGTGAAGTAACCAATTCCCAACCATTTTGCTTTAATGGGTACTAAGAAATACAGATAGATATAAGTATTAGGAAATAAATAAACAAATGCTGCTAGAATACCAAATACTGCACCACTAGCGCCAAGTGTAGCAGTATTTAAATTGGCTTCATAGAAGCTGGATACATATTGAAATAAAGCGTTTGAGGCTTCTACATTATTTGGATTGTTAGCTACCATTCCTACTAAATCGGCATTCTGTTCAAACGCATGCGGGTGTTTCATGCCGAAATTGAATAGTGCAGTAGTTTGCCCGCTGTTAGAAGCCCGTTCTACTATAATATCAGTATAGTCCTTCATCATTGGAACCAATTCGTAGCTCAAAAAAAGCAAATGCATTAATGCTGCTCCTAGTCCACAAATAATAAAGAAGGTAAGAAAACGCTTAGGTCCCCAGAGATTTTCCAGCACCGCACCAAACATATAGAGCGCTAACATGTTTCCGAAAATATGACCAAAATCTCCATGTAGGAACATATGGGTAAGTAATTGCCAAGGCTTAAATAAAGGGCTTTGCCAAGCATGCAGGGCAAATACATTTTCAAATGAAAAACCAGCACCTTGTCCTCCAAGTGTGTTTTGTGCCAGAAAAAAAAGTCCGTTTATAATCAGTAAATTCTTTACAACGGTTGGTAAGATTTCAAATCTACTGGGTCTGAATTCAGTCATTTCTAAGTTTTAATTGAACCACATTTTCAATATGCAAGGTATGAGGAAACATATCAACAGGTTGTATTTTCTCCACCCTATATTTTTCATCCAATAAAGCCAAATCTCTTGCCTGTGTTGCTGGATTACAACTTACATAAACTACAGTGGGAGCTTCGATTTCTAATAATTTCTTAATTAGTTTTTCGTGCATTCCGGCCCTTGGCGGATCGGTAATTATTACGTCGGGCTTTCCATGTTCTGCAAAGAACGTATCATCACAGATATCTATTACATCTCCGGCAAAAAAACTGCATTGTTTTAAATTATTTAACGCGGCATTTTCTTTTGCATCTTCTATTGCCTCTGCTACTACTTCTACACCAATTAATTTTTTTGCCAACTTACTTACAAAAATACCAATGCTTCCGGTACCACAGTATAAGTCATAAACAATCTGACTGCCATTTAGTTCTGCAAAATCTCTTGTTACCTGGTACAATTTCTCCGCCTGACCTGTATTGGTCTGAAAGAAGGACTTGGGGCTAATCTTAAAAGAAAAATTCTCCAACTTTTCAATGATATAACCTTTGCCACTATATACCAGAGGAAATAAATCAAACAAACTATCATTATGCTTTGTATTGATAGTATATAATAAGGTGGTGATTTGAGGAAATTGTTCCAAAAGCTGGTTTAGTAAGGCTTTTCGATTGTTTTCATCTTCATAACCAAAAACAATATTCACCATCAGTTCGCCAATAGTACTATTACGAATAAACATATTTCGCAACCAACCCTGGTGCTTTCTAACATCATAAAATGGAAGATTCCTTTCAAGGGCATATGCTGCTACTGCTTTTCTAATTAGATTGGTAGGTTCTTCCTGCAGGTAACATTTGTCTATCTCCACTACCTTATCAAAGAATCCACGAACATGAAAACCTGCACCGCCAGGTATATCATCAACAGATAAGCCTTCTTCTTTCATTTTTCTGAAAATGTTGGAAGGGATAAAAATTTTAGAACCAAAAGTGTACTCGATTTTGTTGCGATATTCCTCAGTTCGATCCGCCCCAATAATGTTACTAATTGGGGGTAATGCTACTTTTCCAATTCTTGTTAAATTATCGGCAACCTGTTTTTGTTTATAAAATAACTGTTGTTCATAGGGAAGCATTTGCCACTGGCAGCCACCACATACACCGAAATGGCTGCAAAATGCTGTAACCCTTTTTTCTGAATAAGTATGAATTTTAACCACATGTCCCTCTGCCCAGTCTTTCTTGCTTTTCGACAATTGTACGTCTACTACGTCGCCCGGAACTGCCCCTTCTATAAATATTACCTTACCCTCAATACGGGCAAGGGATTTTCCTTCGGCAGCATAATCTTCCACCAATAATTGTTCTAATACTACTCTTTGTTTTTGTTTTCTCACGGGTGCAAATGTAAACTACAGTTCTGTATATGCCTATACTGTTACCAATTTTCCTATTTTTATAGTCAATTCAAGATCGTATGAACCGTATCACATCATTTTTTGTATTTATTATATTGATTCAGTCTGTTCAAGCACAAAACAAAACAGCTGTAAGTGCTAAGCCTGCAACAACTGCTGGGAAGCAGATCTCTATTACCCTTACCCCTCTTAAAAATTGTATGGTTTACCTTGGCAGCTATTATGGAAAGGGTAGAGCATTGGTAGATTCTGCTTATTTAAATGAGAAAAGTATGGGTGTTTTCAAAGGGAATAAATTAACCGGAGGCGTTTATTTTATGGTAACTCCTCAAATGACTCCTCAGTTTGAATTTTTGATGGATAATAAACAACAATTTAGTATCGTGGGCGATACTTTACAGAAGGATAAATCATTAATCACAGGTTCGCCAGATAATGATCTATTCAAAGAGTATTTGAAATATTCTTCTGAAAAGGGAAAATTAATGCAAGAGCAGGAAGCAGCTTATCATCAGTCAAAAACAAATGCTGATTCTACAAAATATAAGAACCTGATTATACAGGGAGATAAAGAGTTACAAGCTTATCGTGAAAACCTGATTAAAAAGAATCCAACATCTTTATTGGCTATGTTGTTCAATACGATGAAAAGACCAACTGTGCCTACGATACCAATCGTAAAGGGTAAGCCTGATTCATTGTATCCCTACCGATTTGTAAAAGATCATTTTTGGGATGATGTAGTTTTTAATGATGATCGTTTATTGCATACACCATTTTTTGAATCGAAACTCGATGATTACTTTAAATACTATGTTTCACCTGAACCTGATTCTTTGATTGATGAAGTGAAATATATTTTGTTATCAGCAAAAACCGGTAAAGAGATATATCCTTACTTACTTACTAAGTTTACGAATAAATATATCAGTCCTGAATTTATGGGGCAAGACAAAGTGTTTCTATATCTTTTTGAAAATTTTTATGCCAAGGGCGATACCGTATTATTGAATACCGCCTCAAAGAAAACGATTACTGATAGAGCTTATAGCTTGATGGCTAATCAACTGGGTTTAGCTGCGTCACCATTGGATTTGACAGATACAAGCAGTAAAACAGTCTCTCTTTATGGGATCAAAGCTGCATTTACAGTAGTAGTATTTTGGGACCCCAATTGTGGTCATTGCAAGGAAGAGCTGCCGCGCTTAGATTCTATGTATCGGGCAAAATGGAAAGCACTAGGTGTTGCAATATATGCAGTGAATATTTACGAGAACGAAATGGTGGCCTGGAAAAAGTTTATATCAGATAAAGGGCTACTTAATTGGTATCATGTATATCAAACAAAAGCTGCAAAGGCTACTGAGGAAAAAGCAGGTCAGCCTAGTTACAAACAATTGTATGATGTTTTTAAAACACCCACACTTTATTTACTAGATAAAGACAAGCGCATTATTGCCAAGCAATTGAGCATACAACAGTTTGATGATTTGATTGCAACAAAGTTGAAGCACTAATTTTAGAAAAGTTCTTTCACTACATTCCGAATTACTTTTGGCTTACCAAGTGTATAGTAATGTAGTACAGGAACGCCAAATTGCTTCAACTCTTTACTTTGCTGAATTAACCATTCTGCACCTACTTGTTCGCAATCTGCGTCAGTCTTGCATTTATTAATGGCATTAGAAAGATCGGTTGGAATGTCTACATGGAAAATTCTGGGCAGTACTGATAATTGTTTTTTATTAGTAATTGGTTTCAATCCTGGAATGATTGGAACATGTATGCCTATTGCTTTACACGCGCTTACAAAATCAAAAAATTTCTGATTATCGAAAAACATCTGTGTCATGATATAATCAGCCCCTGCATCTACCTTTTCTTTCAACTTCAATAAATCAATTTCTAAATTAGGGGCTTCAAAATGTTTTTCGGGATAACCTGCAACACCCATACAGAAATTTGTTTTTCCGCCACTCTTGATATCTTCATCAATGTAAACTCCGTTATTCATACTACTCACTTGTTTGAGTAGATCGATTGCAAAGTTATTTCCACCTGGTTCAGATTCGAAAGAAGCTTCATTTTTTGCAGCATCACCTCTTAAAACCAACACATTATCAATTCCTAAAAAATCAAGGTCAATGAGTGCGTCTTCGGTTTCTCTTTTGGTAAAACCACCGCAAATAATATGAGGAACAGCATCAATTTTATAATGATTCATAATGGCCGCACAGATACCCACAGTTCCAGGACGTTTACGAACTTCTACTTTTTCAAAAGTACCGTCCACTTTTTTCTTGAACATGGTTTCACTGCGGTGGTAAGTAACATTTATCCATGATGGTTTAAATTCCATCAAAGGATCTAGGTGATCATATAATGTTACAATGGTCTTACCTTTTAATGGAGGTAAAACTTCGTAAGACAGCAAAGTATCACTGGCTTTTGAGATATGGTCAATTACTTTCATACGTATAAATGGCTACAAACATACAATCAAAGAATAACAAAATATAAAGCAAGGGGGTATTATTCTTCGTTTCAACTATCTTATTTTTACAATTACAATGACGAATCTAACCATCCATACCAAGGATCTGATTAAAAGTTACAAGGGGAGAACTGTTGTAAACCATGTAAGCGTAAATGTAGAGCAAGGTGAAATTGTTGGTCTTTTAGGCCCTAATGGCGCAGGAAAGACCACTACATTTTATATGGTAGTGGGACTTATTAAACCCGATGTAGGAGATGTGTTTTTGAATGATTTGAATATTACCAAGTTGCCTATGTATAAGCGGGCACAGATGGGTATTGGCTATTTGCCACAGGAAGCAAGTGTGTTTAGAAAACTTTCGGTGGCAGATAATATTATGGCGGTTTTGGAAATGACAAAATTGAGCAAGCAAGAGCGTCTGTATAAATTGGAGTCTTTATTAGACGAATTTCATTTACACCATGTACGCGATAATAATGGGGATAGTTTAAGTGGGGGTGAGAGAAGAAGAACAGAGATTGCAAGGGCTTTGGCAGTTGACCCCAAATTTATTTTACTGGATGAGCCGTTTGCGGGAGTAGATCCCATTGCAGTGGAAGATATTCAAAGTGTAGTTGCCCGACTTAAATTTAAAAATATCGGAATACTGATCACCGATCATAATGTAAATGAAACTCTCTCGATTTGTGATCGTGCATATTTACTCATAGAAGGAAAAATCTTTCGCCATGGTACTGCAGAAGAATTAGCGGATGATGAAAAAGTTCGCAGGCTTTATTTAGGCACCAATTTTGAATTGAAGAGAAAAGATTGGATCATTGATATGGGTAAAGATAATGGAGCAAGTGTACCAAATGCATCCAATGAAATTGACAACGGTACAATTTCTGACGAATAATAGGAAGGTAATTTCAATTCCTTTGCTTATTTTTCAGTAACTAATTGTATGAAAATTCTCAGCCCCGCGATATCTAGATTAGCTCGACTACGTCAAGGGCGTATCGATGCATGGGTAAATGAACCTATAGCTGCTCAGCGGGAAATTCTACAAGACCTAATTACACACGGACAGTATACTGAGTTTGGACGGAAATATGGGCTCAAAGAAATTTTCACCATCCGCAATTTTAAACAAGCTGTACCAATTCAAGAATATGATGATATAAAGCCATATATCGAACGCTTGATGGAAGGAGAAGAACAATTACTTTGGAATACTCCTGTAAGCTGGTTTGCAAAAAGTAGCGGTACCACAAATGACAAAAGCAAGTTTATTCCTATTACTGATGAAAGTTTAGAGGACTGCCATTTTCAAGCTGCGAAAGATTTCTTGACACTTTATTATAACATCAATAACAATAGCGATTTGCTAACTGGTAAGAGTTTGGTTATAGGAGGAAGTCACCAGATTAGTAAGATCAATGAAGAGATTCAGTATGGGGATTTAAGTGCCGTATTGTTACAGAACACACCTTTTTGGGGCCAATGGATCCGAACTCCCGAATTATCGATAGCACTAATGGATGAGTGGGAGGGAAAGATTGAAAGTCTTGCTTTGTCCACTATTGAAGAAAATGTAACATCTATAGCAGGGGTTCCTACCTGGACCATGGTTTTAATAAAACGAATTTTAGAGATTACAGGTAAAGCCAATTTAAAAGAAGTATGGCCTAATCTTGAATTGTATGGTCATGGCGGGGTTTCGTTTACTCCTTATCGTGAACAGTTTAAAAAATTAATTGGGCCAGGTGTTACTTATCTTGATATATACAATGCCAGCGAAGGATTTTTTGCTGCACAAAATGACCCCGATCAGGAAGGGATGCTTTTATTTTTAGCGCATGGAATTTTTTATGAATTTATGCCTGTGGAAGAATACGGAAAAGTTGATCCAAAGACCATTGGTTTGGGCGAAGTAGAGATCGGGAAAAACTATGCGTTGGTGATCAGCACCAATGGCGGTCTATGGCGTTATTTAGTAGGAGATACCATTCAGTTCGTTTCTGTTTTTCCTTTCAAGATCAAAGTAAGTGGCAGATTAAAACAGTATATAAATGCATTTGGTGAAGAAGTGATTGCAGATAATGCAGATAAAGCAATTGCCATTGCTTGTGAAAAAACCGGATTAGTTGTAAATGATTATACAGCCGCTCCAGTTTATTTTGGTGATGATACAAAGGGTGCACATGAATGGTTGATTGAATTTGATACATCTCCTGAAAGTGTAGATGCTTTTGCTTACGAACTAGATTGTGCTTTGAAATCTTTGAATAGCGATTATGAAGCAAAGCGTTATAAGGATATTGCATTAGTGATGCCCTTAGTTCAGGCGCTCGAAAAGAATGTATTCCACGAATGGCTTCGAAGCAAAGGCAAGCTGGGTGGTCAACACAAAGTACCAAGGTTAAGTAATGATCGTAGGTATGTGGATGAGATTCTTCTACTCATCAATGAACCTAAAAACAGTTAGTCTGTTTTTTTTAAGGTCCATATTGGTTTTTCTCCAACCAATAAATTCGTTACCAAAAACAAACTCAAAAAAGATCCTGTATAAAAAAGATAGAGGTATGGAACGTCTACTAAAGTGTAAAAAATTACCAATGTAAATTTTAAAGTTGCAATTGGTAGATGATCTTTCTGTAAATAAAATCTCTTCACTAGTGCCAGACAGATTACCATAAATAAAGTGGGTAATACAAGGGCAGAAAAAATTAATAAATGGTGTTGTAAAGCAATGTTTCTGGGTCCAAAAAATTTGGCAAACCCTAAACTTTCATGGAATACAACTGGGGCATCCTTCCAGACTCTTTCACTAAAACTAATATATTCAGAAGGTATGGCAGTAAGGGTTAAGAAAGTATTCCATCCAAAAGGGAATAGTACCAAAACAATGAAAAATAAAATGCCCATTAAAGCAATACGCAAAAGGTTTTTGAAGTCCTTTGTATACGTATAAAAAATTAACATCGCAGGAATCCATCCTACTAATGAGTAGCGACTTAATACGCAAAGTGAAGTGGCCATTCCAATAAGCCATCCATTTTTACTTAATAAGGCTAGTGTAAGAAAGCTGTAAAATAAAATCACCACCCCTTCCTCAGTATAGATCAGCAGTCCGGAATTATGAGCATTTAAAAGCCACCATATAAGTAAGAAAGCAGCAAAAAATATGGGGCCCGATTTTCTATGGAGGGGTTGTATTCGCCAGATAAATAATGCAGCAAGAATAAATAATGCAACTACTGTGGTCCATCTTGGGTCTGCATTAAAAAAAACGGGAATGCTAAATGGCATCCACATAGCAGGAAGATAAATTGGATGCATTCCGCCCCAGATTTCAGGAATTACATCGTATACATGGCTCGACGGACCATGAATGAATCTTTCACTCATGATTTTTATAATCGGCAACATATCGGCATCATGGTAGTCGAGAGGCGCATCTTCCATCCAATGAAGCGCAGAGCCAATAATACAAATCAAGGTCATTGCCAGAATCCACCAACGATATTTATTGGTTGTTTTTGAAAGGTCAAATGGTTGATTAGACAACTGTTTAGGACTTGGTAGTACTAAAGCAAACCAACACATGAATAGCCCCGATACTGTAAATGCAACACTAGTAAAACCAGTAAGAAATTTAAGTTTGAGTGCATAAGTAACACAAATAGTCTCTACTAGAAAGGCGATTAGTAATATTTTTCTTCTGGTTAAAATGCTATTCATCTTGTCTAAAATATCTAATTATATGAAAAAGCACGACTTTATTTCTATTGTCATTAAGAATTGCGGTTAATAAAATTATAAAAAATGGTTATCTGTTTCGGATCAAAGATATTTAAGCTTACTTAGCGTATGCTGCAATTTGAGCAAATCGAAAAATATTATGGCAATCATTTGGCTTTGCAAATTCCAAGCCTGCAACTAGAAAAAGGACTTTTCTGGTTGAAGGGAGAAAATGGATCGGGCAAAACCACAATGATGAAAATGGTGGCGGGCTTACACCCTTTCAAAGGTGATATTTTGTTGGATGGCATTTCTATTAAAAATAGCCGGAACGATTTTTTAAAGTTGGTAAACTTTGCTGAAGCGGAGCCTATCTACCCATCTTTTTTAACTGCGAAAGATTTAGTTGAATTGTATTGTTCTACCAAAAATGCAAACATCAAAGAATCGATTCAAATTTTAAAAGACTTGCACATTTTTGATGCCTATCAGAATTCAATTGGATCCTATTCGAGTGGGATGCTAAAAAAATTAAGTATTGCGCTTTCACTTATTGGTAAACCCCAATGGATATTATTAGATGAACCGCTTATAACAATTGATGTTGCTGCTGTTGCATTGGTTTGTGAATGGATCAATAAAATGCATGAGGAGTTAGGAATATCTTTTATTATTTCCTCCCATCAATCTTTTCAAAATATTCTTCCATTTACTGCTGTAATTGAAGTGCAACATCATACTGCAACTATTCAAGACAAATGAGGATTATTGCTAAAATATTACAGTCGGTTTTAATAAATCATTTCTATAAACTGAATGCAGGATTTTTTGCCTTTTTATTTTTTGTATTATTTGGAGTTGTTAGAGGTGGTCAATTAATTGAATTTCATTTAGGTCTTATCCAAGCAATATTAGGGGGGCCACTTTTTTTAATGATTATCATTATTTTATGGGGTTTGTATACCCTCAAATGTATTAACTATATCACGCAACGCTTAATGGAACCGGGTTTGAGTTTCATTACTTGTATAAATAGATTGCCCAAAAAACAAGTCTGGGGATGGATGTGTTTTGTGCATTTTGAAGTTTATTTTCCAGTTATTTCTTATGTTATTATTATCATAACAGTGGCCATCAAAGCGCATCAATATCAACAAGCTCTGATTATCTTCTCTGCAAACCTTATATTTTATATAGCGGCTGTTCAGATGTATTTTAAATGTTTACAGCTTCATAGTTCTGGGTCCTTTGTATTTAAGTTTGGATTTCCGACCTTACAAATCATTAAACCATACTTTCTTTATCCTTTGTTTTTTATCTGGAAAGAAAGAAAGTGGATGTTATTATTAACCAAACTATTTACGCTTGTTTATCTCTATGGATTTATACAATTTTATGAACCATATCGATATGATCTTCGTCCTATGTTGCTGAGTATATTACTTGTTATTGCAGCCCATACCACGATTATTTTTCAAATCCGTTCTTTTGAAACCGAATTCCTTTTGTTTAGTAGAAACTTACCAATAAGTATTTGGAAAAGATTTTTTCAAATGATTGGACTCTATGTTATCTTATTAATACCCGAATTACTATTTGTCTGGAAAGGGTACCCACTACACTTTAATGTATTTGATTATTCACAGATAGTATTTATGGTTATTTCTTTACCTGCTTTTTTTCATGCGATACTTTATACTAGTATCATGAATGGAGATGAATATATGAAAATCGTTTTTGCAATATTAGCGTCACTATTCTTTTTGATTTTATACGACTTGGGAATACTTCTTTTTGTGTTCGTGGTATTATTGGCATTCATATTTTTCTATTTTCATTACTATGAATTTGAAAAGTCTAACTTGGTGAATAGCCCAAAAACCTAAAAACTTCTCTGAATGGCTTGTTGCCAAGCGCAATTATTTTACATTTGTAACCGATCAAATTTATAATCATGCAATTATTACAGAATAAAGTAGCGATAGTAACAGGTGCAGCCCGAGGAATTGGAGCTGCAATTGCCTTGAAATTGGCAGAACATGGTGCACATGTTGCTTTTACCTATGTAAGTGATAGTAGTTCGGATAAGGCAGCTGCCTTGGAAGCTGAGATTCAGGCTTTGGGAGTAAAAGCTAAAGCTTATAAAAGCAATGCAGCTGTATTTGCAGAGTGTGAATCATTCGTTACAGACGTTATTAAAGAGTTTGGAGCAATTGATATCTGTGTAAACAATGCAGGTATTTCAAAGGATAATTTGTTATTGCGTATGACCGAGGAACAATGGGATGATGTAATGGAAATTAATTTGAAAAGTGTTTTCAACATGACCAAACAGGTGATTCGTCCCATGATGAAGGCAAAATCGGGTTCCATTATTAATATGAGTTCGATTGTTGGTATGAGAGGAAATGCAGGTCAGAGTAGTTATGCAGCATCAAAAGCAGGGATCATAGGTTTTACAAAATCGATCGCACTTGAATTGGGTAGTAGAAATATCCGTTGCAACGCTATCGCACCTGGATTTGTAGAAACCGATATGACCCATTATTTAAAAGACGGGGATGGAGCATCTGAATTTTTGAAAAAAATTCCTTTAGGTAGGTTTGGGAAAGCAGAAGAAATAGCAAATACTACCCTGTTTTTAGCGTCTGATTGGAGTAATTATATTACCGGACAGGTGATAAGTGCTTGCGGTGGGTTAAATATTTAATTTTCGTATAAAATTTCCGGAAAGCGCTACTCATTTGATGGATAGCGCTTTTTATTTGCACGAAAGCTTAAATTCACTTTTAAAAAGCTAACAATGTATTCTTATCAAAAATTGCTAGAGGAGAATAGAAACTGGGCGACTGATCAAGTTGTAAGGGATCCAGAATATTTTTCAAGGTTGGTAGATATACAACAACCAGAATTTATGTGGATTGGTTGCAGTGATAGCAGGGTTCCGGCAAATGAGTTAACAGGCTCTCAGCCAGGAGAAATATTTGTTCATAGGAATGTGGCAAATATGGTGGTACATACAGATTTAAATATGTTAAGTGTTTTGCAATATGCTGTAGAAGTATTAAAAGTGAAACATATTATAGTGTGTGGACACTATGGTTGCGGAGGAGTTAGAGCTGCGATGACGCAAACGAGTCTTGGTTTGATCAATAAATGGTTACGAAATATCAAAGATGTGTATCGTATCCATCGAGATGAAATAGATGCAATTGAGGATGAAACAAAAAGATCTAATAAATTAGTTGAATTGAATGTTAGAGAACAAGTGATGAACTTGGCTAAAACATCAATTGTTCAATCTGCTTGGAAAAAAGAGAATAGACCTGATTTGCATGGTTGGGTATATGACTTGCATGATGGAATTATAAATCCCGTTTTCGAAATACTTGCCGGGGATCATATTGACCCATTATATGAATACGACAATTTATAAATGATTATGGCCGAAAATCAACAACCAACTCCTGCAGCAGCAGCAAAAAAATTATTTATACTACTTAGGTTAGAGAAAGTAGATATTAGTACAATTTATGTTTATGCTATCCTTGCGGGGATAGTAAACTTCGCTACTCCTTTAGGCATTCAAACTATAATAAGTTTTGTAATGGCTGGCTCATTTTCTACAAGCATCGTTGTATTAATTGTAATGGTAGTCGTTGCAGTTTTTATTGGAGGCTTGTTACAAGTAAGGCAAATGCAGGTGATTGAAAAAATCCAGCAAAAGATATTTATCCGGTTTTCTTTAGAATTTGCGAATCGTTTGCCCAAGTTGAACATCGAAAAAATGAGTAGTTATTATTTACCAGAATTGGTAAATCGTTTTTTTGAAATTCCCTCTTTACAAAAGGGGATTGAAAAATTATTGTTAGATGTTCCATCTGCTATTATTCAAATATTATTTGGAGTGATCTTACTTTCTCTCTACCATCCCGTTTTCATTGGTTTTGGTATTGTACTATTATTATTATTGTATTTAATCCTTCGAAATACTTTGCCTACTGGGTTTGCTGCTAATGTGGAATCGAGCGACTATAAATATAAAACTGCAGCATGGTTAGAAGAAATGGCAAGGGTTGTAAAAACTTTCAAATATTCAAAAGGCACTTCTTTGAATATTGAAAAAGCAGATGGGTACATATCAAGCTACTTAGAATCACATACTAGATATTTTAAAATATTAGTTACTCAATTTTGGAGTCTTATAGGATTTAAGGTTATTATCACTGCAAGTATGTTAATAGTTGGATCAATTTTATTGGTTGATCAGCAAATAAACATTGGGCAGTTTATTGCGGCAGATATCGTAATTATAATGGTAATTGGTTCTGTTGAAAAACTAATTACTAATCTAGATAAGATCTATGATGTATTAACAGCCGTTGAAAAACTTGCAAAAATAACAGAGTGTGAAATTGAGCAAGAAGGAACTCAATTAATTTCAGATGTTCAAAAAGGAATTTCAATCGAGTTTAGAAAGCTGGAATATAGTTACGAGTCAGGAAATCCTGTATTGAATCAAATCAACTTTTCCATAGAGTCTGGTAAGAAAATTTGCATATACGGAAACTCTGGATCAGGGAAAACAACAATACTTCGATTACTTACTGGCGCCTATAAAAATTTCAAGGGAACCCTTTTAATTGATGAAGTTTCAATTGAAAACTATCAGTTAGAATCATTAAGATCTGTTACCGGTATTTTATTAAATCAGCAGGATATTTTTCAAGGGACCCTACTTGAAAATTTCACCATGGGGAATATACAATATGACAAAGAAGAGCTGAAAAAGTTAGTTGATTTATGTGGGCTAACAAAATTCGTACAATCATTACCTGGGGGCTATGAATCTTTACTTGAAACCGCTGGAAATAGATTGCCAGCAAAAATTAAACAAAGTATATTATTGATAAGGGCATTATTGGGTAAACGTAGACTATTATTATTGGAAGAACCATTTCTGAATTTGGATGATACGGTTAAAGAAAGGATAATGGAGTTTATTCTTAAAGATGCAACAGCTACAACTATTTTCACTACCTCGGATATTAATATTGCAAAAAATTGTGATCAGATTATTCATATTGAAAATGGTATAATTATTAATCAAGGGTCAGCAAAAATAGTAGCGGCAAGCTTAATAAAATAACATGAAAAGTTTTATCACCGACGATATTGAAAACAGTACTTCTATTACTTCATTGAAGTCTTATCAAAACCTTTACTTGGTAAATAAGAAGTCAGCTATTAAAAAATGGATGTATGGGATTTTGATTCTGCTCATTGTAATTGCCTTTTTGCCTTGGACACAAACAATAAGGGCGAAAGGATCTGTAACAACTCTTTTACAGGAGCAACGCCCACAGGAAGTGAATACATTAATTGCTGGCAAAGTAATGAATTGGCGGGTGAAGGAAGGCGACCATGTAAAAGCGGGAGATACAATTCTTCAATTAGGAGAAGTAAAAGTGGAATATTTTGATCCTCAATTACTGGCCAGAACTAAACAGCAAATTGAATCAAAGCAATTAGCGGTTAAGGGATACGAAAATAAAGTAACAAGTTCAGAGACTCAAATTGAAGCACTTGCTCAAGCAAAGGTTTTAAAGTTATTGCAACTCGACAATAAAATAAAACAACAGTTTTTAAAAATTCAAAGTGATAGTATTGATGCTGTTTCGGGAAATAATGAATATGGGATCAGCAAACGACAATTCGAAGCTGCCAAAATTATGTATGATAGCGGTGTGATTTCTTTATCGGATTATGAAAGAAGAAGAATCAGTTTACAAAATTCAGTTGCAAAAAGAATTGGTTACGAAAATAAGTATTTGCAAAGTAAACAGGAATTAATCAATTTGTATTTAGATAAAAATGCAATTGTTCAAGACTATACAGATAAAATTTCAAAAGCTGAAGGTGATAAGTTTAGCTCGCTCTCGAATAGTGCCAGCGGAGAAGCTGAAGTATCAAAATTGCAAAATACTTATAGCAATTATGATATTCGAAATCAATTGTATTATGTAACTGCACCACAAAGTGGTCAGATAACAAAAGCAAAAAAGGCGGGCTTGGGTGAGATGGTAAAAGAGGGTGAAATGTTAGTTGAGATTGTTCCTGATCAAATTCAATTTGCTGTTGAATTATTTATCGATCCAATGGATCTTCCATTGGTATCGAAGGGTCAAAAAATGCGCTTTGTTTTCGATGGTTTTCCAGCGATTGTCTTTAGTGGCTGGCCTGAATCAAGTTATGGCACATTTGGAGGTAAGGTTGCTGCGATCGAAAATTCTGTGAGTACTAATGGTAAATTTCGAATATTAGTGATGGAAGATTCTGATGAAAAAAAATGGCCTAACCAATTGAGAATGGGAGGAGCTGCTCAAGGTATTGGATTGTTAAAAGATGTTTCTATCTGGTATGAATTATGGCGAAATATTAATGGCTTCCCTCCTGAATATTATCAAGCAAAAGATGCAAGTGGGTATAAAGACAAGAAAAAATAAAGCATGAAGCAGGCACTATTGATATTGGGGATGGTAATGGTATTTCAACTGCATGCGCAGTTGTTTACTCCTGAATCATTTATTCTACAAGTGAAGCAGTTCCATCCTGTTGCCAAGCAAGCTGTGATTCAAGTTGAAAAAGCCAAAGCTGATTTGCAATCTGCCCGTGGAGGCTTTGATCCTAGTTTTAATTTTGATGCTAGTAATAAAACTTTTGACGGTAAAAATTATTACTACTATAATAATCCAGAGTTAAAAATTCCAACCGGTTTAGGTGGATTAGATATTAAAACAGGATTAGAAAGTAATGGTGGTAAATATTTGAATCCTGAAGTAAGTGCTGGACAAACCAGTTATCTCGGAGTGGAAATGCCATTGGGTAAGGGATTATTAATGGATAAACGAAGAGCAACTTTAAAACAAGCAAAAATTTTTCAATCTCAAAGTCAGCAGGATCAAATGAAAATGCTGAATGATCTTTTGTATAATGCGTATAATGCTTATTGGCAATGGGCTGGTGCTTATCAGCTCTTTAGTATTTATAATAAATACCATCAAATTTCAACTGACAGGTTACGCTTAGTGAGGATTGCATTTGAAAACGGAGATCGAGCAGTGATGGATACAGTTGAAGCAATGACACAAGTATTGAATTATGAAGCTCAGATGACGGATGCCCGGCAGAAAATAAATACGGCTGGCTTAGAATTAAGTAATTATTTATGGTTAGAAAATGATAGTGCTTATCAATTGCCTTCTCAATTTTTTCCGGATACGATACAATTTGTAATGTCTGTCACTGATCAAAGTTTGGATGTTTTACTTAATCGATCATCTACTGAGAACCCCACATTAAAAGCCTATACTTTTAAACTAGATGCACTTGATGTGGAGAGAAAGTTGAAATTTCAAAGCATGTTACCCATGGTGAATGTGAAAGCTAATTTGCTTAATTCAGGATACAATGTGATAAAAGGAATCGATGGTAATTTTTTACAGAACAATTATAAATGGGGTATTGATGTAAAACTTCCTTTGTTTTTAAGAGAAGGAAGAGGCGATTACAATAAGTCGAAATTAAAAATCCAAGAAACGAATCTGGAATTCAACGCAAAAAAATGGGAAACTGAAAATAAGATCAGAAACTATTATAGTGAGGCAAACCTTTTACAAGTTCAAATCAAATCCGTTCAATCTGCCTATAATGGGTACCAAACTTTATTCAAAGCAGAGAATTTGAAATTTTATAATGGCGAGAGCAGCCTGTTTTTAGTGAATAGCAGAGAATCAAAATTGATTGAAACTGCTGAAAAACTTGTGAACCTAAGGGTTAAATATTTCAAAGCTAAATACGCCACTGAATGGGCTGCTGGCTTATTGAAATAGGGCAATCTATTAAACTACTATACATTCCATTAATTTAAATACGACTAATAATCAATCAGTTATCATTGGTATTATTACTTTTTCATTATTTTTTGATAATTTGTTGTCAAATCATTCATTATGAAGCAATTAAAATCCATATTCCTGGTTTTGGTAGTCATACTATTTGCACAGGTCTTATTTGCACAGGTAAAAACTATTAGTGGTGTTATCAAGGATAAAAAGGGCCAACCTATAGAAGGTGCGGCTATTAGAAACAAGACGAATGGAATTACAACCCCTACTGCTAAAGATGGTAGTTTTAGTATTCAAGCAAATGAATCTGATATTTTAACTATTAGTTCTATAGGTTTTGAATCTACCTCTGTAAAAGCAAATAGCAGTTCATTTAATATAGTGCTTCAAGAGGCATCTATCGAGTTACAGGAAGTGGTATTATTGGGAAGTAGAAAAGGAGGCAGGGTAAAAACCGAATCAGCAGTTCCTGTTGATATTATAAATATTAATCAAGCTGGAGTACCCACTGCAAAAATGGATCTTACTTCGGTATTGAATTATGTAGCCCCCTCTTTCAATTATAATAAACAATCTGGAGCTGATGGTGCTGACCACGTTGATCTTGGTACGCTTCGCGGATTAGGACCTGATCAAACTTTAGTATTGATCAATGGTAAAAGAAGACATCAAACAGCATTTGTTGCTTTGTTTGGAACAAAGGGTCGTGGTAATTCAGGGGTTGATTTAAATGCGTTTCCACAATCAGCAGTAGATAAAATAGAAATTTTACGTGACGGGGCTTCTGCGCAGTATGGTTCTGATGCGATAGCGGGTGTAATTAACTTGTCTTTGAAAAAAGATGTGAATCGTTGGAGTATCAATACTGGATGGTCTGGATATTATGATAATAAATTCAATTCATATAGCACAAGAGACACGAAGAGATATTTATATAGTAATCCAATCGATGGTGGTACTTTCTCTTTTTCTGCAAATAATGGTGTGAAGATTGGTAAGAAAGGTGGATTTATTAATGTATCATTTGATTACTTAAATCAGGCTAAGACTTTTAGACAAGTTGCCGATACGAATGTTTGGACGAATCCAAATGCTCAAATTATGAATTCAGGCAGAAGAGCTTTTGGTGATGGTTCAGTTTCCACTGTTGGTACCATGTTTAATATGGAAATACCTACGAATGCAACTACTACGTTTTATGCATTCGGTGGATA
>JBAXXT010000003.1:0-101281 GCA_037127755.1 Bacteroidota bacterium
ATATAATATAATATATATTAAATCGTTCTAACTAGGATTCTCTTAGGAATCAATTATATAAAACTGATTTTCTAATCAAGTACTTATCTTTATTAGCAAGTAGTTTGTAATTTTAGAAAACAGGTAATAAGGTTAAAAATGTCTATCACAGAAAACGAAAAAATTAGAATAATGCTGGCGGATGACCATCCATTATTCATTGAAGGTTTATCGATGATGCTAAGAAGAGAGCCTGATTTTGAACTTTGTGGTATTGCCAATAATGGCAGAGAGGTTTTAGAGATGTTGCCAACTAATAAGCCGGATCTTATTCTTTTAGACATTAATATGCCGAAGATGAACGGCCTTGAAACTATTAAATACATCAGACAATCTTATCCTAATGTGAAGATTGTAATGTTATCAGGATATTTCGATGAGGCAATTATCAAAGAAGCAAAGATCAAGGGTGCAAATGGGTATCTTTTAAAAAGTAGCCAAAGAGATGAATTGATTCATACCATCAAAATGGTGTATTCGGGTGCTTTATTCGCAACTCCACAACAAGAGAATCAGGTAACTGGTGAATTTTTGGCAAATGATAAATTCTTAGCACAGTTTAACCTCACCAAAAGAGAGCGGGAATTAATCCAGTTGATAAAAAATGGAATGACCAATCAGGAAATTGCTCAGAATTTGCATTTAAGCGTTTATACCGTTGAAACGCATCGAAAAAATATCATGCAAAAACTAAAATTAAATTCACCGGGCGCATTGATGAAATTCATCATTGAAAATCAGATCTAAGTTTCGATCACAATTCATTTTTGAACATTTGCTCATTCAATGACGATTAATCTACTTTAATCACAGCGGTTCTTTTACCAATACCTGATTCGTTGAAAGGTTCTATTTGAAAATAGTAAGGTTGATCTTTTTCCATGGCTGAAAAATAGTATTCATTGGATCCCAATACCATCATACTCGTATATAATTTGTCAGGTGCTATTCCTGTATAAATCATATAACCAGTAGCTTTCTCATTTACCTGCCACTTCAGCCAGGAATTTCTTCTTTCTGTATCACCTCTTAACACCACAAATTTTTTCACAGCATCTGGTACGGCTCCTTTTGTTTTCCCAAAAGCACGTAAACCACTGATCGCAAATTTGCCTGATGGCATATGTATGTTCTCTAATTTGATATACCTGGTTTCAATTGGTTTATCGAATGTGATATAATCATGTGGTACATCCGTTTTGTTAATGCTCTTATCTTTTATGATAGTCCAATTTTTCCCATCCATCGAACCATACAATTTGTATTGATGATATAATCCGTTCACCTTACCCATGGTTTCGGCATCCTGATCAGCATAATTTATTTGAATAGCATGTACAGTACTAATTCCCCCCAGATCAGATTCTATCCATTCACCTTTATTTCCAGTGGCAGCACTCCAGTAGGTTTTTATATTTTCATCATTCGCTAAGTTGGCATGGAATCCTCCCAGTGTTGAAGAAACCCGAATTGGTTTATTATAATTTAATAGCATCCAACCAGTAAACTGACTTTCTCCATGATTTGCATTTGTATTTGGAATATAATGCGGATAATCGCCATAAGCGGTATTGGTAGAAAGTATTCCGTCTTTGTCGATCTGAGCGGGCCAAATACCAATGCGTCGCTCGAAATTATTTTTAGTGGATATTACAATAGTTGAAACATGCCACCACTGTTTAAATAAGTCCTGATAAGTAGCGCCATGTCCCGCTCCATTTGCGAATCCTCCAGGTTTATAAGAAAATGGATTATGTGATTGATAAGTAAACGGACCAAGTGGATGCTCGGCAGTATACACACCATCACCATAGCCGCTAAATTCTGTACCAGGCGCACCGTATTGCAGATAATATTTTCCATTGTATTTATTCATCCAGGAACCCTCAATAAATGGATTTAAAAAAGTATTATCATGGAATTCGCCAAATCTTTCCCATCCGTGAATATTATCATGTAGTCTTAATAGTTCTTTGCGTTCACCAATGGGTTGAAATGTTTTGCGATCAATTTCTTGCCCATATGTGGGATAAAAATTACTGGATCCAAAATAGATATACAAACGATTATCATCATCCAGAAAAAATCCGGGATCCCAGGCACCTACCTGAAAAGAATCTACTGCTTCTTTCCATTCATCTTTCTGCGGATTGGTACTCATCCATAGCGGAAAATTCTTTTCATAGGTAGAACCAATTACTAATAAGGTATCGCCCAATACTAAAGTTGCAGGAGCGCATAATTCATCATACACTTTATTCCATGGCTTTAAAAATTTACGGGGTACAAAATTCCATTTTACCATATCAGCACTCCACCAATATCCCCATTGGTTAGTAGAAAACAAATAATAATTCCCTTTAAATACTGTTATCACAGGATCTGCAGTTGCACGATGTTTGCCTTGTTCCACAAAGTTTGGTATCGGACAATATCCATAATCGATATTGATAGGATTACAATAAGTTTTTTGTTGTGCATTACTTGAAAGATGTAATAGCAATGCAATGAACAGGCAAGTCAATAATCGCATATATTAATTTTGAAAGTTAATCGTAGAATAAATTTACTTATTTTTTAAAGGAACTAATTCAAAGACCTCTTTTGTAGATTTAATTATTTTGTCCTTCGAATAATAAGCAGGAAAATATTGATCGTTTGCCCATAACGGGAAAAGGTTTCTATAAAATTCGCTTTTAGAATCGCCTGATTGTCCCGGTGTATTGATCATTACAGCATCATCCCAGTTGCCAGTATCTGTAATAAAACGAAAGCTTGCACCACTCATTTGATTATCAGCACCACCAGTAGAACCAGGCGTATAACTATTACCACCTCTTGGAAGTGGCCCAAGATTAAGTTGATTTCTTAATGGGACATTAACAATACTATTTAATGGATGTGTTAAGGTTATATGTTTAAATTTCTCCTGTCCATATTGCCAATTAACTATATTACTGCCTAGCTTTTTTTCTAGCTCATCAATGGCGTTTTCAAAACAAATTTTAAGAAATGCATCTCTTCCTTTTACGGGATCTACTCCAAATTTGCTATCTGGTTTTTCAAGCCAACCAATTAATTTCGACAGCTGAATACTTACTAAGTCTTTTATATTTTCTGGTATGAATTGTTTTGATGCCTGCTTCATCAATTGTCTTTCCCACATGGCATAGATAGATGCAGCGATGCTTGTTTTGTCTAAGACATAATTCCAATTTTTTAATTGAAGAATAGACTGCCATGTTTCTGTTTTTTCAAACACCAATGGCAATAACATAGGTATAAGACTTCGCGCTGGTAATGAATAATAATCAGTTTGAAGCGATTGCATTTTTGCAATATTGATTTTATCATCTTTTGCTAACACTTCATTGATTCTATTGCCCCGGAATGGATCTGCCCAAGTATATCCAACAGCATCCCAATGGGTGTAATCTTCTGAAGTTACATTCTGATTGGCGGTTGCTAAAAATCCTTTGGAAGGATTCAGTTGATGTGGTCTTTCTTTGATCGGTAAAAAGCCCTGCCATTCATATCTGCCATCGCCGGGAACTGGCACAAGTCCGCTGAAATTTTTTCGAATAGGAATAATCCCCACAGTTTGCCATCCAATATTTCCAGCTGTATCTGCCCAGATCATATTCTCTCCAGGGATATGACTATAGCTACAAGCATCTCTAAAACTATCCCAGTTTTTCGCTTGATCAATTCTTAAAGATGCCATATAAGGAGCGCCTCCGGGCTCAAGCCAAGCACATTTCACTGCATATGCTTTGTGGTCTACGGAATCAATATAGGTAACTGGTCCGTGTACCGTGTATCTTAAATTAATAAGTTCCATCCTGCTTTCTTTGATCTCAATTCTTTCTTGAATCAATTTCATGTTTTCCCAATGTCCTTTATAAAAATATTGGGATAGATTTTTCGGATTCAAATCATAGACATATAAATCTTCTCCATCAGTTTCGTAAATCGTTAAACCCCATGCCCCTGCTTCATTATGTCCTATTGATACACCTGGAATTTCAGGTTCACCACCACCAATTACATTCCATCCTGGTGCCACTAAGTGAACCATATATCGTAAAGATGGCACTGCAATTTTTCTGTGCGGGTCGTTTGCAAGCATGGCGTGGCCACTCGCTGTTCTATTGCCACTGACTATCCAATTATTTGATCCATCGATACCATGTTCGAAAGCTGGTTGATAAGCATTTGAAATAGGCTGTTTCAATAAATTCATCACTGCATCCGGGTCTTCTTCGGCTTTGCTAATGTCGCTAGCCTCAAATACAATCTCTTTTCTGTAGGCATTATACAATTCTAAAATATTATCATTCAATAATTTTTGATCGATTGCTGAATCGATGCGTAAATCAGGATCTTTAGGATGAAACCACATCAGTTCTTTTACTTTTTCAGCACCAGCTTTTGACACTGCATTTCCAATTTTTAATTCTTCTGTAATATTTCCTAACAATCCTTGATGTCTTGAAATGACCACATCTGGTGTCCATTTGCCAGGAAGTATTTTCAACAACCGAAATTCTATGGGAAGTAATTCTTGATGAGATAATACTTCGTCGATATAACTGTTTACGCCATCAGTATAAGCATTAATAATGGCCTCACCCTGGGGATGATAATGATTGAGTTCTGTTTTCAAATCCCCTCTGTATTTGAATAGTCGGGTTCCGATATCTCTTTTTAATTCTCTTTCTCCTAAAATTTCAGCAACTGTTCCAGTAGCTTGTCTTCGCCAGATCTCAAATTGAAATAAGCGGTCTTTTGCTGCGCAATATCCTTGCGAAAAAAACAGGTCGTGCTGATTCTCAGCATAAATATGATTTACTCCCCATTGATCTCTGAGCACTTCAACAGAAGCGTATAGACCTTTAACAGTAAGAAGTTTTTTTGTTTGTGCAATTCCGAATAAAGAAAAGCAACTTAAAAAAGAAAGAGCAAGGAGTCTGAAACAAGTTCTCATAAGGCAATTAGATAAATTCGTTTTGGAAGATAAGGATTATCCAATAAATTTTCTTTTGACAAGATAAAGCAGTAAATTTCTATTCAAATACTTGCCACATGACAATTAAAAATAATACGGTTAGTCGCCGTTCATTTGTGCAGACTACTGTTAAAGCTGCAATTGGGTTTACTATTATTCCCCGTTTTGTAATGGGCAGAGGATTTACTGCTCCAAGTGATCGAATCAATCTGGGATATATAGGAACAGGCAAACAAGCAAAGAGTTTGATTAATAGTTTTAGTACCATCACACAAGCTGTTGCCGGTTCGGATGTGGATTCACAAAAGATAGCAGCATTTCAAAAAATTGCGGAGAAGATTCATGCAGTAGCAGCGCAGAAGGGAGAATACAAAGGCTTTAAAGGGTATAGTGATTTTAGAGAATTGTTAGAAAGAAAGGATATTGATGCAGTTGTTATAGCAACTCCTGATCATTGGCATGCAGTAATGACTGTGATGGCAGCGAATGCAGGTAAACATATTTTTGTTGAAAAACCAATGGCGCATTCTATTGAAGAAGGCAGAGCCATGGTAAATGCAGTGCATAAAAACAAAGTGATTTTGCAAGTTGGTAGCATGCAACGTTCCTGGAAAAATTTCAGGCAAGCATCTGAATTAGTGCGTAATGGATACATCGGAAATATTAAGGAAGTATTGGTTAATGTAGGTGATCCCAGTATTGCATACAATCTAACACCGATGTCAACACCTGTAAATCTTGACTGGGAAGGTTGGGTAGGACCAGCTGTTTACAATCCTTATCATTCAGAATTATCTCCCCCTGTTGAGCAGGATATCTATCCGCATTGGCGTTCTTATAAAGACTATGGTGGTGGTGGTGTGAGCGACTGGGGTGCACATATGTTTGATATTGCTCAGTGGGCCTTGGGAATGGATCAGTCAGGCCCGGTATCATTTAACCCTCCAAAGGATAATGCATTGAAGGGATTAGAAATGATTTATGCAAATGGTATTGTGATGAAACATGTTGATTTTGGAAGAGGGTTAGGTGTACGCTTTATAGGCGAAAAAGGAACCATCGATATTTCCAGAGAATACCTCGATAGTAATCCTAAAAATATTGCTACTGCTGTTATTCAGCCAAATGAAATCAGGTTATATAATAGTGCGAATCATTATCAGAATTGGTTAGATGGAATTAAAACTGGTGTTCAACCAATCTGTGATGTAGAGACAGGCCATAGAACAAGTTCGGTATGTTGTTTAGCAAATATTGCATATCAAACCAGAAGAAATTTACAATGGGATCCAATAAAAGAGCAATTCAAAAATGATGCTGATGCGAATCTATTAGTGAAGGCGAAGATTCGAGGGTCATGGAGTTTAAAAAGTAAAAAGTAATTGATGTTAACCCCAGGCTTCAGCCTAGGATGAGAAACACAAAAATAATTGATGTTAACCCTAGGCTTCAGCCTAGGATGAGAAACACAAAAATAATTGATGTTAACCCTAGGCTTCAGCCTAGGGATTGTAAGAGCAGGTAAAATTGGGCTTCAGCCCATTTGTTGTGTTCCCTCTAAGTGAATATTTATTATTGTCTAAGCAACCAGCTCTTCAATTCCGAAAAATTAGGCTCCATTAAAACCGATTTTTTTTCTAAATGAAATAATGGTTTTACAGCTTCGGGGATTTCTATACTTCTCCCAATTACTTCTTCTACTGTATCGGGAAACTTTACCGGATGCGCTGTTTCTAAAATCATTCCTTTTTTTCCGGGATGCGAATGCAAGTAGTCTGCTAATGCATAATACGCTACTGCTCCATGTGGGTCTAAGATGTAGTGGTCCTTTTTATAAACTTCAGCTATCGTTTGTTTAGTAATTTCATCGCTAACTGTGTAACCAGAAATTTTTTCACTGATGGTTTGATAAGAGCTTTGAAATAATTCTAATACTCTTACAAAATTACTCGGATTACCTACATCCATAGCATTTGATATAGTGGAAACTGCTTTCTTTGATTGATAATTACCCGTTCTTAAATATTCAGGCACCGAATCATTTACATTACATGCAGCAATAAAATGTTCAACAGGTAAGCCACTAACATGTGCTAATAAACCCGCGCAAATATTTCCGAAGTTGCCGCTGGGCACTGAAATAATTGGCGCTGTTTCATTCTCTTTGATCCACTGTTGATAAGCAAAGAAATAATATAATTGTTGTGGTAACCATCGCGCTACATTGATACTATTGGCAGAGGTAAGTGTAAGATGATTATTTAGATCTGCATCCATAAATGCATCTTTCACCATGGCCTGACAATCATCAAAACTTCCTGTTACTTCCAGGGCTTTGATATTTTGTCCGCAGGTTGTTAATTGTAGTTCCTGAACAGGACTTACTTTTCCAGAAGGGTATAAAATCACTACTTCTACACCTTCCACACCTAAAAACCCATTGGCTACAGCCCCACCTGTATCGCCAGAAGTAGCAACTAGTACAGTAATTTTATTTCTTTGTTGCGTTGAAAAATATCCCAGACATCTACTCATAAAACGCGCACCCACATCTTTGAAAGCAAGTGTTGGCCCATGAAATAATTCAAGTGAGTAGATATCTTTATTTACTGAAACAAGAGGGAAAGGAAAATTAATAGTTTCTGTAACTATTTTAAGTAAATCAGATTTTGTGATGGTATTCCCAACATAGGGTAACATAATTTCAAAAGCCAATTCTTCTTTTGAATAAGTACCTATATTTTTGATGATCTCATATGCCACAGTGGGTATATATTCTGGAAAATATAAACCTTTATCAGGTGCCTGACCTTTAATCGTAGCTTCACGAAAATTTACGTTGGAAGCATTTTTATTAAGACTATAATAGTTCATAAACAGAATATAGATTATACAAATTGAACACCAGAATGATTCATTGTAGTTACATAAGTATGATGATCCAATCCTAATTTTTCGTAAATCGATTTCATTTCTTTTTCAACAGCGATAGCTGTAATTTCATCTTTACTCAGCATAAAGATCGAAGGGCCACTTCCAGATATTCCACCACCCAGTGCACCAGCTTCTTTACTTTTTTGTTTTACTAAATCAAAGCCCGGAATCAGAATACTTCTAACAGGTTCAATAATTACATCTTCCAAAGAGCGTCCAATTAATTCATAATCAGATTTTAATAATCCTGCAACTAAGCCGGCAATATTGCCCCATTGTTTGATGGCATCTTTTAATAGAACCTTATGTTTTAAGATACTTCTGGCGTCAGAAGTTTTTACTTCAATTTGAGGATGCACAATTGTAACGAATAATTTGGGTGCAGAAAGTGCCACAATATCTAAAGGGAAAATGGAACGGATAAGTGTTACACCTCCATAAATGCAGGGAGCAATATTATCAGCATGCTTTACACCCGATGCGAGTTTTTCGCCATTCATAGCAAAACGAACAAGGGTTTCTTTATCGAAGCGATCATTCAGTAATCTATTGGCTGCAACAACGGCGCCAGCAGCACTTGCAGCACTAGAACCTACTCCACTTCCTGGTTTAATATTTTTTTTGATAGTAAGTTCAAATCCATAACCCCCTTCAATTTCCTCCATCATGGCAAGAAGTGCCGCACCAGCTACATTTTTTTCTGGTTCTGTTGGTAAATTATATTCGTCATCATTAATGATTGTAATGCCGGGAGTATCAGAAAAACGAATCTGCATTTCATCATATGGTTCGTTCACAGCAAAACCCAATACGTCGAATCCGCAAACCATATTAGCTACGGTTGCAGGCGAATGAATTTTAACCACATGATTTCTATCAAGCCCTTTATATAAATCACTCATAATACTCGGTTCATTAAGATGATAAAATTATACTCTTGCAACACGAATAATGTCTGCAAATATACCAGACGCTGTAACCTCAGCTCCTGCACCTGCACCCTTGATCACCAAGGGTTGCTCCGGATATCGTTCGGTAAAGAATAATACTAAATTATCCTTTCCGTATAAATGATAGAAATCGGAATTGGCAGGGATATGCTGTAATCCAACTGAAGCCTTTCCATTTTCATAAGACGCTACAAATTTCAGTTTGCAATTTTTAGCAGCAGCTGCTTCATAAATAGCTTTGAAATGCGTTTCTTGTTTTTCCATCTCTGCATAAAAATCTGCAACAGATCCTTCGAAGCAGGATGCTGGTAGAAAATATTCATTGCTGATATCCCCCATTTCTAATTTCTGCCCAGCTTCACGAGCTAATATCATAATCTTGCGCATCACATCAGTTCCACCCAAATCTAAACGTGGATCTGGTTCAGTATATCCTTCGTCTTGTGCCTGACGCACTACTTGAGCAAAAGGCTTTTTACCATCGTAATGGTTAAATACAAAATTGAGTGTTCCGGAAAGAACTGCTTGAATCTTTGTAACCTGATCACCACTGCGCAGAAGATCATTCAAAGTACCAATCACCGGCAAACCTGCTCCAACATTGGTTTCATAGAGATAAAGCGCATTGAATTCTCTCGCCAAAGACTTTAAATGATGATAGGACTCATATGAGGATGAGCAAGCAATTTTATTGCAGGCTACCACCGAAATACTTTTACCTAATAATTTACTATAAACCGATGCTACATCCGCATTTGCTGTTACATCAACAAATACGCTGTTTCTTAAATTGAGCTTTCTAATAGTATCCACAAAATTGTGAATAGTACCCTTCGACGAATCTGATAATTTTTCTTTCCAAGAATTTAAATCAATTCCTTCCTCATTGATCAAATTGTTTTTGCTATTTGCTAAGCCAACAACTCTGATTTGTAATCGAAGATTATCTTGTAAATACTGATACTGTTTTTGTATTTGTGCTAATAATTTACCACCCACATTTCCAGTTCCGGCAATAAATAAGTTCAGCTGTTTATAAGTAGTTTCAAAAAATTCTTCATGTAGTACGTTGATTGCTTTTTGAACATCAAAGGCAGATAAAACGGCTGATATATTTTTTTCTGAGGAGCCCTGTGCAATGGCTCTAACATTAATACCATTTCGTCCCAGAACACCAAACATTTTTCCACTAATACCGGGATGACTCTTCATCTGTTCACCCACCAATGCCACAATGGATAATCCTTTCTCTACTTTTAAAGGCTCTACTTTTCCACTCTGTATTTCAAAACTAAAAGCATGGTCAATAGCTCGTTTAGCTTTTGCAGTTTCTGCTTCGTTGATTCCAACGCAGATAGAATGTTCAGAGGAACTTTGGGTAATTAAAATCACATTCACAGATTCATTTGCCAATGCTTCAAACAATCGTTTTGAAAATCCAGGTATTCCCACCATGCCACTACCTTCTAAACTCAGGAGGCTTATTTTATTTATTGATGATATTCCACGAATGATATTATCTGTGTGAGCGGAACTGTTTTCAATGAGTGTTCCATACTCTTCTGGTGCAAATGTATTCTTGATCCAAACAGGAATATTCTGTTTCATCACGGGTTGAATGGTAGGAGGATAAATAATCTTCGCTCCAAAATGAGAAAGCTCCATGGCTTCCTGATAAGAGATACGATGAATGGGCCTTGCATTATTAACCAGTCTAGGATCGGCTGTCATCATACCACTTACATCTGTCCAAATTTCTAAGACAGATGCTTGTAAAGCTGCTGCATATATAGCACCAGTATAATCAGAACCACCTCTGCCTAATGTAGTAGTATGGTTATGTATATCGCTAGAAATAAATCCTGGTGCCACATAGATCTTTGCAGCGTTAGTGTTAAAAAAGCCAGTAATATTTTCTGATGTAATTGCAAAGTCAACATTCGCCTTCCCATGTTCAGAGTTCGTACGAATCAGTAAACGTGAGTCTACCCAAACAGTTGATGTTTCTACTGATTTAATTTTAGCAGCTATCATTAATGAAGAAAGTAATTCTCCATAACTAACCATTTTATCATTCGTTCTGTCTGATAATTCTCCTAACAAAAAAACACCATCACTGATAGCTTCTAGTTCGTTGAATTTTTGTTTTACCTGACTAAGCGTTGCACTTTGTTGTTGAATAGGTAAAAGATCTCTGACAGCATCAAGGTGTTTCTGTTCTAGCTCTTTCAATATAGTTTTATAAGACTCATCACCAGATTCTGCCAATTTCCCGGTATTAATTAAACTATCAGTTACGCCACCCATTGCAGATAGCACTAAAATGGTGGGTTCTTTCATAGCCGCTTTCAAAACAATTTCTACCACTTTGTTCATGTTGCTAGCGTTTGCTACAGAACTGCCACCGAATTTTAAAACTTGCATATTTATTATTTCTTATTCCTGAAAGGAAAATTTTTAAAACGATCTTTTCTTTTGATAACAGCTGTAAACAACAGCCCATGGATGATATGGAAATTACAACCCCTTACAGGGTCGTAGATGTTGTTGTAAATGTTACAGCAGCAAACAACAGCATGGCTGTTGATGTAGGAGAATAAATATGGTTTTGCTGTAAATACATATATTAAGGAACTGCTAAGATAATTAATTTTAGCAGTTCCTGGTCTTATTTTTTATAGAATAATACTAAGCAACGGTACTGATAGTCTTCATATCAGTCATTGCTCTACGCAATTCTGCACCAATCATTTCAACTGGATGGAAACGAATTACTTCGTTTACAGCGATGATTACTTTATTATCTACACCTGCGTCGCTTCCTGCATTAAAGTTCTTACCAATTACATTGGTTTCAACTTTCTTCATGAAATCGGCCAATAAAGGTTTACATGCATGATCAAATAAATAACAACCATATTCTGCAGTATCAGAGATCACACGGTTCATTTCAAATAATTTCTTACGAGCGATGGTATTGGCAATCAATGGTGTTTCGTGTAAAGATTCATAGTATGCGGATTCTTCTTTGATACCAGATTCAACCATTGTTTCAAAAGCCAATTCTACACCAGCACGAACAAAGGCAACCATTAACAAACCATTGTCGAAAAATTCTTGCTCTGCAATTTTTACATCACCTGCAGGTGTTTTTTCAAAAGCAGTTTCACCAGTAGCAGCTCTCCAGGTCAATAAATTTTTATCATTATTAGCCCAGTCTTCCATCATGGTCTTAGAGAATTCTCCGCTCATGATATCGTCTTGGTGTTTTTGGAACAAGCTTCTCATGATGTCTTTCAATTCTTCAGAAAGCTCATATGCTTTGATCTTTGCAGGATTCGATAAGCGATCCATCATCGCAGTAATGCCACCTTGCTTTAGAGCTTCGGTAACTACTTCCCATCCGTATTGTATTAATTTAGAAGCATAACCTTTATCAATTCCTTTCTCTATCATTTTGTTGAAAGAAAGAATGGATCCTGTTTGTAACAAACCACAAAGAATGGTTTGTTCTCCCATTAAATCTGATTTCACTTCTGCCACAAAAGAAGATTGTAATACACCTGCTCTATGTCCACCAGTACCTGCACAATATGCTTTCGCGTATTCCCATCCCTTTTCCTCAGGATCATTCTCTGGGTGAACAGCAATTAAAGTAGGCACTCCAAATCCGCGTTGATATTCGGCACGAACTTCAGAGCCAGGACATTTAGGAGCTACCATGATTACGGTAATATCTTTACGAATTTGCATTCCTTCTTCCACGATATTAAAACCATGAGAATAAGAAAGCGTAGCTCCATGTTTCATCAATGGCATGATGGCATTGATAACAGAAGTATGTTGTTTATCTGGTGTTAAGTTAATTACTAAGTCGGCTGTAGGAATAAGTTCTTCGTATGTACCTACTGTAAAATTATTCTCAGTAGCAGATTTCCATGACTGACGTTTAGCTTCAATAGCTTCTTTACGTAAAGTATAAGTAACATCTAAACCAGAATCGCGTAAATTCAAACCTTGGTTCAAACCTTGTGCACCACAGCCTACGATTACTAATTTCTTTCCTTTCAATTTGTTTACACCATCTGCAAATTCACTTTTATCCATGAATTCACATACGCCTAATTGATTCAGCTTTTCTCTTAATGATAGTGTGTTAAAATAATTGCCCATTTGTTTTGTTTTGTTTTCCAAAGTCTATTAAGGCCCTGGTTTTGTTGATGAATATTTTATTCTATTTTAAATTTACATGGTAAAAACACTGTCCTGTTTATTCAGGAATTCATTTTCTATTTGTTCTTCACCAGGCATAGCTTCTTCGAATTCTCTTAATTTTTCGTGGAAGCCATGAGAAGCTTTAATGATTGCTACTCTTGCGCTTCTTACAAATTCAATTAAACCATAAGGAGCCAAAAATGCTACCAGTTTATCGGTTTCTTCTCTATGTCCACTGGTTTCAAAAACGGTATAGTCTTTGCGAATCACTACTGCTCTTGCTCCGTATTCGCGAAGTAATCGTTCTACTTGTACTTTTTCTGCAATCTCATCTGTTGATACTTTATACAATGCTAATTCCTGCCACACTATTTCATCATTGGTATTATAATAAGCTTTTAATACTTCAACTTGTTTTTCAATTTGGCGAGCCAGTTTTCTTACTACTTCTTCAAACTCATTAATCACGATAGTAAAGCGATGAATACCTTCTTCTTCAGAAGGTGAGGTATTTAAACTTTCGATATTAATTTTTCTACGAGAAAACATCGTAGCAATACGAACCAATAAACCAATATGGTTTTCGGTGTATACAGTGATGGTAAATTCTTGTTTATTCATAACCAACCCAAATGGGAATTTTTAATGAAAAGTTATACTTACTTTAATCTGATTTCGCTTACACTACATCCTTGTGGTACCATTGGAAATACATTATTTTCTTTACCCACCATTACTTCTAATAAATAAGATCCTTTGTGGTTCAACATGGTTGATATAGCGTTATGAAGATCTTCTCTCTTACTTACGCTTTGTCCTTCAATTCTATAAGCTTTTGCAAGTGTTACATAATCAGGACTGGCGATATCTACAAATGAATAGCGTTTATCCATAAACAATTGCTGCCACTGGCGTACCATTCCAAGGAATTGATTATTCAAGATGAGGATTTTTACATCCACTTCATTTTGCATGATGGTGCCTAATTCTTGCAAAGTCATTTGAAAACCTCCGTCTCCTATAATTGTAATTACCTGACGGTCTGGTGCACCAAATTTTGCTCCGATGGCAGCAGGTAAGCCAAAGCCCATGGTTCCTAAACCACCCGAAGTAATATTGCTTTTTGATTTATTAAACTTCGCATATCTGCAAGCTACCATTTGGTGTTGACCAACATCCGTTACAATAATGGCATTGCCTTCTGTTAATTCATTCAAATTGCGAATCACTTCACCCATGGTTAAAATTTCACTAGTTGGATTTAATTCATCGTGAATAACTTCTTTGACTTCTTCCGCCATATAATCTTTGAACTTGTTAACCCAGGCAGTATGTTTTTTTTCTTCGACCAATTTCGTAAGTAGGGGAAGTGTTTCTTTACAATCGCCCCAAACACCTACTGTTGCTTTCACATTCTTATCAATCTCAGAAGGATCAATGTCTAAATGAATTACTTTGGCTTGTTTAGCGTATTTGTCTAAACGACCCGTAACGCGGTCATCGAATCGCATACCGATTGCAATTAATACATCACAATCATTGGTTAATACATTGGGTCCGTAGTTACCATGCATGCCCAGCATACCCACATTTAGAGGATGATCTGATTCTAATGCGCTTAATCCCATTATTGTCCATGCAGCAGGTAGTCCGGCTTTCTCAATAAAAGCTTTAAATTCTTTTTCTGCTTTACCCAGAATAATACCTTGGCCAAAAATCACAAATGGCTTTTCAGCTTTATTGATCAGTTCAGCAGCTTCTGCCACAAATTCTTTTCGAACAATTGGTTTTGGACGATAAGATCTGATATGTGTACATGCTGTATAACCCTCGTATTCGAATTGTTGTAATTGCGCATTCTTTGTGATGTCGATTAAAACCGGACCAGGGCGACCAGTTCTTGCGATATAAAAAGCCTTTGCTAATACAGCAGGAATTTCAGTTGCATCAGTAACCTGATAGTTCCATTTAGTAACAGGTGTGGTAATATTGATGACGTCGATTTCCTGAAATGCATCAGTTCCTAATAAGTGAGCAAATACCTGACCCGTGATACAAACAAGCGGTGTACTATCGATCATAGCATCTGCTAATCCTGTCACTAAATTGGTTGCACCCGGACCACTTGTGCCGAATACAACACCTACTCTTCCTGAAGCTCGTGCATAACCTTGCCCAGCGTGAATACCACCTTGCTCATGACGTACAAGAATATGTTTTAGTTTATCATGGTAATCATACAATGCATCATAAATAGGCATGATAGCACCACCTGGATAACCAAAAATGGTATCTACTCCTTCTGCAACAAATGCTTCCAGTACAGCTTGTGAGCCGCTGATAGTTTGCGTTTGTTTTGCTAACGTTTCTTTTTTTACTTCTAAAGTTTCCATCAGTAAATATTGAATGTTGAACTTAATTATTTTAGGCTTCGTCGGTTACACAACCTTCAGAAGCATCTTTTACACATTGAGCATATTTGAATAACAAACCTTTTGTTGCTTTCAATGCAGGTTGTTTCCAATTAGCTCTGCGTTGAGCTATTATTTCATCGCTGACTCGAAGATGGATCGAATTATTTACAGCATCTAATTCAATCACATCATCATCTTCCACTAATCCAATTAAACCACCTACAAATGCTTCGGGTGTAATATGACCCACAACAAATCCGTGGGTTCCACCGCTAAATCTTCCATCCGTAATTAGTGCAACTGATTTACCTAAACCTGCACCAATAATGGCGGAAGTAGGCTTTAGCATTTCAGGCATTCCAGGAGCACCTTTGGGCCCGACGTGTTTGATTACTACTACATCTCCGTGTTTAATTTTTCCAGAGTTAATGCCTTTGATCAATTCTTGCTCGCCATCGAAAACGCGGGCTGGTCCCACAAATTTTTCACCCTCTTTACCACTGATCTTTGCCACAGAGCCTTTTTCAGCAAGATTGCCGTAGAGGATTTGTAAATGACCAGTAGTTTTTAGGGGTGACTCCAGGGGGAATATAATTTTCTGCTGATCAAAGTTTAGATCAGGTACATTTTCTAAATTTTCAGCGAGTGTTTTTCCAGTAACAGTTAAGCAGTCGCCGTGTAAGAATCCTTTTTTTAATAAGTATTTCATCACTGCAGGAACGCCACCATATTGGTGTAGGTCTTGCATTAAATATTTTCCACTTGGTTTAAAATCAGCAAGCACTGGTGTCTTATCACTGATAGTTTGAAAATCATCTTGTGTAATACTAACTTCTACACTTTTTGCCATGGCAATCATGTGTAAAACGGCATTGGTAGAACCACCCAATATCATGATTATAGTAATAGCATTTTCAAATGCTTTACGCGTCATGATATCTTTTGGTTTGATGTCTTTTTCCAATAACAATTTGATAGCTGCGCCGGCGTCTTCACATTCTTTTTGTTTTTCTTCACTCAATGCCGGGTTTGAAGAAGAAAAAGGTAGGCTCATGCCAAGTGCTTCAATAGCAGCTGCCATGGTGTTTGCCGTGTACATACCACCACAGGCACCTGCGCCTGGACAAGCATGTTGTACGATACCTTTAAAATCTGCCTCGCTCAAATTGCCGGCAATTTTCTGACCTAGTGCTTCAAAAGCTGAAACTATATTTAAGTCTTGACCTTTATAATGGCCCGGTGCGATGGTTCCACCATATACCATAATGGAGGGACGATTTAAACGACCCATTGCAATTAATGAGCCCGGCATATTTTTATCACAACCAGGAATGGCAATTAATCCATCATAATATTGCGCACCACAAACGGCTTCAATTGAATCTGCAATCACATCTCTGCTCACTAAAGAATAACGCATGCCATCGGTACCATTACTCATACCATCACTCACTCCAATGGTATTGAAAATGAGGCCCACTAAATTATTTTCCCAAACACCTTTTTTAACTTTTTGAGCTAATTCGTTCAAATGCATATTGCAAGTGTTACCATCATAACCCATACTCACCACCCCAACTTGTGCTTTTTGCAAATCTTCATCTGTTAAACCAATTCCATAGAACATAGCCTGGGCTGCAGGTTGTGTTGCATCTAGTGTAATCGTTTTGCTGTACTTATTTAATTCCATGATATCCTGATTTCCAAATCTTAATGTTCAAATTATTTGTTAGCTACAATTATTGCTTTATAAGCGGCTTGTATTTTTTTACTCAATGTATCATTCCAATCTTTCTTAAATGCAATCCCATCAAGGCTTTCCCAACCAATCACTTCTGCAGCGGTACCACAAAAAAAGGCTGCATCTGAACCATATACTTCTTCTATTGTAAAGAATTTTTCTTCCACAAAAATTCCTAGGTCTTTACAAATTTCTAATACAGTTGAACGAGTAATACCGGGTAAAATATTGCCTAGAGCAGGAGTAAATAATTTTCCATCTTTTTCGAAAAACATATTTGCACCCGGGCCTTCAGCCACATAACCATTCATGTCCGTTAACAATGCTTCATCATATCCCATGTCTTTTACTTCGTAGCTGGCTAGGATGCTATTCACATAGTGACCGGAAGCTTTTGCTGTAATTTTAAATCCTTTTGGATTGGGACGTTGAAAAGTAGAAGTACCAATACGCAATAATTTATCTCCTAAAAAAGCAGCCATTTCCCATGCCTGAATGGTAAGATGAGCTTCGGTATTGTGATTGAAGGACATATTCGGTGCTCCATAAATTAATGGACGGATATACGCGTCCTGTAAATTATTTTGTTTCAGAACTTCATAGGTAGCTTCAATAAGCTTTTCTGGATCGAACTGATATGGGAGTCTTAATGAATCTGCAGAATGCTTTAAGCGATCATAATGTTCCTTGGCTTTAAAAATTTGGGTACTACCATTTGTAGTTCTATAAGAACGAATGCCCTCAAAAACCGCAAAGCCATAGTGAAGTGATTGACTGTATAAATCAATTTTCGACTCTGCTGCTTTTACAAATTTGCCATCGAGAAATATAACCGTGTTTTCGTTGTAATAATTTGCCATAATCTTATTTCGAAAAATAATTAAGGTTTATAATGACTTAAAAAGCGCGGCGCATTTGCGCCGCGCGTAAAAACTAAAACTATACTTATGAGAAAACCCTAATTAGTGGCCAGCTCTGGGCTATAAGCCTTTGCTAGCGCATGCAAATCGCTCTCTTCCACTTCCTTTTTGCGATCGGCAACCTGTAAGAACTTTTCATACAAAAAGTCTATATCGTTACGGGTATACTGGTAACCAATCTTTTGAAAGCGGTGTGCAAGAGCGCTTCTTCCGCTTCTTGCAGTTAACACGATTTTACTTTCCCCTGCACCTACTACTTCAGGGTTTATGATCTCATATGTCTGAGCATCTTTCAAAAATCCATCCTGGTGAATACCTGATGAATGTGAAAATGCATTTGCTCCTACGATTGCTTTATTTGGTTGAACAGGCATACGCATGATATCCGAAACCTCACGGCTCAATGGATTCAATTGTTTGCTATCAATATTGGTATAAAAACCTAGGTCCTTATGCGATTGAATAATCATGGCCACTTCTTCTAATGCTGTATTTCCAGCACGCTCACCTAATCCATTAATGGTACACTCAATTTGTCGAGCACCACTAATAATGCCAGCAATGCTGTTAGCAGTAGCTAACCCCAAATCGTTGTGGCAATGGCAGGAAAGGATTGCCTTGTCAACGTTGGGAACATGGTTGATCAAGTAAGCAATTTTCTCTCCATATTGGTTTGGCAAACAATAGCCTGTGGTATCTGGAATATTTACAACAGTAGCACCGGCCTTGATAACGGCTTCTACTACTCGCGCTAAATATTCATTTTCAGTTCTACCTGCATCTTCTGCGTAGAACTCAACATCATCCGTAAAATTTCTAGCCCATTTCACACACTGGATCGCCCTCTCTAAAATATCTTCTCTATTAGAATTGAATTTGCTCTTGATATGAAAATCGGATGTGCCAATTCCTGTATGAATTCTAGAGCGATGTGCATATTTTAAAGCAGCTCCAGCTACTTCAATATCTTTTTGTACTGCACGGCTTAATCCGCAAACAGTGGCATTTTTTATCACTTTGGAAATTTGGGAAACTGATTCAAAGTCTCCAGGACTAGAAACAGGGAAGCCTGCTTCAATAATGTCAACACCCAAGGCCTCGAGTTTCAAAGCAAGTTCTAACTTTTCAGTAGCATTCAACTTACAACCGGGTACTTGCTCTCCATCGCGCAATGTAGTATCGAATATATAGATTTTTTCACTCATGTATTACCTATTTAAACCTTTTTAGACAAGAAAACAGGCGACTCAATTTGTTATGGGATGTCCTTTATAACAAAGAAGCCAACCTGCCATATTCGAATGTATATGCAAACAATGGTTTATTTTGATCAAAATAGTGGGGTTTTTACAGTGCTCAAATTGTATTATATTTGATGAAAGCCTTACTGTTATTGAATTTTGGCCCAAATAAATTACGATGCCTAACCGTTCTACCGATGCTTTGTTTTTATTGATTCAGTCGCTAGAAAGATCAGAAAAGCGGAATTTCAAACTATTTGTGAAAAGAAATTCAGCTTCAAGTGACCTCAAAATCATACAATTATTCGACGCATTAGATAAAATGGATATCTATGATGAGGATTTGCTATTTAAAAAGAATCCCACTATTCAAAAACAGCAATTATCGAACTTAAAGGCCCATTTATACCGCGAATTATTAAATAGCTTGAGGCTTTTGAAGCAGGATGATAATATCGATATACAAATTCATGAACAGCTCGATTTTGCCAGGATACTCTATAATAAAGGTCTTTATCATCAAAGCCTTAAAGTTTTAGAAAAGATCAAAGAATTATCGAAGACCAATAATCAGGTTACTTATCTTCTTCAAGCCTTGTTTTTAGAGAAAAATATTGAAGGGCTTCATATTACTCGAAGCATGCAGGATCGGGCGGATAGATTAGCTACTGAAGTGGAGGAAACCAATTATAGGCTTACCATGATCGGTGCACTATCAAATTTATCACTTCAATTATATAGTTGGTATATCAAAAATGGGTTGGCTCGAAACAGTAAGGATGCTGAATCGCTCAATCTTTTGTACAATAATGGGTTATTAGACGCTTCGAAAGATTGCAAGGGATTTTATGAAAAATTGTATCGATATCAGTGTAAATGCTGGTATGCATTTATTGTTCAGGATCTGATCATGTATTATAGATATTGTCAGAAATGGGTAGATCTTTTTCATCAGGAACCGAAGATGATTGATGTAGAAACGGCACATTATATAAAGGGCTTACATAATTTAACGAGTGCACATTTCGACCTGGGCAATTATCAAAAATTTCGGGAAACCATACAGTGTTTTGAAAATTTTTCTCAAAGCGCTATTGTTCAACTGAATCATAATAACCTGATTCAAGTATTTGTATATATCCAGATCGCAAAACTGAACCAACATTTTATGGAGGGAACGTTTACCGAGGGGTTAATTGAAGTTCCTTTAATAGAAGCAAAACTTCAAGAATATGAATTGTATCTCGATAGGCACAGAGTATTGGTGTTCTATTATAAAATCGCTTCCCTCTATTTTGGAAGCGGTGATTTTGATAGAAGTATCGATTTCCTCAATAAGATAATTAATTGGAAGGTTGATTTAAGAACCGATTTGCAATGTTATGCAAGACTATTGCATTTGATAGCACATTATGAATTGGGGAATTATGATATACTCGAATACTTACTGAAATCTGTGTACCGGTTTATGTCGAAAATGGAAAATCTTAGTACAGTAGAAGTGGCGGTATTTGCATTTATCAGATATAGTTTTAGACTATCGCCCAAAGAATTAAAACCAGAGTTTGAAAAATTACTGGTTCAATTAAAGGAACTAGAGCACGACCGGTTTGAAACGCGTGCATTTATGTATCTCGATATTATCTCTTGGTTGGAAAGTAAAATTTCTGTTACCCCTGTGCAAACAGTGATCAGAAATAAATTCCTTGAGACGCAGAAAAAAGTGAATGCACGAAATGCTCAAAGCGCTGAATAAATATTTGCCAGTTTCTGGAATTATTTTTAATTGTATATTTCATTTCAAATTATAACTATGCATATCATCAGTAAATGGGTATTTGCGTTTTCGATTGCCATGATTTTATCTACATCCAATGATGCGCAGATTGCCAAAGCACCTGAGCTTAATGAGGGGGATGGACAATACACGCAACTAATTATTAGAGGTGTTACTTTAATTAATGGCACTGGTGCACCTGCTTTTGGTCCTGTAGATATTGTAATTGAAAAAAATAAGATTGTACAAATTGCTTCATTGGGAAGTCCTGGAATAAAAATTGCTGAAGGTCGCAGACCCGTTCTGAAAGCCGGCGGGAAAGAGTTGAATTGTGAAGGGATGTATGCCATGCCTGGATTAATTGACATGCATGGACATATTGGTGGTGTTGAACAAGGTACACCTGCAGAATATGTATTTAAATTATGGATGGCGCATGGTATTACTACGATACGTGATCCATCTGCAGGAAATGGTTTGGATTGGGTATTGGATGAAAAGAAAAAGAGCGCAGCAAATCAAATTACGGCGCCAAGAATATTTGCCTATACCGCTTTTGGAATGGGAAGTGCTACACCTATAGTAACCGCAGAACAAGCACGGACATGGGTGCAACAAAATGCTAAAAATGGTGCAGATGGTATTAAGTTTTTTGGAGCGTCACCGGAAGTAATGGACGCTGCAATCAGAGAGAATAAAAGACTAGGATTAAGATCTTGTTGTCATCATGCACAGATCGATGTGGCAAGATGGAATGTATTAAACTCTGCAAGAGCAGGTATGACAAGCATGGAACATTGGTATGGATTACCTGAAGCCCTGTTCGCTGATAAAACAGTGCAACAATTTCCATTAGACTATAATTATAATAACGAACAAAATCGATTTGAAGAAGCTGGTAAATTATGGAAACAGGCAGCGCCACCGTATAGTGAGCACTGGAATAAAGTAATGAATGAATTGCTGGCATTGGATTTTACCATCGATCCAACATTTAATATTTATGATGCCAATCGTGATCTGCAAAGAACCAGAAGAGCTGAATGGCATGAGACTTATACATTGCCTTCACTTTGGAAATTTTATGAACCAAGCAGACAATCGCATGGATCGTACTGGCAGAGCTGGGGAACAGAACAAGAAGTGGAATGGAAAAATAATTATCGGCTATGGATGACATTCATCAATGAATATAAAAATCGTGGGGGAAGAGTTACGGCAGGTTCGGATAATGGATTTATTTATCAGTTGTATGGCTTTGGATTTATCCGTGAATTAGAACTCTTACGTGAAGCAGGATTTCATCCACTGGAAGTGATTCGCTCAGCTACATTATATGCAGCACAAGCATTAGGCGCCGATAAAGAAATTGGATCAGTTGAAGTAGGTAAATTAGCGGATATCGCAATTGTAAATGCAAATCCTTTAAAAAATTTGCAAGTATTGTATGGAACAGGTGCCATTGAATTAAATGCAGACAATAAAGTAGTGAGAACAGGAGGTGTTCAGTTTACTATAAAAGATGGCATTGTGTATGATGCAAAAAAATTATTAGCAGATGTAAAAGCAATCGTAGATGCGGAGAAAAAGAAAACGGGCTGGATTTTAAAACAACCGGGAATTGAATAATTTTATTTCGTCCAAACTGTTTTGATATAGATAGCTTTATTACTAAAAATATCACCATTACAGAGTGTTAAATTCGGGCTAATAAATCCGCCAATCGTACAAATTAAATTACATTTTTTGTCGTAAACAGGATTAGGAGCGTCGGCTATGGGAACAAGGGGTTCTAATAAATAAACCGTATCACCCTGAAAGGAATAAGACAATATTTTACCAATTGTATAGCCGTTTAATTGTCCACTTGCTGTTGCTTCTTTGATACAAGAGGGAGTGGTGTCTGGAATGGTAGATTTAACGCAGGCAGCCAAAAGAAGTACACTTAAAAACAAAAACACAGTTTTCATCAGAACGGTTTATTAAATAAGGGCCGGTGATTTTAGCAAATTTGTTGCTGAAACACCGGCCTCTAAATTAATTACTTCTTTTCTACCGTTGGGTATTTTATTCCAAGTTGCTCTAAATAGGAAGCATATTTGCTTGGATCATAGTAAAAAGGCTTCATCTTTTCACGATATTGATTCATGGTTTCCTGATTCAAATAAATGGCAGGTGGGTCAGTTGCACTTATAAATGGTTTGTATTGAACGTCTTTTGTCTGTACATTTTTATAATAGTCTTTTGCATCTGCCAAAATCTTTGGATTGGTAAAAAGATCAATCAGAGTAAGTGCAGTTGCTTTTGCACCGGCTAAAGATCCCTTGTGGGCAATTGGGGTTGCCATGGCTATCGCATCAGCCCAATGGTGTCCTTTAGTTCCAGGAATATTGGCAGGATACCTTAAAACAATGGTGGGAAGGTTCCACGATATATCTGCAATATCATCAGAACCACCGCCCCAGGAGAAAGGAACGGAACCTTTTAATGTATCCAGTGTTTTTCTTAAACCATTAATTTCCTTACCACTGTTATCTTTCTTAGGTGCTTCCACTAATTTCTGAACAGCTAATGCCATTTGTTGGTCCGCTTCTGACCATTCAGGAAATCCTACTTTTTCAATATTAGCATGTAATGCTTCTGCTAATGGTTTATTGAAATGCCCTGGCCATGCAGTTCCTAAAATCTGATATTTCATTTTTGTATCTGTCATCATAGCTGCACCATTTGCAATCTTGATTCCATCATCATACATACTTTGAATATCTGTATAGGTTCTTTCTCTAAAATAATACCAAACACTTGCTTTCGATGGAACCACATTGGGTTGATCTCCTCCATCGGTAATTACATAGTGTGAACGTTGAGTAGGCTTCAAATGTTCTCTTTTAAAATTCCATCCGATATCCATTAACTCAACTGCATCCAAAGCGCTCTTTCCTCTCCATGGAGCACCTGCCGCATGAGCCGCATCACCATCAAATGAAAATTTCACAGACACTAAACCATTTCCACCATTATCACCGTAATCACATCCAAAGTCACCACTTACGTGTGTGAAAATGCAGGCGTCTACATTTTTAAAATATCCATCACGGATATACCAGGCTTTACTTCCCACTAATTCTTCTGCTACTCCGGGCCAAATTACTAAGGTGCCTGGAATCTTATTTTTGATCATGGCTTCTTTTGCTGCAATGGCTGCGAAAATTATTACAGCCTGACCTGAGTTATGGCCCTCACCATGTCCTGGAGCGCCTTCTACGATTGGGTCTTTGTAAGCCACACCTGGTTTTTGTGAAGCTTTAGGAATACAATCGATATCACTTCCAAGTGCAATAACCGGACTTCCATTTCCCCATTTCGCCATCCAGGCTGTAGGGATGCCAGAAATGCCGCGTTCAATAGTGAACCCATTTTTTTCAAGAATATCGGTTATGTATTTAGAGGTTTCAATTTCCTGAAATCCAAGTTCTCCAAAACTAAAAACCATATCCACCATTTCCTGTACGGCTTTTCCTTTTCCATTTACAGATTGTAATACATCTGTCTTTATCGCATCAACTTGTTTTACACTAAGCGCTTTTGATGTTTGTGCATGCAACATATAATTGGAAGTAAGAAAGCTTCCGAATAAAAAGGCGAAAACAATTTTAATTTTTAATTTTAGCATTTTAGTATTTTTTATTTCTTTTCAAGTGTAGGATAAGTAATACCTAATTGCTCTAAATAGGTATTGTATTTAGTAGGATCATAATAAAATGGCTTCATCTTTTCTCTATACTGGTTCATAATTTCTTTATTCAAATAAATAGCAGGAGGATCTGATTCACTTATGAAAGGAATATATTTTGAGTCTTTCGTTTGAACGTTTGTAAAGTAATCTTTTGCATCCGTCAAAATTTTAGGATTAGTGAACAGATCAATCAATGTAAGTGCGGTTGCTTTTGCACCTGCTAAAGATCCTTTGTGGGCAATAGGAGTAGCCATTGCAATAGCATCACCCCAATGATGTCCCTTTGTGCCAAGTATATTGGCAGGATATGATAACACAATAGTGGGCACATTCCATGAAATATCTGCAATATCATCTGAACCACCCCCCCAAGAGAAAGGAACAGAACCCTTCAACGTATCTATCTTTGATGCTAACCCATCAACAGGATTTCCTTCTTCATCAATTTTTGGAGCATCTACCAATTTTTGAACAGCAGCAGCCAATTGTTTATCAGCTTCTGTCCATTTAGGTAAACCTACTTTTACAATATTAGCATGCATGGCAATAGCTAGTGCTTTATTGAAATGCCCAGGCCATGCGGTTCCTAGGATTTGATATTTCATTTTTGTATCAGTCATCATTGCTGCACCTTTTGCAATATTGATGGCGGATTCATACATGCTTTTGATATCCTTGTATTCTCTTTCTCTGAAATAATACCATACACTTGCCTTAGATGGAACCACATTCGGTTGGTCGCCTCCATCTACTATTACATAATGAGAACGTTGCGTAGGCTTTAAATGTTCTCTTTTAAAATTCCAACCTATATCCATTAGTTCAACGGCGTCGAGTGCGCTTTTTCCTCTCCAGGGGGCACCTGCAGCATGTGCCGCATCACCATCAAAAGAAAATTTTACTGATACCATTCCATCACCACCGTTATCACCATAATTAGAACCAAAATTTCCACCCACATGCGTGAAAATGCAGGCATCTACATTTTTAAAATACCCATCTCTTACATACCAGGCTTTACTCGCTAATAATTCTTCCGCCACGCCAGGCCAAATCATAAGTGTGCCAGGAATTTTATTTTTGATCATCGCTTCTTTTGCTGCGATTGCTGCAAAGATGATGACTGCCTGACCGGAATTATGTCCTTCACCATGTCCTGGTGCTCCTTCAACAATGGGGTCTTTGTAAGCCACCCCAGGTTTTTGAGAAGCTTTAGGGATGCAATCAATGTCGCTTCCTAGTGCAATAACCGGACTGCCATTTCCCCATTTAGCCATCCAAGCGGTAGGTATGCCAGAAATGCCGCGTTCAATTGTAAAGCCGTTTTTTTCAAGAATACCAGTGAGGTATTTTGATGTTTCAATTTCTTGAAAACCAAGTTCTCCGAAACTAAAAACCATATCCACCATTTCTTGCACTGCTTTTTCTTTTCCACTAACGGATTGAAGTACTTCCGTTTTAATGGCTTCCACTTTTTGTAGATTTAAGGGTGAAGGCTGTTGTGCTTGCATAAAAGTAGAAAGCAATGTGCCCATCAGCAGAAGCGTAAACTCCTTTAGTTTTGTTCTTAGCATAGTTTCGATTTGCTTAAATATAATTAAAAACAAAAAAAGGCACGAATTAATCGTGCCTTTTTAATCGGAATATAATAATCAATTTATTCTGCGTAGATCCTTTCTACTGCATCTTTATATCTTTCCATAATAACTTTTCGCTTCAAACTCAATTTAGGAGTGAGTTCTCCGGTATTCACACTCCACTCTCTAGGCAACAATTCGAATTTTTTTATTTGCTCTACATGGTTGAAAAACGTATTAAAACTATCTACTAGTTGACGATATAATTCTAACACTTTTGGATGATGTAATGCATCTTCAATAGTAGTGAAGGGGATTTCTTTTTCGCGCATCCAATCTTTTAATGTAGCCACCGAAGGAACAATAAGAGCTCCCACGAATTTTTTCTCAGAGCCAATTACTATTAATTGCTCCACAAACGGACTCTCCATTAATTTATTTTCAATGGGTTGAGGGGCTACATATTTTCCACCACTAGTTTTAAATAGTTCTTTTTTTCGATCAATAATTTTTAAGAATTTTCCATCTTCAAAAACGCCAATATCACCGGTTAATAACCAACCATCCACGATTGTTTCTGCTGTTATATCCGGACGCTTGTAATAGCCTGCCATGACGCAAGAACCTGCTACCAGAATTTCTCCATCTTCCGCTAATCGAACTTGAATACCTTCTATTGGAGGCCCTACAGTTCCAAATTTTGTTCCTCCATTTTCTTTTCTGTTAACACTGATTACTGGACTATTTTCTGTAGGTCCATAGCCTTCGTATACCGGAATTTTTGCAGCATTAAAAATGCGAAGGAGTTTAACTTGACAAGCTGCACCACCTGTAATGATAAAAGAAATGTTACCACCTAATGCTTCGCGCCATCTTTGGAAAATGAGTTTATTAGCAATGGCCAGTTGCATATTATACCAAATGCTTCCAGATTTTATATTATCATATTTTTCTGCAAGTTCAACTGCCCAAAAAAACAGACTTCTTTTATAACCAGTAAGGTGTGAACCGGCAAGCATAATTTTTTCAAAAACTTTTTCTAATAAACGAGGTACGGTAGTAAAGCCATTTGGTTTTATTTCTTTTAAATTATCTCCTATTGTTTCAAGGCTTTCAGCATAATAGATGCTGATACCGCTAAATAAATAAATATAGGTACACATTTTTTCGAAAATATGATTCAATGGCAAGAAGCTCAACACTTTTGTTTCTGGGGCATCTTCAAATGGAAAACTCGTTTTCGAATAAACAACGTTGCTATATATATTACTATGACGTAGCATCACACCTTTTGGAATACCAGTAGTTCCTGAAGTGTAGATAATGGTGGCAAGATGCGAATCTGGAATTTTCGATTTTATTTCTTCTACTTTTGTGATAGCATTCTCTGTTGCCCGTTTTGTAATTTCCGACCAATGCGGAACACCTTCTAATTGATCGAAACTATATATCTTAATAACTGAAGGAACTTTTACAATAACGTCTTTTACTTTATCATATAAATCTTTGCTACTAACAAAAACATATTTTGTGGCAGTATCATTTAAGATGAATTCTAATTCTAAAGGATTGGTTGTAGGATAAATAGGGATTAAAATTGCACCGATTTGTTGTGCAGCTAAATCGGTAAAAACCCATTCTGGTCGATTATTACTGAGAATCGCAATTTTATCGCTTCCCTCTGGCGTAAAATCATTTCCGCTAACGCCTAATTCTACAAGACCAGCACTAAATTGGTTCACAATTTCAGCTACGGCTGCGGTACTATAACTAACCCATTTTCCATTTTCTTTGGCTGCCAGCATATCTTCTTTGGGAAAATTCTTAAGCTGGTGATCTAGGCAATCAAAAAGTCTTTTACTATTCATATAGCTATCGTTGAAGTAAATCTAGAAAATAATTTAAAATTCCAGGTGGAATCTTTAGAATACTTACTATAAATGCTATTCGTAAATCAAGTGTGTCAATAAGCCATCTCTAAGTTTAGGTTCAAACCAGGTACTTTTTGGTGGCATTACTTTTCCACTATCTGCAATATCAAATAATTGATCCATCGAAACAGGGTAAATACTAAATGCAGCAGCCATTTCGCCACTATCAACCCTTTTTTCAAGTTCTGCAAGCCCTCTTATTCCACCTACAAAGTCAACTCTGGTATCCGTTCTTGGATCATTGATGTTCAGTAAAGCTGTTAGTACATTTTTCTGAAGAATGGTAACATCTAACACCCCGATTGGATCGGTAGTATAACTTCCTTCTTTAGCAATAAGTTTATACCAATTATGATTTACATACAACCCAATTTCGTGAAGATTTGCGGGTTTAAATGCATTGCTTCCTTCAGCGATTACAGTAAATTTACTTTCCAGTGATTTTAAAAAATCAGCTACACTTAAACCATTCAGATCTTTTACAACACGGTTATAATCCATGATATGGAGATCATTTGCCGGGAATAATGTAGTTAGAAAATAGTTTGATCCCTCTGTTGCTTCAGCACCTAATGCTAAACGAACTTTTGATGCAGAAGCAGCGCGGTGGTGGCCATCAGCAATATAAGTGCAGGGGACCTGTTCCGCAAAAATTGAACTAATCTGATCAATGATACCGCCATCACTAATAATCCAAATGGTATGTTGAATTCCATCATCTGCAGTAAAGTCGTACCCCGGTGATTTTGATTTTTTCCATTTTTCAATGATGCGATCGATCTCTTCATTATTACGGTAAGCTAAAAACACATTTCCCGTTTGAGCTCCTGAAGTTTTAATATGGTTGATGCGATCTAATTCTTTTTCTGGTCTTGTATACTCATGCTTTTTTATGATATCATTTTCATAATCATCTACACTACTTACACAGACTAGTCCGGTCTGACTTCTACCATCCATAATTAGCTGATAGATATAATAGCATTCTTTTGATTCACGGAATAAGGTATCACGTTGTATCGAAGCCTGTAAATTTGATTTTGCTTGATTATATACTTCCTGTGCATGTACATCAATAGAATCTGGAAGATCAATTTCGCTTTTTGTGATATGCAGGAAACTTGCAGGGTTACCCTGTGCTTCAACCTTTGCTTCTGAGCTGCTTAATACATCATAGGGTCTGCTGGCAACTAATTTTGCTAATTGTGCTTGTGGTCTTAATGCTTTAAATGGTTTTATATTGGCCATAATCGATACTTACTTGATTCTTTATAAAAATTATACTAACCGTGCTTTGCAGCAAATGATTTCATAAGATCTGTCATTGCTGACACACTGCTTAATGGAAGGGCATTGTACATACTTACTCTAACACCTCCAACAGTTCTATATCCTTTAACACCAATAAATCCTGCTTGCTTGCACTCATCAAGAAATTGATTTTGTAAATTTTCATTTTCAATAAAAAATACTGCATTCATTTCACTGCGATCTTCTTTTGCAATATTCGATTTAAATAAGGGTAGGCTATCGAGGGTATTGTATAATAATGAAGCTCTCTCAATACTTCTTTTCCCCATTTCAATTAAACCTCCTTCATCTTCGATCCATTTTAGCGTAAGCATGCTTACATAAACAGCAAAAACCGGTGGGGTATTCATTAATGAACCGGCTTCAATATGTTTTTGATAATTCATGATCGTAGGAATTCGACGCTGAATTTTTCCTAAAATATCTTTTTTAATCACCAACATATTTACACCTGCTGCTCCCATATTTTTTTGAGCCCCAGCATAAATAAGTGAAAACTTTTTAAAGTCAATTGGCCTGCTAAATATATCACTACTCATATCAGCTATTAAAGGGACATGCGTTGTAGGATATTGATGCCATTGGGTTCCCTCTACGGTATTGTTTGTTGTGATATGTAAATAGCTTGCGGTATCTGGAAATTGTAAATTCTTTGGAAGATAAGTATAGTTCTTATCCGCTGAACTTGCAGCAACCACTACATTCCCGAAAAGAGACGCTTCTTTTATTGCTTTAGTTCCCCAAATCCCATTGTCGCAATAAGCAGCTGTTTTACCATCATCCAAAAGGTTCATCGGAACCTGCATAAATTGAGTGGTAGCGCCACCATGCAAGAAAAGAACTTCATACTGTTCATCTAATTGCATTAATCTTTTGACAGATGCGATTGCATTATTAATAACCTCTTGAAAATGGGAAGTACGGTGGCCAATTTCTAATATTGATAATCCAGTATTATTAAAATTGTGAATTGCGTGCGAGGCTTGCTCTAAAACTGTTTGAGGCAGAATAGAAGGGCCAGAATTAAAATTATGCAGTTTCATTGTTTGTTGTTTTATTCGTGTATCTCAGAAACACCACCAGAAACAGTAAACTTCATGGCATCAGCAGGATGAATATTTGGAGGAAGTACACGTACTTTTTCTTTGGGTACAATATAGGTAATACCTGAGATCGCATAGGAATGTGGTACGTATACCGTGATATGGCTTTCCAACCCCAGATGTATGCTACTCTCCTGTGTCATAAAACCAATTCTCCATACATCTGCGCCATCAACATTTACCAATACAGGATGTTCGAACTTTTTTTTATTTCCAGCAAAAGCTTCTAAAAAATCTTTAACAGAAGAGTAAATAAATTTAATGCCTGGAGTTCTCTCCAAAACGGTGTCGAAAACAGCTACCAATCTACCCACTACAAAAAGGGAGGATAGCCAACCCACAAATAAAACTAAGGTAACTACTACTAAAAAGCCAAGGCCAGGTAGTCTACGAAGATTTCCGGAAGCATCTTTTTGTAGAAGATCGGGTGCAAAGCTGTTGATTAGGTTGGGCAGAAAGCTATCAACCCAGTTAAAAAGACCGAAAACAACCCAAATTGTGATTCCAATGGGGGCCAATACAATTAGTCCTTGGAAAAATAACTGTAATAATTTCCCCAATGTTTCTTTAAAACCGGGTCTTTTTAGTTTTGGCATGATCTGATTTGACTGTAAATTAAAGAAGAATCAGGGATTATATAAAATATCAACTGCTTTGAATCGTCTAATCTTTCAGAAAACCAAATTTTAAGCTGATTTATCCCTTTTATAAACCGCTTAACAAAAAATTAATATTAAAATCAATGGAAACTATTTTTAAGTTAAAAGTTTCCATAGTTTTGCAATTCTATTTAATATTATGGAAACGAAAGAAAGAATTATTGCACAAACGCACGATTTATTCATGCGATACGGTATTCGTAGCGTAAGCATGGATGACATTGCCTATCACTTAGGGATAAGTAAAAAAACGATCTATCAGTATTATGAGGATAAAGATGCTTTGGTAGAAGGGGTACTGGACATTGAGTTGAAAAGGAATTTTGAAGATTGTGAACGCAACAAGCTGAACAAGCAAAATAGCATTCATGAATTTTTCTTATCCATGGATGCAATGAAGGAAATGTTCAAGCAGTTAAACCCAACCATTATTCACGATATACAGAAATACCATCCTAAATGCTTTAAAAAGTTGAATCAACACAAACAGGATTTTTTCTATAATATCATCAAAGACAATTTAGAATTGGGTATCAAGGAAGACTTATATCGACCCGAAATTAATATTGATATTCTTACCAAGTTTCATCTCGAAACATTCTTTATCACTACCAATTCAGAAATTTTTCCTGTTTCAAAATATAACCTAACAATAGTAAGTCAGGAAATTTTAGAAAACTTTTTATACGGCATCGCAACTACAAAAGGAATTAAAAAAATTGATCAATACAAGCAAGAAAGACAAAAACAATAAACTTATGAACCAAAAACCAATTAAAGTCTTTGCATGGATTTTCTGCATCTTATTTGCAGCTAGTTCAGCAATGGCACAAACAGGTATTAAACACGCATTTAGTGTGAAGGAATGTGTTGATTATGCACATAAAAATAATCTGCAGGTTAAAAATGCACTATTGAATGTTCAGATACAACTGGAAATAAATCGAGATGTAACTGCTTCAGCTTTGCCATCTCTTACTGGAATAGTTAATGGAAACGATTATCTAAAAATCCCAACCTCGCTTTTGCCAGGTGAAATTTTTGGACAGCCAGCAGGTACTTATATTCCAGTTCAGTTTGGTACTAAGTACAATGCCAATGCAGGATTACAATTACAACAATTATTATTTGATGGACAGGTATTCGTAGGCTTACAAGCACGATCAACAAGCATTGCATTTTCTAATAAGAATGTGGAAGTAACGGAAGAAATGATCAAAGCCAACGTATATAAAATTTACTATCAGTTAGTAGCTAGTAAAACACAGATCGGAATTTTTGATGCGAATTTAGAAAGACTTAACAAATTGCTTACTGATACAAAGGCACTTTATGAAAATGGATTTGTTGAAAAACTAGACATTGATAAAATATCTGTTCAGATCTCAAATCTGGAAACCGAAAAATTAAGAGCCCTTAATAGTATAGATATCGGATACCAGGCATTAAAGACTTTGATAGGCATGCCTACTAAAGATGCATTGGTATTAACCGAAGAATTGACCGAAGATAAAATCAAAAAAGATTTTACAGCCGATACCACTTTTAATTACACGGATCGAAAAGAATATCAATATTTAGACCTGGCAAAGCAATTAAATGAACTCAATATCAAAAGATACAAAATGAGTTTTCTACCCACACTCGCTTTATCTGGTTCCTATACGAAAAATGCGCAGAGAAATCAGTTCAACTTTTTTGGTAAAGGCGATTGGTTTACTACCTCTTTCGTTGGTTTAAACTTAACAGTACCCATTTTTAGTGGGTTCTCTAAAACATCGCATGTTACAAAGTCGAAACTGGAATTGCAACAAACAGAGAACCAAATTGACAATTTGCGTTTAACAATTGATAATGAAATAGAAACAGCAAAACTAAATTTCCATGCTGCTACTATTACGTTGGATTATCAAAAGAAAAACATGCTATTAGCAGAAAATGTGTTTAATCAAACCAAAAAGAAATTTGAATTGGGATCAGGATCAAATACAGAAATTACTGCAGCACAAACTGATTTAAGAACAGCTCAGGCAAATTATATCAACGCCTTATATTCTGCAATCATAGCAAAAGTGGACTTCTATAAAGCGATCGGAAAACTTTAAAACTAACTATACAATAAACAAGAACATGAAAAACTTAAACTATATCATTTTATTTGTAACAGCCCTTTCTTTGGCGGCTTGTGGGAGTAAAACTGCTACTGATGCAGCTTTGAAAGAAAAGAAAGCCAAACTAGAACAACTAAAAAAAGATCAAACTAAATTAACTACAGAAATTACAAAATTAGAGGCAGACATTCTTGCTGCTGATCCATCAGCAAAAACAGATAATGCTAAACTGGTAGCAACCTCAGTAATTGCACAAGAAAACTTTACACACTTTATCGATTTACAAGGTAAGGTAGATGCTGTTAATATTTCTTATGTTACCCCTCGTGGAGCTGGCGGTCAAGTTAGAGAATTGTATATCAAAAAAGGTGATCAAATAAATAAGGGTCAATTAATATTAAAGCTAGATGATGCCATTGTGAAACAAAGTTTAGTTGCTGCTGAACAAGGTTTGCAAACCATCAAAACACAACTGGCGTTTGCAAAAAATCTATACCAGAAACAACAAAATCTTTGGGCACAAAATATAGGCACCGAAATTCAATTGATCACTGCAAAAAATAATGCGGAGAGTTTAGAGAACCAATTGAAAAGTTCACAAGAGCAAATTAAAGTTACTGATGAGCAGTTGAAATTTACTTCTGTGTACAGTAATGTAAGTGGTGTAGCAGATGAAGTAAACATAAGAGTAGGTGAATTGTTTGCGGGCCCTGGTCAAATCAAAATTGTAAATACAAACGATTTAAAAATTACTACACAAATTCCTGAAAACTATGCAACTCGTGTTGTAGTAGGTACACCTATTAAAATTTCATTGCCAGATATTAATAAGTCGCTCGATTTAAACATCAATGTAGTTGGAAAAATTATCGACCCAACAAGTAGAAGTTTTTATGTAGAAGCAAAACTTCCAACTGATAAAACTTTCCGTCCAAACCAGATTGCTTTAGTACGTGTACTCGATTATGAAGCTAAAAATGCAATTAGCATACCTGTAAATATTTTACAAGCGGATGATAAGGGCAGATATGTATTAGTAGCTGTAACTGAAAATGGTAAACTAACTGCCCGCAAAAGAATGGTGGTTGCAGGAGAAATGTATGGTGATAAATTGGAAATTAAAACTGGCTTGAAAACAGGCGACACAATTATTACGGAGGGTTTCCAAAGCTTATATGATGGTCAGATTATTACGACCGAAACAAAATAAGAGCGAATCCATCTGAAAGAAATTAAACTAAACTACTTGTATGAGTGCATTAGAAAATATAGTAGGTAAGTTCAAAGAATTTGGACCTACCACCTGGAGTATCAAAAACAAAACATCCATTTACCTGCTCATGGTATTCGTGAGTTTGATGGGGGTTTATCAATTTGTTACACTACCTAAAGAACAATTTCCAGATATAGTTATTCCAACGATATATGTACAAACTATTTATGTAGGTAATTCACCTAAAGACGTAGAGAACCTTGTGACCCGCCCTATCGAAAAACAGATCAAAGGGATTACCGGTGCCAAGATTAAAAAATTCACCAGTACTTCACAGCAAGATTTCTCTGCTATTCAAGTGGAGTTTGATACTGATGTAAAAACAGATGTGGCATTGCAGAAAGTGAAGGATGCTATTGATAAATCAAAAGCTGACTTACCCACAGATTTAACTTCCCCGCCCACTGCTTTAGAAATCAGCTTCAGCGAACAACCCATCATGTATGTGAATTTGAGTGGTGATTATGATTTGGTTCGTTTAAAAAAATATGCAGATGATCTTAAAGACAAACTAGAAGACCTTTCTCAAATTAACCGTGTTGATATTGTGGGTGCTCCAGAAAGAGAATTCCAAATCAATGTCGACAACTATCGCATGCAGAGTGCAGGTGTTACATTCGATGATATCAGTAATGCAGTACAAAGAGAAAATTTAGATATTTCTGGTGGTTTATTAGATGTGGGTACCATGAAACGTAACCTGCAACTGAAAGGACAATTAAAATCTGCTTATGACATTGAAAAAATAATTATTCGTAACCAAACAGGTGCGCCTATCTATTTAAAAGATATTGCAGAAGTAAAAGATACTGTTAAAGAAAAAGAAAGCTTTGCACGTTTAGATGGTAAGAATGTTGTTACCCTAAATATTATTAAAAGAAGCGGTGAGAACCTCATTGAAACTAGTGATGGCGTTAAGAAGATTGTTGATGAAATGAAAGTCACCAGTTTTCCGAAAGATTTGAAAGCTGTGATTACGGGTGATATGAGTATCAAAACAAGAACATCATTCACTGATCTCGTGAATAGTATTGTAATCGGATTTGTGCTGGTATTAATTATCCTGATGTTTTTTATGGGAGTTATCAATGCATTTTTCGTAGCACTTTCTGTTCCGTTGAGCATGTTCGTGGCATTTGTATTTTTACCTGGAGCCGACTTAATTGTGGGTGGACATGTAACCTTAAACTTCATCGTATTATTTGCACTGCTTTTTGGATTGGGAATTATTGTGGATGATGCTATTGTGGTTATTGAAAATACTCATAGGATCTTCTTTGAAGGGAAAGGAAAATTAAATTCAACTATATCGGCACGTATGGCTGCAGGTGAAGTATTTATTCCAGTATTAGCTGGTACACTTACCACACTAGCACCATTCTTTCCACTGTTATTCTGGCCTGGTATCATTGGTAAATTCATGATTTACCTGCCTACCATGTTAATCTTTACGCTTGCGGCTTCATTAGTGGTTGCATTTATTATGAACCCAGTATTTGCGGTTGATTTTATGGAGCATCCTGATGAAGAAGAATTAAAAGGACCCAAAAGTGCCATCTTTAAAAAGAAAGGATTTTGGATCGCTATTATACTAGGTATTTTATTAGACTTTGCAGGTGCACCTTTCTGGGGGAATTTGCTAATATTCTTCGTGGGCTTAGTAGTGTTGAATGTTTATGTTTTAAACCATGCCATTCATCAATTCCAACATGCTGCTTTGCCTTGGATCATGAATCATTATGAGAATTTATTAAGATGGGCACTTTATGGTTGGAGACCTGTTAAGTTATTATTGGGAACCATTGCTTTATTGTTTATCTCAGTAGCATTATTTGCTATTAGAAAAGTTCCTGTTGTTTTCTTTCCAAAAGGCGATCCTAATCAAATATATGTTTACATCAAATTGCCGGTAGGCACCGATGTGTTATATACTGATAGCGTAACAAAGTTATTAGAGTCTAAAGTAAATAAAGTATTAGGTAATGTAGGTGGTAAAACCAACCCAATTGTAGAAAGTGTAATCAGCAATGTGGCAATTGGTGCTGGAGATCCCATGACCGGAGATCGAAGTACAAGAAGTGAATTGGGTCGTATTCAAATTTCTTTTGTAGAATTTGAAAAAAGAAAGGGAGTTGCAACTGAACCTTATTTAACTAAAGTTCGGGAAGCTATGAAAGGAGTACCTGGTGCAGAAATCAGTGTTGACCAGGAACAAAATGGTCCACCAACAGATCCACCAGTTAATATTGAAGTGTCGAGTGAAGAGTTTGATAACCTTATCAAAACTGCCGTAAACCTGAAGAACTATTTAGATAGTATTCATGTGCCTGGTGTAGAAGAATTGAAGATGGGTGTTGATCTTACTAATCCTGAGCTAACACTAACAGTTAAGAGAGATCGTGCGTTGATTGAAGGTGTTTCATCCGGTCAGATAGGAATGGCTCTGAGAACTGCATTATTCGGTAAAGAAGTTTCGAAGATCAAAGAAGGGAAAGACGAATACAAAATTCAATTGCGTAATAACGAATTCCAGCGTAAGAATTTAGTTGAGTTATTAAATATGAAAATCAGCTTCCGTGATATGGCCAGTGGCGGTGCCATTAAAAATATTCCGATCAGTTCTTTAGTAACCATTGAACCAACAAGTACATTAGGAAGTGTAAAGCGGTTAAATCAAAAACGACTAATTACTCTTCGCTCAAATCTTACAAATGGTTATACAGCAAATGATGTGAATAAATTGCTTGCTAGATATATCGAAGATTTTAAAAAGAAACCTGAAGGCGTTACTATTAAACAAACAGGTGAAAGTGCTCAACAGGCAGAAACAGCAGCTTTCTTAGGAAAAGCATTATTGATTGCATTGATGTTGATCTTGTTTATCCTGGTGTTGCAATTTAATTCCGTAAGTAAACCTGTAATTATTCTTACCGAAATCCTATTTAGTATCATTGGGGTATTACTTGGATTTGCTTTAACTGGTATGACGGTTTCAGTTACTATGACGGGCATCGGAATCATTGGTCTTGCAGGTATCGTTGTTAAAAACGGGATTCTGGTGATTGAATTTAGTGATGAGTTAAGAGCAAGAGGCATGAAAACCAGAGAAGCTGTTATTCAAGCAGGTAAGACAAGGATCATTCCAGTTTTGTTAACTGCATTGGCTGCAATCTTAGCATTCTTGCCTATTGCCATCGGATTTAATATCAACTTTATTACCTTATTCTCTGAATTAAACCCACACATCTATATGGGTGGTGATAGTGCTGTATTCTGGAAACCATTGTCATGGACTATCATCTTTGGTTTATCGTTTGCCTTCTTTATGACATTGGTAATTGTACCAAGTATGTATTTGATTGCAGAGCGTTTAAGAAGACCGATGCGTAATATGTTTGGTGGTAGATGGATTAGTATGTTGGGAATTCCTCCATTGACTTTCCTATTCCTTCCACTCATGGTAATTACAATGGTAAAACATAGGACTAAAAGAAGGAAGAGAGCGGATAAATTAAAAGATCAGCAGGTAAACGATGCGTTTATTGGAAGTTGGTTTTAATTAAGTGAGAAATAACAAATGAAAAACATTAGCCCCGGCTTTCAAGCTGGGGAGCTAATTAATTTTTTAAAGCCGTCTCTCCCCATAACTTGGGATTGGGACGGCTTTTTTTTGCCGATTATCAAATTGAAAATGGCAGGGAAATAGAAGCTTTGTAATTTGCTTTAAAGAAAAAATAAAATGCAAAATCACGAAATAGACTACAAAATTTTTGGCGAAGAAATGCAATATGTGGAAGTGGAAATGGATCCCGGTGAAACAACTATTGCAGAACCTGGCGCTTTTATGATGATGGACGATGGTATTGCCATGGAAACCATTTTTGGGGATGGCAGTAATCAAAGTAATAGTGGCGGACTCTTTGGCAAACTTTTGAACGCCGGGAAAAGAGTATTAGTAGGTGAAAGCTTGTTTATGACTGCTTTTACCAATGTTGGTTCAGGAAAAAAGCACGTGAGTTTTGCATCTCCCTATCCAGGTAAGATCATTCCTGTTAACCTGCAACAAATGGGGTATCGTATCATTTGTCAGAAAGATGCCTTTCTCTGTGCAGCAAAAGGGGTGAGCGTGGGCATTGAGTTTCAAAAAAGACTGGGTACTGGACTCTTTGGTGGAGAAGGATTCATCATGGAAAAATTAGAAGGCGATGGAATGGTTTTCATGCACGCGAGTGGGTATGTGCAACAGAAAGAATTACAGGCTGGAGAATTATTGAAGATTGATACCGGTTGTATAGTAGGATTTACTTCAACTGTAGAATATGATATTCAGTTTGTAGGAGGAATTAAAAACACTTTATTCGGCGGAGAAGGAGTATTCTTTGCAACCTTGCGGGGTCCGGGAATTGTATGGATTCAAAGTTTGCCAGTTAGTAGATTAGCGGGCCGTATCTTACAATACGCAACAACTACTCGCCGCGAAGAAGGATCGGTACTAGGCGGATTGGGTAATTTGTTGGATGGCGACGGAAAATGGTAAGTGAAAACTGTTAACCCTGCCTTTTAGGGTAGGGCACCCAACATATATGAGAAGCTTTTATAAACAAATGTATTTATGAATATCAGTGCAGATTTTAAAGATCAAAGCATTTACCGCATTCGAGAAAGCCATAAAAGAATTATTGCTTGTATGGATATGCTGGATGAATCGCAAATTTGGTTGAAGCCAAATACTGCACTCAATAGCATGGGCAATTTGGTATTACACTTATGTGGAAATATTACTCAATATATTATTAGCACTTTGGGTGGCGCTCCTGATCATAGAAATAGAGATGCTGAATTTGCTGCTGTTGGAGGCAAATCAAAAGAAGAACTTAAATCTGCTTTTAATACTGTTATTGAGCAAAGTATTCAATGCATTAAAAACGTAGGTGATGCAGACTTATCAACGATTAAAAAAGTACAAGTTTATGATTTAACGGGTGTAGGAATTATCATTCATGTTACCGAACACTTATCTTATCATACCGGTCAGATTGCTTTTCTTACCAAACTTTTATTAGAAAGAGACTTAGGCTTTTATGCAGGGTTGAATCTGAACCAAAAACACCAATAAATTTTATCGCTTAAGTAAAGATAATTTTTCAACGGCCCTTTCGAGGGTCGTTTCTTTTTTGGCGAAGCAGAAACGTAATACTTTATTGTCTTCTCCATTTTTATAGAACGCAGATACTGGCACTGCTGTTATTCCATAATCTTTAGTAAGACGAACCGCCAGATCCATATCCGTTTCGTTTGAGAAATCTGCGTAGCTATAACATTCGAAATAACTACCGTGCGATGGGATGCAGGTAAAAGGAGTAGCTTTCATGAGCTCTCTGAAATAGTCTCTTTTCTTTTGTATAAATCCACTCAATGATAGATAAGCATTTTTATCCTGAATAAATTCTGCTATGCCTACTTGCTTTGGCGTATCGCAACAAAATGCATTGAATTGATACACTTTTCTAAACTCTTTCATCAATTCAGGAGAACTAATGCAATAGCCCAATTTCCAACCAGTACAGTGATAAGTTTTACCAAATGAGAAACACACAAAGCTTCGCTCCAAAAGATCAGGGTATCTTAACATACTTTGATGTTCAATGCCATCAAAAATCAAATGTTCATATACTTCATCGCTGAGTATAATTATATTGGTATCAGTAACTACTGACCTTAATTCTGTTATATCATGTTCACTTAATACAGCACCTGTTGGGTTATGCGGTGAATTGATGATGATCATTCTGGTGTTTGCAGTAATTTTTTCTCGAACGATATCCCATGGAATCGAATAATCAGGATAAGCCAATGATATCAAAACAGGAATAGCTCCGTTTAACTCAATCGCAGGAATATAACAATCATAAGCCGGCTCAAAAACGATCACTTCATCACCTGGCTTTAATACTGTTGTAAGTGTAGAAAAGATGGCCACTGTTCCGCCCGGTGTTATTGTTATTTGTGTATTTGGATCAATTTTTGTTTTATAAAGGAACTCAGTTTTTTCTGCAAGTCTTTCCCTCAATAATACATTGCCAGGCATTGGTGAATACTGGTTAAAATCATCGCTCATGGCTTTTGCAACCAGATCAGTCAATGCATGATCCATTGGAAAATCTGGAAACCCCTGTCCTAAATTCACAGCACCATGTTCAACTGCAAGTTGACTCATTACAGTAAATATGGAAGTGCCAACATTGGGAAGTTTAGATTCAATTTGCATATGATGGGTCTTGGACTTATTTATTGCTAAGTTGGCTCTCCAATCTTTTCAATTCAACCTCTGCAATTTTTGCCGTATAAGTGAGATTGATTAGACGGTAACTAGCATTCTCAAAACTTTGTTGCGCTTGTTTTACATCGATGATGGTAGCCTGACCTAATTCGAATTTTTTAGAAATCAGATCGAGTAATTGTTGAGATAAAGTAAAATTTTCAGACTCCATTTTTAACTGACTCAATGAATTGGTATAAGCCTGATAGGTTCTAACGGCACCTGTTTCATAATCGAGTAATAGGTTGTCGTAAACTGTTTTTGAGCTGCGGGTATTGATCTCAGCGATCTGTTGTTGCTTTTTAGAAATAGATCCATTATAAATAGGTACGGAAAGGTTTACACCAACAAAGGGTCCGTAGCTTTGGTTTAATAAAATAAATCCAGCTCCACTTTTTGCACTAGTTAAGTTATAACCAGTTGAAGCACGAATGGATGGATATCTGATAGCAGCAATTTCTCTTTCAACTATTTCGTTGATTCGTACTTGTTGTTGAGCGGCTATTACCTGAGGGTTATTGCTTAAACGACTACGCACAGAATCAAGGTTAATCGATCTATCAATAACGATGGTGTCTTCAATGATAATTTTTTGATCTGCAGGTTTCAGAAATATCAAATTCAATAAATCTGTCTTAGCTAAATCAATGAGCAAATACTGCGATTCTTTTAATTGAAGATTGCCGTTCAAATCTAATTGAGCCTGAAAAATATCTGCGTTATTAGCAACCCCTACTTGTTTGCGTACTTCAAGAATTTCAAGTTTTTGTTTAGATACTTCGATCGTACGATTGAGGGCTTTTAGAAAATATTGCTGACGAACGATGTCAAAATATTTCGACATCACTGCAGCAATCGTATTCTGAATTTGAGCAGCCAATACTTGTTGATTCTGCTGTAGTAATTCGTCTAGTCTTTTTTTGGTAGACTGAACCCGCATCCCATTATACAAAAGCACACTACCTGTTACACCAACAGCCAGGTTATTGGTGGCCACATTATCGCGTTTAGTATCTCTGGTTGGGTCAGGAAATTTTTGATTAATACTGGTAACTTGTTCGTTGTCGCTTGCGGTTCCTGATACTATTGGTAATCCGCCTGCATATCCATAAGTATTAGCAAGAGTGCTGATTTCAATGTTGTTTTGAGCCAATTGAATATCATAACTATTTTTCAATGCGATATTGATGGCGTCGGTTAGGGAAACCTTTTGCTGACTAAAACCTTCTAAAGCAGATGCGCAACAAACGAACAACAATAGTTTCTTCATGATTGTAAAATTACCTACAGCCCTCAAAAGCGGGCAAAATATTACACCAATGGTTGACTAGCTAACTAAAGTACCTAAATCCTGACCTTCTACCACTTTTAGCAAATTTCCAGGCTCATTCATATCAAATACGATGATGGGCATTTTGTTTTCCATGCATAAAGTGAAAGCGGTCATATCCATCACTTTTAGATTTTTTGAAATACATTCATCATAGCTGATTTTATCGTAACGGGTTGCGCTAGGATCTTTCTCGGGATCTGCTGTGTAGATACCGTTAACGCGTGTACCTTTCAAAATCACATCTGCCTTCATTTCAATTGCCCGTAGAGAACCTGCAGTATCTGTAGTAAAATATGGATTACCTGTTCCAGCACCAAAGATTACAACTCTTCCTTTTTCAAGGTGACGTAAAGCTTTTCTGCGGATATAGGGTTCAGCAACTTGATCCATTTGGATTGCGCTTTGAAGCCGGGTGTAAACACCAAAACGCTCTAGCATCGACTGCATTGCCATTGCATTTATTACGGTGGCAAGCATACCCATATAATCACCATGCGCTCTTTCTATGCCACTATCAGCTTCATTCATACCTCTATAAATATTTCCTCCCCCAATCACAATGGCCACTTGCACACCTAAATCAGTAATTGATTTAATATCTATTGCATATTGTTCAATGATCTTTGGGTTGAAAGGATCTCCGTTCCGTTGGTTGCCCAATAGCGCTTCGCCGGATAATTTAAGGAGGATACGTTTATATTTTGGAATCATAACACTGATATTTATGCAAATAACCTTAATTTTTTATGAGCAGCCAAAATGAATAGGTTAATTGACGGGGCTTTACACGTGTTTAAGCGATGAATTCAACTCAAAAATTCCGTGATTTCATCATTTTTATTTTGAATAGTGTTTTTTAGCTTGCTTATCCTTAGTAAATGGATGGTTATCTAGTAATGTAAAAAATCAACACTATGTACAACGTAAGAACCAAGTCGAAACCAAGTCAAGGACTAGTAGTAAGAATTCTTCCGTCCTTTTTATATTTATTGATGGCACTAGCTGGGGGCTATGGATTTTTTCAGGGCGAATCTTTACGATATGCCCTACCCATATTCTTGTTAGTAACCCGGTTCAACTTTGTGATTTACGCAAAATATAAGTTAGAGAATTGGGCTTTGCATGTTTTTCATGCAATCCTTGCAATGATTGTGATTTTCTTTATGTTTTAATTAAAAGTGCTCCTTGCTCTAAATAAAAAAAGCCGTCCCGATTATATCGAGACGGCTTTTTAAATATTAGAAGTTTAGGATTATCCTAAAGCAACACGTTTGAATTCTGTTACGTTCAAATCAGCACTCACTGATTTTAAGTATTCACCTACAGTCTTGCCGCCATCTTTAACAAAGGCCTGAGCATATAAAGTGTTTTCTTTAAAGAAGGCATTCAATTTTCCTTCAGCGATCTTAGCGATCATTTCATCAGGTTTGCCAGCCATTTTAGGATCTGCTTTCATAGTTTCAACTACGATTGCTCTTTCTCTTTCTACAGCTACAGCAGGAATGCTTTCTGGATCAACAGCTAATGGATTCATTGCTGCAATTTGCATCGCAACATCCTTACCTGCTTCAGCAGCCTCAGCACTCATTCCAACTAAAACACCCATACGGTTTGCACCATGAATATAAGATGCTACAAATGGAGCTTCAATTCTTTCAAATTTAGCAACACCAATTTTCTCACCAATTGAAGTTAATTTGTCGTTGATCAAATCAGCCACTTTCGCGCCATTGATTACCACTTCATTTAATTCTTCAGCAGACTTCACATTGTTTGCAATGGCAGCTTCAGCGATACCTTTTGCAAAGGCAACGAACTCAGCATTCTTAGAAACGAAATCAGTTTCGCAACTAATACAAACAATGAATCCAGTTTTATGATCAGCAGAAGTTCCTGCGATAATCACACCTTCTTTTGCTTCACGGTCGCTACGTTTTGCAGCAACTTTCTGACCTTGTTTACGCAACCAATCGATGGCAGCTTCAAAGTCTCCGTTTGTTTCAGTCAAAGCTTTTCTACAGTCTAGCATACCAGCTCCGGTAGCCTGACGTAATTTATTAATATCAGCAGCGGTTATTGTTACAGTTGACATAATTTCTTATAATTAATTGTTGTATAAAAATTGGGTCATTAGTCATTACCCTAAGCAGATGACTAATGACCCAAAAGGGATAATAATTTATCTTCCACCACCACCACCAGCTGGGCGACGGTTACCTTGGCTTGGAGTACGACGCTTTGGAGCACCGCCTGCTGGTCCACCAGCTGGCGCATTACTACCACCTCTTCTGCCACCACGACCAGCTTCAGCTTGAGCTTCAGCTTCTAGGCGACGAGCGCGTGTTTCATTTTCATTATTGCTGTCTTCACCTTCATCATCATCTTTAGAAGCCTGACGTTCAGCCAAACCTTCAGCGATTGCTGCAATGATGTAGTTAGTGATGATTGCGATTGATTTAGTTGCATCATCGTTAGCAGGAATAGCGAAGTCTACTTTATTAGGATCACTATTCGTATCTACCATACCGAAAGTAGTGATGCCTAAACGCTTAGCTTCAGCTAATGCAATATGCTCACATCCGATGTCAACAAGGAATAAAGCAGCGGGTAAACGACCCAACTGAGCGATACCGCCCAATACTTTTTCCATTTTTTCTTTATCGCGAGTTAAAGTCAAACGCTCTTTTTTAGTAAGGCTTTCAGCACTACCATCTGCAAGCATTTTTTCGATGCTCTGCATTTTCTTAACGCTCTTACGAACGGTATTAAAGTTGGTTAACATACCACCTAACCAACGCTCTGTAGCATAAGGCATGTTAACTTTCTTAGCGCATTCGCTAACGATTTCTTTGGCCTGCTTTTTAGTAGCAACAAACATGATCTTCTTACCGCTTTTAGCGATTTGTTTCAATGCTGCTGAAGCTTCCTGTAGATGATCTACAGTTTTGTTCAGGTCAATGATGTGAATACCTTTCTTCTCAGCGAAGATATAAGGCAACATCTTTGGGTTCCACTTCTTTTTTAGGTGACCAAAATGTACGCCGGCCTCCAAAAGTTGCTGTTGTAATGAAGTGTTATTTTCCATTGTATGAGTTTGAAATTTTTAATTTGAAATTTGAAATTGAGTTGTTGATATACCAATTTAAAATCAGCAATATCAAATCCCAAATATTAACGTTTACTGAACTGGAAGCTTCTACGTGCTTTCTTGTGACCGAATTTCTTACGTTCAACACCACGTGGATCACGCTTCAACTGACCGGCTGCTTTTAATACAGGACGGAATTCAGCGTTCACTTCTAACAGTGCACGAGCGATACCCAATTTAGCTGCTTCAGCCTGACCTTTCAGTCCGCCACCAGCTGCATTGATAACGATATCAAATTTGCCAACTACATCAGCAGTTTTCAAAGGTGCTTCTACTTGATTCTGCAAGTAAACAAGCGGAAAATATGCTTTGTAATCTTTGTCGTTTACAGTGATCTTGCCTTCGCCCTTGCTAATAAATACGCGGGTTACAGCTTCTTTACGACGACCAACTGCGTTTTTTTGTTTTTCCATTATACTTGGTTTGGAATGTGTTTAAATTAGAATTTTAGTTCTTTAGGTTGTTGAGCAGCATGAGGATGCTCTGTACCTGCGTACACAAATAATTTTTTAACCAATTTGCGGCCTAGACGATTTTTAGGAAGCATGCCTTTAACAGCTCTTTCTATAACTACTTCTGGACGACGCTTTAAAAGATCTTGTGCAGCTTCGTGCTTTTGACCACCTGGATGTCCAGAATAGTTTTGATACACTTTGTCTGCAGCTTTGTTTCCTGTGAAAACAACTCTTTCGCAGTTGATCACAATTACATTATCTCCACAATCAACGTGAGGAGTATAGTAGGCTTTGTTCTTACCACGCAAAACAGCTGCAATTTTAGAACATACACGTCCCACGGTTTGATTAGTGCCGTCAACAACATACCAGTTATGTTGAACGGTAGCCGCATTCGCAGACTTGGTGGTGAAATGAAGTTTACTCATAATTTTTCTTTTTAATTTAACTAGTGCTATCCCACTAGCCTGAATGTTCCGATTAATTCGGGGGGCGAAGGTAGGATTCCTACACTCGATTTTCCAAAAAAAAAGGAAAGTATTTTTTAAGACACTTCTGTAATCGATTGATTATCAATAAAAAATTTGTCACAAATATTTAATAGCATGCTGAAAAGGCCGGATTTGTTGGGAATTTGAGGGTGATTAGAGTGATTTTCTTTTAATAGAAAGACTTTCAACCACCCCGGCCATCGCTTCGCTTGGCCACCCCTCCTATCCGCAAGCGGCAGGAGGGGTGCTGTATTTCTCATCTTCCTACCTCACTTTTCACTCTTCACTTTTCACTCTTCACTCTTCACCCTTCACCCTTCACTCTTCACTTTTCACTTTTATCTCTTATCTTTTTCTGAACTTCGCTCAAATTGCAAGCATGGCTTTTCGAAAATTTCAGGCAGATCAACTTTTTACTGGCACAACATTATTGGATAGCTCTAATATATTAGTAACAGATGAAGCAGGCCTTGTGATTGAAATAGTTGCTATTGCTGATGCAGGTGAAGACATTCTAAAACTGAATGGCTGGATAAGCCCGGGTTTTGTAAACTGTCATTGCCATATAGAACTAAGTCATATGAAGGGCTTGATTCCAGAGCATACTGGTCTGGTTGATTTTGTGATCTCTATTATGACGCAAAGACATTTTCCAGAAGAGGAAATTCTTCAAACAATTTCAGACGCTGAAAACGAAATGCTTTTAAATGGAATTGTTGCGGTTGGTGATATTAGCAATAACAGCATCAGTTTTACCCAAAAAGCAAAAAATCGGTTAGCTTATTATACTTTTTTAGAGTTAAGTGGGTTTACTCCTTATATAGCACAATCCCGTTTTGATAAAGGATTGGAATATTATCAGCAATTTGAAAAGATAAATTCTAGAGTTCATTCTTTAAGTATGGCTGCACACGCGCCTTACTCTGTTTCTAATGAGTTATGGAAATTGATGCAACCTTATTTTAAAAACAAAACAACAACAGTTCATAATCAAGAGACCGAATTTGAAGATGCTTTCTTTTTGAATAAGACCGGCGATTTTATACGCTTGTATGAGTATTTGCATGTGAATTTAGATTTCTGCTCTGCTACTGGTAAAAGTAGTTTACAATCAGTTGCTTCTAATTTTGATGGCGCTGCAAAGACTTTATTAGTGCATGATGTATTTACCAAACAAGAAGATCTTCAATTCATAAATGATCTTTCAGTAGATCAGCATAATCAATTTTATTATTGCCTCTGCATCAATGCCAATCAATACATCAGCAAAGCATTGCCCCCAATTGATTTATTTAGAAAAAATGATTGCCGGATTGTAGTTGGTACAGATAGTTTGGCAAGTAATCACCAACTTAATATATTAGAGGAGTTAAAATCAATCAATAGTCACTTTACAAATATCCCACTTCAAGAACAACTCCAGTGGGCCACCCTCAATGGAGCGCAAGCATTAGGTTTCGAGCACTTGGGCAGTTTTGAAAAAGGGAAAACGCCTGGTATTGTATTAATCGATCAAATAGAAAATAAAACACTAACACCAAACAGTAAGGCGAAGCGATTGTTATAAAATTATCCAAGCACTTCCTGAATAATGGCAAGACTTTTTATTTCTCCAAAGTCTTGTATATGTAATGACATGAAACTTTGATAAGCTGTTAATAGTGCTCTGCGAATATTTCTATTGAGCGATAAATATTCAAGATCTTTTAATTCTTTGCAGTGCAAAATCTGAGAAGTTATTTTAGCTAAATCTCCATCAATATAATAAGGATGTGAAGGAGCTTCTTTGATAAACATTCCTTCCTGTAAATCAAATATTGGAGTATCATTACTGTACTCACCTAATAATTGAAACCCTAATTCACTAGCCAATTGAAGTGTAAAATAAAGTGGAAGGTTTGCTGTAAATGCATCTGAACCTTTATCTAAAGCCTTCAAAGCATCCTCCGTTAAATAAAATAATTCAGGATTCGCTTCTGGCTCTTTTAAAGCGTGTTGTAATAGCTCTACAATATAAGAAGCTACCGTATTTCTTACCACATCAAACAGAACTGTTTCATACAAATAACTCCACTGATACTCGCGGATGAATTGCAAGTGCTTCATATTGTTTTGATGCACTTCCATATCTAATAAAGCAGCGGGTTGAAAATAACTTGCTTTACCCGCAGAGGTTTTACTGCTTTTTCTCACACCTTTCACAATATAACTCTGCACACCGAACAGAGCAGTATATACGGTTGTGATGATACTGGTATCACCGTATTTTACAGTGCGCAAAACTATTCCTTTCGTGGTGTGAACCATTATTTAAAGGTAAGAGATTCGAGTGAAGCGTAAAATATGTGTGCTGTGAAAACATTTACTGAATGATAAATTCATTTTAGTTCATAAACTATGATTTCAAAATACATGCTTGTATTTTAAGAGAAATATTTAAAAATGAAGGAGGGCAAATCCATAACAGTAAAGGGGATTCAAATTGGCATAAAAGAGGAGTCTGGGCAAAAATTCATTTCACTTACAGATATGATAAGAGGGAAAGAAGGCGTTTTCTTTATATCAGATTGGTTAAGAAACAGGAACACTATTGAGTTTATTGGTATTTGGGAAGTCGTAAATAATCAAAATTTTAATTATGGCGAATTTGCCATAATTAAAAGTCAAGCAGGTTTAAATAGTTATAGGCTAAGCGTAAAAGAATGGGTTGATAAAACCAATGCCATCGGCCTTCAAGCAAATGCTGGTAAATACGGAGGTACATATGCTCATATTGATATTGCATTTGAATTTGGTATGTGGATTTCGGCAGAATTTAAAATTTATTTGATCAAGGAGTTTCAAAGATTGAAAGAAAATGAATCTATACAACTTCATTCTGAATGGAATATCCAAAGAATCCTATCAAAAGTCAATTACAAAATTCTGACTGATTCTATAAAAGAAAAAATCATCCCTCATTTACTTACGCAAAAAGAAATTACAATCATTTATGCCCTTGAGGCCGATATTTTAAACATGGCACTTTTTGGTAAAACAGCGAGACAATGGAAAATTGAAAATACAGGTAAAGAGGGAAACATTCGAGATTGGGCAACTCTTGAACAATTAGTAGTTCTTTCGAATTTGGAAAGTATCAATTCGGTATTAATTCATCAGGAATTACCACAAAAAGTTAGATTAATTCAACTTAATTCAATTGCAATTGGTCAAATGAAATCACTTTATAATCATGTACAATTAAAATATATAAAAAAAATTAAATAAGAGTGTTTAAAATACTCTACGGTAAAATTATTTAAGGGTGGATGACCGACTTATTCAATTTAATAATTCCAACAGCATTCATTCCGCGCATTACAAAAAAGGTTAGATCAAATTCAAACCATTTCTTGGCGAAATTGGCATCATCTTTTGCAAAGTGGTGATTGTTTTGAAACAATTCACCCATTAAAACAATTCCCCAGGGAGATGAATTTTTGGATTGATCCCCATTATCGTAATTGCTATAGCCGTATTTATGACCACACCAATTCACAACGGCACCTTGAATGGGTCCCATTAAAAAGTGGATGGGTAATAATAAGAACCACCAGGCATTTGGAGCAAAATAAATATAGAATGTGGTGTATAAAGCGCCGAAAGCGATGCGGGTGATGATGTGATGACCAAATTTATCAAGCTTATCCCAAACCGGTAAATAGTCTTTTGTAAACTGAGCCTCAGGTAAATTCTTTCCGGTTAAAAAGCCACGAAAAATATTAATAGTACTCTTCATCATCTGGTACACATCTTTAAAAAAATGCGGAGAATGTGGATCTTTTTCTGTGTCGCTATACACATGGTGCATCCTGTGCATCACGCCATACGCGCGGGGTACAAGATAAGACGAGCCTTGCACCAGCCATGTACTTACATAAAATACCCTTTCCCAATTTTTACTGATCTCATACATTTTATGTGATGCATATCGGTGTAAAAAAAATGAATGAAAAAACAAGGATAAAAACCAATGGCCTAAGAAGAAAATAATAATAGCAAGCATGAAATAGGGGGGCTTTATTGAAACGATAACGCCGTCAAGATAGGAGAATTAAAGCCAAAAGGAAAAAATAAAAAGTCAAAAAGATTCATTTTACCATCAGTTTTAACTTTTGAATTTTGCCTTTTAACTTATTATACCACCCCAGTAAATTGCTTCAAGAATCTAACATCATTCTGCGAATACAAACGCAAATCGTTTACCTGGTATTTCAATTGAGTAATACGTTCAACACCCATACCAAAAGCAAAGCCAGTATATTTATTAGAATCAATTCCAAAATTTTCCAACACTTTAGGATGCACCATACCACTTCCTAAGATCTCTACCCATCCTGTATGTTTACAAATATTACAACCATCACCACCACAGATCAAACAACTGATATCCATTTCTGCACTCGGTTCTGTGAATGGAAAATAACTTGGTCTAAAACGAACTTTCACATCCTTTCCAAACATTTCTTGTACAAAAAAGTATAAGGTCTGTTTCAAATCTGCGAAGCTTACATTTTCATCAATGTACAAACCTTCCACCTGATGAAAGAAGCAGTGTGCACGAGCTGAAATGGTTTCGTTTCGATAAACCCTGCCCGGGCATATTACTCTAATTGGAGGCTTTTGTGATTCCATCACCCTTGCTTGCACACTACTCGTATGTGTTCTTAATAACCAAGCTGGATTTTGATTGATATAAAAAGTATCCTGCATATCACGAGCTGGATGGTCTTCGGGTAAGTTCATGGCCCCAAAATTGTGCCAGTCGTCTTCGATTTCTGGTCCTTCTGCAACAGCAAATCCTAAACGTTGAAATATAGATACGATCTGATTACGAACAATATTCAATGGATGACGGGTTCCAACAGCAATTGGATCTCCTGGTAAAGAAAGGTCAATACTGTTCCCAGTTCCCTCAGAACCGCCCACTGCATTTTCTTTTAGGGTTTCGAATTTGCTTTCAACAAACAATTTAAAATCGTTCAAAACCTGACCAAATGCTTTCTTATGTTCATTTGGAACAGATTTCATTTCGCCCATGATGGATTTTACCAAACCCTTGGTACCCAGATATTTAATACGAAATGCTTCCACTAATTCCGCTGTACTGGCTTCGGCTGCAGCTATTTCCTGCTTGAACTCCTCAATTTTTTGCAATAACGATTCCATGGCACGAAGATAATGATAGAATCCTAGTTTCTGTGATAGTTCCTAAAACCACCATTTTTTGTCATTTTAGCCCAAATTGTACCAAAACAGACAAAAATTCCGCCAATAGCTTGCTTTCTGTACATTTGTGTATGAACTTGAATGATCAGATGGAATACAATACAGATAGAAATTATTTAGGAATGAAAGAATACGGCCGCCATGTGCAGAAGATGGTGGAGTATTTATTAACTATAGAGGATCGTGAGAAAAGACAGCAACAAGCTCAAGCTGTAATAGAATTAATGGGATTCTTGAATCCGCATTTAAAGAACGTAGAAGACTTCAGACATAAATTATGGGATCACTTATTTTTCATCAGTGATTTTAAATTAGAAGTGGATAGTCCGTACCCTATTCCTCAAAAAGAAACCTATAAACAAAAACCAGATCCAATCCCTTATCCTAAACGTCATCCTAAATATGCTCACTTAGGTAAGAACTTAGAAGTGGTGATTGATAAGGCTTTGAAAGAAGAAGATCCAGAGAAAAAAGCAGGCTTCGCACACGCTATTGCTTACTATATGAAATTAGCGTATAGCAACTGGCACAAAGAACTGGTACACGACGATTCTATTAGAAGTGAATTGAATAGCATTACTGGAGGAGAACTTGAATTTAGCAACACACCATATATAAAACATCGTAATCAGAATTTTGAACGCGATGATTATAGACCCAATAATGGCAGTGGTCGTTGGCAGCAAAATTTTGGTGGCAGATCTAATAATAATAGAAATGCACAAGGTGGTCAACGCAGCAATGGCGGTCGCCCCAATAATAATAACCGCAATAGTCAGGGTAGTCAAGGTGGTCAGGGTGGACAAGGTGGACAACGTAGTGGACCAAACAATGGTGGCAGGCCCGATTCAAGAGGTGGCCAGTTTAAAAAGAGATATTAAGCTTTACAAATATTATATTTGAAATGAGCCATAAAAAGCATCGGTAATCGATGCTTTTTTGTTGCGTAAGTTTGTATTATACATTGACTAACAATTCAGCCCTATGAATTCCTTTGAAGTTATTGGTGGTAATAAATTAAAAGGCGATATCACGCCGCAGGGAGCTAAGAACGAAGCGCTTCAAATTATATCTGCAGTTTTATTAACTGCCGAGAAGGTTACCGTCACCAATATCCCAGATATACTGGATGTTAATTTATTGATTGAATTATTGGAAGATATTGGTGTTAAAACAAATAGGATTTCACGCCACACTTGCGAGTTTCAAGCAGATAATATTGATATTGATTTTCTTGCCTCAGAAGCATTTAGAAAAAAGGGTGGAAAATTAAGAGGTAGTGTAATGCTTGCCGGGCCTATGTTAGCGCGTTTTCATAGAGCGTATATTCCAAAACCAGGGGGTGATAAAATTGGAAGAAGAAGACTCGATACACATATCATTGGATTTGAAAAACTAGGTGCAAAATTTGAATACGATGATTTGCACAGTTGTTTTAAACTTAGCTCTCCCAGATTGCATGGATGTTTTATGTGCTTAGATGAGCCATCTGTAACAGGTACTGCCAATATATTGATGGCAGCTGTTTTAGCTGAAGGAACTACTACCATTTATAATGCAGCCTGTGAACCTTATATACAGCAATTATGTAAAATGCTAAATCGCATGGGTGCTAAGATCAGTGGAATCAGTAGTAACTTATTAATTGTAGAAGGAGTAGAAAAATTAAGTGGAACTGATCACCAGATGTTGCCTGATATGATTGAAATTGGAAGTTTTATTGGGTTAGCTGCTATGACCCAAAGCGAGATCACCATTAAAGATGCTGGCGTTACAAATTTAGGAGTGATACCAGAAAAATTTCAACAGCTAGGAATTAAACTGGAGATAAAAGGAGACGATATTTATATACCGGCACAAGACAGTTATGAAATTCAAACTTATATGGATGGCGGTATCCTAACCATTTATGATCATCCATGGCCAGGATTTACACCAGACCTCTTAAGTATTGTATTAGTAGTAGCAACACAAGCTATAGGTAGTGTATTGGTTCATCAAAAAATGTTTGAAAGCAGATTATTTTTTGTTGACAAATTGATTGACATGGGAGCACAGATTATTCTTTGTGATCCACATCGTGCAACAGTGATCGGTCTTGGAAGAAAGCAGGCACTTCGGGGGATTACTATGAGTAGCCCTGATATTCGAGCAGGTCAGGCTTTGCTGATTGCTGCTTTGAGTGCAGAAGGAAAAAGTACAATTCAGAATATTGAACAAATAGATCGTGGCTACCAATTTATTGATGAGCGTTTACGAAATCTTGGAGCAGATATTAAACGCCTTGCTATCTAAAAAAATTACAAAATAATGGTAACTGAACCACTAAATGTTTGCCTTCCATTTTTTGGATTGACGATGTAGTAATACGTGCCGACAGGTAGCGTTTTACCATTAAATTTTCCATTCCAGGGATTAGAGTATCCGATAGAACTGAATACTTTTTGTCCGTAGCGATTAAAAATTTCAACAGTGGCATCCTGATAAGTATCTAGGTAATCGATTTTCCATACATCATTAATGCCATCTCCATTTGGTGAAAAAGCATTTGGGATGACAGGGTTCTTTAAAACTTTTACAAATAAAGTATCTGAAATTGAACAACCTCCAATACCTGTTACCAATAGTCGATACGTAATATCATTTGTGGGTGTTGAAATTGGGGCTAATGCGGTATCATTATTTAAATACTGCGAAGGAGTCCATAAATAACTTAATTGAGAACCATAAATAAATTGTGGACTCAAACTTACACTGGCACCTTCCAATACAACTTTTGAACCTGCCATAATTAAAACCGGATTAGGATACACTAATATTTGTTTGATGGCGGTATCGCTTAAACATCCCTGTGAATTAGTTACTTGTAGACTTACTTGAATATTCCCAGAATCAATAAATTTTGTAAGAGGATTAGGTCCAGATGCTAAATTTTTATTACTAAAATTCCAGTTCCAATTATTGATGGCACCTGTTATTCCATTGCTTAAATCTTTAAATTGAATGCTATTGTTTGCACAAATTTCTACTGCCGAACTTGAAAAATTTGCTTTTGGTTGTGGATATACAGAAACTATTTGGGTAGTACTGTTTTGACAAGCTGCTGAATTTCCAGAATAGGCAGTGATTTTGATAGAATAGGTTTTTGTAGCTGGCGTTGGTAAATTAGGGTACCAATTATTATAAGTAAAACCTAACCCCGGATTTTGATCCGTAAGTTTTGCTGCAGGGGAATTAATGGCATCCCAAAAAATATCAAGTTTAGTAACATTACCAAAATCAACTGTGGATGTATTCATGATTTTTGTGAATGCGTTACTGCATAAACTATCTTTTTTCAACACCACAAAACTCGCTTTCGGTGTGGGTCCGTTTACAGTAAATTGCTGTATTAAAGAATCAGTACATCCGTCCTTGCTGGTTATTTTCAGCATGGTATTATAGTAGTCTTCTTTTGTAACTAGTACTTTAGCATTTTGTGCTGCAGCATTTACAAAAACGGGTTGTTTATTGTTGTTTAATCCTGGGAAAATTGTCCAGTTCCAAATAAATTGAGATTGACTTCCATCTGCAATAGAACTGGTGTCGGTAAAAGTTGCAGCTCCATCTGTAACACAAACTTCAGGCAAGACATAACCAACTTTTGGTAAAGGATTAATCTTAGTATTGAAAATAGTTGTATCACTTTTACAACCCTTGTCTGTTTCAACCATTAACCTAACTGGATAATTACCAAAACTGGCAAATGCCTTTTTAAATGCGGTACCCTTATTCAGATCGCTAACAGTTCCATCTTTAAAATCCCAGTTCCAACGGGTAATATTTCCTGCCCCTGGGGTTGATTTATCTGTAAACAAAACTTCTTTTGATTCACATAAAGGAGATGATAAAGAAAATATTGCAGTAGGTTGGGGATAGATATTTACAATACTTGAAACATTTAAAACAGCACTTACATTGCTGGAACAAAAATTAGTATCTGTGATATGTTGTATACTATATGTTGTTTTTATTATTGGACTAACAGTTAAATTATAAGGCACAGTTGTAACATGTAGAATTGTATCAATTTTTGTTCCATCAGAAATACTAAATGTCCATGGAGCTGTTCCGGTAAATGTTATTGAAAGTATTTTTGATTTTCCAAGGCAAATGCTATCATTATTTGAAATGGTAGCAGTTGGAAGTGGATTCACTTTAATTGGGACACTATCTATAAATGTGCCACAACCTATAAGACTGGCTGCAATATTATAAGTGCCGGTTTGTAAACTTGATATATTATTAATTGTTGCAGAAGAAGTTGTAGCCGAAAAATTATTGGGACCAGTCCATGAATAAGTAGCACCAGACACCAGGTTTGATTGAAGTATTAAGTTATTGCCAGTACATTGTTGTCCTATAACTTTAGGATTTAAAGTTATTTTTGTATAATTCGAGAAATAGCCCATCAGGCTACCGCCACGAACACCATTAAAAAAACCAAGATGGAAAAATCCAGTATTGGTAATAACTCTAGAAACACCAACCTGTACTCTAGGGTTAATATTGATTTCATTTATTTTAGCAAACATCCATTCGCCATTGGTACCAGGTACTGGTGAAAACATACTAGGGCTAATAGAGGTGCCGGGAGCATTTCCATCTAATGAAAAATTACCAATATCAGTTGCTTTACACAAAAGTGCTAGATTAAATGGGCCGTTAAGAGGACGTACGAATGAAACTTCTTTTGATCCTGTACAATGGATACTTGGTAGATTAGTAGATGCCATTTCACCTCCGGTACCAGTAAGTTGATTAATATATACGGGATTGGTTGTTTTGATATAGGTACTATTATTTGAAAGTGTACCAGGAAAAATTTCTCCCCGATTAAGGGTTGCTACTCTTATTCCATCCATATATACATCGGTTCCATCCACTGTTGCTAATACATAAAAGTAATCTCTTGTAACATTATTGAGAACCAATTCACCCCTTACGATGATGTATTCATTACCAATCACATCTTCAGGTACTATTTGATCGCCTACTAAATCGTAAGCCTGACCAACTATTCCGATACTGTCATCATATACAGTAACAGAAATGGGTTTATTTGATTTTACAATACTACCCACCAAATGTTGTGTACCTAGCGCACTGCTAGCTATTACTGTGTATGTCTCTCCCATTTGAAGGGTGATTGAAAAGGATTGGCCCGCTGTATGTCCAACAGCATCTTTACTTGGTGTAATGTCAATAACAGTATTGTTTTCAGTGGCCACTACTACAAATCCATTATGAGGTAATATATTTTTAGGAGGGTTAGGTATATTGTCGAAGGTGTTTTGCCCTGGAATCATGAATTTAGTTCCCATTCCAGTGGTACCCTTAAATGTAAAAATTTCAGGGTTTAGATAATTTCCACCGCTAACTCCATCTACTTCGTAGTAGGCTGAAATTTTATTGCTAGCTGTGATTTTTATACCAGTTCTTAAAATAGTATTCTCAGGTTTTGATTCTAAAGTATTTAAAAATGTGGTAAGGTCTTTGGTGATGGAAGTATTTGCATTTAAAGAAAAACTAATGGGTTGAAAGGATGCATTTGCGGGCATACTGATAGTAATGTCTGCTGCTGCTGCATAGGCTGAAAAACGAATTGATATGGGTGCATTTGCATGATCTGGGGTAATAGCAGGTGCTCCAAACCAAAAAATAGTATCTGCCTGCCCTTTTACAATCATTGATATTGAGAAGACTAGTATAAATAATATAAGGCGCTTAAGCAATATCATAGGGCGAAAATGTAGAATTCAATTTTAAAAATTAAAATATAAAAATGACTTAACCTATATTTTATTCTTTAAATAAAGATGCTAAAGATAACTAATATGTTGCTTGAGATTTTCAATGGTTTCAATTTGGTTTGAAAACGGATAAACGTATATTTAAGATTCAATCATAGAACCAGCTCATATGAGAAAATTTCAAATTTTTTCAAAATCATCAATTGCTATCATCATTGTTTTTTTAGCTGCTTGTCATGCGCCAGTTGAATGGACCAATTATGGTGGCAATAAGGCCAATAATCATTATTCCAGCTTAGTTCAGATCGATACAAATAATGTGGCTAGTTTAAAAAAGGCCTGGGAATATCATACTGGAGATGCAGACGAAAAAACACAGATTCAAGTAAACCCCTTAATTATTGACGGCGTTCTATATGCTGTTTCTCCTAAACTAAAATTATTTGCATTAGACGCTGGCTCAGGAAAAGAAATATGGGTGTTCAATCCCGCTGAGCCGAATTCGATCTCCGCAAAAGGGAATGGCTATTTTTCCATGAACGTTTGTCGGGGTGTTTCATTTTATAAAAATGGGAAAAACGATCAACGACTATTTTATTCTGCAAGCGGATCTTTGTATTGCGTAAATGCAGTAACGGGTAAACCAATAACATCTTTTGGAACTGATGGAAAAATTGATTTGCATCAAGATTTAGGTGTTGATGCTAGTAATCTATATGTGGCATCAACTACCCCTGGAATGATTTATAAAGACTTAATCATTGTAGGCACAAGGGTTGCAGAAGAAGCTGCAGCCGCTCCCGGGCATATCAGGGCTTATGATGTTCATACTGGAAAAATGCGTTGGATTTTTCATACCATTCCGCAACCTGGAGAAGCTGGATATGAAAGTTGGGATAATAAAGAAGCGTATCAGCATATTGGTGGAGCAAATGCATGGGCTGGATTTAGTATGGATGAGGAAAAAGGAATTGTTTTTGCACCAATTGGATCAGCTGTATATGATTTTTATGGGGGGAAAAGAACAGGCGACAATTTATATGCGAATTCTGTTTTGGCTTTAGATGCTTCAACCGGAAAACGAATCTGGCATTTTCAAACAGTGCACCATGATATCTGGGATAGAGATTTGCCAACTGCACCTGTATTGGTCAACATCACTAAAGATGGAAAAAAAATAGATGCGCTTGTTAGTGTTAGTAAAAGCGGTTTTATTTTTCTATTCGATCGCCAAACAGGGAAACCTATTTATCCAATTAATGAAACACCAGTTCCTAATGTGAGTGAACTTACTGGAGAAAAACCTTCACCTACTCAGCCGATTCCTTCATTCTTTAAACCTTTTGCACGCCAAACATTATTGGAAAAAGACTTAAATAATCTGGTTCCCGATTCCTCTTATCAGGATATAAAAAATAGGTTAGCTACTTACAAAACAGGAAATATGTTTAACCCTCCTTCTAAAGCTGGAACAATCATTTTTCCCGGCTTTGATGGTGGTGCAGAATGGGGCGGACCAGCATTCGACCCTACATCTGGAATTTTGTATGTGAATGCAAGTGAAATGCCTTGGGTATTAACCATGGTTGACTTGAAAGACAAACCAGTACTGGCTGAAACGAATTTATTAGCTGGGGAAAGATTATATAAAACCACTTGCATGGCTTGTCATGGTCCAGATCAAAAAGGTGCAGGAAATTATCCGCCATTAGTTGATATCAATAAAAAATATAACGAAGAACTATTTTCTGCCTTACTGAGTTCCGGAAGAAGAATGATGCCTGCATTACCACAACTATCACCGACCGAGAAAAAAGCACTAGCTAGTTTTATTTTAAAAAATGAAACACTTCAAAAAGAAAAATTTATTGCACCTATTCGACCATCGGATGATTGGTATAAGATGCCTTATTCTGCCACAGGATATAATAAATTTTTGACGAAAGAGGGATACCCAGCTGTGGCTCCACCCTGGGGCACATTAAATGCCATTAATTTAAATACAGGTGAAGTGGTTTGGAAAGATACCTTAGGCGATTACCCGGAGTTTAAAGCAAAAGGAATTCATACGGGTACAGAAAATTATGGTGGACCAGTTGTTACAGCAGGTGGATTAATTTTTATTGCTGCTACAAAAGATGCTAAGTTTCGGGCATTTAATAAAAGAACAGGGAAACTATTATTAGAATTAGACTTACCAGCTGCTGGATTTGCAACGCCTGCTGTTTATGAAAAAAATGGAAAAGAATATGTGGTGATAGCATGTGGAGGTGGAAAACTAAAAGCAAAAACGGGGGATTCTTATGTTGCATTTGCGTTAGAAAAATAAGCTGTTCAATTTTCTAAAACTTCTTTTTCTAAAGCGATAAAAATTTTGTCACCTTTTTTCGGATGCTTTTGCATGGTTCTAATTGTTATAATTGTATCTGCAAGTACCAATTCTAACTCATAGATTCCGGCCATAAAATATTTCTCTTTTACGAATGCTACAAGTCCTTCGTTTTCCGAAACGATTTTAAAATATTCAGGTCTTACAAAAATTCCATTGCCGGTTTCCCGAACCTCCGATATTTTTCTAAAGGCATCCGATAGTTTGGGTGACAATGTATAATAGTTTCCTAATAAGCCTGCTGCGTATGCATTTACAGGGTATCTATATACATCTTCGGGTTTACCTTGCTGAACGATCTTTCCGGCTTTCATCAGTATAATTTCGTCGGCCCATGATAAAATATCTGATGGATCATGTGATACCATTAAACAGGTTATTTGAAGACTGTTTCCAATTTCCCGAATTACATTTTTTAAAATGTTTTTATGAATCAGATCTAGATTCGAATAAGGTTCGTCTAGGATCAATAATTTAGGCGATCCAATCAATAATCTTGCAATAGCAATTCTTTGCCTTTCACCACCCGATAACTGATCGGTTCTTCTTTTTACCAAATGACTGATCATACAAACTTCAAAAATTGCATTTGCCATTTCTTCAGATAGCTTATTCGCATATGACAAAAGCTCTTCAACACGATAAGAGTTGCGTAATTCAAAATGCTGTGATAGGTATGCAATATCGGGGTGACCAGGAATGAGTTTAAAATCAGGTCCTAAAACATGTTTATCATTAAAATAAATCATTCCCTGATCTGGTTGCACCAGGCCTGCAATCATTTTGAGCATAGAGGATTTGCCTGACCCGGTTTCACCTGCAATTGCCATTTTTTGAAAAGCTTTTTGAGAAAAACTAATATCATCAACCACGGGTTTGCCATCATGGTATTTACTGATATTTGAAATTTCTAAGAAGCCCATCCATCAAATATAGGCAAGCCTAACAATGTACTTTAGGAAAAAAACTTTGAAATCACCTTGTTTCAAGAATGAGTATTTCAGAATGATATGTAAAAAATTAGCCATTTGGGAGATGAATTCTTTTCCAAGTACTCAATTTGTATAACTATTTAATCTATTTTTTAATTATTTATTAAACAAACCTATCTTCCAATTCAATGCTTGCAATGAATAACGAAAATATTAAGGGATTAATAAAAGAAATAGTACTTAATAACGATCAAAAAGCGTACAAAGAACTTTTTGTATCTACTCATGAGCATTTGCATCGTTTCGCTTTTTCTATTCTTAGGTCAAAAGAAGATACAGAAGATGTAGTATCAGAATTTTTCATTTCAGTTTGGCAGAAAAGATTATCATTAATCGATATTGAAAATATCAAGCTTTATTTTTTTGTATCCATCAAGAATTTGTCCATCAATAAGCTTCGTCAAAAAAAGAGAGCAACCGCTAGTTTTAACGAGGATTATCTTGTTCATTTCAAGAGTCCTTTTTTTAATCCTTCCGAATTATTACTGTCAAAAGAAGCAGTTGGCAAAATCCTGGAATCTATAAATGACCTTCCCCCAAAATGTAAACTCATTTTTCGCCTAATAAAAGAAGATAATTTAAAATATGCTGAAGTTGCCAAGCTTTTAAATATCTCTGTAAAAACTGTAGAATCACAAATGGCAATCGCTGTTAAAAAAATTGGGGACTCTTATAATTTTAAAATTCAGTTTCCTGAACTACATAGGATACTGACAGAAAAAAAATAATTAAAATATTTTTAGGGGTTTTTCTTGCATTTTGTGTTCTATAGGGTAACGATGCCGTTCTATGCCTGAAGATAGATTGTATATATTGCTTGCCAAAATCTTATGCAAGGAGGCCACTCCTGCAGAAATTGCTGATTTTCAGTTGGTTATATCTGAAAGCGATGAGAGCAAAGAACTATTCCACAACTTAAAAGAATTATGGGGTACACCTGCTTCTGATGCAAATTCATCAACAGAATCTGAGGAAGCCTTTTTAATACATATTGCTAAACTAAAAGACCAAAGTCCAGATTTTGCGGAACTAAACTACCATGAATTAGATTCAGAATCGGAAGATTTTCAATTATATCCCACAAAAGCACACGGGTATCAGAGATGGCAATCTCTTGCTGCTTTTTTGATATTCATTGTGTTTACTGTATCGGCTTATCAATTATATAGTCATAAAAAAACAAATGAACTTAATGGGTTGAGTCAGTTCAATGAAATTAAAGTTTCACTTGGAACAAAAACAAAAATTCAATTACCCGATGGGTCAAAGGTTTGGGTAAATTCTGATAGTAAGCTTTCCTATCCTGAAGCTTTTAAGGGTCATACCCGTGAAATTTATTTGGAAGGAGAAGCCTATTTTGATGTAGTTAAAGACAGCAAGCATCCTTTTATTGTGCATACATCTGGAATTGATATTAGGGTATTGGGCACTGCTTTTAATGTAAAGGCTTATAAGGCAGAATCTACCATTGAAGCAACATTGGTACATGGTTTAATTGAAGTTACAAAAACAGAACATCCCAACGAATCAAAGATCATATTACATCCGCACGAAAAATTAATTTTCGATAAACTAGCAAAAGAAGAGAGTGTTATTAAACATCCTGCAGCTTCTACCGAAAAACTTGCTGCTAAATATAGTTTGCCAAGTCCTGCCATTATTATTTCTCCTCTATCAAAAAACATTGCAGACTCAGCGATCAAAGAAACTTCTTGGATCTATAATCGTTTAACTTTTGAAGATGAAAGATTTGAGGATCTAACTATAAAGATTGAACGTTGGTTCAATGTGCATATTACTATTTCAAACGAAAAAATTAAATCATATAGAACAACTGGATCATTCGAAAACGAAACGATTGATGAAGCATTAAAAGAATTACAATACCTCGTACCGTTTAATTATAAGTTGAATGGAAGAGAAATTATGATAACAAAGAATTAAAGATCAGCTTGCTGATAAAAGATAAAAAGGGAAATGCTGGACACATTTCCCTAAGATGGTCAAAAAAAAGGAATCCCAGATAGCTAATAAAATCAAGGATTTCGCTATTTATTTAACGCCAAAACCAAAATTATGCAAAAAAGCGTACTTCGAGACTACAAAAAGTGGTCAAAGAGGCTTCAAAAAACACTGCTTATTATGAAGCTAGCAATCTTTATTCTTTTATTTACTGTTTTTCAGGTTAGTGCCGGTACAAGTTCAGGGCAAAGCATAAGTCTTTCAATGAACAATTCCGACATTAAAAATGTATTAAAAACCATCGAACGTGATGGAAACTTTCGTTTTTTATTCAATTCTGACTTAAAAGACATCAAAAAGAAAGTAAACGTTTCAGTAAATAACCAAACAATTGTTGAAGTGTTGAACACTTTATTCAGTGAAACAAATTTGACCTATAAGTTACTGAATAATAATTTGGTGGTTGTTTTGTCAACTAACGCTGCTGAAAATAAAGCCATCAAAATAACTGGTAGAATTACTGGTGAAAATGGGGAAGCTTTAGCTGGTGCATCAGTTTTGGAGAAAGGAACTAGTAAAGGAGTTTCTGCAGATAACAATGGTGTTTTTACTTTAACTGTAGATAATGAAGCTACCCTTGTGATCAAGAGTCTTGGTTATGAAACACAAGAGATAAAAGTCAATAATCGTTCAGTTATTGATGTGAAATTAATTGCTGCAACTAAGGTAATGGATGAAGTGGTTGTTATTGGTTATGGTACTGCAAGTAAAAGAGACCTAACCGGATCAATTGTAAAAGTTGCTGGTAAAGATGTTCAGGACAAACCAAATACAAACCCCGTTGCATCATTACAAGGGAAAGTTGCAGGTTTATCTGTTGTAAATAGTGGTACTCCAGGTCAAGCACCTGATATCAGAATTCGAGGAACCATCAGTATTGGTTCTGTACATCCATTGTATGTAGTTGATGGAGTATTCAATGATAATATCGATTATATCAATCCTAACGATATCGAATCAATTGAAATTTTAAAAGATCCTTCATCACTAGCCATTTTTGGAGTTAGAGGAGCAGCGGGTGTAATTGCGGTAACTACTAAAAGAGCTAAAGCAGGCCAAATGATTATCAACTTCAATACTTCTTTTGGTACAAAGCAGTTGGTTGATAAGATTCAATTAGCTGATGCAAACCAATTCAAAACTTTATATGAAGAAGAAAAAGTAAATATTGGTGCGGTATCTCCATTTGATTATTCAAAATGGACTGCCAACACAGATTGGATCGATGCAGTTACAAGAAAGGCAATGTTTAATACCAATAACTTAAGCATGTCTTCAAGTACTGAAAAAAATAAATTTAATATGGGCTTCGGTTATACAACAGACGAAGGCATTATTAAGCATGAAAAATTAGAGAAGCTACAATTATCAGTTAGCGATGATGTTAAATTGAGCAAGGCGTTGAAAGTTGGTTTCAACTTAAACACAATGCGTCAGGTTAATCCTTATAACGCAACTTATATTTTAGACCAGGCAAGAAAAGTTGCACCAATGGTAAGTGCTGATTCAAAATCTATCAACGCTAAAAATCCTTACGGGTTAGACAGTTTTACTCAGAATTTGTATTACGATTTACCTTCTATTCAGAACTCTGGTGTTGTTAACCCATTAATTCAATTAGAGAATGAGTGGAATAAAACAACAAGTATCGAATATAGAAATGTAGGTAGTGTTTATGGAGAGGTAAATTTTCTTCGCGATTTTAATTTCAAAGCAACATTGTATGCCGATATCAGCACTGTAAATACTAGGCAGTATACTCCTGTTTATAATGCATATGATGCAAGTATTAATAAGGCTTTCTTATATAGTAGAACAACTTCAGTTAATGAAGGTGATCAGACTTACAGAAAATTCCAACAAGATTATATCTTGAATTATAAGAAGTCAATTGGCAATCATCACATTACTGCAATGGCGGGTTGGACAACCTACTACTTTGGGAACTTCAACAGAAATGCATCTGCAAAACAAAGTGCTACAGGTGCTGCAATTCCTGATGATAGTAGATTCTGGTATATCGATAACGGATTTTCAGATCCTACTTCAAAAGTTTCTAGTTCAGATCAAAGAGAAAGAACTACTGCATCAGCTTTAATTCGTGGCTTGTATAATTACAAAGGGAAATATTATTTGAATGCCTCTTTCCGTAGAGATGGTTCATCTCAGATTTCTCCCGATAACCGTTGGCAGAATTTCTGGGCAGTAGGTGGTGCTTGGGAAATTTCAAAAGAAAAATTCATGTCCAAGCAAACCATCTTCGACTTTGTTAAGTTGAGAGGATCGATAGGTGTATTAGGTAATCAAAATACTTACGGATACGATTATCCTTTTTATCCAGGTTTAATTGGCGGTAATGCTGCGGTATTTGGAAACTTAGTTTATAATGCTTACTCACAATCATACCTTCCAAATCCAAACTTGAAATGGGAAACTGTTAATGCTAAAGAGATTGGATTGGAACTAAGTGCACTAAAAGGTAAGTTGCATTTTGATATGGCTTATTATAATAAGCTAACAAAAGACTTAATGACTTTCATACCTGGTAACAATGGCGCTAAAAATGGTTTGGATAATATTGGTAGCATTAAAAATAGCGGTTTAGAATTAGCTGTTAGTTATAGAACAGAATTAGCAAAAGATTTTTCATTAACGGTATCAGGAAACTTTACAACCTATCATAATGAAGTAGTCTCTTTGGCAACTCCAGAGTTCTCTATACAATCAGGAGTTAATAGAACAACTGTTGGTTTACCAATCGGCTATTTTTACGGTTATGAAGTGGAAGGTATTTATCAGTCCTATGCAGACAAATTAGCTTCTCCAGTTAATACAGAATTTTCTTATGGTCCTGGTGATTTGAAATACAAGGATGTTAATGGTGATGGAAAAATCAACACAGCAGATAGAAAATTGATCGGCAAACCAACTCCAGATTTTGCTTATGGTGGTACCATTAATTTAAGATATAAAAATCTTGAATTAGGAATTGACCTTGGTGGAGTATATGGAAACCAAGTGTTCAGAAACTGGGGTGGAACAGAATCTCCGTTTCAGCGTGTAAACTATGCTGCATTTAAAATGAATAGATGGACTGGTGCAGGTACTTCAAATTGGGATCCAATCTTAGGGCAGGATCATAGAATTAACTACGAAGCTTCAACTTATAATATTGAAGATGGAAGTTATTTCAGATTAAGAAACGTTCAGGTTGCTTATAATCTAACTGGTGCATTCTTAACAAGAGCCCATATCAAAAACTTGCGTGCCTTCTTGAATGTTCAGAATTCTAAAACCTGGAAAAACAACTCAGGTTATACTTCTGAATTTGGAGGTAGTGCAATTTCTTTTGGTGTAGATAATGCAGGTGGTGCTATACCAGTTGTTTCTACTATTGGTTTGAATGTAACTTTTTAACTTTTTTAATTTATTAGTATATGAAAAAATATATGAAAATAACTTTCACCATACTTGCAGTATCATTCATGATATTGGCAATTGGTGGTTGTCAAAAATTTCTTGATAGAAAACCTTTAACTGCTACCCTTGATGATTTAAATCAAGGTGGATTAGAAGGACAGATTTATGGTTTATACTCAAACCTTAGAAATAGTGCGGGGTTTACAAGTATCCCTTGGTTAGCAATGCACGACTTTAGGTCTGATGATTCTGAAAAAGGAAGTGATCCTTCTGATGGAGCTGAGTGGTCTGCTCCGTTCGATCACTATGCTTATGTAAAAGATCTTTGGGCATCAAACCAATATTGGGACGACCACTTTTCTTTGATCAATTTAGCGAATACTGCTATTCAAAATGCAGATTCTTTAAAGCTAACTGATCCTGCTTCCTTGATTAACGTAGCAGAGGCTAAATTTTTCAGAGCATATTCTTATTTTGATTTAGTAAGATCTTATGGAGATGTTCCTAAAATTGATTTTCGAGTGTATAATGCAGCTCAAGCTAATATTGCTAAATCTCCAGCATCAGCAATTTATGCATTGATTGACGCAGATTTACAATTTGCAGCTGCAAACCTTCCAACAGTTTGGGGTAATCAATATCCAGGACGTTTAACAAGTGGCGCAGCAAAAACCTTACTAGCAAAAGCTTATTTATTCAGAGGACAATGGGCTTCATCATTGGCACTTTGTAATCAGGTAATAAACTCAGGAACCTATTCATTGAATAGTAGCTATTATGGAATTTTTAAAGATTTAGGAGAAAATAGTGGCGAGTCTATTTTTGAGATTCAAGCCTATGTAAGTCCAAACGGCTCAATTGATAATGGATGCATCTATGCTACTACAATGGGTGTTAGGGCTTCAACTGCAAGTGGCTGGAATCTTGGCTGGGGATGGAATACGCCTACGGATAGTTTGGTGAAAGCGTATGAATCAGGTGATGTAAGAAAGGGCTCAACTATTCTTTTCTCTGGTCAATCTGACGACCCATCTACAGGTGGTTATGGTAGAGTTTTGCCGAATTCCACTTTCGATATAGTAGCCGGACCTCTTCCAAGAAAGTTCTGGAACAAGAAAATTTATGCAGACCCTGCCTTCAGAGCCTCAACTGGTCACTCTGATAATCCAGACTGGATCAATAAGAGAATCTTGCGTTATGCTGATGTTATTTTAATGGCAGCAGAATGTAATAATGAATTGGGTAATGGCGCTACTGGTTTGCCATTTGTAAATCAAATTCGTAGCCGCGCAAGTTTGCCTGCTATTTCTTTCACCGATCAAACTCAATTAAGAACTGCTATTAAGCAAGAAAAAAGAGTTGAATTTGGTGTAGAAGGGGAAAGATTTTTTGACCTGGTTAGATGGGGTGATGCAGTAAATGTGTTAGGACCATTAGGTTATACAAATAGGTGTAGATTCTACCCAATACCTCAACCAGCTATTGATAAATCTGGTGGTTTGTTAATTCAAAATCCAGAATGGTAATTCAAAATCACGCTATAAAAAATTATATGAAAATTAATATTAAAATATTTTTATCACTTGCAATTTTAATACTAGCTGTTAGTAGCTGCAAGAAATTAGACAGACCCTTATTAGGAGATTATGCAAAAGACGCCAACCAACCGGGTGGTCCTTTAAATTTCTATGCGGCTTTTGATGGTACAACAACGAATCCATTAATGAATGCAGTAGATAGTATTAAGGCTACTTTTCCTTCTGTTAACCCATTTACTACTACGGCTGGTATTAGTGGTAAAGCTGTGTTGGGTGTTGAAGGAAAAGCAATCTATTATCCAGGAACAAACGACTTTAATAAAGTAACTAGTTTCAGTATTGCGCTTTGGTTAAAAAATGTTGCGGCAGCTGGAAGAACAGAATTTCTTTTTTCTTTGGTAGATGATTCCTATGGATGGCATCATAGTGCTGCTTTCGTATTGGTTGAAAATCAAACTAGTACAAATGCAACTATGAAATTTGGTTTAATGGATCAGTGGTTAGAAGGGACTTTTCAAAAACCATTATTTGATGGTAACTGGCATCAAATTGTTTATTCCTATGATCAAACAACCTCAAAAATGACTTATTATTTTGATGGGGCTTTGGTTGATGGGATGAACGCTTCCCAAACAGATGTTAAAAATTCTGGTGCGCCTAGAGGTGCTATTGACTTTTCAAAGGCCTATAGTTTAATTCTTGGCGGTTGGAATAAACACGCAGGTGCACAAGGGCCTGGTGATGATTGGATTAAAAACTACTCGGGTGCAATGGACCAGTTTAGACTATATAAGAAAGCCTTAAATGCTTCTGAAGTTGCAACTTTATATGCAAGTAAAAAATAGTTTTTATCGTTAGGAACTCGGATGTTAAAAGGGCTGATCAATTTATTGAATCAGCCCTTTATTTTTTAAATATGAATTAATATGCAAATGCCATTTGTTTTCCGTAAAAAAGTTCTAGTGAGCCTTGTGCTTTTTTCATTTTTTGTTCTTTCCTGTAAAGACAAGAAAAAAGAACTTTTTTCACAACTCGATTCTTCTGAAACAAATATCAACTTTATAAATAACCTCAAATCAGATACCTCGGGTTTAAGTATCCTGTATTATCTCTATTATTATAATGGCGGTGGTGTAGCAATAGGAGATATTAATAATGATGGGCTACCAGATATCTATTTTACTTCAAATATTAAAGCAAAAAATAAACTCTATTTAAATAAAGGAAATTTTCAATTTCAAGATATTACCGAAGATGCTGGCGTTGCAGGTATTTCAGACTGGTGTAGTGGCGCTACAATGGCTGATATTAATGGGGATGGCCTTCTTGATATTTATGTTTCAACTGTTAGCCAGAAGTATGGATTTAAAGGACACAATGAATTGTACATTAATAACGGTAATGGAACATTCACTGAAAAGTCTGAACAGTATGGGTTGAATACAAAATGTTTTACAACACAAACTGTATTTTTTGATTATGATCATGATGGAGATTTAGATTGTTACATACTCAATCAATCTCATCGTCCACATAGCAATATTGTTGATACCAGTGCAAGAAGAAAATACGATAGCCTCTCTGGCGATCGATTGTATAGAAACGATCTAAAAACAACGGGAAAATTTACAGACGTATCTGAACAAGCTGGAATTTCTCAGAGTAGTTTGGGGTATGGACTTGGTATTTCAGTAGCAGATTTGAATAACGATGGTTGGGATGATATTTATGTGGGAAACGATTTTCACGAAAACGATTATTACTATATTAATCAAAAAAACGGCAGCTTCAAAGAAGATGGTGCAAATCATTTTAAACACTATAGCCGCTTTAGTATGGGTAATGATATAGCCGATTATAACAATGATGGACAACTTGATTTGGTGACTGCAGATATGTTACCATCAGATGAAAAAATATTAAAAACTTATGGCAGTGATGAAAACGCAGATATCTATAAAATAAAACTGGAGATGAATGGTTTTCAAAAACAGTATTCCAGAAATATGCTGCAAATGAATAATGGTAATGGAAATAGTTTTAGCGAAACCGGTTTAATGGGTGGAGTAAGTGCCACGGATTGGAGTTGGAGTCCGCTTTTTGCTGACTTTGATAACGATGGCAAAAAAGATCTTTTTATTACTAGCGGAATCTTGAAACGCCCTGTTGATCTTGACTACGTGAATTATATCTCTGATATGCAGCGTACTAAAGGTCTAAATACAACCAATAAATACGACAAAGAAGCAATAGAAGCAATGCCTGATGGTAGTTCTCATCCTTATTTATTTATGGGCGATGGGGGGCTTAATTTTAAGGATAAAAGCCTGGAGTGGGGAATCGGCAAAATGAAAGGTTATTATACAGGTGCTGCTTATGCAGACCTTGATAATGATGGCAATTTGGATATGGTTATCAATGCCATCAATTCTCCCGCAGTTATTTTAAAGAATAATTCGCCCAAGAAAAATTATCTGACTATTTCTTTTAAGGGTGATAGCATGAACAGCTTTGGTATCAGTACAAAAGCATACGTTTTTGAAAAGGGAAGCATGCAATATCAAGAACTCATGCTTACGAGAGGGTTCCAATCCTCTTCAGAACCACGTTTACATTTTGGTTTAGATTCAACAAAAATAATTGACAGTATCTTAATTGTGTGGCCAAATCAGAAATATCAAACCATTAAAAATATTTTAACTAACCAACAATTAAAGTTTGCTCAAAAAGATGCATCAGGAATATTCAATCATGATGCCTACTTTAAACCAGTTGCTGAATTATATACTGATATAAGTAATAAGGTCAACATAAATTGGCAACACCATGAAAATGCCTTTTTTGATTATAATGTCCAATACTTGATCCCCCATGCAGAATCTACACGTGGGCCAAAAATGGCTGTTGCTGATGTGAATGGAGACGGATTAGATGATATTTATGTTTGTGGTGCCTCAGGATCACAAGGCTCGTTAATGATACAAACAAAAGAAGGCAAATTTGTTCCCACTTTACTAAAGGTTAAAGACCGGATTAAAATGACAGAAGAAGTAGATGCTGTTTTCTTAGATGCAAATAATGATGGATTTCTAGATCTTTATGTTGTTAGCGGTGGAAATGAATATGGTGATGGTAACCCTGCACTATTGGACCAATTGTATATGAATGATGGGAAAGGTAATTTTTCACAATCACTTAATACAATTCCTAAAATCTATAAAAATAAATCCTGTGTAGCTGTAGCAGATTTTGATAAAGATGGAGATATGGATTTGTTTGTTGGTGGATTAGCAGATGCGAAAAAATTTGGAATTCCACAAAACTCCTATTTGTTGGTAAACAATGGGAAAGGCATTTTTACTAAAGCTGACCTATCCACAATTCAATTAGATAGTTTGGGTATTGTAACCACAGCCACATTTGCCGATCTAAATAAAGATGGTTGGCCAGATCTAGTTGTTTCTGGTGAGTGGATGCCAATGAAAATATTTATGAATCATAAGGGAAAATTTACAGAAACAGAAATTCCAAAATCAACAGGCCTTTGGCAAACAATATATGCAACAGATGTAAATGGTGATGGATTTCCTGATTTATTGGCTGGAAACTGGGGACAAAACTCAAAATTATTTGCCGGTAAAAACGGACCACTGAAGCTCTACGTAAAAGACTTTGACAAGAATGGTTCCTTTGAGCAAATCATGTGTTATACAATCGATGGAAAAGAATATACTTTTTTAGCAAAAGACGAATTAGAAAGGGCATTGCCTGTTTTAAAAAAAGCATATTTAAAATATAGTGAAGTGGCCGGGAAAACAGTTCAGTATATGTTCTATGATCTATTCACAGATTATCTAGAATTGAAAGCCGAAAGCCTAAGTTCCGCTTGCTTTATAAATGACGGGAAAGGGAACTATTCAAAAATTGATTTACCCCAAATGCTTCAACTAGCTCCTATTTTCGCTTTTGCAAATTCAACTTCAAATGCAGGAGGCGGTAATTTGGCTGCAGGAAATTTTTATGGAGTTATTCCATATGAAGGTAGATACGATGCACTCTTGCCTACCAATTTTTCTTTTAATCAAAATCAATTTCAAACGGGATCCCGCATACCAAATGTTGATGGAGAAGTAAGAGATGCCAAATGGATTAAATATGCTGGTGGTAAACAAGTGTTGGTGATTGCAAGAAATAATGCGGGACTTTTATTCTTACAAAAAGGAAAATAAATCATTATTTAAAACTTAAAAATGCGAGGGATTAAATTCAAATATTTTATTTTTTGTTTTATAATCAATATTACTGCAATAGGATGCGGCAAACAGTCGCAAGGAGCAACTTCCCCCCCAGTTGCTCCACTTCCTGCATTTGTTTTGAATAGTCTTGAAATAAATAATGGTAGCATTCCTATTGGTTCAACCAGTTATAGTATTCCAAGAAATGCAGTTGTAAAATTATATTTTAATGCTGCAGTTGATAAAAACTCAGTAACAAGTACTACTGTTTTGATTTCAGAATCAGGTGTTACAAGTGTTGCCGCTAATTTGACTTACGAAAAAAATGATAGCGTAATTGTTATCGCACCAACTACTTCTCTAAAAGGGCTTACACGCTATTTTATAACCGTTGATAATAGTATACAGTCAGTACAAAAATCTAAACTAACCACTGTAGTTAATTCTCCTTTTATCACTCAAATTGATTCAACAGACAAATTTACACAGATATCGGATAGTGATCTGCTTGATATTATACAGAAACAAACTTTTAAATATTTCTGGGACTTCTCACATCCTGTTAGTGGATTGGCAAGAGAGCGTAACAATGGCAATAATGAAGTAGTAACAACAGGAGGATCTGGATTTGGAATCATGTCAATACCAATTGCCATTAATAGAAATTTTATTACTCGTGCTCAAGGACTTGTTAGAATGCAAACGATTGTAGCATTTTTAAAAGATAAAGCCGCAAAATTTCATGGTGCATTTCCGCATTGGATCAATGGTACAGATGGTTCTGTAATTCCGTTTAGTACCAAAGATGATGGTGCAGACCTGGTTGAAACATCCTACCTCATGGCAGGGTTACTTACTGCACGCCAATACTTTAGTGGTTCCGATAATGCTGAAACTAATTTGCGTACAGATATTAATGTCCTTTGGGATGCGGTTGAATGGAATTGGTTTAGACAAGCCAATCAAAATGTGCTGTATTGGCATTGGAGTCCGAAATATAATTGGGAAATGAATCATAAAATCGAAGGTTGGAACGAATGTTTAATTACTTATATCCTTGCTGCATCGGGCAATAAAGATTCTATCCCATCAATCGTGTACCAAAATGGTTTTGCAAGAAATGGAGCCATGACAAATGGCAATAACTATTATGGGTATCCGCAACCACTTGGTTCTGCACAGGGTGGTCCCTTATTTTTTTCACACTATTCTTTTCTTGGAATTAATCCAAACGGATTGAGTGACACCTACGCCAATTATCAAACACAGGTTGTGAACCATAGCAAAATCAACTTTAGTTATTGTGTAGCAAACCCCCATGGATATTATGGGTATAGTAATCAGTGCTGGGGCCTAACAGCAAGTGATATTCCGAATGGATATACAGCTAGTGAACCAAATAATGATGTAAGTGTGATTGCACCAACTGCAGCCATTTCTTCTTTACCATATACTCCTGTAGAAAGTATGAATGCTTTGAAGTTCTTCTATTATAGACTAGGCGATAAAATATTTAAAGACTATGGATTTGTTGATGCGTTTAGTTTACAAAATTTATGGTATGCACCTTCTGCACTTGCAATTGATCAAGGCCCTGAAATAATTATGATTGAAAATTATAGAACGCAGTTGATTTGGAATTTATTAACCAGCGTGCCTGAAATAAAAAGAGGCATGAAACGCTTAGGTTTCAATGCCCCTTATTTATAATAATAAAAGCGGATTATTATTATTTCAATTCTTTTAATAAAGCATTAATGGCAGCTTCTAATTGCTGATCTTTTCCTTTACTTATTAATTCAAATTCGTTCATGACTTTAATATCAGGTTCCGTAGGAGAATTTTCTAAATAAACGCCCTTCATATTCTTTACGCCAACTGGTGGTACACCCCATCGGATACTAGCATCTTGTAATTGCTCCCATCCAGCAAAAGTGCAGGTTCCAGGAACAGGCATACCTACCAATTTTCCGATTTGCAAATTTTGATAACCATAAGAAAAACAATGGCCATCACTGTAATTAGCTTCATTCACTAATGCGATAGAAGGTTTTGTCCAACGGAAAGTAGGTTCAAAACTGAAAACGTGGTTATCAGTTGAGTTTACCATAAAAGCTTTGCCGGTTAAAAATGTAGCGAGGTCACTTACCAGATCTCCACCGCCATTAAAACGTGTATCAACAACGATAGCTTTACGAGTGGCATATTTACCCATGATGTCTTCATACACCACACGATAAGATCCATCATCCATTCCGGGAATATGAACATACCCTAATTGACCATTACTAAGACGATCCACTTCTTCTTGATTCCTTCTTACAAAACGTTTATACAATAATTTGTTTTCTTCACTGATACTAATAGGTTTTATGATCAGTTCTTTTTTATTATTTCCGTCGGATATACTTATCAATATATTTTTACCAGCTTTACGATTTAAAAATTGTGCCAGGTCCTTTTCCGGCGTAATGAACTCACCATCGATACTTTCGATGATCATCCCCGCTTTAATATTTAAACCGGCCTTATCTAATGGTCCTTCTTTAATAATCTCTTCAATCAGTACACCATTACCAGTATGACTTTGTTTATAAAAAGCACCAAGAGAAGCTGTGGCATCCCCGTTTGGACTTGAATTATTGTATGTAGACCAACAATGGCTCACATTTAATTCGCCAAGCAATTCACTTAACAATTCTGCAAACTCATTATTGTTTCCGATATCTGCAAGGTGTCGTTCATAGTCGGGTTTGTAACTATCCCAATCAACCCCATGAAAACTTGCTGTATAAAAAGTTGTTTTTGTTCTGCGCCAAACATGCTCGAACATAAATCTACGTTCTGCTGCAATGTCTAAAATCATTTCTCCGTTGATGGCAACAGCATCTTTTTTTCCGCTTGTGACATCTATTTTACTAATGCTGCCATCTGATAATAAGAAAATATTTTTCTGCTCTTTATCCCATTCAATAGAACCACTATTTGCATTTAAAGGAACGAGTATTTTGGTTTCTTTTGTTCGGGTATTGGTGCTCCAGAGATTTAATCCTTTTTCGAATTTAGAAAGATAATAAAGGGTTTCGCCATCTTTACTAACTAAGGCATCTGCAAGATCTGAGGAATTGATAGTTAGCTTTTGTTTACGATAAACAATTCCGTCTAGTTCCACATTAATGATACTATCTTTTTTAATTTTATTTTTTCCGCTATCTGCTTTTGCAGTTTTTTCATCTTGTTCTTTTATTAAAGTGTATTCCTCTTTACTTAAACGAAATTTATCCCAAGATTCCTGATTTAAAAATAAAGCATAAATATCGCTCTGACTACCGCCACTATTGGCTTTGGCCCTTAACCCGTCTCGATCTGTTTCATACAATAACATCTTACCACCCATTGCCCATTTGGGACTTCCATCATTGAATCCATTCTCAGTAAGATTAGTAACCTTTCCTTTCCCATCAGAACTGATCAATCCTATTTCACTATTGGAAGCTTCTTCTACTGCATAACTAAATGCAAACCATTTGCCATCCGGGCTCCATTCAAAGTGCTGATCATTATCACCCCAGTTTGCAAGTTCTTTGTCTGTTAGAATGATACGGGTTTGTTTAGTAGCCAGTGTTAAAACTTTCAGAGTAGCATGATTTTCTATAAAAGCTATTTCTTTTCCATCCGGAGAATAAGCAGGTAGATAATTTTCTTTATCGTTATTTACAATTGCAGTTTCTTTTATTAAAGTAGCCGCATAAAAATAAGGTTCTTCCTTTCTTACAATTTCTGTTTGATAAATTTTCCAGCTATTTCCCCTCTCAGATGCATACAATAAATATTTTCCATCAGGAGAAAAACTTACACTGCGCTCTTGCTCTGGGGTATTTGTGATACGTTTGGTAGTACCTCCTTCCACTGCCGATACAAAAACTTCTCCTCTAAAAATAAAAGCTACTTCTTTGCCATTGGGGGATACAGCTAATTCACGGGCACCACCATTAACTGCTATAACTCTTTCGTTATTCGATTTTGCATCAGATGTAATACTGATATTGATTTTCTCAGGCTTCGCGTTTTCTTTTTGCGTATATAATTCACCATCATAACTATAACATAATACACCGTTATTAGCCATGCTCAAAAAACGAACGGGATGTTTTTTAAAAGAAGAGATCTGTGTTGACTTGCCGCCTTCCACACTCATTTTATGTACATTGAATGATCCACTTTCTTCACTTAAATAATAGAAAGACTTGTCGTTATCTGTAAATACTGGTGTTCGATCCTCGCCAGCAAAAGTTGTGATCTTTCTATGTTTACCAGTCTTTGAATCATAGATCCAAATGTCTCTAGTAATAGAAGAAACATGGTGTTTACGCCATTGCGTTTCTCCACCTTTCTTATCATGGTAGATCATGTATTGTCCATTCTTACTCAGTTTTACATCTTCTGCAGGTGTAGTTATAATTTGTTCCACCCTACCGGCATTTACAGACACTTTGTACAATTCTGGTTGTGATGAAGTAGGATAATTTCTGTTACTGGCATCATCTAACCTGGTACTTCCAAAGATCACAGACTTATTATCATTCGTAAAAGCATAGGGATATTCTGGTGTTGAGTAATAGGTTAATCTTTTTGCCTCTCCACCCTCTGCTGGGATTACAAAAATGTCAAAATTGCCAAATCGATCACTGGCAAATGCAATCTGTTTTCCATCATTACTCCAAACAGGCATAAAATCATGTGCTTCATGCACTGTTAATGGAATAGCTGTTCCGCCACTGCTGGGTACACGGTACAAATCACCCTTATAAGTGAATACCACTGTTTTACCATCCGGTGAAATAGCACTATAGCGTAACCAGTTTGGCTGTGCGTTTGCAATTAAAAAGTTGCAAATCATACATGCAAACAGAAGCATTGTATTTTTCATAAATAGATTATTTGTTTTCTTTTGTAATATAATAAGAAAATGAAAAGCCTGTTGATTCAAAACTCACAAGAGTTTAAATAAAGTTTTGTTTTACCTTGTAATGTGGTTCATTCAACTCCATATCAAATATATGCAATCGGTGATCAGGGCATTACCCTCGATTATGGGGGTGAGATCAGCGAATCGGTGAATAGTAAGATCTTTAAGCTTTATCAAATGTTGAAAGACTGGCAACCCGAAGCTGTCTTAGATATCATTCCAGCCTACCATTCCATCAGTTTAATCTATGATTTTAGTAAGGTAAAAAAATTAGCAGGGGGTAATACGGCATTTTCATATTTAGAAACGAAGTTGAGACAAATGGAAGCTCATCTAACGGATACTAATGAAGTATTGGTGCAACGTAAGATAGATATACCGGTATGCTACGACTTAAGTGTGGCGCCTGATTTAGAAGAATTAGCAACTTCCCATGAGTTAACTATTAAGGCATTCATTGAATTTCATATTCAAAAATCATATCGTGTTTATATGATTGGATTTATGCCCGGGTTTGCATATATGGGTACAGTTGATCAAAGAATTATAAGTCCAAGAAAAGCTAATCCTCGAACACTTGTGCCAGCAGGTAGCGTTGGAATTGCTGGTGCACAAACCGGGATCTATCCTTTTGATTCTCCTGGGGGCTGGCAGATTATTGGGCAAACACCGGTACTGCTTTTTGATGCAAATAAAGAAAAACCAACACTATTGCTGCCTGGGGATGAAGTTATGTTTCATCCAATAAGTCTCGAAGAATTTCATCACTTGAAAAACAAATCAAGCTAATGGGATTGCGAATTATCAAATCAGGAATTGCTGATAGTATCCAAGATATGGGACGTTATGGATACCAGCAATTGGGAATTCCTCCAGGTGGTGTTATGGATAGGATTGCTGCTGCCATTGCTAACACTTTAGTTGGAAATCAAATTGGAGAGCCATTATTGGAAATGCATTTTCCAGCTGCAACCATTTTTTTTGAATCCTCCATGATGATTGCTCTAACAGGCGCTGATTTTGGTGCAGAAATTAATGGTAAAGAAGTTTTGATAAACCAGCCAATTCTGGTTCCATCCAATGCTGAATTACGCTTTACAAGACATAACAAAGGTTCGAAAGTATATTTATCAGTAGAAGAAGGGTTTGAAACAAATAAGTGGCTAGGAAGTAGCAGCACCTCTTTTCAAACACTTAAAGGGGGGAAAGAAGGGCGCAATTTAATGAAGTACGATATTCTGCATTTTAAAAATAAAGAGGATCTAGAAATTGATGCTTTAACGCACTTGCCATGGCGTGCAAGTATGGCCGAATTTTATACAGAAAACCAAATTAATTTTCTGGTTGGTGCAGAGTATGCCTTATTGGAAAAAATATCACAAACCAGTATGGTTACAAATCAATTTAAAGTAAGTAACCAAAGCAATCGAATGGGATATAGATTAGAAGGACAGGCATTACTATTAAGCAGCAAAAAAGAATGCTTATCATCTGCAGTGAGTTTTGGCACTATCCAATTATTACCTAATGCACAAATGATTGTTTTGATGGCCGATCATCAAACTACGGGCGGATATCCCAGAATTGGACAGGTGGCATCAAGTTCTCTTCCCACACTTGCTCAAGTATCAGCGGGAGAGACTATTAATTTTAAGTTAGTGACACAAGAAGAAGCAGAAGCAATATTATTGCAGCAACAACAGAATTTGCAACAACTACAAAATGCCTGTAACTTCCGTTTACAGGAGTATTTTAAAAATGAATAGAATCATAGACCTCAACTGTGATATGGGCGAGGGCCTTGACAATGACGCATTGTTGATGCCACTTATTAGCAGTGCCAATATTTCCTGTGGTTATCATGCTGGTGATACTGAAACAATGAAGCGAACTGTTGAGTTGGCTTTGCAGCATCATGTAGCAATTGGTGCACACCCTGGGTTTAATGACATGATTAATTTTGGGCGAGTTGAAATTCCGATTACACTTCCCCATCTTTTTGATTTAATTACGGAACAAATTTATCTTCTTAAAAAAATTACTGAAGCTTTTGGCACAAAAATTCACCATATAAAACCGCATGGTGCTTTATATAATATGGCTGCGCGCGATAGTAATATGGCTAGAACCATTGTTGCCGCAGTAAAATCTGTAGATGCCAAATTCATACTTTATGGATTAGCTGGCAGTCATTTAATATCGGAAGCGGCAGCTTTGAAATTACAATCTGCTTCAGAAACATTTGCTGATAGAAGTTATCAATTGGATGGCAGTTTAACTCCAAGATCTTTACCCGGAGCTTTAATAGAAAGCACAGAAGATAGTTTAACTCAGGTATTACAAATGATTCTGCAAAGAACTGTAAATACTTATCTTGGAGAAACTATTCCCATAAAAGCTGAAACAATCTGTATTCATGGTGATGGAAAAAAAGCTGTACTATTTGCAGAACAGATCAGAAAAAAATTAATCGAAAACAAGATCACTATACAAACTATCTAACGTGAAAAAAATTGTTAATAGTACTGCCATCATGGGCGCTGCATTTTTAATGGCAACATCGGCTATTGGTCCAGGTTTTCTTACACAAACAACTGTATTTACAGAAAAATTATTATCAAGTTTTGGCTTTGTGATCATCATTTCTATATTGCTCGATATTGGTGCACAAATGAATATTTGGAGAATACTGGCTGTTTCCGAAAAACGTGCACAAGACCTTGCGAATGAATTATTACCAGGCTTGGGTTATGTATTGTCTGCCTTAATTGTTTTAGGCGGTCTTGCTTTTAATATTGGAAATATTGGTGGTTGCGGCCTTGGATTAAACGTGCTTTCGGGTATAGACACTGCGTATGGAGCTATTATCAGTTGCGTTATTGCCTTGTTTATTTTCTGGATGAAGGAAGCTGGGAAAATGATGGACCAGTTTACTAAAATTTTAGGTGTATTAATGATTTTGCTCACCATCTATGTGGCATTCAGTTCTCATCCTCCAATTGCAGATGCAATACAACATAGTTTTTTTCCTACAACCATTAGCACTACTGCTATTGTAACATTGGTAGGGGGTACTGTTGGAGGATATATTTGTTTTGCTGGAGGGCATAGATTACTTGATGCAGGCATAAAAGGGGAATCATCGCTGCCGCAGGTAAATAAAAGTGCAGTTACCGGTATTTTAATTACTGCCATCATGCGTTTCGTTCTTTTCCTTGCTGCATTGGGTGTAATTATGCATGGTGGAATTTTAGACAAAGCCAATCCACCTGCTTCTGTTTTTAAACTAGCAGCGGGTGAATTAGGGTATCGTTTTTTTGGAATTGTGATGTGGAGTGCAGCCATCACATCAGTTGTGGGAGCTGCCTATACTTCTGTTTCATTTTTAAGAACCTTTCATCCCTGGATAGAAAAAAACTATCGCTGGCTGATTAGTTTTTTCATAGTCTTCTCTACTTGTGTTTTTCTATTTATAGGAAACCCAGTAAAAATATTAGTCACAGTTGGCGCATTGAATGGATTAATACTTCCCATTGCACTTGCACTCATGCTGGTGGCAGTAAAAAAAACAAGCCTGGTTGGGAATTACAAACATTCAACATTTTTATTAATAGTTGGTTGGTTTGTGGTGGTTGTAATGAGTTACATGGGATTTGATACGATTCGGAATTGGATCTTTTAAGTGAAAAGTGAAGGGTGAAGGTCTTTAGGAGAACATACATGTTTGTCAAAGAGAATAACCACCCCGTCTGTTCGCTCAGTCGCTCCAGCCACCCCTCCTATGCGCAAGCGCCAGGAGGGGTATGTTTTTTTTAATTTATAAACTGCTGACTATTTTCTCCGCATTTGCAAGATCATTCACTTCCGCACAAACTATCTTGGTTACAGTTTGATCAATATTTTCGCGATTGTTTTCTAAATTTTTCCCGTAGAGTTTATCGTAGTACTGCAACAAAATTCTGAATGCTTCTTTGGTATCGTCCTCTAATAAAAAGTTCATGGCGGTTTTTGTTTCTAGCCCGCCCAATCTTTTCTTAATTCTGATTATCGCATTCACTAATTCCGACTTTTCAAATTTCCCATAATGTAGGTTGATATAATCAAGTCTTGATTCGAAAGGAATTTCCAGAAAAAATACTTTCTTTTTTCGCATCTGTTGAAATAGAACAGATGGAATGTTTACGGTTCCAATACGCTGGCTTTCATCTTCTAACCAGATTGTTTTTTGAAAAGCCATGGATTCTTCAGATTCAGATTTAGAAAGACCCTGAACCAATTGACCAGCTAATATATTTTCAAAATGTTCTTGTGAAGGTTGTGGAGGTAAACCCATGGCACCAAATGCAGATCCTTTATGATGTGCAATACCTTCGAGATCAATTACAGTATAGCCTCTTTTTAATAAAGCTTTTAATACTTCAGTTTTTCCAGAACCAGTATAGCCACCTAAAATATGTATTTGATATTCTTTTTCAAATTGTTCCAATACCCAATTCCGATAACCTTTATAACCACCAGCTAATGTGTACACTTTAAACCCATACAAGTCAAGCAGCCAGGCTACACCAGCACTGCGCATTCCTCCACGCCAACAATGTACAAGCACCGTGGATGATTGGAATTCAGTTGAAATAATATCAGTTTTCTTTGATTTTGGTTGTAGCGATTTCACCAGATTTTCAACCTGTTCAACCATTTCAACCATCTTTACACCAAAATATTTCAAGCCAATCTTAACAGCCACTTGTTTGCTCTGCTGTTTATATGCTGTACCAACCACTTTTCTTTCTTCATCGGTAAATAAGGGTAAACTATGAGCACCAGGGATATGAGCGTGTGCAAATTCACCCGGACTCCTCACATCTAAAACAGGGAAATTCTCTGAGAGACTTAAAAATTCTGTTATGCTTACACGTTGAATAGCCATCGGCACAAAAATAAGGGTAGTTTATGGTAACTTTAAAGCATGAAATGAGTCATTTCAAAAGTACAACTTATATGAAATGTACTAAGGCGAATTACGAGTGACCAAAATCAAATAAAATAACACATGAAAGAATTATTACTTATTAGGCATGCGAAGAGTAATTGGAGTAATGCATTAATGGATGACTTTGATAGACCCTTGAATGATCGGGGTAATAGTGATGCACCAAGAATGGCAAAAATATTAGCTGGTAAAGGCATAAAGGTAGATGCCATTATTTCAAGCACGGCTAATAGAGCTTTTACTACTGCAAGTTATTTTGCAAAAGAACTTGGCATCAAAAAAATTAATATTAAGGCTTATGATAAATTATACCATGCCCCTGCGCATGTGTATTATGATATTCTTGATGATTTTGATGATGATTTTAAAACGATTGCCATATTCGCACATAATCCGGGAATTACCGACTTTGTAAATAGTTTATCAGAAACTACCATTGATAATATGCCTACCTGCGGCATTTTTGCTGTTAAAGTTCACATCAAAAATTGGAGTGAATTTAGAGATGCTGAGAAAAATTTCTGGTTTTTTGAAAGCCCTAAAATGCAATAGATAAATTAAGAAAGTTCTCTCTTAAAATTTGCAAGATATACACCACTGAAAATTAATAAAGCCGCAATCCCTTTTATCAAACTAAAATGTTCACCTGCAAATAGCATGGCAATGATAGCGGCGAAAACAGGTTGCGTATAAATATATGCACCAGTTGCAGAAGCTCCCATTTTTCCAATGCCGTATACATTAAATAAATACGCTAAAAACGTGGCGCCAACTGCAATAAAAAATAATGCAGCCCACTGTGTAAATTCAAAGCTATGCCAATTTGTAGCCATAAATGCTGGAGCACTGATGGGAAGCATGATAATCCCTCCAATTGTAAAAACCCACCTTATTACATGTATTGCTGAATAGGATGCCATGAGCGGCCGAACCATTACAAGATAGAATGCATATGAAATGGCATTGATGATTACTAATATATCTCCTAATAAAACATTGGATCCTGTATGATTATTATCCTTCATCAAAATTAATAGCATAGCACCAAAAACACCTAAAGCAAGGCCTGCAATTTTTAACCAGTTAAGCGATTCATTTATTAGCCAGGCGGCAATAAAAGTTATAAAAATGGGAGTACATAAGGATAATAATGAGCTATGAATGGAAGTGGTTAAAGACAAACCTTTGATAAAAAAAATTTGATTAATTAGAACTCCTGTAATGCCGCAAGCTATAAATCGAGGTATATCTTTTCTTTGAATACCCCATTTGCCTGGTTTCAATAGCCACAATATCCAAAACAGAATAATACTACTTGCTACCCGGACAAAATTGATCGCAAAGGGTTGCATATAACCTGGAGTAATGAACTTCACTATTGAATAGTTCGCTGCAAAAATAATATTAGCACCTAATACAGCTGCATGTGCTTGTGTATTTTTATTCATCTGTATGCAAATCTAAGCGCTTAGATTTCAAGCAACAAAGCTTCTAATATATTTGTTGAAAAAATATCAATTTCCGAGTATTGAACAGTAAACGCTTTAGCTGCTTCAATAGCTTTTAATAAGTTCAAATCATCTTGCTGCACCATAAAAAACCTTTGATCTTTTTGAAGCTTTTCTGCAAGATATAATTGCTCAGTTTGACCAGGCGTTGGAATCAGCAATGCTTTTTTGTGTAGTCCAATTAATTCCATCACACTGGTATAACCACTTCTACATATGATTAATTCACTTGAGGATAAAACAGTTGTTAGCTGATCTGTTGATACATGATTCAGGACTTTAATAGTATCTGGAACTGTTATTGAATTTAAAGATCCAGGTAAGCCTCTCACAATTATAATGGACCCTGAAATTTGAGGCAGTATTGATAAAATTTGGTTTTCTAAAATTGTTCTTTGTGGCTCAGGGCCGGATAAAAGAAAACAGTATTGATATTCACAATTTGCTTTTATATCAGAGAACATCCTAGTTAAAATTCCTAAATAATGAACTGGGATGCGTGGTAATATTTTTGGGTGCGATAAAATTCCAGCTACATTTTTATCGCCGCCGGCATCCGGTATCCAGCAGCATGAATAGCGATTAATGAAATGATAATTTATTTTTTGAAGAAGACGCTCTACTAATTTAACAGGAGCTTTTATAATTAATTGATGCGTAATAATTACACAGGGAATTTGATTGGAATACAAACCATATCGATTATCTGAAATAACAAGATCAATTTTTTCTTCTTGAATAATTTGTTGCAGCCAATTATGTTCCTTTCGAATGCTCCAAATTATTTTTGGAACTTGTAATAAAAGTTTCCAAAAAAGTCCAGCTGATGTATTAGCATATTGAATATGATAACCACTAAGCGGGATGATTCTAATATTCGGAAATTCCAAACTCAATAGCGTTGCAACTGAACCTTCAGCAGCAATAATCACTTCCACTTCTAACTCTTGAAAAGCACGAATGATTGGAATACATCGTGTGGCATGGCCTAGACCCCAGTCTAAAGGGGCAAGCAAAACACGATGTATGTTAATTTTATCCAAGAATTCCCATTTTTGTTTTCTGTTTTCAATGAATGCAGTATTTTAACACTCAAATGAAACCTAAAATAAACCAAATAATCATACTTCTCTTAATGATATCGGTTGCACTCAGTTCATGTGCTTCCGCTAGAATCAAAAAGGGGAATGGTTGTGGTTGCCCTCCCCATAAATGGGTAGAAAAGGGTTGAACTTTTCTTAGTTTTTCTTGGTATTAAAGTAATCAAAAAAAGAAAGTACTTCTTTTTCATTTTTCAATTTATTGCGGGAACCATCCAACCAATCTTCATCAACCTGGTGCGATTTTACTAAGGGCAATATAGTATTACGATCTAATATTTTTAAAGGACTAAATGCTCCAGAATTGGTAAGTGCATAAAACTTTTTTGTATAAAAACTTTTTGGGTCTTTCCCCAGTAATGGATCATACGCCCCGGTTTTTAATATTGCTTTCTCAAGTGCATATAATTGAACAGTTCCTCCATTTAAAACTCTGTAAAAGGCTTCTCCTTTTGACGCATCAAACATATCCGGATAACTTTCATATATGGCTGCAATATGACTTGTATCTTCCTGCTTCATAACAATAACCCTCTTGAAATTAAAAGCCTCTAATACCATTTCTACGTTATTGCTATTCATGTAATCAACTTCGTTGGTATACATGTTCAACTTTATTCGATCAATTTTAACCAGGTTCCCATTTTTTAAATAGAGAAAACCCTTACTCCATTTTGGACTATTATAAGGACTTCCCTCAATATCGCTATAGTTAATTAACTCCACTTTTTTCTTGCCTAAAGTGGAAGGATCTATAACATTTACTGCATTTGTACTGCCCCAGCTAGAACTTTGATTACCAACATCCATGGTTATTTGTGCGTTGATAGAATTAGAGATCAAAACTATAATTACAATGATTGATATTTTTTTCATGTTCAGTATTTGAAGTTTAAGAGGCAATACAATTTAAGGTTAACTTATTAAATTGTATTGCTTCTTAAAATCTATTTAACTTATTTTAACTTACTCAAAGCATTCTCAAGTTGTTTGAGCATTGTAGGAATTTCCTCTTTTATACATGTGCCAACACTTAAACGATACCAGGGACTATTTGACGCTCCTCCAAATGCAGAAAAAGGAACAACTGCAATTTTAGCTTCACTTAAAATATAGGAAGTAACATCTGCCTGACTCGAAAGTATATTCCCAGATTCATCAGCTTTTCCTACAAGATCAATTTTAATAGTAAGATAGATCGCCGCTTGTGGGGATACTGCATCAACTTTATATCCTTTTTCTTTTAAAGCAATAAAGCCATCATAAATATTATGTAAGCGAACTTCTATCTCAGATTTAAAATGTTTAAGATATGCTGCAATGTCATCTTTTTCGTAAAGATATTTAGCTAGAGCTTTCTGCTCTGCCATAGGAGCCCATGCGCCTAAGTGACTTAAGATTGCTTTCATTTTAGTAATCACTAATTCTGGCCCCATCGACCAACCCACTCTCACACCAGTACTCGCAAATGCCTTACTAATACCATCAACAAAGACAGTGAATTCTTTCATTTCGGGCCTTAATGAAATGGGATTATAATGTTCTGTATTGCCATAAGTAAGTGTCCAATACATTTGGTCGAATAATAAATAGCATTTTTTCTCGCCCTCTTTACGGGATGCATTTTCTGCCATGATCAGGTCGCAAATCTCAGCAAGATCGTGCTTGGTAAGTGTTGTTCCAGTTGGGTTCTGCGGAGTACACAAACAAATTAAGGTAGCGCCTTTCACATGTTCACGAACATCTTCAACTGTGGGCATGAAATTGTTTTCAACCTTGCATTCAACCAAACAGTGTTCCCCATCTGTCATGTGCACATAGTGATTGTTGTTCCAGGATGGTACACCATACACCACTTTATCTCCTTTGTCTACAATGGCTTTAAATATTGTGTAGATCAATGGCCTTCCCCCAGAAGCAATTTGAATTTCGTTGGGTGCATAGTCCAGTCCTTCCCATTCTTTTAAAAATTGTGATACAGCTTTTCGAAGCTCTAAAACGCCTTCAGCAGCAGGATAACTCGTATTGCGGGCTTGATATGATTCGATGATTAGTTTCTCAAGTTCCGCAGGAATAGGAAATATTTTTGGATCGAAATCTCCGATGGTGAAATTGTAAATTTTTTCGCCAGCTCGAATGCGCTCACTAATCATATTTCCAAGTTTCACAATCTCACTTCCAATCAAAGTTTCAGAAAGATGACTCAGCTTTGTAGTATTCATAAGATATTTTTTAAAATAATTTAATTCCTATTCAATAGCCTTATAATCTTTAAACAGCTTCACCGGTGTTGTTTCAGCCAGCGTCCTAAACCCTTTCCAGGCACCATCGAAGAAATTATTAGATCTTTTAAGAACTTCGCTCACCATATTTTCAGCGTCTATAATTAATCTTTCTTCTTGAGCACCAGGTAAAGTAGATTTTCCGAGAACTGTAAATCGAGCTTCTCCAAGAATTCCATTAACAGTTGTTTGCGGTACATTCCCATAGCCCTGCTTATCCTGAGTTTTACCATTCAATTGTTCGCGTATTACTTTAATGCTATCCTGCATAGATTTTACAACTTTCTTTAAAGTATCAGATTGCTTTTGCTCCATATTAGCATAACCAGCTTCAATTTTTTTAATGATATCATCAGCTTCAGTTAATCGATCAGTTAAATCAACCAATTTCAAAGCACTTTTATCTAATCTTGTATTAGCAGCACGTAAAGCATCGCGCAACTCTTTTGATCTTGGAACATTAGGATCATCATTTACCACTACCATCATACTATCTGATAAATCTTTACCAAGATCCAATACTACTTTATAAGTACCCGGATCAACTGGTAATCCACCTGGTTCATCTAAGTTATTACGAACTGCACCACGTCCACCGCCGCCACGACCACCTTGCCCAGTAGCACGAATTCCTTTCCCTTCCATGCCCCAATAAAAACGGTTGAAGCTACTATCAACCTTGATACGTAATGTTCTTACCTGCTCATTTTTAGTATTATAGATTTTAACGGTTGCGGTATCCACTATTTTATTCTTACCGGTATCTGCTGCTGTTTTGTTGACATAAAAACTCAATGCAGCACCACGTTTTCTGTTTTCTCCTTCGTAAGTGCCATAAGTACTATACTCAATTCCAGGTGAGTTCTTGATGATTGCCTGATAAGCAGTTGGTGCATCAAAGGCAGTTAGTTTCTTTGTAAATAATTGCCCCTTATTTGCAGCTAATTTTCTTAATGGTCTGATATCATCGAAGATCCATAATGCTCTACCGAAAGTTGCCACTACCAGATCGGCTTCTCTTTCCTGAATAGCAAAATCATAAGTAGATACTGATGGGTATCCGTTCTTAAATTGTTGGAAAGTGGCAGCATTATCTAAACTGATCCATAAACCCTGTTCTGTACCAACAAAGATTAAGTTTGGTTCTGTAGGATCCTGAATAATAGTTAATGCATATCCAGTAACTTTTTTCTCGTCCACAATTCTGGTCCATGTTTTACCATAATCCGTAGTGCGGAAAATATAGGGTTTCATATCACCTCTTCTATAATCATTCACTACCACAAAAGCTTCACCGGCATTGAATTTACTTGCGCGTATTTGCGGTATCCAGCCACCTGCGGGAAATCCTGGAATTTTACCTTTGAAATTCGTCCATGTCTTTCCACCATCTCTGGTTAACTGAACATTCCCATCATCAGTGCCTGCCCATAGTACGCCCTGTTCTTTTGAAGAAGGTTCGATACTTAAAATTGTACAATAATTTTCAGCACCAGTAATATCGATGGAAATACCACCATTAGAACTTTGATCAATCTTTGCGCTATCGTTTGTACTTAGGTCCGGAGAAATAATACTCCAGCTTGCACCTTTATCTGTACTCTTGTTGATAAATTGACTACCATAATAAATGGTCTTCTTATCAAAAGGATCTTGTGCGATACCTGAGTTCCAATTGAATCTTTGTTTGGTTTTCATATCAGGTCTTGGTGGACGGATACTCCATTCTTCACCAGTCCCCATATTATAACGACTTAAACTTCCACCCTGGCTCATGGCATACACCCAATTAGGATCTTCAGGGTCTGGAACTACATCGAAGCCATCCCCACCACTCACACCTTGCCAATAAGCGTTGCGAATTCCACTTTGAATCCATACATAAGCGGGTCCGTTCCAGCTACCATTGTCTTGCAAACCTCCCATCACATGATAAGGTAATTGGTTATCTGTGTTGATATGATAAAATTGACCAAGAGCCAATTTCTCATCGAATTGCCAGGTCTTGCCTCTATCTCTTGAAATACCAATACCACCATCATTACCATCAATAATAAAATTGGCATCATATGGGTGGATCCACCAGGCGTGGTGATCGGGGTGAATACCACTATATGGAATTACATTTTTGAAAGTCTTTCCTCCATCTTCACTCACACTGATCATTTGATTGATATTATACAACCTGTTTTCGTTGATAGGATCACAAGAAATATCCTGGAAATAAAATGCACGATTAGTAACTACAGCTGGATCGCTGTTTACTAATTCCCATTTTGCTCCGCCATCATCAGATCGGTACAAACCATTTTTTGTAGCTTCCACTAAAGCATACACACGATTAGGTTGTGATCTGCTGATGCTGATACCGATTCTGCCAAATTCTCCTGCAGGTAATCCTTCTTCTTTCGTTAATTTTTTAAATGATTTACCGGCATCATAGGTAACATATAAACCACTTCCACTTCCACCACCTTTTAAACTCCAGGGTGTGCGGATATGTTGATACATATTTACAAAAAGTTTATTAGGGTTTGATGGGTCCATTACCATATCACCCACACCACTGGTATCATTGGTATGTAAAATTAATTTCCAGTTTTCTCCACCATCAGTTGTTTTATAAACACCACGCTCGGCGTGTTCCATAAATGGATTACCCATTACACCCGCATAAACAATATCTGGATTATTCGGGTCTATGATGATGCGGTGAATGTTGCGCGTCTTTTGCAAGCCCATACATTTCCAGGTTTTTCCGCCATCTAAACTTTTATAAATGCCTTCTCCCAGACTTACAGAATTTCTCGGATTGCCTTCGCCTGTTCCTGCCCAAACCACACTGGGATTGGATTGTGTGATTGCCACTGAACCAATATTCTGTATAGGTTGTTCATCAAACACCGGTGTCCATGATGCACCACCATTCTCGGTTTTCCAAACACCACCACTCGCTGTGCCCAGATAGATTGTTGTTGGATTATTATAAACCGCATCAATAGAAGTAACCCTTCCACTCATTCCAGCTGGTCCGATATTTCGAGGTTTGAAAGATTTAAACTGCTTATTGATATCAACTGTTTGTGCATGTAAAGCAATGGTAAGTACCATGGCCATCAGAAAAAAAATCTGTTTGCTCATCTTATTAATTTTGGTAGCGGCAATATCGCCCATTAAAAATTATTCGACAAAAAAGAGTGAGGAACGGAGGGAAACTAAGAGATAAAAGATATGAATGAGTAGTTAAAAAAGGCTGGTATAAAAAGCGGGAGGTAAAAAAAAGTTGGTATAAATAAGGTAGTATAAAATAGGTGGGAATAAAATAAGTGGGTATAAAAAAGGTATGTATAAAATAAGGTGGGAATAAAAAAGGTGGGTGTAAAAAAGGTTTCCCCTCCATCCCGAGTGCTCGGGATGGAGGGGTGGCTGGAGCGGCTTAGCGATCAGACGGGGTGGTTGCACCTCGCTAAGAAAATATTAAACTCTGAAGTAAATCATAAAAACTTTCACTCTAGACTTACGCTTATATATTTTAAATCATCTACCACCCCAGCTGTATGCCGAGTCCGGCATCAGCATCCCCTCCATCCCGAGCACTCGGGATGGAGGGGAAACCTTTTTTTAAACCTTTTTTTACCCGTATTTATCACATTTTTTTACCACTTTTTATCAACTTTATTTCAATCTCACATTAATCAATCTCAATTTATTTAACCTCAGTACATGACCTTTTAAAAAAGAAATTGATTATTATATTAACACACTTATCTCTTATCTAATGAAGCACTTAAAATATTCATAAATTAGATATAATTGATTCATTGGAAGAATTAGTAAACTATACAACTGTTAGGGTTCATTAATTTTTTCAATCATTCATCACAAATTCTTCGTTTCATTCCTTTTCTTCCATTATTGATAGTATCTTGTTTGATATTAATTTATCAATATGAAGATATTTATTTATGCATTGGCAGTGCTCTCTTGCACTTCAGTTTTTAGTCAGAAAAAAAAGGATGAAAAGAAAACAGTAACAACAACTACAGTTTCATCTGTTAATCTTGACAGTCTTTTTAAACAAGTTCGTTTCCGTTCGATCGGACCCTTTCGTGGCGGTCGATCCGTTACTTCAACTGGAGTGGTACAAAATCAGTTAGTGTATTATATGGGTACTACCAGCGGTGGTGTTTGGAAAACTGAAGATGCGGGCCAAAGCTGGCGTAATGTATCAGACAACTATTTTAAAACAGGTTCCGTTGGTGCAATAGCAGTTGCTGAAAGCGACCAGAATGTAGTATATGTAGGAATGGGTGAACACGCTCCACGAGGTGTGATGAGCAGTTATGGGGATGGGATTTATAAATCTACGGATGCAGGTAAAACATGGTCGCACCTTGGTTTAGAAAAAACGCGCAGTGTATCCTATATCAGAGTAGATCCTAAAAATCCAGATATCGTTTATGTAGCAGCCCAAGGTGCCATGCATGGTGCTACTCCAGATCGTGGAGTTTATAAATCTACAGATGGTGGTAAAACCTGGAAGAAAACTTTATATGTGGATGAAAATACGGGTTGCGCTGATTTAACGATGGACATGAATAATCCTCGTATCCTCTATGCAGCTATGTGGGATTATCGAAGACTGCCTTGGGAAATGCGCAGCGGGGGTAAAGGAAGTGGCTTATATAAAAGTGTAGATGCTGGCGAAACCTGGACCAAAATGGAGAAAGGCCTTCCAAAAGAAATGGGAAAAATGAGTATCAGTGTTTCAAGAGCTAATAGCGAAAAAGTATATGCATTAATTGAAAGTGATACACAAAAAGAAACAGGTGGTTTATTTGTGAGTGAAGATGCTGGTAAAAGTTGGAACCGTGTGAGCAAAGACCATCGACTTACACAACGTGCCTGGTATTATATTGAAACATTTGCAGATCCAAAAGATGAGAATACGGTGTATGTATTGAATTCACCGGGATTAAAGAGTACTGATGGTGGACGCACATGGAATTATATTGGCGGTATTCATGGAGATTTTCATCAGTTATGGATCAATCCTAACAATAATAAAAACATCATCATTTCTAACGATGGTGGTGCTGGTGTAACTTTTAATGGCGGTAAAGTTTGGAGTACCGAAAACAATCAACCTACTGCTCAGTTCTACAGAATTAGTGTAGACAATTTATTTCCATATAATATTTATGCAGGTCAGCAAGACAACTCTTCTGTAAAAATTAAAAGTTGGAATCCTAGTGGATGGCAGATTGATCAGTCCGACTGGACTTACACAGCTGGCGGCGAAAGTGCATTTGTTGCATTCGATCCTAATAATCCAAAGTTATCGATGGGTGGAAGTTATCAGGGAACCATCAGTTTGTTTGATAATGTAATCATGGAAAGCAAAAATATCATGGAGGCACCGATACAATATCAGTCTTTACAACCTAAAGACATGAAGTATCGATTTAACTGGAATGCACCAATTACTTATAGTGAACATGAACCCAATACTTTTTATCACGCTGGAAATGTATTATTTAAAACTTCAGATTATGGTAAGAACTGGGTGGCCATATCACCAGATTTAACTAAACACGACAGTACCAAAATGGGCATGAGTGGTACACCATATACGAATGAAGGAGCGGGTGGTGAAAACTATTGTACCATCATGTATGTAAAAGAATCACCCATAGAAAAAGGAGTGATCTATACTGGTAGTGATGATGGTGTGGTAAGTGTAACAAGAGATAACGGAACAACATGGAATACGATTACGCCTCCAGATCTTGGGGAGGCAATTGTAAACTGTATCGATGTTTCTCCTTTCGATAAAGCCACTGCTTATATCGCAACCACTAGATATAAATTCAACGACTTCACACCATCATTATATAAGACAACAGATTATGGTAAGACATGGAAGAAAATTGTGAACGGAATTCCTGAAGGAGCTTATACAAGATGTATCAGAGAAGATCAGAACAGAAAAGGATTATTGTTTGCTGGAACTGAAACCGGATTATATATTTCATTTAATGATGGAGACAACTGGCAGCAATTACAATTGGGTTTACCTATTGTTCCGATCACTGATTTAAAAGTGCATAAAGGAAATTTGATTGCTTCAACAATGGGAAGAGCATTTTGGATCTTAGATGACTTATCAGTGTTACGTCAATACGATGCTGCAAAAAATGATCAGTTTGTTTTATTTCAACCTAACAATCCCTATCGTGTCTCTGGCGCAAGTATGTTGGATAAAGTGTACACCGAAGAAGACCTAGAAACTCCATTACAATCTAGTGTGGGAATCAATGCCACAACCGGTGCGGTGATTTTTTATCAATTACCGGTTAAAAAAGATTCTGCAACAAAATATAGTTTAGAAATCAAAGACAGCAAAGGAAATCTGGTACGTAAATATTTGTCAGAAGCCGACAAGGATTTTGTGGGAGGTTATCCAGGTGGACCATCGCCAGACCCATTATTGCCAACGATTTCTGGTCTTAACCGTTTTGTATGGGATCAAAGATATGCGCCACAAACAGGTGTGATGAATGTTTTTATTGAAGGTGGTTACGATGGTCATAAAGTAATGCCTGGTGATTATTCAGCAACACTGAATTTTGGAAAAGAGAGCAAAACTGTTTCTTTTAAAATTTTAGCTGATCCTCGTATAACTGGAACGGCTGCAGAGTATGAAGCCCAGCATTTATTGCAATCAAAAGTAGAAGCCAGTATTGTAGATATTCATAGTTCAGTAAATAAAATGCGTAAGGCGAATAAGCAAATAGCTGATTTAACTGAACAATTAGAAGCTGGGGATACTACTGCTAATAAATCCATTCGCGATAAAGCAGCGGCCATCACAAAAAACTTAGCTAAATGGGAAGAAGCACTGGTGCAAACAAAAGCACAAAGCAATGACGATATCATTAATTATATCAATAAGCTAAGTGCCGATTATATATTTTTAAAAGGTGATTTAGATTCAAATATTCCTTATACAACGAAGGGTCAAGAAGATCAATACAAATACCTCGATGTTCAATGGAAAGCCTTGAAAAAACAAATGCAGGATTTAGTAAACAATGACATTGCAGAATTGAATAAACTCTGTAAAGAAAAAGATATTGCTAAAATAATCGTAGGATTATAAAACAAAAAGGCCGACAATTATTGTCGGCCTTTTTTTATTGTTGGTTGTATTTTTTCTCTGCATCTTTTGCTTTATCAAAATCTAACACAACTCCATTAATGCAATAACGAAGACCGGTAGGTGGGGGTCCATCCTCAAACACATGACCAAGGTGCGATTTACACCTGCCACATTCAACCTCGGTTCTTTTCATGCCCAGCGTATTATCGGGAAGATAAATTATGGAACTTTTACTAATGGGTTCGTAAAAACTTGGCCAGCCACATCCACTTTCAAATTTGGTATCGCTTTTAAATAATGCATTACCACAGGCTGCACAATAATAAGTTCCTACTTCTTTAAAACTTTCGAATTTGCTCGTATAGGGTCTTTCAGTTCCTTTTTGTCGAGCGATATTGTAAACTTCGGGAGAAAGGATATTTTTCCATTCCTCATCTTTCAACACTACTTTACTGTTATCAGAACGGGAATAGGCTGGATTATTTTTGTTTTCCATCTTGGTTTCTTTTTTTGAATCGTTTTGAGAAAAGCAGCTTTGTAAGCACAACAGCGAAACTATAACTGCGAAAATTGATTTCATTATTTTTTTGTTTAATTGGTGGGAAGTTGAAGTTCCTATTAAGAATTTCGGGTTCCTATTTTATCATGTTAAAATATATTTAATATGAACGATTTAATAGATTTAACATAAAATCTTATTAATTCTAACAGATTTGGACAGGAAAAAGTTCAAGATTGCAACAATTTTAAACGATTTAGTCAAGTGTTAAATGATATTTAAAGTGCAGACCTTATCTTTGCACCTCATTTAAGGTTAGCAAGTACATGTTTAATATTATCCTGTTTGGCCCTCCCGGAAGTGGAAAAGGTACACAAAGTGAAAAGCTCATCGAATCTTATGGATTAATACATTTGTCTACGGGCGATATTTTAAGACGAGAAATTACTGCTGCAACAGCCTTAGGTTTAGAAGCCAAAAGTCTGATGGACAAAGGTATTTTAGTACCAGATGAAGTAGTGGTGGGAATGATTAGTTCTGCCTTAGACAGTAATCCTCAAGCAAAGGGCTTTTTATTTGATGGGTTTCCCCGTACAGAAGCACAAAGTGTTGCATTAGATAAATTATTAGCGGAAAAAAATACAGAGATTGGTGTGGTTTTGGCCTTGGAAGTTAGTCGCGAGGAATTAGTAAAACGTCTATTACAAAGAGGTTTAACCAGTGGAAGAAGCGATGATACAAATGAAACCATTATCAGTAATAGAATTGTTGAATACCAGACTAAGACAACAGTTGTTGCAAACTATTATAGTAAGTTCGATAAGGTTGTTCACGTGAAGGGTGAAGGAACAGTAGATGATATTTTCAGTTCACTTTGCAGCGAAATCGACAAAAGATTGTCTAAATAGTAGAAGATTTTCAACCAATACCAACTGCGGTCCCGCTCTAACTAAGCGGGACCATTTTTTTTCCAACCTATCAAGCATTAGCTTTGTTTTAAACGAATGCAATGATGCAATTGGAAAACTATATTCTTGGGAAATGGATAAAGGGGGATGGGGATGGCCAAACTTTATACCATGCAGTCACTGGCGAATCAATCGCTACAATTAGTACGAAGGGGATTGATTTTTCAACTGTATTACATTTCGCCCGGCAAAAAGGCAACCCTGCTTTAAGGAAAATGACTTTTCAAGAAAGGGGCTTGATGTTGCGTGCACTTGCATTACACTTACGTGAGCATCTTCCAAAATTTTATCAGATCAGTTACCAGACTGGTGCTACAAAAGCAGATAGTTGGGTGGATATTGAAGGAGGTATCGGCAATTTATTTGCCTATGCATCTTTGCGTAGAAAATTTTCGAATCAACCTTATTGTTTGGATGGAGAATATCTGGCACTCGGAAAATCTAATACATTTATAGGACAACATTTATTGATTCCCAAAGAAGGGGTTGCTATTCATATCAATGCTTATAATTTTCCCGTCTGGGGAATGCTTGAAAAAATAGCAGTGAATTTATTAGCCGGAATGCCGGCAATAGTAAAGCCTGCAACTGTTACTTCTTATTTAACTGAATCTGTTTTTCGCGAAATTATCGCATCTAAAATATTGCCAGAAGGGGCGTTGCAATTGATTTGTGGCAATGCATCTGGTATTTTAGACTCGATAGATGCTCAGGACGTGATCACATTTACAGGTTCAGCAAGTACTGGGCAGAAATTGAAATCGCATGCAAGGGTATTATCAGAAAATGTTCCTTTTACCATGGAGGCAGATTCATTGAACGCAATTGTATTAGGTGAAGATGTGCATCCGGATATGCCAGAATGGGATTTGTTTATCAGAGAAGTGAAGAAAGAAATGATTAGTAAATGCGGACAAAAATGTACCGCCATCCGTCGAATATTTGTTCCTGAAAATAAAATTGAAGACATACAAATTGCCCTTGGAAAAACTCTAAATGATGTAATTATCGGTAGCCCTTTGAACGAAACTGTTCGGATGGGATCGCTTGCAGGATTAGCGCAACGGAAAGAGGTAAAAGATCAACTACAAAAATTATTGGCATCTTCTCAAATTGTGTACGGCTCATTAGATAGTGTTTCTGTAATAGATGCAGATGCCAATAAAGGGGCATTTATGAGTCCAATTCTTTTATTGAATCAACAACCCATGAGTAGCACTGAAGTTCATGATGTGGAAGCATTTGGCCCGGTTTCCACACTGATGCCGTATAGTAGTTTGCAAGAAGCAATTGCACTTGTAAAACTTGGGAAAGGATCTCTAGTAAGTAGCATTGTAACAAATAACACAAATATTGCCACCGATTATGCTATAGGTGCTGGACCTTACCATGGAAGGATTTTGGTGTTGAATAGAGCCTGTAGCAAAGAAAACACGGGGCATGGATCTCCCTTGCCAGTTTTGGTACACGGGGGGCCTGGAAGAGCTGGTGGTGGTGAAGAAATGGGTGGGATAAGAGGTGTAAAACATTATATGCAACGAGTAGCGATACAAGGATCTCCAGATATGATCACAGCCATAAGTAAAGTGTATCAACCAGGCGCTACTGGAATAACGGATGGGATACACCCTTTCAAAAAATATTTTGAAGAGTTGGAAATTGGAGACCAAATCATTACGGAGAAAAGAACAATTACTAAAGCTGATATTGATGCATTTGCGGAGCTTAGTGGCGATCATTTTTATGCGCATTTATCAGAGACCGATTTTAATGGAACCATGTTCGATAAACAAGTGGCACATGGATATTTTATCATGAGTGCTGCGGCTGGTTTATTTGTAGATAGTTATGAAAAAAATCCAGTGCTTCTAAATTATGGGATTGATGAATTAAGATTTACAAAACCAGTCTATGTTGGAACTAGTATTCAAGTGAGATTTACATGCAAAGAAAAAATTCCACAATCGAAGAAAGAAAATTCTGACATTGATAAAGGAATTGTAAAATGGTTGGTTGAGATTTTGGATAATGAAAATGAAATGGCAGGCATCGCCACCATTTTAACAATGGTAGCAAAGTTGAACCAAGAATAAAATTTAAACATGCAACAGATTCAAACTCCCTATGTTAGTTATCAAGTATTGAATAAGGTAGGCACGATCGAATTTTTTACGCCACAACACAACTCTATGCCTGCAGATATCCTGACTCAATTAGCCGTAACAATTGAGAAGGCTGGTGCTGACCAACATAGTGCCGTACTTATTTTAAAAACTGCGGGCGACAAAACCTTTTGTGCTGGTGCTTCTTTTGATGAATTATTATTAATTCAAAATGAAGAGGAAGGGCATATTTTTTTCTCTGGCTTTGCAAAAGTGATTAATGCGATGCGAAAATGCCCCAAGTTTATCATCGGCCGCATTCAAGGTAAAGCAATAGGAGGTGGCGTTGGATTAGCTGCTGGTTGTGATTATACTTATGCCACAACGGAAGCATCAATTAAACTTTCTGAATTAGCAGTTGGAATTGGCCCTTTTGTGGTAGCCCCTGTCATTGAGCGGAAAATAGGGAAATCTGCAACATATGAATTGGCCATCGATGCTACCAATTATCGATCAGCAGAATGGGCAAAAGAAAAAGGGTTATACACACAAATTTATTCCAGTATACATTTAATGGATCAGGCAATTGAGAAAATGACGTTTACACTTTCTGCATCGAGTACAAAAGCTATGAGTGAAATTAAAAAAGCTTTTTGGCAGGGTACAGAAAACTGGGATCAATTTTTATTTGATCGTGCTGCAATTAGTGGAAAGCTGATTGTTACAGACGAAGCAAAATCTTATCTTACCGCATTTAAAAAGTGGAAATAAATAGTACATATAAATTTCTATTGTATTATTATTCACAAACTTTTTGAGTCGCCATTTTTCAATATATTACCTCTCAATTGCCTGTCATGAAAACATTAAAAAGAATATTATTAGCAATACTAGTAATCATAATCCTTCTTGTTGGAACTGGATATTACTATTTGCATACACTACAACCTAGGTATGAAGCCAACTTACAACTTCCCGGATTAAAATCTGAGGTAGAAGTATTATACGATAACTACGCAATTCCTCATATCTACGCTCAAAACGAGGAAGATTTATTTTATGCATTTGGTTATGTGCATGCTCAAGACCGTTTATTTCAAATGGAAGTGTTGCGACGTTTAGCTGATGGAAGATTGTCTGAAGTGTTTGGCGAAAAAGCATTGCAGAGCGATAAGTTTTTCCGTATGCTAAGTTTTAGAGAACAGGCAAAACTAACTCTAGCAACTGTTTACAAAGATCCCAATGCTCCTTTTGTAAAAGCAGCAAAAGCATATTTAAAAGGAATCAATCAATATATTAAAGTTGGAAAGACACCGATTGAATTTACAATTGCTGGTATTCCTAAAACAGAATTTACCATGGAAGACATGGAAATTATTGTTGGATATATGGGATACACTTTTGTGGGTGCTTTCAGGGCAGAGGCTGTTGCCACACAAATTGCAAGTAAATACGGCATGGATTATTTTAATGATGTATTGAATGGCTGGCCCGATTCATTACATAAAACTCCGGTTCAGGCTGGAGAAAATAAGTCTTTACAAAATGCTTCAAATACATTGAATACAATGGCAAAAGAAGTAACGGCCATGCAAAACAATTTAATGTATCCTCCACTTTTTGGTTCTAATGGTTGGGTGATTGCAGGGAGCAAAACAAAATCTGGAAAGCCTATTTTATCAAACGATACACATATCGCTTTTTCTCAGCCTTCAATATGGTATGAAGCTGAATTAGTTTGCCCAGGTTTTAATATATATGGAAATTTTCTTGCAGGTACTCCTGTTCCAGCTTTGGGTCATTCTGATAAAGGTGGATGGGGACTTACCATGTTTGAAAATGATGATGCTGATTTTTTCCGTGAAAAATCCAACCCGGCAAATATGAATCAGGTTTGGTATAAAGATCATTGGGAAGATTTATTAGTTCGTAAGGAAACCATTAAAGTCAAGGGTAAACCTGCAATTGATTTTGATGTTAAAAAATCAAGACATGGATTTATCATGAATGGAGCATTTGATGGCGTAAAAGATATCGAAGACCCCATCGCTCTGTGGTGGGTATACCATCAATTTCCATGCAGACATTTGCAAGTGTTTTATAATCTTAGTCATGCTACCAATGCTACAGAAGCTGCGGTAGCTGTTGAGCCTTTAACAGCACCAGGACTCAACTTTATGTGGGCAGACACTGCAGGCAATATTGCCTGGTGGGCGGCAGGAAAAATACCTATTCGTCCAAAACATGTAAACCCTCAATTAATATTAGATGGATCAACAGGATTAGATGATCCAGAAGGTTGGTTGGATTTTAAGCAGAATCCACAAATTTTAAATCCTGCACGTGGTGTTTTATACACCGCCAATAATCAGCCCATGGATATGGGTACAGGATTAGTTGCGGGTTATTATGTTCCCGCAAATCGCGCTACAAGAATTGAAGAATTAGTTTTTACAGATAAAAAAGATTGGGATGAAGCGTCTATTAGATCAGTGATCAATGATGTACAATCAACGAATTTTCCTCGGTTGCTTGCTAAAATATTGCCTGTTATTAATAAAGAAAAGTTAAGTGGAGCTGCTCAAAATAGTTATCAGATCTTGAGTAAGTGGGATGGAATGCACGGACTCGAAAATATTGAACCCACTGTTTTTTATAAGTTTTTACACTTGATTAATGAATATGCATTAGAAGATGAATTAGGAAAAGATGCTTTTCAATCTTTCGAAAATCAAGCGAGTTTAAAAAGAAATATGGAAAGCTTTTTTCAAAACGATAGTTCTAAATGGTGGGATAATATTCATACTACTGTAAAAGAAACAAGAGCTGAAATTTTTGCCAAAGCATTAAATGATGCAACAGAAGCATTGAACAAACAATTAGGCGAAAACACTGCTAATTGGCAATGGAAAAAAGTACATAGCATCGAACATAAACATCCATTGGGCATTGTTCCTGGCTTTGGTAAATGGTTCAATGTAGGTCCGATCGCTGTGAATGGAGGAAAGGAAACCATTAATAATCTTGACTTTAATTTAGATAGCAGTGGTTTATATAAAGTTTTATATGGCCCCGCACTTCGCCGCATCATCGACTTCGGACAAACAACCAAAGCCATGAGTGTAAACCCAACAGGTCAATCCGGTTTCTTTATGAATAGCCACTATGATGATCAAGCAAAAATGTTTGCCGAAGGTGGAAAACGCCCAGAGCTTTCTAAGCGGGAAGACGTGGAGAAAGTGATGATTGGGAAAACGGTTTTTAAAAGTGAAAAGTGAAAAGTGAAAAAAAAATTGTTAACCCTGCCCTTTAGGGTGGGGCTTGAATGATATAATGCAAGTTGGGCTTTAGCCCTAATG
>JBAXXT010000004.1:0-97627 GCA_037127755.1 Bacteroidota bacterium
TTAATTCTGGTATTGATATTCATCCTAAAGTATATGCCTGGGATGCCACGCCACCTGTAGTTCCAGGACCTGACGGTTATTATCCAGTAGCTGTTCCAGGAGTAACCAAATTTGTATAAAAAATATATCCATAAAAAATAGAAAGCCCTGTTCGCAAGAACGGGGCTTTCTATTTTTTATATTTATTTCCCCTCCATCCCGAGTGCTCGGGATGGAGGGGTGGCTGGAGCGACTGAGCGAACAGACGGGGTGGTTTATTCAATTAAACATCATCAACCCTTTTCAATAAATTATGTTCCAACTCTCTCACTTTTTCTGCCGTATAATATTCATAAGTACAGTTACCTGATTCTTCTTCTTCAAGTGATGGCTGATCTGCTTTTTTTTGCCATCCCATTAAAATATAAAGCGCCCTTGTTTTTTCTTTTTGCTCAAAAGAATGTATGCCTAAATAGTCTGATTCCCACTTCCCAAATAACCAGACTTTATGTTCTGCTTTATAAACAACAACACCTTCTTTGTTTCGGTGTGATCTCACTCGAAAATGAATTTTGCTTTTGCGATAAAAAAAATAACTAAAGGAACTTACTATTACAATAACCCCAATTAAGTTTTGGTTATTTAAAAAGCTATTCACGCCAGAATAAACATCACTCATAGAACAACTTTAAAATTTATGTTTTATTATCTCCTACTTGCAATCAATAAATTAAGATCTGTGAACTTAAGATCGAATTTTTGACTAATATAAATGTCAGTCAACGCACCTTTAAATAGATAAATTCCTTCGCGCAAATTAAAATTATGCCATACCATTTCTTCTAATCCACCTTCATCACTAATTTCAAGTATCAAAGGCATCAGAATATTGCTGATGGCCTGACTAGCCGTTCTAGCAAATCCGCTTGGAATATTTGGAACACAATAGTGTATTACACCATGCTTTACAAATGTTGGGTTTTCGTGGCTTGTTAATTCACTGGTTTCAAAACAACCCCCACGATCAATAGCTACATCAATAATAATACTGCCCGGGCGCATTGCTGCCACCATTTCTTCCGATACTACAACAGGAGCTCTGCCAAATTCATTACTGATAGCTCCTACAGCAACTTCGCATGTCTTGAGTTGTTTAGAAAGAATGCGTGGTTCTAAAACTGATGTCCAAATACGCTGACCTAAATTATTTTGGAGTTGCTTTAATCGGGTAACATTGTTGTCGAAAACCTTTACTGATGCGCCTAATGCCAATGCATTTCTAGTAGCGAACTCGCCAACAATTCCAGCTCCAACTATCACAACTTTGGTTGGTGGGATACCACTGATTCCGCCGAGCAATACGCCTTTCCCTTTATTGAAACTACTTAAGTACTGGCCAGCAATTAACATTACAGCACTGCCCGCTATTTCACTCATACTTCGCACTATTGGAAAAGTACCACTATCGTCTTTAAAATTTTCAAAGCGTAATGCGGTAATCCTTTTGGCCATCATGGATTCAATATGATGTTTCTTTAGGGCCGATAAATGAATAGGAGAAATGATGGTTTGATTCATTTGCAAAAAAGGCAAGTCTTCTTCTACAGGAGGAGCACTTTTTACAAGTATGGGAGATTTATAAATTTCAGCTTTATCGTAAACTATTTTTGCTCCCGCTTCAGCATAATCCTGATCTGTATAATTACTGCCCTCACCAGCTTTATGTTCTACCTGAACATGGTTCCCATTGGCAACTAATACACCTACAGCATCTGGAGTTAAAGCAATTCTATTTTCCTGAAAAGCAACTTCTCTTGGGATACCGATAAATAATTTCTCCCCCTGAGGTTTAATATCCAGCGTTTCCTCCAATGTTTCAAACTGAAAAGAAGCACTAATGGATGGTTTGGATGTAGCCATTTTCTATTGATTAAAATCGGATGATGCATTCATCCCTATAAAAATACTTGATTTAAACCATACATATTTCCGTTAAACCTCTTTAAAAGGGATTAATCTTCTAATCGTTCTGTATATAACCGCCTCATTTTTTCATTCAAAATTTCCATATACACTTCAAAAGGTTTGTCTGGCAATAAACCTGCAGCTTTTTCTGGCCATTCAATCAAACAAAGATTGCCTGATTCGATAGCATCTTCAATTCCCGCCTGGATGGCTTCCTCTTCATCCTTTAATCGGTACCAATCCATATGATAAATAGTACCTGCAATGGGGCTTTCATATTCGTTGATGAGTGCGTAACTAGGACTGCTTACGGTATCCTTCACTTCTAAAACTTCACAAAGTGCGTGAATAAAACTAGTTTTCCCTGTTCCCATACTAGCATGAAAAATCCAGACCTTTTGGGCCTTCCCTTCTTTCCAAACTGCTTTTGCAACCGCTTTAATTTGTGTCAACTCAAATATTGCATCCATGATACAAAGATAAAGAACCATTTGAAATGCCCTCTCAGTCTATATTTCTTCCATTTTTGACACAATGATGTAAAAATATTATCCCTCTTTCGAAAGCCTCTCCCTTTAGCATATAGTACCTTTGTAGCTTATTTATATAAAACAAATTGCATAAAATATCTCTAGATGGAAAAAGTGAATTGGAAAGTAGAAGGAATGAGCTGTACAAATTGTGCACTTACTGTAAATAAATTTCTTACTGAAAAAGGGATGCAAGAGGTGAAAGTAAATTTCATGGGAGGCGATGTGAGCTTTGAAATGAAAGAAGATACTTCAAAAACAGCTCTTGCGAAAGGTATAGAGGGATTAGGTTATCATGTGGAAACAGGTGAAATATCAGATGCAAAAAGGCCTAAAAAGCTTTTTAAGAACCACTTACAAAGGTTTACATTCTGTATCATTTTTACGGCGCCATTGATGCTACATATGATACCAGGGGTACATATCCATTTTTTGATGAACCCCTATGTTCAACTTGCATTAACCATCCCCGTTTTTATTGTAGGTATGGATTTTTTTGGACGTAGTGCGATTCATAGTTTATGGAAGGGAATTCCTAATATGAATGTATTAATTGCCATTGGCTCTGTTGCAGCATTTGGATATAGTTTATACGGAACACTGATTGGCGAAGCCGCACATTATTTGTTTTACGAAACGGCTGCTACGATCATCACATTAGTATTTCTTGGAAATTGGTTAGAGGATAAATCTGTTGAAACCACACAAAAGGCTTTAAAGAAATTAGCTGTTTCTCAAAAGTCAATGGCTAATATGATCGCATATGACGACCAACACCAAGAACATGTTTTTCCTGTTGAAAGCAAGACATTAAAAGTTGGCGACTTAGTATTGATCAATTCTGGAGAACCCGTACCCATGGATTGTAAAATTTTATGGGGCGAAGCCAGCATTAACGAAGCAATTATTACTGGAGAAAGCGTGCCTATTGAAAAGAAAATGAACGATATTTTAATCGGCGGCAGTACGGTTGAAAAAGGTTCTATCAAAGCATATATTACAGCAGTTGGAGAAAATACCGTTTTATCTAATATTCTTAAACTTGTTAGAGAAGCGCAAACCGAAAAACCACCAGTTCAGCAACTAGCTGATAAAATCAGTGCCATATTTGTACCAGTAGTTTTAAGTATTGCACTAATTGCATTATTGGGAAATTACTTTATTGGCCATTATAGCTTTAGCGAAAGTTTATTAAGAGGTATTGCAGTACTCGTTATTTCTTGCCCTTGTGCAATGGGACTTGCTACCCCAGCTGCAATTGCAGTGGGACTAGGCAGGGCCGCAAAAAATGGAATTCTTTTTAAAAATGCAAAAAGCTTAGAAATATTTAAAGATATTCGTCAGGTTGTTTTTGATAAAACAGGCACCCTTACTACTGGAAATTTTACGATTCAAAAATTTGAATCCATAGATCAAACGGATGATGGTATTGCCAACTTTAAAAAGGCTGCATATTCTTTAGAAAGATTTTCCACCCACCCTATTGCTAAATGTATCAGCAAAGAATGGAAAATAAAAGATGATTTGCGTTGGGCAAAAATTGAGGAACAGAAAGGGCTTGGAATGATTGCCACAGATAAATCTGGTAATACTTATGCTGCAGTATCTTATAAGGCTGTAACTCAAATCAGTACCGACCATTCGCACAACGTTTATATTACCCGAAACGATGAATTAATGGGTTGGATTGATGTGGCAGATGAAATAAGACCAGAAGCAAAACAAGTGGTTGAAATGCTGCGTTCAAAAGGAATTAGAACCATCTTATTAAGTGGCGATAAAAAAGAAAAATGTGAGCAGGTTGCACAGGAATTACATATTGATGAATGGCTTGCAGAACAAACACCTGAGCAAAAATTAATTGCTATTGAAAATTTTAATAAGCATAAACCTACTGCCATGATCGGTGATGGCATTAATGATGCACCTGCATTAGCAAAAGCCACTGTTGGCATATCACTAAGCGACGCATCACATATCGCAATGCAAAGTGCACAGGTAGTTCTTATGAACCACGGATTAAAAAATCTACCTCTTGCACTGGGATTAGGTAAACATACTTATACCACCATTAAGGAAAACCTTTTCTGGGCGTTTATTTATAATATTGTGGCCATTCCAATCGCGGCTTTTGGATTTTTGAGCCCTACTTTTAGCGCTCTAACGATGGCTATGAGTGATGTGGTTCTTGCCATTAATTCAGTTCGATTGAACTATAAGAAAGTTATTTAAAAACTGCCCTATACAATGGCGTTGAACCCAAATGAAATACTAATAAAATACTGGGGATTTGAATCCTTCCGTCCCATGCAGGAGGAGATTATTGATTCAGTATTAGCAGGCAACGACACTTTAGCACTATTACCAACAGGAGGTGGAAAATCTATCTGCTTTCAAGTTCCTGCTTTAATGATGGAGGGAGTCTGCATTGTTATTAGTCCCTTGATTGCTTTAATGAAAGATCAGGAAGCGCATTTAAAAAGCAAAGGAATATCAGTTGCAAGTATTCATAGTGGACTTACTTATTATGAAGTAAAATGTATTTTACAAGATGCCATTGAAGGTGATTACCAATTTCTATATTTATCACCTGAGCGCTTAGAAACAAAAATCTTTAAAGAATTACTTCCCTACTTAAAAATTAGTTTACTTGTTGTTGATGAAGCTCACTGTGTTTCTCAATGGGGATATGATTTCAGGCCCTCTTATTTAAGGATTGCACATATCAGAGAAGCGCTGCCTGATATACCAATGATGGCACTTACTGCCTCAGCAACAGAAGAAGTTCAGAAAGATATTTTGCTTAAATTAGAAATCCAAAAAGCTAAAACTTTTAAGCAATCCTTCGAAAAACAGAATCTCTCTTATAGTGTATTCAAAGTAGATAGTAAGGTTAATAAACTAATTGAAATATTGGAAGCAGTTCCAGGTTCAAGTATTGTGTATTGCAATAATCGCAGGCAAACAAAGGAACTGGCTGAGCTTTTGCAATTAAACAAAATAAATGCCGACCATTACCATGCAGGATTAAGTTCTGAAGAAAGAACAACCAAACAAGATTTATGGGTTCAGAATAAAATAAGGGTCATGACCTGTACCAATGCATTTGGCCTTGGCATAGATAAACCAGATGTAAGAACTGTTATACATTTTGACTCTCCCGAATGTATAGAAAGTTATTATCAGGAGGCTGGACGTGCAGGCAGGGATGGGAATAAGGCATTTGCAGTTTTGATCTATCATTCGTCAGATATCGAAGCACTTGAAGCAATGACCGACAAACGGTATCCTCCGATTCCTATCATTAAAAAAATCTATCAAGATCTTGCTAATTACTTGCAATTGCCAGTTGGTGCAGGAGAAATGCAGTATTTTGATTTTGACTTACACGAATTTGTAAATAATTTTCAACTCGATGCTTATTTAGTAAGTAACACACTTAAAATTTTAGAACAGGAAGGTCATTGTGTATTATCTGAAAATATTTTCTTGCCTTCGAGAATACAATTTCAAATTGATAAAGAAGGTCTTTATTCATTCGAATCAAATTATCCGGATCTAGAACCAATTATCAAAACATTACTACGCACCTATCAAGGTATTTATGATAATAGTACTTCCATTTTTGAAAATCAAATTTCTCGTATTCTTCGAACCCCCATCGATGAAATCAAACAGCAGTTGGAGAAATTAAATCAATTTGGAATTATTGAATACCAACCTCAAAAAGAAAAACCTCAAATTTATTTTATACTCAACCGGGCACCTGCAGAATATCTTCATATTGATCAGGACCTTTATTTTAAAAGAAAGAAGCAGTATCAGTTTAGGATAGAGGCCATGCTGCAATACATTCAATTAAATGATGCATGTAGAAGTAGTTTTATTTCAAACTATTTTGGAGAGAAAACAACAAATAGATGTGGCAAATGTGATAACTGTTTAAATAGAAAAAAAACTTACCTAAGCACATCTCAGTTTCAAGCTATTGTAAAAACAATTCAGGCGCAGGTATTCAATGGCACTTCAGTTGAACAAATACTCAAACAATATCAGTCTAATGAAGCAGATGCTATCTGGAAGGTTTTAAAGTTTATGGAATCAGAACAACTGATATTGATAAAAGAAGATGGTACTATTAAAAGCACTACAAACTAATACCTTTTACTTTTACCTCCTAATCCAAGCGCCCCAAGCAAGCTTCTAGTTAACATTACCGCAGCAGTTCTGCCTACTGATTTTACAATAGGATTGTCAAAGAAATTTTCTTCTTTCGCTTCTGCTTTACTGGTTTTTACATCTTCTTGCTTTTCTGCAGCTTCGGTTAATTTAGCATTCAAAATTTCATAAGCACTTTCTTCATCTATAACGTCTTTGTATTTGGGTGCTAATTTACTTTTTGCAACCAGTGCATCAATTTCAGAATCATTAAGAATATCCATTCTACTTGATGGGGTACAAAGCATAGTATGTACTAATGGAGTGGGAATACCCTTTTCATTTAATAACGTAATAAATGCCTCTCCAATCCCAAGTTGTGTTAATAGTTCATCCGTTTTGTAAAACTCAGTTTCAGGAAAATTCTCTGCAGCTTGTTTAATGGTTTTCCGATCTGCTGCAGTAAATGCACGCAAAGCATGTTGCACTTTCATACCTAACTGACTCAATATAGATGCTGGTATATCCTGTGGATTCTGCGTACAAAAAAATATACCGATCCCTTTTGATCTGATCAATTTAATAATCGTTTCTAATTGTTCTAATAATGCACTAGAAGCTTCTTGAAAAATTAAGTGGGCTTCGTCTATAAATAAAACCAGTTTGGGCTTATCCAAATCTCCTTCCTCAGGACTAGAGGCATACAATTCTGCTAAAAGTTGCAACATAAATGTGGAGAAAAGTTTAGGGCGATCTTGCATATCCGTTACTCTAAGAATATTTACCATGCCTCTTCCATCATCACTAATTCTCATCAAGTCAGCCACTTCAAAACTCTTCTCTCCAAAAAATACATCTGCACCTTGTTGTTGTAATTCCACCACTTTTCTCAAAACAGTACCAGTTGAAGTGGTAGATATTTTTCCATAATCTTTTTCTAATTCTGCCTTCCCCTCATTTCCAACCCATTGCAATACTTTAATAAAATCTTTCAAATCAAGAAGTGCCATTTTATTATCGTCGCAATATTTGAAAATCATTGCTACTACCCCTCCTTGTGTATCATTTAATCCTAAAATTTTGCTTAATAAAACAGGACCAAATTCCGAAACAGTTGCTCGAAGGCGAACCCCTTTCCCTTCATTTAAAGTCATTAATTCTGTAGGGAAAGCAGTTGGCTTATACTCTATATTCAGTTTTTTACATCTTTCGCCGATCTTATCATTTAAAACACCGGGTGCTGCAATACCACTTAAATCACCTTTGATGTCCATTAATAATACCGGAACACTATTGTCACTTAATTGCTCACTTATCAATTGTAAGGTCTTCGTCTTTCCCGTGCCTGTAGCTCCTGCAATTAAGCCATGCCTGTTCATGGTTTTAAGCGGCAAATAAATATTTGCTTCACCTAATACCTCCCCGTCTAGCATCCCAGATCCTATTTTAACATAATCGCCTTTGAATTGATACCCTGCTTGTATAGCAGTAAGGAATTTAGATTGATCAGACATGCTTAACAGATTTTGGATACAAAATAAACATTGATTTGCAGGGATAAAAATATTTGTCGAAAATGCCATATCCTTAATATATAAATCAAGTTGCAATCCCGAGAAATTAGTGGAACTTACAGACTTGAACTAACTCGCCCATTTTACCGTTCCTGCTTTTTAACAAAAGATTGAGCAGATTAGGAGTTGAAATGGGTTTGTTTTAACTTTATTTGATCAATAAATAAGCGTTATGGAAGATAAAAAAAGTAAAATTCTATTGTGTGAAGACGATACCAACCTGGGTATGGTATTGAAAAATTATTTGGAATTAAATGATTATGAAGTAACTCTGGAAAGAGATGGCAGACTGGGTTTGGCAGCTTTTCAACGTGAAAAATTTGATATCTGTTTATTGGATGTAATGATGCCAAATATGGATGGATTTAAATTGGCAGAAGAAATTCGCGATGTTGATCTCGATATTCCATTATTTTTCTTGAGTGCTAAAACCATGAAGGATGATATCATTCAGGGGTATAAATTAGGCGCTGATGATTATATCACTAAACCGTTCGACAGTGAAGTATTGCTTTTAAAAATCAAGGCAATCTTAAAGCGTAACGAAGAAGATAATCGTATTAGCGATAATATTGAGTTTGATTTAGGTCATTTCCATTTCAATCCAAAATTGAGAGAGCTGAAGCATGGCGACAGTACTCAAACCCTTTCTCCAAAAGAGAACGAGTTGCTGAAAATGTTAGCCGAACATAAGAATGATCTTTTGCCTCGCGAAAGAGCATTGAAAAAAATATGGGGCAGTGATACCTATTTCAACGGAAGAAGTATGGATGTGTATATTGCTAAATTACGCAAGTACCTGAAAGAAGATACCAATATTGAAATAGTAAACATCCACGGAAATGGATTTAGACTAGTAGCTCCATAAGTAATTCCTATAATTTAAAAAGCCCTTTCAGCAAATTCTGAAAGGGCTTTTTATTAGGTGAACAATGTAGCCCCCCCTCCACGTTGTACAATTTCTCTTCCCAAGTGATTATATGCCTTTAATGTTGCTTCTCTTCCTCTAGGTGTTCTTTGTAAAAATCCCTCCTGAATTAAGAATGGTTCGTACACTTCCTCGATAGTGCCAGATTCTTCTCCTACTGCTGTTGCAATAGTTGTAAGGCCAACTGGTCCGCCTTTGAACTTATCAATGATGGCAGCTAATATGCGATTATCCATTTCATCTAACCCATGTTCATCCACATTCAATGCTTTTAATGCATGTTGGGTGATTCCTATATCAATAATCCCATCATTTAAAACTTGAGCAAAATCGCGAACCCTTCGCAACAAACCGTTTGCGATACGAGGCGTTCCTCTGCTTCTTCTAGAAATCTCCCCAGCTGCATCAGAACTAATTTGAGTATTCAAGATAGTAGCGCTTCTTTCAATGATTGTTTTTAAAGTACTGGCATTATAATATTCTAGTCTGCTTTTAATCCCAAAACGCGAAAGTAATGGGGCTGTTAGCAAACCACTTCTGGTAGTTGCGCCCACAAGTGTAAAAGGATTTAAATTAATTTGTACACTTCTTGCATTCGGACCAGAATCGATCATAATATCAATTCTAAAATCTTCCATCGCCGCATAGAGGTATTCTTCTACCACAGAACTTAAGCGGTGTATTTCGTCAATGAACAATACATCATTGGGTTGCAAATTGGTGAGCAACCCTGCTAAATCGCCTGGCTTTTCTATTACCGGCCCCGAAGTTTCTTTGATATTAACGCCCAATTCATTGGCTACAATTCTACTCAATGTGGTTTTACCCAAACCAGGAGGGCCATGAAACAATACATGATCCAATGCTTCTCCCCTTTGCTTTGCGGCTTTGATAAAGATGGTGAGGTTTTCTATCAGCTGAGGTTGTCCGGAAAAATCGTCAATCTCTTTCGGCCTGATCGTATTTTCGAATTCCTTATCGGCAGGACTTAAATTTTCTGGAATATTATTAAGATTATCATTAGCCATACAATTCAAATCTACAAAATAGTATTAATCCATAGCTTTGATAAAAAAACTGATGGTACAAAAATCTGCTTTATTACTGGGGGCAACCGGACTAACAGGCGGTAATTTGTTGCATTTATTGCTTGAATCAGATGAATACAATATTATTTATATATATGTAAGAAGACCTCTAGGTATACAAAATCCCAAGTTAAAAGAAATTATTATCGATTTTGATAGCTATGAAGGAACGGTGGATGCAGATACCGTTTTCTGTTGTTTAGGCACTACCATTAAAATAGCCAAGACAAAAGAAGCTTTTAAAAAAGTAGATCAGGACTACCCAGTAAAAATTGCACAATTACAGTTTAATGCCGGAAGCAAGCGTTTTCTTGTTATTAGTGCCATGGGGGCTGCTGCAGATTCATTATTTTTTTATAGCAGGGTTAAGGCAGAAATGGAAAAACTATTGAGTAATATTGGCTATCCGAAATTGTTCATTTTCAGACCAGCTTTGATTTCTGGAGAAAGAAATGAACATCGTTCTGGAGAAAAGATAGCAGCTGGTATCAATGGAATACTCAATTATGTATTAGTAGGGCCATTAAGAAAATATCAATCAGTTTCTGCTCTTGCTATTGCAAAATGTATGATAAGTTATTCCAATAATCCTGGCATTTTTGGAACAGTAATAATAAATTCAGATAGAATTAAAGACTTCGAATAAATTATTTATAGACTCTAAAAAAATCATTATTTCCTACAGAACAATAAGCAAATAATAATTATCTCAATTTTTTTGCAGTTTCCAAACGATCGGCCACATTATCCCAATTGATGATGTTGAATAGGGCATCCACAAAATCGCTTCTTTTATTTTTATATTTTAAATAGTATGCATGTTCCCATACATCGATCACCAGTATGGGTACCACACCCCACTGAGTTAGCTTTTCATGGTTTTCACATTGCAGAATAGTTAACCTGTCTGAATAAGGTTGATAACCCAAAATTCCCCAACCAGCACCATCCACATTTTTGGAAGTCTGCGCGATATAAGCTTTGAGTTTATCAAATGATCCAAAACTCTTTTCAATGTCAGTTAATAATGTTCCTGTTGGACCTGTTTTCTTATTAGTGAGGTTCGTCCAGAAAATACTATGCAGTACATGGCTCGAAAAATGATACGCTAATTTTTTAGTATAATAATCAACTGTTTCAAAACTGTTTGTATCCATCGCTTTACGAATCATTTCCATATCCTTGTTAGCGGCTTTCATTGCGCCACCATGATGAAAAGTATAATGTAAATGCATGGTTTCTTCATCCATATAAGGTTCAAGAAAATTATTTGCATAGGGCAAAGGTTGTTGTATGAAGAGTCCGTTGTTATCTGTTAATTTATCAATTCCATTATCGGCTACATTTTGTGCAAACAAACTATTAGCAGGCAAAATACTAGCGCCACCCAAAATGGCTGCATTTTGTAAAAATGATTTACGATTCATATTTATAACATTTATGTTGGATAACAATTAATGACTAAAATCTGTACCAAAATTGAATTTGTAGATTTACAACTAAAAGTAACTGATAAGTTTGGATGCAATTCTTAAATTACCCTAAAAGTAAAAAGTTCCACTCTCGCAGAACTTTTTACTTTTTAATTTTCATTTTTTTTATTTCAACGCTCCTTTCGGAACTGGTTTCTCTAATAGGTATTTGTAAATAAACTTAGTTTTCAGATTGGCAAAATGCGCCGCTTGTGGGCCGCCCCATCCATGTCTGCCACCAGGGTATAACATAAATTCAAATTCTTTGCCCTTGGCCTGTAAAGCACTCACCAATTGAATACTATTCTGCATGTGTACATTGTCGTCCATGGTTCCATGTACCAATTGTAAAACTCCTTTGAATTTGTCGACATAAGTCAACACGCTACTGGTTTTATATCCCTGTGGATTTTCTTCAGGACTATCCATAAAGCGCTCGGTATAATGACTATCATACAAACGCCAGTCAACCACACTTCCACCTGCCATAGCATGCGTAAATACATCTGCGCCATAAGTCAATGCATAACAACTCATATAACCACCATAACTAAAACCAGTGATACATACTTTAGTTGAATCAGCTTGACCATTTGCAATGAACCATTTTGCCATAGTTTTATAATCTTCCATTTCCCAATAACCAAGGTTGCGGTGCATATAGTTTACACCTGCTTTTCCAAAATGACCACTGGCACGGTGATCGAAAGCCACTTGAATTAAACCTTCTTCAGCATAGAATTGACGGTTTGCAGACCAGTTCCATCCATCCATGACAGTGCCTGCACTAGGCCCACCATAAATACTAACCAATATGGGATATTTTTTATTAGGATCCATGTTCATGGGCCATGTTACCATGGCGGGTAAATCAAATAACCCATCAGCACTTTTTATGCGAATCAATTCTGTTTTAGCAAGATTATATTTTTCTAATTCCGGAGATCTAGCATCGCCTAATTCTTTCAAGACTTTTCCTTTAGCGTCGAGCAAACTCATTTTTGCTGCTGTAGAAACATTGCTATAGGTTGTAATAAAATATTTACCTGTTGGTGATAGATTCACGTTGTGATTGTATTCTCCAAATGTTAATCTTTTAAAATCAGAGCCTGTGAATTTAACACTGTATAAATCAGTTCTGGCTGTATTTTCACGGCTCCTTGCAGTGAAATAAACGGTACTATTTTTTTCATCGATATACTTGATACTAGTAACTGTAAATTCACCTGAAGTAATTGGATTTTTCAAAGTACCATCGCTGCTATAGAGATACAAATGATTCCATCCTGTTTTATCACTTTGCATGATAAACTGAGCATTATTATTGATGAAATTTACTCTTCCACTAACGCGATCCTCAAGATCGATCCATGTTTTTTGTTTTTCATCATAGATTTCTTTTTTATTTCCCGTAGTAGGATCCACATCATACATTTTCATATTGTCTTGTCCCCGGTTCATCCAATACACTAATAGATTAGTTGTTCCTGGTTTCCATACTGGCCAGCCAAAATATTGATCGTCTTTCTCGTTAAAATCTGCCCAAACAGTGGAACCGCCTTCAGGACTTATAAAACCAATTTTCACTTCCGGATTTTTATCACCTACTTTCGGATACCTTGTTTCCTCTACAAATCCATGTGTACCCTCACTATTATAAATCGGGAACATCGGAATCATACTTTCATCAAAATGCATGAATGCTAATTGCTTACTATCAGGTCTCCACCAAAATGCACGATACTTCGTGGGACGCCCAAAGATCTCTTCAAAATACACCCAGCTTGCCCATCCGTTTAAGGTAGTGCTAGTACCATCAGTTGTTAGTTGATTTTCTTTACCGGTACTAATATTAACTGTATAAAGATTATTATTCTTAGTATAAGCTACAAAATTGCTGTCAGGTGAAAATGTTGGATTTTTCTCATCTGCTTTATCATTCGTCAATCTTTTTTCCACTCCATTTTCTTTAAGGAAAAGATCATTCTCTTTTACAATGATTTGTTTAGCGGAAGAACCCACCACTGAACTGTTACCATCAATCCAATCACTAAATTTTCCAGATTTAATATCTAATACCTGTTTTTTAAAAGCAGTATCTGGATACATTTTCTGATTTAAAATCACGTGTTCATCGTCTACCCATTTAACCACTTGCGGAAGGCTATTTAATAAATTCTTAGGAAGTTTATTAGCCAACAGGTCGGCCTGACTAAAATTAATTTTTTGAGCACTTGTTACTAAGGTGTTAGAAACAACCAGAGCAGAAAGCAATAAATATTTCCAATTCATAGCATAAATTTTGGTGCAGCAATGTAATAAATGCAGATGGATTTTGATGGATTTTTACACAAACGCAAACTGCCCCTTTCGGAGCAGTTTTTCTTAACCTATCATCAAGTTTTCTTAAATCACTACATTGATCATCTTTCCCTTTACAAAAATGAATTTTTTGAGGGGTTTTCCCTCTAGCCATTTCTGTACTAATTCATGATCTAATACAATCTTTTCAACTTCTTCTGCAGATGCATCCAAGGCGATATTAATATTGGTACGAACGCGACCGTTAATACTCACCGGGTATTCTTTAGAAGATTCCAACACATATTTAGATTCAAATAAAGGATATGATGCATCTAAAATCGAATCCGTGTTTCCCAGTTCTGCCCACAAGGCTTCACAAACGTGCGGGGCATAAGGAGTTAACAAAATCAGCAATGGTTCTAAAACTGAACGCTTATTGCATTTTAAATCAGCCAAATCATTTACACAAATCATAAATCCACTTACTGCTGTATTGAAACTAAACCGTTCTGTATCATCTTCTGTTTTGCGAATGGTTTTATGCAGTACTTTCAGTTCTTCAGCATTTGCTGCGTCTTCATTCCAAACCTTACCCTTCATTTCATCATAAAACAGACGCCAAAGTTTTTTTATAAATCTGTGAACCCCTTCAATACCCTTGGTATCCCATGGCTTGCTTTGTTCAACAGGACCTAAGAACATTTCATACATTCTAAAAGTGTCTGCCCCATATTTCTGAACCAATTCATCAGGGTTTACCGTGTTGAATTTCGACTTACTCATTTTCTCAACTTCAGTACCACAGATATATTTTCCATCTTCTAACTGAAAAGTAGCATTTGCAAAATCGGGTTTCCAGGTTTTGAAAGATGAAGTATCTAGTTCCACACCGTCCACAATATTTACATCCACATGTAACTTATCTACCGTTTCAAGATCAGTAATTAATCCCAATGAAATATATTCATTCGTTCCTTTTAAACGATACACAAATCTTGAGGAACCTTGAATCATCCCTTGATTCAATAATTTTTTGAATGGCTCGTCAAAGCCAATATGTCCTAGATCGTACAAGGCTTTTGTCCATAAACGACTATACAATAAATGACCCACTGCATGTTCAGTTCCACCGATATACAAATCAACCTGATTCCAGTAATCACTTACTTTTCGATCGCAAAAGGAATCAGTATTATGAGGATCCATATACCTTAAAAAATACCAGCTACTTCCCGCATAACCAGGCATAGTATTGGTTTCAAGCTCTTTTGCAACCCACTCAGGTATATTCGCCAGAGGGCCTTCTCCTTCAGGTCCTGGTGAATATGTTTCAACTTCAGGCAACAATAAAGGCAATTCAGTTTCATTTAATGGATATGCAGTTCCTTCTCTCCATTTAACAGGAAATGGTTCACCCCAATAACGTTGTCTGCTAAATGCGGCATCGCGCATTCTATAATTTACTTTGGCTTTACCAATCCCCATTTCTTCTAAACGTTGATTCACAACAGCAATCGCGTCGCGCATCACAATTCCATTTAAGAAATCACTTTGATGTAATTTGGCATCTTTAGTAGCGTTTGCTTCCTCACCATTGTAAGCATCTCCTATAATGTTCGTTATAGAAATATTGAAATGTTTTGCAAATTTAAAATCACGATCATCTCCGCAGGGAACGGCCATAATGGCCCCTGTTCCGTATCCGGCCAGCACATATTCAGAAATCCAGATTGGGATTTGTTTTCCATTAAAAGGATTCATCGCATACGCTCCCGTAAAACATCCACTAATTTTCTTTTCAGCTTGTCGCTCTCTTTCGCTTCTACTTTTTACATAAGCGCAATATTCATTCACCTCAGATTTTTGTTCTACTGTTGTAATCTGATCAATCAATTCATGCTCTGGAGCAATTACCATAAAATCAACACCAAAAATAGTATCGGGTCTTGTAGTATATACTTTGAGGTTTAATGTATCTGTACTTGCAGTTGTACCAATAGCAAAATCAATTTCTGCACCATAACTCTTGCCTATCCAATTGGATTGCATTTCTTTCATCGATTCGCTGAATGCTACTCTATCCAAGCCTTCCAGTAAACGGTCTGCATATTCTGTAATACGCAAATACCATTGGCGCAATTTCTTTTTCACTACAGGATGTCCACCTCTTTCGCTCACACCATTCACCACTTCATCATTTGCCAAAACGGTTCCAAGTGCTTCACACCAGTTTACTTCACCATAACCACAAAAAGCAAGGCGATAATTCATCAATATTTCCTGCTGCTGTTTTTCTGAAAATGCCTTCCAATCACTTGCAGTAAATATTGAGGGCTGATAATTAACTGCAGCAGGAAAAGGATATACACTATTCCCTTCTTTTTCAAAAGACGCAACCAACTGTTCAATGGGTTCGGCTTTTTGTTTGCTACGATTAAAGAAACTATTAAAAAGCTGAAGAAATATCCATTGGGTCCACTTATAATAAATGGGTTCACAGGTACGAATCTCTCTTTCCCAATCAAAACAAAAACCAATATTATCTAATTGCTTTCTAAACGTGTCTATATTTTTATGGGTACTCACTGCCGGATGTACGCCATGTTCAATCGCATATTGTTCTGCAGGTAAACCAAACGCATCATAACCCATCGGGTGCAAAACATTAAACCCTTTTAGACGTTTAAATCGACTAAAAATATCAGATGCGATGTATCCCAAAGGATGACCCACATGCAAACCTGCACCACTTGGGTAAGGGAACATGTCGAGTACATAATACTTTGGTTTGTTACTTATATTACTTACTCGGTAGGCCTGGGTATCCTGCCATTTCTTTTGCCAATCCTTCTCAATTTTCCTGAAGTCGTATTCCATTTTAAAAAAGCGTTCTATTGTTTTCAATACTTGCCCATGTTCAATCCTAACATATTTTTAACCCATTTAACGGGTTAAAGCACTATTTTCAGATGTAAAATCGGGGTTTGAATGGTTGCAAATGTAAGTGTTTAGCGGGCAAAAGCCTACATTTGCCTAACAGTACCCGGCTTGAAATTGTATCCGGGAAAGGAAAAAAGTAACATTATGGCCGTAGTTGGTAAATCTTCTTTAAAGCGTAGCAAACCAAGTTTTATATACAGTATAGTAGGAGTTGCGCTTGTTTTGTTTCTTTTGGGCATCATGGGATGGATATTCCTCAACATTAGTTCAGTAGGTAATGCTTTCAAAGAAGATATCCGTTTGAGTGCTTATTTACGCACCATGAATAAAGACACAATTGGACAGATCCAACAATTTATTTCTTCTAAACCCTATGCCAAAGGAGTGGTTTATGTAGATAAAGGCAGTGCTAAAGTGATTTGGAATAAAGAGAATAATGAAGATTGGGCTAAGATCCTAGATTCAAATCCTTTACCAGAAAGCATCGACTTTTATGCAAAAGCTTCTTACGTAAATAAAGACAGCCTTTTTAAGATTTCTCAGGATTTGATGGTAGCTTATGGCAATCAGATCACAGAATTACAATATCCACAAAGCCTTGTTACCAACCTCAACGAGCGAGCTTCTAAAATTGGTTTGGTTTTCTTGGTCATCGCAATTTTGCTTTGTATCATCGTAATTTTCAGTATCGACAATACTATCAGATTAGCTATGTTTAGCAATAGATTCCTGATCAAAACCATGCAAATGGTAGGAGCAACAAGAGGGTTTATATCTAAGCCAATGAATATTCAGGCCATTATCAATGGATTGATCAGTTCTGTCATTGCAATTGTTCTTTTATTTACTTTAATAGGATGGGCGGAGAGTCAGTTTGAGCCCTTAAAAGCCATTAGAGATATCAACCTCACTTTGATCTTATTTTTTAGTATGATTGTTTTAGGGGTAGGAATTTCAGTTTTCAGTACACATCGTGCAGTTTTAAAATATCTTAAGATGAAGCTTGACGAGCTTTATTAACCAAGTTTTAATAATTGTCAAAAGCATATTTTCAAATAACTAGTTACCTTTCATTTCTAAAATAACTCTGATGAGCGAACAAAAAAAACAAACAACCGCACCTCTTTTTGAAAAAGATAATTTAGTCTGGATGTTAATTGGGGCTGTAATTGTAGCACTTGGTTTTATTTTAATGAGTGGTGGAAAAAGTGTAGATCCTCGAGTGTTTGATACCAAAGAAGTATACAGTACTACTCGTATCACCATTGCTCCAATTTTAATTGTAGCAGGATTAATCGTTGAGATTTACGCTATTTTCAAGAAGTCCAAAGTTTAATCTTATCAAAATATTAATATTATTAAAAGGCGATGATACCCATCGCTTTTTTTTATTAATGCTGCATTGAAAGCTTAGCTTTGCAAAGATTTTAAATCTAAAAAGCTGTATCACCCATGTCTATTTTCGACACCATTATTATTGCAATTGTAGAAGGTTTAACTGAGTTTTTGCCGATCTCTTCTACCGGACACATGATTATAGTAAGTTCATTTATGGGTATTGCTAAAGACGATTTTACAAAACTCTTTGAAGTTGCTATTCAACTTGGCGCAATCATGTCTGTTGTTGTAATCTATTGGAAAAAGTTTTTTCCATTAAATAGGTGGAATTTTTATATTAAATTAATCGTTGCTGTAATACCAGCATTGATTCTTGGTTTCATATTCTCTAAAAAGATTGATGCTTTATTAGAAAGCCCATTAACAGTAAGTATTACTATGTTATTGGGTGGGTTTGTATTACTTTTTATTGATAAGCTTTTCAAAACGCCAACTGTTGAGCGAGATGAACAGGTCAGTTTGTCGAAAGCTTTTATGATTGGTGTATGGCAATGTTTAGCAATGATTCCAGGAACTAGTAGAAGTGCTGCCAGTATTATTGGTGGTATGCAACAAAAATTAAATAGAACACTTGCAGCTGAATTTTCATTTTTTTTAGCCGTTCCTACTATGGCTGCTGCAACAGGATATAAACTTTTAAAAGCCTACAAAGAAAACCCAGAACTATTAAAAAATAAAGACAACCTTATTACTTTGGGAATTGGCAATCTTGTAGCATTTGTAGTGGCAATTATTGCCATTAAGTTCTTCATTGGTTTTTTACAAAAACATGGATTCCGCCTATTTGGATGGTACCGTATTATTGCTGGAATAATATTGCTGGTATTGATCTATACAGGTCATTTAAAATAAATATCGCTTATTAATCTCTCCCATGCAGACTTGCTCAGGTCTATTAGTTTTGCGTTCTTTCACCTATCTTTAAAACACAAAACTAAACGCTATGCAGACTGCTCCCAAAAAGGTTATTAATGGATGGGCCATGTACGATTGGGCAAATAGCGTTTATAATTTAGTTATTACTTCTACTATTTTCCCTGCTTATTATGAATCAGTAACAGGTGATGGAAATGATGCAACCCAAATTGATACCGTTAAAATATTTGGAAGAGAATTCGTAAACACTTCTCTTTATAACTATGCACTTGCCATTGCTTTTTTTATTGTAGCCATCATGTCGCCTATTCTTTCATCCATTGCCGATTATAAAGGAAACAAAAAGCAATTCTTATTTTTCTTTTGTACCATGGGTAGTATTGCTTGCAGTGCCATGTATTTTTACGATAAAACAAATTTAGTTTATGGCTTATCATGTTTAATCATTGCTTGTATAGGCTTTTGGAGTAGCCTCGTTTTTTACAACTCTTATCTTCCTGAAATTGCTGCCCCAGAAGACCAGGATCGAGTTAGTGCAAAGGGTTTTGCAATGGGATACATTGGTAGTGTGATTTTACAAATCATCTGTTTTGTATTTGTAATGTCGCCAAAAACTTTTGGGATTGATGGAGGCAAAGCTGCTCAAATTTCATTTTTATTAGTGGGAATTTGGTGGTGGGGATTTGGACAACTTGCGTTGAGTAAACTTCCGCATGGCAAACCATCTGAACATAAAATAAATGAAGGCAGTATCTTAACAAATGGATATAAAGAATTAAATAAGGTTTGGAAACAACTAAGTGACTTGCCCGTTTTAAAAAGATATTTAGCTGCATTTTTCTTTTATAATATGGGCGTGCAAACTGTTATGTTAGCTTCAACATTATATGGGAAAAGTGAATTAAATATCCCTACAACCAATCTTATTATAGCCATCTTGATTATTCAATTAGTGGCAGTTCCAGGAGCTTACTTGATAGCAAAACTTTCCGAGCTGATTGGCAATTTTAGAGCATTGATGTTTACCATTATATTTTGGATTCTCCTTTGTGTATTAGGCTACAACATTCCAAGAGATGGCATCTATCAGTTTTATATACTAGCAGTTCTTGTGGGTTTTGTAATGGGCGGTATTCAATCGCTAAGCAGAAGCACTTACGCCAAATTAATGCCAGAAACCAAAGACACTACTTCGTTCTTTAGTTTTTATGATGTAACTGAAAAAATTGCCATCGTAATTGGCATGTTAAGTTTCGGATATATCAATGAAATAACTGGCTCACAACGTAACTCAGTATTGGCTTTAACAATATTTTTCATAATTGGTTTTATCCTGCTTTTATTAGCAATGAAAAAGCAAAAAACAGAACTCGCTTAGTTATGCAACTATATACTATTGAAGCAGGTAATTTTAAGTTAGATGGTGGAGCCATGTTTGGTGTTGTTCCTAAAAGTATGTGGAACAAATTAAATCCGGCAGATGAAAATAATTTATGTACCTGGGCACTCAGATGTTTATTAATAGAAGATGGCAATCGTTTGATTTTAATTGATAATGGGGTAGGCGATAAACAGGATTCCAAATTTTTCGGACACTATCAACTTAGCGGAGAAACAAATATCAACAAAGCCCTGGCAATTCATGGGTTTCATAGTTCCGACATTACAGATGTACTTCTTACTCATTTACATTTCGATCATTGTGGCGGAAGTATTAAAAGAGTAGGCGATAAATTATTACCCGGTTTCGAGAATGCAGTGTATTGGTCAAACGAACAACATTGGCAATGGGCAACTATTCCAAATGACAGAGAAAAAGCTTCATTCTTAAAAGAGAATATATTACCCATTAAAGAAAGTGGACAGCTACAAATGATTTCAGTACCAAATGGCGGATTAGAAATAGATGGAAAACTTGGCAGCACAAAATTCTCAGATAATATCAATATCCGATTTGTAAATGGCCATACCGATAAAATGATGTTGCCGCAAATTAATTATAAGGGCAGTACCATTGTTTATATGGCCGACCTACTTCCATCCGTACATCATATTCCTCTTCCCTATGTAATGGCTTATGATATGTTTCCACTTACCACATTAAATGAAAAAAAATCTTTCTTAGAAGAAGCTATCAACGAAGACTATCTTTTGTATTTCGAACACGATGCTTACAATGAATGTTGCACATTGCAGCAAACAGAAAAAGGAATACGTGCAAATAACTGTTTTAAGCTAACTGAATTTTAATGAAAGCTCAGATTAGAGCTTAATGGATAGCGAAGATTTCGATATTGCATCATATCTACTTTTACACTCCCTATTACTATAGGACTTTCAATTCTTAAAGGAATATGATTGGCATCATCGCTTACCCAAACGGTCATTTTTTCTCCACCCGAAAACATGGTTCCTTTTACCAGTAAGGGCTTAAAGCGGATGGCACGGAATTTTCCATATTTGGTTTTTATGGTTTCCTTACCTTCATATTTGATATAGAGATTATGTACTTCGTTATCAAGAAACATATTGAAGGGGATCTTATCATCAGGCTTGAATCTATTAAAATCGATATTTCTCGCATAATAAATGGCACTTAATACATCCTGAATACAACCAGGCACTTTAAATACTCCGTTGGTTGTAACTGCCGTATTTGTTTGTTGATTAAAAGTTACATTCTCACTATGTTTAAAACCTCCTTCATCAATGCTTCTAATAAATTTCAGTGGTTGTAAATTAGCCGTATCGAAATAGGTTTCATATCGATCTCTCACTTTAAAAATCCAATCATAACTTGGATTAGAAGTACCAGTACCTACCACATGATATACCGGTTTATTATTGATCCAATCTAATGCCACATTAAAAGTTGCATCCCCAGCATTTACATAAATGCCAATCACATTGTAGAATACTACAAAAGAAATACTTTCCCCTTCTTGAAATGAGGTATTATGTATCCCACAGAAATCGTCTCCCGCAGTTAATCTGCGTGAAAAGCTCACTAGTAATAAAATAAGTATCCATTTTCTCCAACCTTTCATTCAAACTTGTATTAACACTCCGTAAAAATTATGAGGCCCTTTCATCGATTTTTGTTCTGTTTGTTTTGAAACAGCCTTACACCCAAAATTAGAATACTTCCTGCAATTGCCGGAATGATTAAATTGATAATCCAAATTCCTGCAGCTGCCGCAATGATGCCAATATGGTTAGTACTCAATAATCCAAATAGTTGCAAACTCACTTTACCCCGAAATCCAAGTTCCGCCAATGCGATTGATGGAACCATTGCGAGTACCAAAAAAAGTACTGAAACCATCATCGCTAAACTCATTATACCAGACTCCACTCCAAATAGCTGTAACAATAATACATACTGAACAATAAATACAACGTATCTGGCTGCTGATAAAAACAAAATTCTTGTTAATTCTCTCCAATGAAGTGCTTCCAGTTTTTCAATATAATACCTGAATCTTGCTATAAAAGGGATTTTTTCAATAAGTCGTATAAACAAGGCCACATTGAAGTAAAAGATAGAAAACACAAAAACGCCAATAAAAAGTGTGATAACCAATGCATCTAACCAAAACCCATTTAATCCCTCAAAACCTTTTAATTGATTTAATATGGTTAAACGAAGTCCGGTTATTGAAATAAGTCCTACAAAAAAAGTAACCAAGATCTGACTCATAGATCCTACCAGTGAAAGTGCTACAGCTCTTAGTCGGTTTCCTTCATGCAAATAAAGAATTCTACCCACAAAATCACCTGCTCTATTAATCGTATTTAATGCAAATGCTTGACCAGCGAAGATGGCCCTGTAAGCACTCCAAAAACTTATTTTTTCTACCCTACTTACTAGTATCTGCCATTTTTTAGCTTCAATTCCCCAATTGATAAACATGAGGATTACCACTACAATAATTTTCCAGTTTGATGAACTCAAAAAAGCGTCCCTAATTAAATGCCAGGAAACCTGAACGTCTCCTTGCTGCTTGATCTGCCGATAAATAGAAAACGATAGCCACACAAAAAGTGCGGGGCCTACAAAATAATTCAGGAATATTTTAAGTTTTCTAGACAGTTCCTTAGATTTTAAATCAGTGCAAAGAACGGTTAACATCACGAGACTGAAAAATAGCTGCCAAATAGAGTAATTTTACTTCAATGAATAAAAAAGCACAGATCATATTAGGCATCGACCCCGGTACTACCGTTATGGGATATGCTATTTTAAGGATAGAAAACAACCTCCCCCAGGTGTTGTTAATGGATGTACTTAAACTTTCTCAGCAAAAAGATATTTATGCTCGTCTAGAAATGATACATACCAAAGTGATAGAGCTCATTAAATTATATCAACCCAACACCTTCGCAATTGAAGCTCCTTTTTTTGGAAAAAACGTTCAAAGTATGTTGAAACTTGGCAGGGCACAGGGTGTTGCCATTGCAGCAGCCATGCAAGCAAAATTATCTGTTACAGAATACTCTCCTAAAAAAGTAAAACAGTCAATCACAGGTAATGGAAATGCAGATAAAGATCAGGTTTGGAAAATGTTACAACGTGTGTTGTCGATAGATGAACAACCAAAATATTTTGATGCCACAGATGCTTTAGCTGTAGCACTTTGCCATCATTATCAAACCTCTTCAGTACTTGGTGCAGCTGTAAAGGGTTTAAAAGGATGGGATGATTTTATTGCCAAAAATCCTGGGCGTGTAAAAAAATAGAATTAGAGATTATACAAAATCAATTCTTGGATATCCACAAAATCATCTGGACTAAGTTTCAACTTCTCTCTAGTAAAGTTTAAATCATCTGCATTATTGATGGGCACTAAATGCAAATGAGCATGAGGAACTTCTAAGCCCATCACACTAATACCGCATCGGTTACACTCAAATGCCCTTTCTATGGCTTTAGCAATAGGACGTGAGAACAATAGAATTTCAGCTAAGTAATCTGCAGATAAATCAAAAAATTGATCCGTTTCTATTTTAGGAATTACTAACACATGGCCTTTTACCATTGGGAAAATATCTAGAAATGCATAGAATTTTTCATTTTCTGCAATTTTATAACATGGGATCTCACCGGCAATAATTTTGGAGAAGATGGTCATAATAGAAAGTTTATTCTATCAAATATCCTAAAAAAAATGCCCCCTCAGTTAAATTCTGATGGGGCAATTATAAAAAGATGAATCCCTTAAATCGTGATGTTCTCAATTTTAAACTTGGCAATCCCATTTGGAGCCTGTACTTCTGCTACTTCTCCAACAACTTTTCCTAATAAACCCTTTCCTATAGGTGAACTTGCAGAAATCTTACCCAATTTCAAATCGGCTTCCTTTTCACCCACAATCTGATATACTATGGTTTTTTTAGTAGCCAAATTTGTAATGGTTACTTTCGTTAAAATGGTAACCTTGCTGGTATCAAGGGTTCCTGGATCCACAATTTTGGCGTTACTGATAACTCCTTCCAATTGTTTGATCTTAGCTTCAAGCATCCCTTGAGCTTCTTTTGCTGCATCATATTCGGCATTCTCTTTCAAATCACCTTTTTCTCTTGCTTCCCCAATCGCTCTTGAAGATGCAGGACGATCAATAGATTTCATCCTGTGCAGCTCTTCCCTCATCTTGTCGAAGGTCTCCTGTGTTACATAATCACTCATACACTTTCTGTTTAGAAGTCGTAAAAAAAATACAACGCCACATTTGATTGTAGCGTTGTAGGTCTGCAAAAATAGAAAAACTTTTGTAAAAACAAAGAATTGTAATTTTCTATGCCTCCCTACACTATATAAATCCAAGTTTATCAAGCACAATTTTAGCCATTTTATAATATGCTTCCTGACTATAACCCGCTATATGAGGGGTAATTAAGGTATTAGACTGGGCTAATAACCATTTCAGGCTTTCAGATTCAGCCTGTGTATACGAATCAAGCTTTTCATTTTCTAAAACATCTAATCCGGCGGCTCTTATTTTGCCTGATTTCAGCGCCCTCTTTAATGCTATTGTATCAGTTACCCTTCCCCTACATGTGGTTAGGAAATAGGGCTTTTTTTCAAATGATTCAAAGAAAACATCATTAGCTAAATGAAATGTTTCTTCTGTTAAGGGTACATGAAGACTAACCACATCGGCATTTTTAAAAATCTCTTCCATAGTCGATTCCTGAACATATTCTTTGGCAAATCCTTTTTTGTATTTATCATATGCTAAGACTGTTACATCAAAACCAGCTAAGATTTTAGAAAATGCCGAACCTGTATTTCCATAGCCAATAATTCCGATTGTTTTCCCTGTTAATTCTTCTCCCCTGTTTTCTGTTCTTAACCATTTGCCTTCTTTTATTTCTAGGTTACTTGAAGCAATTCTATTCATTAATGCCAGTAGCAATCCTAACTCATGTTCCGCCACAGCATTACAATTTCCTTCCGGACTGCTTACACAAGTAATACCTTTTGATGCAGCATATTCCGTATCAATAAGTTCCATGCCGCTACCCAATCTTCCAATCCACTTTAACTTAGGAGCGCTATCTATCATTTCCTTATTTACAACCCTGGTATCTACTATCAACCCTTCAATATCTTCCATGGCATGCAATAATGCAGCATCTCCAATGCCTGGAATAAATACTAATTTAAAACCATGACTTTGTAATTTATCCTTAAGATACTGATGAACATTGGCTGTTATCAATACAGTTCTTTCCATTCTATTCTTTTTAAAAAAATTATCGCATCCGAAAACTTAATGCAGCAAAATCTTCTATGCTTAATTGTTCGGCCCTTTTATTAAATATCTCATCTGCCAACACGGTCTCATCAAATAAACCACGAACAGCATTTCGTAACATTTTTCGTCTTTGATTGAAAGCAGCTTTCACTAAAACAAACAAAGCTTTTTCACTTTTCATATCCACCACTGTATCTTTTCGCTTCAACCGAATTACGCCACTCATCACTTTCGGTGGTGGATTAAAACTTTCTGGTGGCACATCAAATAAATATTCCACTTCGTAAAAAGCCTGCACCAATACACTCATAATTCCATATACTTTGGTATTGGGTTTAGAGGCAATTCTTTGAGCCACTTCCTTTTGAAACATTCCAATCATAATGGGCACTTGTTGCTTCCATTCCACTACTTTAAAAACAATCTGAGTAGAAATATTATATGGAAAATTGCCTATCACAGTAAATTCATTTTCAAATGGAATGTCAATATGCAAAAAATCCTGATGAATTATTTTTCCCTTGATGGCAGGATAGGTCAACTCTAAATATGTTACTTTTTCATCATCCAATTCCACTGCTTTGAAATCGATGTTTTTTATCGGCAATAAAAATTTCGTGAGTGCCCCTGCGCCAGGACCCACTTCCAATAATTGGGTAAAGGGCTCTGACTGAAGTATCTCTACCATCTTTATACAGATCGATTCATCCTTTAAGAAGTGTTGCCCGAGTGATTTTTTTAATCGATATTCCATTGGCACGAAATTAAGTTTTTTTAAGTCAGCCCCACCGAAAGGCCAATGAATAAGCCAGAAGCTGTTGTGATACTAGCTACTTGCGGTTAATAATCCTTATTTTTACATATAATTTTTCTGAATGAGCAATGAACTTCAAAAGCCAATTATAGGATTTACCTGTGGCGATTTAAATGGGATTGGTATTGAACTAATAATAAAAACACTATCCGATCATCGTATTCTAGAAATATGCACGCCAGTTGTTTTTGCAAACAATAAATGTATCAATTTCTATAGAAAGCTCCTGCCTGAAATAAATTTCAGCTATAGCAGTGTCAAGGAATTACAGCGTCCCAACCCAAAACAAGTGAATATTTTCAACTGTTGGGAGGAAGATGTGGCGATCAATCCTGGTCAACTAACAGATATTGGAGGTAAATATGCGCTAGAATCTTTAACCCAAGCCACGCAGGCTTTGAAAGATGGGTTAATTCATGGACTTGTTACAGCTCCGATTCACAAAAAAAATATACAAAGCGAAACATTTCAATACACAGGGCATACCCCTTATTTGAAAGATTTCTTTGCTGTAAGTGATGTAGTAATGCTGATGGTGGCAGAAAATATGCGCATTGGTTTGGTTACTGAACACCTGAGCGTAGCAGATATAGCAAAACATATCACTAAAGAAAGCATCATTCAAAAGTTAAAAATCATGCATGCGAGTCTTCAAAAAGACTTCGGTATTGATAAACCCCGAATTGCTGTTCTTGGATTAAACCCCCATGCAGGAGATGAAAGTTTAATAGGTGCTGAAGAAGAAACGATTATTAAACCTGCCATTAAAGAGGCTAGAAACAATATGCTTGTTTTTGGACCCTACAGTTCTGATGCATTTTTTGCTCGTGGTCAATACGAAAAATTTGATGCTGTTTTAGCCATGTACCATGATCAGGGATTGATTCCATTCAAGTCTTTGGCCATTGGTGAAGGTGTTAATTATACAGCTGGACTTCCAGTAATCAGAACCAGTCCTGATCATGGAACTGCTTTTGATATTGCAGGAAAAGACAAAGCTGATGCCAATAGTTTTATTGTAGCCACTTTTGTTGCCTGCGATATTTATCATATGCGCAATGGTTATAAAGAAATGCGCATTAACCCTCTAAGAAAAATGAGTGCTCGTATGCTGGCAAATGCTGTAGATGAGCGCATTGAAGAAAACGAAGGATAAAAATAATTGCATGTTTGAAATTTCCAACAACACAATTTCTGTTCAAATTAGTGCACAAGGAGCCGAATTACAAAGCATTATAAACAAGGAGAATTTACTGGAATATTTATGGAGTGGGGATCCTGTGTTTTGGGGAAAAAAGAGTCCGGTTTTGTTTCCCATAGTAGGCGGATTAAAAAATTCCTCTTATCTACATCAGGGTATTAGCTTTCAACTTGGAAGACACGGATTTGCACGTGAACGTGAATTTACTGTACACAACAAAACAGAAGATTGTATTCGTTTTAGCTTAGTATCTGATGAAACAACAAAAGAAGTGTATCCTTTTGACTTTGTTTTTTCAATTGAGTATAGTGTAAAAAATAATCAACTAACTGTAAAATATATTGTTGAAAATATTGGCAATGAAAACCTTTTGTTTTCCGTTGGTGCACATCCAGCATTTAAAATACCTTTAGTGGATGACACAACTTATGAAGACTACTATCTCTTATTTAGTGAACATGAAACAGCAGGGATCTATCCTTTATCAGCCGAAGGTCTTATTGAAAATTTCACGACTCCATTATTGAATAATAGTAATAGTATCCCGCTGACAAAAAACTTATTTGCAAAAGACGCTTTGGTGTTTAAGCATTTAAAATCGAACTATATTGGCATATTAAATAACAAGAATCCCCATGGATTAAAATTGCATTACACAGATTTTCCTTTTATGGGAATTTGGGCAGCTAAAAATGCGGATTTTGTTTGCATCGAGCCATGGTGCGGCATTGCAGATAGTGTAGATGCTACTGGTGAATTATCAGAGAAAGAAGGTATCAATCAACTTTCTCCAAAACAAATTTTCGAGAGAGCCTGGACTGTGGAGGTTTTTTAAATATTATTTTACAAAAACTGCATCTGCAATTCCTTTGTTAACGATATAATTAGAATAGGTGATTTCTACCCTTCCTTTTTTATTCTTCAATTTTTGTGCTTCAGTTAATGTTTTTTCATTGTCGTCAAACTCTAACGTAATTCCTTTGGGAAGTTTATAGTCTTTCGTATTAAAACTAAAAATAACTTTTTCTGGCAATCCGAAATTGGCAAAAGCACCATAGTTCATTTCCATTTCATAAGTGCCATTTTCTTTGGTGGTGGTAATCGCTTTTCGTACCAGTAAATTTAGCTCATCAATATATAATGTAGTTAGAACAATTTCGCTCGATTCATTGATAGGCAATAGTTTTACAACTTTGCATAAAGTTCCGTTTACCTTAGATTCTCCAGCAGCAAGCGCAACAAAATCGTTCGTTGCGATAATACTACTCATGTTTACTGAAACACCTCCTTTTGGTAAAAGCGAAATTCCACCTTCTTTTTTAAGACGAAATTTATTGGGCTTCTTAAAATATATTTTTACTTTACCGATGGGTGCTTTAATAAAACTTACATCGGTTTTCATATTACCATCTGCTTCATAATCATTTACCTGATCTAATTTGGCTTTCACCTTCATTACCAAACCAGTCATGTCCTGAGCCTGTGCAAAAACAGCAAATTGAAATGCAACTACGAAAAGAAATATTTTATACATGTGAATACTTTAAAATTAATTAGCTCAGTACGTCTTTTTTATTAAAAATAAAAATAGCCCCGCCTACAAACCCAACTATATGTAACAATAATACTAATGCAGATGTGATGATACGTTGAGGGTTTTGAATACTACCAATAATGGCTTCATTTGCATCATTCACTTTCAAGTCAAAGAATTCTTTCCAGCTAATTAAATGAGTGGTAAACAAATAAGGTTTCAATGCATTGAAAATTGGAATATTCAGTGTGCTTAAAATGGTAAAGAAAACAATGATACTCATAGTGGCAACGATTGGTCCAATACTATTTTCAGCAAAGATCGACAATAAAAATCCCAGTGCTGCAACTGTTACCATTGCCAATGCTGCAAAAACAAAAGCACCAGCATAACGCCAGAATACATCATTCTGACTAATCAATACCACATAACTACTCTTCATTAAAAACATGTCGCCCACTCCAAAGATCCACATGCTAACAAATAAAGCCAGTATCGCTAACCAAATTAAAAGCATGATAGTATAAACGGTAGCGGCAAGAAATTTTGCGATCAACAATTCTGTTCTGCTATAAGGTTTTGATAAAAGCAATCTTAATGTTCCCATATTTGCTTCTCCCGAAATCATATCAGCTGCAATCAATGCCACTAATAAAGGAACGTGCACCAATAATAATTGCAACATGATATAACAGATCAGATATCCGTTAATGATATTGCCATCAATTTCCATAGAGCCCCCAACGTCTTTCATTAAAAAGTCAGCATAGCTTTTTCCATCAACTTTCAAACCGAATTGAATAATCAGAATTAATGCTGCAATAGCCCCGAACGCAATGTAGGTTCTTGGCCTGCGAAATATTTTATAAAGCTCAATTTGTATAAGTGTCAACATGTTGATTGCCGGATGTTACTTGTAAAAAATAATCTTCCAAAGAGTGCCTTGGTTGAAGTGATAATAGTTGGATTTGCATGCTCGCAAGATCGGTATGTAAAGCAGGAATTTCTTTGCGATCCAATTTTATAACAATGTTGTTATTCCTCTGGCCTTGAACTTTATCGGACCATTTGCTCAATTTCAATTGTTGCAAAGCAAATACATTATCCATTGTTTGCAATTCTACAATTGTTTGGGAAGGATCTAATAATTCAGACGCATTACCTTCTACCAATTTCATACCCTTGTCGATAATTAAAACGCGAGTAGCAATCTGTTCTATTTCGCTCAATAGATGTGACGACACAATTACTGTTTTATTCATCTCGCGACTCAAGTGTAAAATTAAATTTCTGATATCGGCAATTCCCTGAGGGTCTAACCCATTAGTAGGTTCGTCAAGGATTATCAGTTTGGGATTATGAACAAGTGCAATTCCAATACCTAATCTTTGCTTCATTCCCTGAGAGAATGTTTTCACTTTATCGGTTGCTCTTTGTGCCAGCCCCACCATTTCCAATTGATCCATCAATTGTAACCGGGTAGGTTTGATGCCACTTAGGCGAGCAAATAACTGCAGGTTATCATAGGCAGAGAGGTATTTGTATACATCAGGCTTTTCGATAACCGCACCAATATTGCGCAAAATTTCTCTGCGGTTTTTGGCCAAGTCCATTCCAAAAATTTCAATTTTCCCTGCAGTTGGTTCAATCAGCGTTAGCATCATACGAATACTCGTACTCTTGCCAGCGCCATTCTGTCCAAGAAATCCATACACATCGCCTTCATTCACAGAAAAAGACAGATGATTAACGGCGATGAGGTTTTTAAACTGTTTAGTGAGGTCTGTTACTTTAACGATTTGTTGCATCTGCATATATAACCACAAAAGTAAAGAAGTGGTTCAAGGAAGGGCGATAAATTATCGATTATTGCTCTGAAGTTAATTGTCTGGCAGAAAATTACCTACTCAAGAAAGAGTAATACAGAGTCAAAAAAAAGTACATCAATTGGGTGAGGAACTTCAACAAACTAAAGTTGTCCTGCCTTGATTCGAACATCATATTCGATTTCTTTGATACTTACAATTTTGAATCGGCTACTTTCTTTATGAAATGGATTTAATACATAATTAAATTCCTCCTCAATAATAGCAGAAGGCACTTTGAGAATGGGTGATGATAACGCTCTTAAAAATTCGGTGCCAATATTTTTAGTGGATGATGGAGCAGGAATAGCTTTCCAGTCAGCAGGAAGTTCGCCTGTTTCAAGTTCCTTGATTAATTTTTCTGGAACTTCCAAACTGGTGATGCTTAATAAATGCGTCATTTCCTCGATGCCAACATTCACAGAATATTCCAAAATGGCAAGGGCCCTGGTTGCAGATGCATATATGCAGGGTATGAGTTGATGATTCCACCTTCCCCCAAATAATCTGGCACCCTCCCCTGAAAGGTCATTGGCATGTTTGGTTTTACCGACACGGTATACGATCATGGATTAAAAATTAGGAATAAACACCATAATCAATTCTTCCAATAATACTCATTACCTCTTCCCTACCAAATTGACTATCTAAAAGATCAAAAGGAGATTTTCCTCCTAATGCATTATTGGGGGAATTAATCCAGGAATTGAATTGCGCTTTGCCTTCAAATACTTCAAAACCATAAGAGTATATTTCTGCCAACCCAATAATTCTCTCGCTCAATGATGCATTGAATTTTTCGGCAGGTTTTTTATTGATCAAAGTTGCACGCGTAACGGATAAGGTTTTTGCCAATTTATCGTAATCAAGTGATGATTTCTCTTTTAGGCTTACTAAATCTTTTTTAGTTACCCCTGATTTAGAAATGTTCATTTTTTCTATTGGCGTCATCTTGCTTTCTGGCTTTACTCCAGAGTCTAAAATAATCAGAGAATTTGCTAGAGAAGGGCTGGCTTTTTTGCTTTTTTTCTTTACTATTTGGGAAGATTGAAATTCCATAAAGTATATATTTACACCATAGTTAGTATAAATTTATACTTTTATTATTACCCCGGCAAATAAAAATTTGTAAGAACACTCTCTTCCTCAAATAGACTAATTCAGGTTGATTGATTACACTTTTAGATACACCTGTAAAGCTTTCACATAATTTTCAAAAGCTTCAATTCCTTTGGCTGTGATTTTACAAGTAGTTTGAGGGTAGTTGTCTTTGAATTGTTTATTAACATCGATATACCCAACTTCTTTCAGTTTTTGAACCTGTACACTTAGGTTGCCAGCAGTGGAATTCGTCTTTTCTTTAATAAAAGTAAACTCCGCCTCCTTTACACTTATTAATAAACTCATCACTGCTAACCGTAATTGAGAATGTAATATGGGATCTAGCTCCTTATACATTCGCACGCTTTTGTTTTAAATACTTCGCTCTTAAAATGATGCCTGGGAAGAACCAGCAAACAAGTGCTGCAATCGCCCCCAATAAAAAATCGTATTTAGTTTCAGTAAAACAAGAAGCCATAAAAAGTAAGTAAGCAATAATGGCTCCAATGGTCATTGGCCAAAATTTCTTTACAATTCCTGTTACCAAGGTAGGGAACCCATAAATCAAAATATACAAGGAATAAATACTTGGGGTAAATGGTTTGATTAATTCGTCGGGTTTACTATTATTAATATCATGTTTGATTAATTGCCAACCATTTAAATGCATTATTTGCTCAGAAGCATTGGGAACAACAGATTGAAAAAAACTTAGTCCAAAAATAGTTATTGCATAAACTAACCAAACTGCGTTTAGCGCAGCGTCTTCATGACGTTTGATCTTCTGAGTCTTTGCATCTTGATTAATCAAAATAATCTGTGGTATAATTGCACCCATTACAATCCACCAAATATCAAAAGGGAGGCTAAAATTAAATTGCAATTGTAAATAGCTTATAAAAGAAGCAATTGCAACAACTGTTCCCCATAAAAGTGGACCAACCCCCTTATCATGATAACTATTTTTCACTTTTTGAATCATATCAGTGATGAGCTGCAAACTCTCTTTCTCTGATAGTTGTTTTTCGTTGGGCATATCTTAAAAATTTGATTTGACCTATCCGCTACAAATATGCTGATTATCAGCTACTAATGAATATTTTTGGTCTATCTATTTTACACAGACTTTGCACTTTTCTTAGGTGCAAATTTTATTAAATAATAAGTGATCAATCCAGAACCAATCAATGTGGGTAATAACCATAAAACCCATGCAGGTTGCATCTTCACATTCACAACCAAGAATGCTGTATAAGAAGCAATCATCGCACCCATCATTCTGGTGATATGATTGGGCATCCAAATTTCTTTGAGCGAGATTTTTTGAAAAAGCATATTAAAATCCATTCTGGCATAGTTCATACAGATGAGACCGAAAGCGCCAGGAACCAACCCGAAATTATTACCTTCAAATAAATTTACAATTGCCAAGTACACCAGAAATAATCCAAAGCAAAAACCAAAAAGACTGATCAAATAATCTAGTGCTTTAAAACTGGCTGCATTTGATTTGAATTGTTTTTTCAGGTAAATAATTCGATATCCACTACTGATCATATAAAGTGTGAATCCGCCCACTGCAAATAAAAATATATTATGATGTTCTGGCAAATTACTTAGAACGAGTGCTGCAATTGAAGCCACTAACATGCCCCAAAAAAAAATCTTACCTGCTACCTTATGAAGCTTACTTCCTTTTTTGACAGCAATAGAAATGGTACCGCAAAATAATCCTGCGAAGCCGCCAGCAATATGCAATCCTAACAATGTTTGAAATAATGTGGGCATGAAATGTGATTAAAAATTAAAGCGTTGTATCTGTTTGAAGCGACGCTTTTTTAATTGGATTATTGACACTGAGCTAATAATTTTTCTGCCTGATCAGCGCCCCAACTTGGATGCATTTCTGAAGCTGGCTTAAATGTTTTAAATAATTCAAGTGATTTTGTAAATAGTTTTTTACCTACTTCTTTTCCGCCACCAAAAGCATCAGGTACATTCATTTTATATTGGCCATCTACTAAATAAATTCTAGGATTGTTTGGGTCAGCCTGTATTGCTTTGTCCAAAGCTTCATTCGCCTGAGCTCCATAAGTTTGGAAACGAGACATGGGATCAACTGTTAATTGTTGAACTGCAATCATTTGACGTAGGATGTACAATTCTGAATTATTTTTCTCTAACACTTCCGCTTTTACTACTAATGCTTTTGCTTTTTCTCCCACGGCATCTTTGTCTGCACTGGGGTTCATCCATCCTGTTAAATAATTACAATAAGCTGCATAATAATAAGGTAACCATTTGTCTTGTTCTGCATCTGCAATTCTTTCAAAAAATGCAGCGGTAGCTGTCATGTCTTCTGCTGTTTTAACAGCTTTCATTTGTTCAAATGCTTTTCCCATACCTGCTTCGTATTTAGATTGTGCAGAAACAATTCCAACAATCAGCATCATGGCACCAAATAGTAAATTTTTCATGTTTGTTTTGTTTATTTTTTAATCTGTTTTAATTTTCATGTTATTTCCCACCCCGTCTGTTCGCTCAGTCGCTCCAGCCACCCCTCCCACGCATGCGTGGGAGGGGAAACCTTTTTTTTCAAAACTTATTTTTCTTCACTCTTCATTCTTATCTCTTCCTCTTATCTCTTAAAGGTTATTATTAATCGCATCCTGTCTCCTATCTACTCCCCAACTCAGGAAGACACCTAAAAAAAAGAATCTTGGCGTAACTGGTGTGATGGCTTCTTTATAAGAACCATTATTTGAATAATTATATCCAAACACTTGATTGCTTCCAAGCACATTCGTTACAGATGCCACCACCACTGCGTATGATTTAAAGATATTCGTGAGCCAGTTCAAACTAAAACCCAGGTTATGATAATCAATCGTTTTACCTTGATCAGCAATGGAATATTTTACTGTGTTGGAATTATAACGGATATCGTAATAAGGTCTACCAGTTGCATAAGTATAAGTAAAATTGAACCCTGTGTTGATTTTACTATAAAACTTTTTCAATACAAAACTGGCAGTATGATTTGCTGCAAAATTGGGTTGCAAAGGTTGTGGATAGTTTAGATAATCTCTTTTGGTATCGAGATAAGAATAACTGATCCAGTAATCCATGCCCTTGATTGTTTTTTTGTCTCTCCAGAAAAGCTCAATTCCTTTAGCATCTCCAGTTCCAGCATTGTTATAGGCAGGAAATGTTTTAACCAGATCAGTATATTTTTTATAAAATGCTTCCACACGAAAAGTTTGTAGCGTAGTAACTTTCATATAATTTATAATATAGTGCGTAGCTTTTGTATAACCTAATTGAGTGGTATATATTAATTGATTGTTTTCTGGTTTCTGATAAAAGTCGCCATAGGCCATAGACATTTGTGCCCCGTTACCCAGTTTATAAGCGAGTGAGATTCTTGGTGCAACATTCATTTTATTCAATAATGATGATTGTTCTAATCGAACTCCTGTTTTTAATGCTAAGGCATTGGTTATGTATAGGTCTGCTTCTGCAAAAGAAGCAAGAAAATTATCTTTTAATAAAGAGTTCAATCCGTTATAGATGCTTTTATTGTAGGCATACATATACTCACTACCAAAACGAATCACACTGATTCCTGAGATTCTTTTATCAAACACTAATTTAATTTGTGATAGGTCTGATTTATTTTCTAAAACAAAATTCTTTGTATCAATATAGGAAATACCTGTTGTAATATTCTGATTCTGCTGATTCTGAATATTTTGATTGATTTCATTATGATCAGTGCTATAACTCAATCCCAGATTCATTTTCCAGCCATTTCCTAGATGCTCTCTCCAACTCAAATTATTATACCAGTTATAGTTGGTTAAACTAAAAGCATCTTTTAATAATAAGCTATCGATATCTGGCCTACGAAGGCCCAATTGATTATGACTAAATGTGGTATAATATTTTATTATGCCACCGGATTTAGTTTTGATGCGAAAGTTAGCATCAGCAGAATGAAATTCTGGGATTCTAAAATAGTCAACCCCCTGTTTCACAATTTGAAAATAAGGCCACACATTAGTATATCCATAATTAAAGCCCCAGGATGACTTTTTGTTTTTTGCAAGTTCCTGTAAACCCAATCCCACAAATACAGTACTAATGGAAGCATTTACTTGTGATTGATCCGGGAGATCAATCGATTCTAAAATCACTGCTGAAGAAAGTGCCTGACCATATAAAGCAGAATAACCTCCTGTGCTAAAAACTGTTCCTTTAAAAAGGTTAGGGGAAAATCTTCCACGTTGTGCGATATCTGGAACACTGCTATAATATGGGTTGTTTACCAGTGTACCATCGATGAATTGTTTGGCTTCATAACCTGCACCTCCTCGAACAAACAATCCTTCCTGATCGCCTACCTGTTGCGCTCCAGGTAATGTTTTTAAAACAGATGTAATATCAGCATTAGCCCCACCGGTTGTTAATACATCCAAAGTATTTAAAACTGTTGCAGCTCTTTTTTTGTCGCCTGCTTCAAAACTACCAGCCGTAACTGTTACAGCTTTTAATTCGCTCACTTCTTCCTTTAATGCAAAATTAATTTCAATGGGTTCCCCTTTTAATTCTATGATTTGTTCAACCGTTTTGAATCCAATATTGCTGACTACAATGGTCTGAGTTCCTTTTTCAAAGCTTTTAAAGTTGAAATGACTTGCTGAATCACTTACCGAACCATCGTATGAACCTTTAACCTGAATGCTCGCCCCTGCAACAATATGACTTTTCATATCCCTCACGGTGCCACTGATCTTGGTTTGCGCTTTTGCTGCCAAAACAAACAATAAAGAACTTAGAAGTATGACTAAATATTTCATTTTTGTGATTAATTCATCACAAACATAAAGTAGTTTATTTTATAAACCAAAATAATTTAATAAAAAAACGGTCCTGATTGCTCGGGACCGTTCACTATCAAAATTTGAATAATTGATTATTTATACTGAGGCATGATAGATTTAGCCAGTTCAGTCAATTTTGCCAAACTAGCATCATTTAACTGTCCTTTCTTAAATTCAGCCAATACATCAGGTAATTTATTGGCCATTTCAGTTAAGAAATGTGCTTCAAATTCCTTCACATTTTTTACTGCTACTTCGCGCAATAAACCTTGTGTACCTAAGTATATAATAGCAACCTGATTTTCTACACTCATCGGTGAATACTGCAATTGCTTCAGGATTTCCACATTACGTGCACCCTTGTCGATTACAGACTTGGTAGCAGCATCTAAGTCGCCCCCAAATTTTGAGAAGGCTTCCAACTCACGGTAAAGTGCCTGATCCAATTTCAGAGTACCTGCCACTTTCTTCATGGATTTGATCTGTGCATTACCTCCCACACGACTTACAGAAATACCTACGTTGATCGCTGGACGAATACCTGCGTTGAACAAGTTACCTTCCAAAAAGATCTGACCATCGGTAATGGAGATTACGTTGGTAGGAATATATGCAGATACGTCACCCGCTTGTGTTTCAATAATTGGCAATGCAGTTAATGATCCGCCACCTTTTACCAAATGTCTGATTGACTCTGGCAAATCGTTCATGTTTTTAGCTACATCATCATTCGCAATAACTTTTGCAGCTCTTTCTAATAAACGGCTATGCAGATAGAATACATCACCAGGATATGCCTCACGTCCTGGAGGTCTTCTTAACAACAAAGAAACTTCACGATACGCAACCGCTTGTTTACTTAAGTCATCAAATACAATCAATGCTGGTCTACCAGTATCACGGAAAAATTCTCCAATTGCTGCACCAGCAAATGGCGCGTAGAACTGCAATGGAGCAGGATCGGATGCAGAAGCACATACAATTGTTGAATAAGCCATCGCACCACTATCAGTCAAAGTTTTCATCACACCAGCAACGGTAGATGCTTTTTGTCCGATCGCAACATATATACAATATACAGGCTTGCCCGCATCGAAGAATTCTTTCTGATTAATGATGGTATCCACACAGATGGCAGTTTTACCAGTCTGACGGTCACCAATCACCAACTCACGCTGACCACGTCCAATTGGAATCATGGCATCGATAGCTTTGATACCAGTTTGTAATGGTTCCTTAACTGGCTCACGAAAGATAACACCCGGTGCTTTACGCTCCAATGGCATTTCATATAATTCGCCAGTGATTGGACCCTTACCATCGATTGGTTCACCCAAGGTATTGATCACACGACCAACCAGGCCTTCCCCCACTTTAATAGAGGCGATCTGTCCGGTTCTTTTTACTTTAGCACCTTCCTTGATGTCTCCGCTTTCTCCCATCAATACCACACCTACATTGTCTTCTTCCAGGTTCAATGCAATAGCTTTTACGCCATTTTCAAACACTACTAGTTCACCACTGCGCACACCGTTAAGGCCATACACACGGGCAATACCATCTCCTACCTGTAATACGGTTCCTACTTCTTCCAGATCAGCACTTACATTAAAGTTGCTTAACTGTTGTCTGAGGATCGCGGATATTTCATCGGGCTTAATGTCAACCATGATTATCTACTTTTAAAAATTATCGTTATTGATTTGTATTATTATTTAGATTTTTTCTACGAAATGATTCTCCAAGAATTGTTGTTTGATTACTTTCAAATCATGCAGAATACTTGCATCTACCAATTTATTGTCGAACTCCAAAACAAAACCACCAATCAGTTTTTCATCTACACTTGTTTCTAATTCAATGGTAGGGAAACCCTGTGCCTTGCTAATTCTTGATTCAATTGCTTCTTTTAATTCTGCAGTTAATTCAGTTGCAGTAGCTAACTTAACTACATGAATTCCTTTCATCTCATTATACTGTTCCACAAATGCAACAGCGATTTCTGGTAAATCTCCTTCACGGCCTTTTCTTACCAATAGGGTACTGAAGGCTGTAGTTAATTCGCTTATCTTTCCTTTTGTCAACGCAAGTAAAATCGCATTTTTCTGATCGTTACGAACAATCGGACTGCGCATTAACGTTACAAACTCTTTGCTCAGCTTGCACAGTTCTTGCAGGTATTTCATATCAGCATATACAGCTTCTAACTGACCCTTCTCGATGGATAGATCAATTATACTTTTTGCGTATCTGCCTGCTAAACGTGGATTGGGCATCTTAATTCAATTTTACTACTTCAGCTAATCCTTTGATATATGCTTCCTGATCAGCTTTATTAGCCAATTCTCTACGTAATACTTTTTCAGCTACTTCAACTACTAATGAACCAACTTGGTTTTTCACTTCAGTTAAAGCTGCATTTTTTTGTTGTAGAATTGCAAACTGTGCATCAGATACAATACGATCGAATTCTACTCTTGCTTTATCTTTCGCTTCAGATAACATCTTATTAGAAGTTTCTTTTGCTTCCTTAATCATCACAGCTCTTTCCTCTCTTGCTTGCACCATCATAGCTTCATTCTCATTTTTCAATGCTGCCATTTCTGCTTTGATTTTATCAGCAGAAGCAATTGCATCAGCTATGCCAGTCTCCCTTTCTTTAAGGGTTGCTAAAATGGGTACCCAAGCGAATTTCTTCAAGATGAAAAAAACGATCAGGAAAGCTACAAGCGTCCAAACCAATAATCCTAAACCCGGGTTTAACAATTCCATATTCTCTATTTGAAGGTTAGATTCTGTTTTCGAAAAGATCACTGCATCCATTGCCCTTTGCTTTGAATGCAGTGAAAAGTTTGTGCTACTTAGCTTACTTTTTTAATACAGCCAAGATACCAGCGATAACTGCGAAAAGGGCCACACCCTCTACGAACGCAGCTGTCAGGATCATGTTAGCACGGATGTCGTTAGACGCTTCTGGTTGACGAGCAATGCTTTCTACAGCACCTTTACCGATTTGACCGATACCGATACCAGCACCGATTGCAGCTAAACCTGCACCAATAGCACCACCTAAGTGGCTTAAACTAACATCCAACAAATTGATAATTGCAGACATACTGTTTGTTTTTGTTTATGAAAAAAAAGATTAGTGGTGTGCTTCTTCATGAGCACCTTCTCTTGACTGACCAATAAACACTGCTGTTAAATTGGTAAAGATGAATGCTTGTATAAACGCAACCAATATTTCAATAAAATAAATAAATACTGTAAAAGCTATTGACACAGGAGCAAATCCCCAACCTGCTGTCTGACTCATGGCACCAAAAATAAAGATCAACATTACAAAACATGTAATGATAATGTGCCCTGCCACCATATTGGCAAAAAGACGGACAATCAATGCAAATGGTTTTGTGAAAATTCCTAAAAACTCAACAGGCACCAGGATTGGTTTTACAAAACCAGGTACCGGAGGATTAAAAATATGTGCCCAGAAATGACGGTTCGTGCTAAATAGAATCACAATGAAACTAATCACACCCAACACTACTGTAAAAGCAATATTACCAGTAACATTTGCAGTTCCTGGAATTAATCCAATCAAATTATTAATGAGTATAAAGAAAAATACAGTTAGTAAATAAGGCATGTACTTTTCATAAGCTGATCCCAGATTTGGTTTTGCCACATCATCTCTTACAAAAGTAATCACAGGCTCAATAGCATTTTGAAAACCAGATGGAGCAGTTCTTGCACCACCTTTTTTATACTTATTTGCAACATTGATCATGATCACAGAAAGCAATACCAACGCTAACATCATCTGTACCACATTCCTGGTTAAACTAAAGTCATATAAAGAAACAGTTTCTGCTACTTTACCAGCTTCATCAACCGCTACAATTTTACCCTCTTCACTTTTATATCCATTGTAAATAGCACCATGATGTAAATTGCCATAAGAAAAAACAGCTACGCCTCTTTCTTTAGAATACACAATTACAGGTAATGGAATAACAATATCTGTTTCACCAATTGTAAAGAAATGGAATTCATGGGCATCTAAAATATGCTCCATAATCAATTCTGCAGGGTCAAACGAACCTTCTTCTTTCTCTTTTCCAGCTTGTTCGGTTTGAGTAGCCGCTTTTTCGGGCTCATTTTGTGCATGCAGTGTAGTAATAAAAAGCATACTTAATACGCTAAACATCACTACCAATAAAGATTTTACGCTTCTAAGGGCCATACCTGTCTCGAAATTTGGCGCAAAGATAGGGGTAAGGCCTCGAAAATTCGAAGCAAAATAGCAGAAAATATTATAGGTAGATTTCTTTGAAGTAGGAAAGCACTCAAACCCTTGTTTTCTAAGCCGAAATGGGGGTTTTCTTTTCAAATTGCATCTCATGAAGTTTAGCATAAAGTCCGCCCAAAGCCAGTAAACTTTCGTGATTCCCCACTTCCTTGAGTTCTCCTTTGTCTAAAACCAATATTTTATCAGCTTTTCGGATGGTAGACAATCGATGTGCAATAATGATAGATGTTCTTCCCGAAATCAAAGTATCGGTAGCTTTTTCAATCATCAATTCACTTTCCGTATCAATGGAAGAAGTGGCTTCATCTAAAATCAGGATTGCCGGGTTATATAATAATGCCCTGATAAAGGATAAGATCTGGCGTTGACCTAAACTCAGGGTATTACCCCTTTCCATTACGTGATAATCATACCCGTTGGGTAATTGCATAATAAAATCATGTACGCCGATCATTTTTGCAGCTTCTACAACCTGTTCCCTTTTAATTTCTGCATTACGTAGGGTGATATTATCTAATATAGATCCGCTAAATAAAAACACATCCTGTAGAACTACCCCAATACCTTTTCTTAAAGCATCCAAATTATATTCGTTGATATTTACGCCATCCACTAAGATAGAGCCCTTTTGTATATGGTATAATTTATTCAATAAACTAATGATGCTGGTCTTCCCACTTCCTGTATGACCAACTAATGCAACCGTTTCTCCAGCTTTCACGGTAAAATTGATATCCTTCAATACATAATTTTCATCGGTGTAAGCAAACCAAACCTGATCAAATGCAATAGCGCCCTTCATGTTTACAGGTTTAAACGCATCTGATGTAGCAGCAGGCGAAAAATCTGGATTATCTAACACAACAAATACGCGTTCAGCTGCAATCATTCCCATTTGCAACACATTGAACTTATCAGCAATTACCCTTAAGGGTCTGAAAATCTGATTGAGGTATAAAATGAAAGCTACGAGTAGACCTGCATCCAAAGTTTTTCCAGCAATCCACCATACCAGCAAACCAGTACTTACTGCCAATACTACTTCCACCACTGGAAAAAAAACAGAGTAGGCAAATATGGCATTGATATTGGCATTTCGATGTTCTGTATTGATCTTCTTAAACTTATTGAATTCCCTGTCTTCCGACGCAAATGCCTGTACCACCTGCATTCCAGTAATATGCTCCTGTACAAATGCATTTAATGCAGCCACAGCATTCCTTACACGGATAAAACTCTTATTTACACTTTCCTTAAAATAATAAGTAGCTACTATCATAATAGGGAACGGCACCAAACTAATTAATGTGAGGCGCCAGTCCATCCAAAACATCGTTCCCAATGTAATAATGATGATTAATAGATCTGCTATAATTGGAATCAAGCCATCTGAAAAAATATCGTTGATACTTTCTATATCATTAATTGTTCTTGTGGTAAGTGTACCAATGGGCGTTTTATCAAACTGAGAAAGATTTAATCCCAATACTTTTTCGAAAACAGCTACACGCATATCCCTTACCACACTCTGCCCCATCCAGGATGTAATAAAACTAAAAACAAAGCGAACACTGGTTTCTATAAAAAGGAAGACTACCTGAAAAATCGTAATAGCAATAATGAATTTTGTTACATCTGTCAGGTCGGTATTAAACAAAACAGCTTTCAACCATGCGGGAACATGCAATGATTTTCCGGAAGCACTATCAATTGTTAGTTGAATCAAATAAGGCCTGATGGGGGCAAATACAGCCATGATGATAGCTAATATAATGCTACCATAAAATTTGGCGGAATAAGGTTTTACGAATCGAAAAATTCTGCGAAACAGAGAAAATTCAAATATTTTTTTGGTCTTTGCTTTTTGCATGGTCTGTACAAATGTAACAACTAAGCATACATCGGGTTCACCACTCTTAAAAATTAACTAACAGTTTTTCATGTATCCGTACGGGTGGCAAATACAGCTTATTGCTTATATTCGCTATTCGATGGAACAAGCAGTGGAAAACCAATCTTCAGAAGCAGCGCTTCCAAAATATAACCTCACCGTTGATCAGGAGAAAAACGAAATACTCCGGCATTACCGGGCATTACTGCGTAGCCTTCGTCCAAAGCTTAAAAGAGGAGATAAAGAATTAGTTCGACATGCTTTTGAAATGGCTGTTGAAGCGCATAAAACGATGCGCAGGAAAAGTGGTGAGCCTTATATTATTCATCCACTTGCGGTTGCAATGATCTGTGTAGAAGAAATTGGTCTTGGTGTACGAAGCACTATATGTGCATTATTACATGATACGGTAGAAGATACTGATATCACCCTTGATGATGTGGAAAATGAATTTGGTACTGAAATAATGCGGATTGTAGACGGACTTACCAAGATCTCAAACGTTATTGATACCAATACGAGTCAGCAAGCAGAAAATTTTAAAAAAATTCTCTTAACGCTAACTGACGATCCGCGGGTGATTCTTATTAAACTGGCAGATCGTATACACAATATGCGTACGCTTGATCACATGAAGCGTGAAAAGCAATTAAAGATCGCATCTGAAACTGTATGGGTATACGCACCCCTTGCCCATCGTATGGGTTTGTATAGCATAAAAACAGAACTCGAGGATCTTTCCATGAAATACATGGAACCCGAAGCCTATCGGGATATTGCAAAAAAATTATCTGAAACCAAGCGAGAAAGAAGTAGATATATTAATGAATTTATTCGTCCCTTAAAAGAGAAATTAGAAGCCTCTCAATTTGACTTTGAAATTTATGGAAGGCCGAAAAGTATTCATAGTATTTGGAATAAAATAAAAAAGAAATCGGTGGCATTTGAAGAAGTATATGACCTCTTTGCTATCCGTGTTATCTTAAATTCAACTACAGAAAAAGAAAAAGAAGATTGCTGGAAAGTATATTCCTTAATCACTGATGAATACAATCCTTCTCCAGAACGTTTACGCGATTGGTTGAGCAATCCAAAAAGTAATGGATATGAAGCATTACACACAACCGTGATGGGTCCACAAGGCAAATGGGTGGAAGTGCAAATACGAACTAAACGGATGAACGAAATCGCTGAGAAGGGTTTGGCTGCACACTATAAATACAAAGAGGGCGGCGGAGATGAAGATCGTTTTGATAAATGGTTTGGACAAATCAGGGAAGTATTGGCTACACCTGATACAGATACAGTAGATTTCTTACAAGATTTTAAAACATCTTTTCTTGCTGAAGAAATTTATGTATACACACCAAAAGGAGACGTGAAAATGTTACCCGTTGGAAGTACTGCCTTGGATTTTGCATTCGCCATTCACTCAGCAATTGGAACTAAATGTATTGGCGCAAAAGTGCATCACAAACTGGTGCCCATCAGTCATAAATTACGGAGTGGTGATCAGATAGAAATCATTACTAGTGGCAAACAAAAACCTTCGGAAGATTGGCTGAACATTGTGGTAACTGCTAAAGCAAAAAGCAAAATAAAAGACTCCCTGCGTGAAGAAAAACGCAAGATCGCAGATGATGGCAAATATACTTTACAAAGAAAATTAGAAGGATTTGGCGCTGCTGTAAATCAACACAATATTGATGAGCTGATTCACTTTTATAAAGTTCCGTCGCAATTAGATTTGCTTTATAAAATCGCAACAAAATCTATCGATTTAAAAGAACTAAAGGATTTTAATTTAATTGGCGACCGAATTGAACATCCTCGTCCAAAACCAGTAGTGCATGAATTGAATGTGGAACAAAATCATGCTAAACATTTTTCTAAAAAAGATTCTGAGCTGATCATCTTCGGAGAAAGCAGCGATAAAATTGTGTATAATCTTGCTAAATGTTGTAACCCAATTCCAGGTGATGACGTATTTGGTTTTGTAAGTACTGGAAAAGGTTTAATTATACACCGCACTACATGCCCGAATTCCACACAATTAATGGCCAACTATTCTCATCGGGTTGTAAAAACAAAATGGGCTAAGAATAAAGAAATTTCTTTCTTAACAGGTTTAAAAATTATTGGTATGGATGATGTAGGGGTTATTAATAAAATAACCAATATCATAAGTGGAGATATGCGCGTTAATATTGCTGCGTTAACCATTGAATCCTCTGAAGGAATTTTTAGAGGTACTATTAAAGTTTTTGTGCACGATAAAGAAGAACTCGAGGAATTAGTGGATCGTTTAAAACAATTAAAGGGAATACAAACAGTTGATCGTTTTGATACGGAATCTCTCACTTAATAAGGATTTGCACATTTTGTTTAAAATTGATGGTAATTAATTGGCCGCAATTCCTTTTTACTCAAAGTCAAGGCTTATTTTTGCCTCGATTCAAAATAAATATATGGTTGATGTAATTTTAGGTTTACAATGGGGTGATGAAGGAAAAGGCAAAATTGTAGACTATTTCGCGCCTAGATATGATATCGTTGCACGCTTTCAGGGCGGACCCAATGCAGGACACACTTTGTATGTTGATGGTAAGAAGCAAGTGCTTCACCAAATTCCCTCTGGAATTTTTCATCAGGATAAAGTAAATATTATTGGTAATGGTGTAGTGCTTGATCCAGTAACATTAAAAAGAGAATGTGATGCGGTTGCTTCTTATGGCATTGACGTTAAAAAAAATTTATTTATTTCTGAACGCACTAATATTATTATTCCTACACACAGGGCCTTGGATAAGGCTTCTGAAATGTCGAAAGGAGAAAGTAAAATTGGTTCTACTTTAAAAGGAATTGGACCGGCTTATATGGATAAGACTGGACGGAATGCATTACGTGTAGGCGACTTATTAGATAAAAGCTTTACCACGCAGTATATTAAGCTCCGTTTGAAGCACCAAAAGTTATTAGATAATTTTCACTTTATTGAAGATATCTCTGCTTGGGAAGAAGAATTTTTCGAAGCTTTAGAATTTCTGAAAACTTTGAATGTAATCAATTGCGAATACTATATCAATGATCAAATTTCAAAAGGCAAGAAAGTTTTAGCAGAAGGTGCGCAAGGTAGTATGCTAGATATAGATTTCGGAACATTCCCATTTGTTACTTCGTCCAATACTATTTCAGCTGGCGTTTGCACTGGCTTAGGTATTTCTCCAAAACAAATTGGTGAAGTAATGGGTGTTACTAAAGCATATTGTACCCGAGTAGGTGGCGGACCTTTCCCTACCGAACTATTTGACGAAACTGGCGAAGAACTTCGTAGAATTGGAAGTGAATTCGGAGCTACTACTGGCCGACCACGTAGATGTGGATGGATGGATCTGGTTGCTTTACAGTATACTTGTATGATTAATGGGGTTACACAAATCGTAATGACTAAAGCAGATGTTTTAGATTCATTTGAGGAATTGTCAATGTGTACTTCCTATAAAGTAAATGGGGTTGAAACAAAACAGGTTCCGTTTCAAATGGCTAAAGCTACTATCGAACCCATTTTGCAGCAATTTAAAGGTTGGAGTACGGATACAACCCAGATTAAATTAGGAGAAGATTTACCTGAAACAATGAAGCAGTATATCGCATTTATAAACGAATATTGTGGTGTTCCAGTGAAACACGTTTCCAATGGTCCGGGCCGAGAACAAATTGTTCACATTTAGGAAAAAATAATTTTTAAAAAGAAAAGGAAAAATATTTTTGGTTAATCCAATTTTGCGTTTAAAATTTACGCAATAATCTTATTAGAATATGGCAGCGAAATCTGATAAGGATAGCAAATCCTCTAATCCAAAGACACCACCGGCAAAGAATGCCGATGCATCACCATCTCCAAAAAGTAAAAAACAATTGGATGATGATGAAGATGATTTAGACGACGACGATGATGAAACATTGGACGTCAAGCCCACTAAGAAAGGGGCAAAATCTTCGTCAAAAAAACCAAAAGATGATGACGATGATGATGATGATGAAACCGAAGTAGAAGACGATTGGGAAAAAGCCGAAGAAGACGATGACTGGGATCCAGACTTCGACGAATTCGATATTCCAAAAAGCAAGGGCAAAAAAGCCCCTAGCACCGGTCCTGCAAAGAAAAAAGCAGATGAAGAAGACGACTTTAAGTTAGACGAAGACTTCAAAGAATTTGATTTGTTCAATGACAAGGATAGTGGCTTCGATGATGACGAGGACGACGACTTCTAGTTATTCATGATAACATTAAAAATGTTGAATCGGGTTCGAACTTGATTCAACATTTTTTTGTGATATACTAGCGCTATTCTTGATTATTTGTTCGTGGTAGTTCCCTCTACTAACATGCGGAAAGATTCCATGAGAATCTGATTCTTCTTCGATTCGAAAATGGAAGCCTTATCCTTGCCAATTCGCATATTGTATGACTTTCCCTCTGAAAGGGCTTTATCAAAACCAGGATTCCATTTATTGAATTGACTTATTTCTATTCCCAAACTATTGGTTAGCACCATAGAATTATATCTACCACTAAGATTGATGGTGGTTGTATTTGCAATTTCGTCATTCGATAAACTTACTTGTTGATTATCCAAAATTTGTGCAGCTTTTACTTTTACAGTTTCGCCTGCAGTAAGTGTAGTCCAACCACCAGCACCTTCGAATACATAGTGGGTGGCAATAAATTTCTTTACATGTGTGCGTGTTTCTTCTTTTAAATAATATTGAAGCACCCAAAAGTCTCTGCTTCCAGATTTTTTTATACACTGTCTCACCCTTCCAGCTCCTCCATTATATGCGGCAACTACCAATAACCAATCTCCAAATTCGGCATATAGCTCCTTCATCAATTTTGCTGCCACATGTGTGCTCTTATAGAAATCCATTCGCTCATCATTTACACCCACCCTTAATCCAAAACGCTTGGCTTCATAATCCATCAATTGCCAGGGCCCCACTGCCCCAGCCCAAGATACCAATCCGGGTTGCAAATGACTCTCGATCACACTCAAGTATTTCATTTCCTTGGGTATGCCATACATCACTAATATATTGTCGTACAAATCGAAATAAGGTTTGCCCCAACCTTTCATCCGATCCAGTTCTTTTCCTTGTTTACGGATGTATTCCTGTACAAAAGAAACTGCCTGAGGGTTTAATTGATTAATATATGGTTTGGAAGCATCAAACTTATTAGCTACAAACAAACTCTGAAAACCATATTTATCATGAGTAGTATCCACCAATGGCTTTTCTATATAGGCTGATTCTCCCACAAAAGACATTGTACCAATAGCTCCGGCCAACACAGCAAAAGCCCCCAAAACAAAATGGGAGATTGAATGCCTTGTTTGAATAGAGATGCCGTACCACTTCATGGTTACTAATAATTGCTGGGTGGCAAAATTACTGCGAAATAACTTAAGGGGATGTGAAAGGAGGTTTTAATGCAACTAAAAAGTAATTAACTACCTGACTATCAATTCATTAATTGATCAGATAATTGTAACATAGTAGTCTCTTCGAAATGATTTGTCATAATTTGTAAACCAAAAGGGAGCCCGTTACTATGGGTAAATAATGGAATGGAAATGGCAGGTATCCCAACCAAATTGGCAAAAACCGTATAGATATCGGCTAAAAACATAGCCACTTGGTCGTCTGATTTTTCCCCTATTTTGAAAGCAGTTGAAGGCACAGTCGGAGAAATGATGGCTTCATATTTACTAAATACATCCACTGACTTATTTAATAAAATGCGTCTTACTTGCTGTGCTTTGGTAAAATAAGCATCAAAATATCCGGCACTCAAAACAAAAGTTCCCAGCATAATTCTTCTTTGAACTTCTTTACCAAAACCCGCACTTCGGGATGCTTTATACATATCATTCAATTCCGAATGCACCAATGGAGCACGATAACCGAATCGAACACCATCAAAACGAGATAGATTACTCGAAGCTTCGGCGGTTGTTAAAACATAATAGGTTGGTACAATATGATTCAACAGGTCAAATTCAATAGGGTCAACAATATGGCCTTCTTGGCGCAGTTGTTCAATAAATTCTGTAATAGCAGCACGCATTTCAGGATCCAAACCCGGATGTTCTAAAGCTTGCTTAAAAAAGGCAATCCGATATTTTCGAGGAGCTGCGCTCAATTCTGAAGCATATCCTGGAACTGGTTTTTCTGAAACAGTACTATCAAAATCATCCGTACCAGAAATAACTTCCAAGCAAATTGCAGCATCTTCCACCGTTTTAGAAAAAATACCGATCTGGTCGAATGAGGAAGCATAGGCTATTAAGCCATAACGCGAAATCCTTCCATAGCTAGGTTTCAGTCCCACAACGCCACAGAAATCGGCCGGTTGCCGCACTGATCCACCAGTATCACTCCCAAGGCTAATCATGGTGAATCCTGCTTGAACACTTACAGCTGATCCACCTGATGAACCGCCAGGAACACGGGTTTCATCTAAAGCATTTCTTACAGCTCCAAATGCAGAATTCTCATTACTACTACCCATCGCAAATTCATCACAGTTTTGTCGGCCTATAATAATAGCCTCTTCCTGCAATAATTTTTCTACAACAGTGCTGTTATAAATAGATTTGAAATTTTCTAGGATTTTTGACCCAGCCGAAACCGTATGGCCTTTATAACAAATAACATCTTTGATTCCAACCACAACCCCATGCATTTTACCGATGGGTGCGCCACTAATTCTTCTGGCATCAAGTCGTTCTGCCTCAGAAATGGCTTCCGCTTCGAATACTTCCAAAAAGGCGTTGAGTTGAGGCCTTTCTTTGATGGCCTCCAAATAAAAATGAACGGCTTCCACACAAGTGGTTTGGCCGTTCTGTAATGCGGTATGGTAGTCTTTGATAGTGCTGAACCGAAACAAAGCCTAAGAGTCTTTAAATTAAACTAAACTAAGCTTGCGGAGGTGTTGCAGTCTTATCTTTCTCTTTCATCCCTTCTTCTAATTCTTTCTTCACATTGTCTTTTGCATCATTAAACTCACGAATACCTTTTCCAAGACCTTTCATGAATTCAGGGATCTTACGACCGCCAAACAAAACTAAAACTACTACTGCGATGAGTAAAATTTCTTGAAATCCTAAATTGCCCATATAATTTGTTTTGAGGTTACCAAAGTTAAGGCAATTGACATGCCTTCCAATTAAATAATGCTAAAGAAAAAAGTTTTAACAAAAAAGCGGAAGAATAGCATTACTAATCTTCCGCTTTTAATTATTTCAAAGAAATTCTTAGAAACGCTTCTCTTTAATACGAGCACTTTTACCACTACGCTCTCTCAAATAGTACAGTTTGGCACGGCGAACCTTACCTGACTTGTTCAATAAGATTGAATCAATGTTTGGTGAAAGGATTGGGAACAAACGCTCCACACCTACACCATCAGAGATCTTACGTACAGTAAATGATGCAGTAGCTCCGTTGCCTTGTAATTTAATTACATCTCCACGGAAACTCTGAATACGTTCTTTACCTCCCTCTACGATTTTATAATTCACAGTGATATTATCACCTGCTTTAAACTTAGGGTATGTTTTCTTCACGGTCAATTGCTCGTGTACAAACTGAACTGCTGCGTCCATAACTTTATTTTTTTGCGGACGGCAAAGGTATAGAAAAAATAATAAAATACTACTGCTAAATCAGAATATTTTTTATCTCGCTACGTTTACCGCTCTTTTTTCTCTAATAACTGTTACTTTGATCTGACCAGGATAGGTCATCTCTGTCTGAATTTTTTGTGCTATTTCGAAGCTAAGCTTATCGCTATCGCCATCCGTAACTTTCTCAGCCTCAACGATTACCCTTAGTTCTCTACCAGCTTGAATCGCATATGCTTTTTCAACGCCCTGATAAGCCATCGCTAGGTTTTCAAGGTCTTTGATCCGCTGCAAATATTGCTGCATGATTTCTCTTCTAGCACCAGGACGAGCACCACTAATGGCATCACAAGCCTGAATGATCGGAGAAATCACGTATTGCATTTCCATTTCATCGTGGTGGGCTCCAATAGCGTTAACCACGGCTGGGTTCTCGCCGTATTTCTCGGCTAGTTTGGCACCTAATAATGCGTGACTCAATTCTGTTTCCTCATCTGGTACTTTACCAATATCATGCAGTAAGCCAGCGCGTTTTGCCAATTTAGGGTTCATCCCTAGTTCAGCAGCCATGATGCCACATAAATTAGCTGTTTCGCGACTATGCATCAATAAATTCTGACCATAAGAAGAACGGAAACGCATTTTACCTACAATTCTTACTAATTCCTTATGTAATCCATGGATACCCATTTCAATTACGGTTCTCTCACCAATCTCCATTACCTGCTCTTCTAATTGGCGACGTGTTTTTTCAACTACTTCCTCAATACGAGCTGGATGAATTCTACCATCAGCCACCAAGCGCTGCAAGCTTAAGCGTGCAATCTCTCTACGCAATGGATCAAAAGATGATAAGATAATAGCTTCAGGAGTGTCGTCTACAATCAGATCAACACCAGTAGCTGCTTCAATAGCACGGATATTTCTACCCTCTCTACCAATAATCTGACCCTTTATTTCGTCAGTTTCCAGATTAAATACGGTGACAGTATTTTCAATGGTAACTTCAGCAGCTGTGCGTTGAATGGACTGAATAACAATCTTTCGAGCTTCTTTATTTGCTTTCAGTTTAGCCTCTTCAATGATTTCTTGCTGAAGTCCTAAAGCCTGAGAATGTGCTTCTTGTTTCAAGCTTTCAATTAACTGAGTCTTAGCTTCCTCAGCACTTAAGCCAGCAATTTTTTCAAGACGACGAATATGCTCTTCCTGGTGCTTTTCAAGTTCAGTACGCTTTAAATTCACCAATTCAATCTGACGGTTCAGATTTTCTTTTATGGCTTCGTTTTCTTTCGATTGTTTGTCTAAACCAGCTTCTTTCTGGTTGATGGAAATCTCTTTTTGCTTAATTCTATTTTCCGCCTCGCCCAATTTGCGATTGCGCTCCATCACATCTTTATCGTGTTCTGACTTTAATTGTACAAAACGCTCTTTTGCCTCTAACTGCTTTTCCTTTTTAACGGTTTCAGCTCTTAATTCGGCTTCTTTTAAAATAGTTTGCGCCTGATGTTCGGCGTCTTCGATCTGCTTTTTTGTGTTCTTGGCGAATAAATACTTACCCGCTAGAGCCCCAACAATTAGTGAAATGGCACCAATTATAATAGAAACAACATTTTGATCCATGGTTTTGGCAATTTTTATAATAATTCAAAATCCTATACACTCGTACACATCTAATTTTAACCTAATAAGTATACGTAATAGGCGAAGATACTTAAATAAATTAAGCGAAAAGATTTGGTTCCATCCTTACTTAGTTGTTTTCCAGTAAAGCTTTGTCGATGGATTTTTCTAGCGTGTTGATTTGCTGGGCTAATTCGCCCCATTTTACGAGAAGGTTGCCAGATTGAGTTTGTTCTGTAGCAAACCAAAGTAAGGCCATAGAAACATAGTCTTGCATGTCTTTTCCGGCAAAATTGTTTTTGAACTCAGAGATTTTGTCATTAATAAGGCTGGCCGTTTTTCGAACCATTTCCTCATCTGCCGGCTCAATTTTAAGGCGGTAGGTCCGGTCGGCAATCACAATATTTACGGGTATGAGTTCTTCCATCATATCAGGCGTTCAGTAACAAAAGGCATTTTTCGATCTCTTTTAAATAACCATCAATCCTTTTCTCCATTAATATTTTATCGGCAGGATTCCATTGGGAACCACCAATTTTTACAGACTCCAACTGATGAATCATTCCTGACAAATCAGATTCTTTTTGCAAATTTTCTGTCTGCAACTTGTCCAGATCCTTTTTTAATTTCTGGTTCTCCTTCTGCAAAAGCTGTTGCTGCTTCAACAATATTTGCAGCTTTTCCTGAATAGATTTTATTTGTACAGAAATTTCTTCCATCTACTAAAATTAATCTTTCTCTAAAATAAGGTATTTAATAGTTTTGATGAACCTCTATTTTCTTATTTCTGCGCCCAATTCCTTTTCAAATTGACGAATCAGTTTTCCAACCATCTCATCCACTTCCTTGTCGGTAAGGGTTTTTTCATCATCCTCAAAAGTAAAACTCACCGCCATCGATTTTTTATCGGCTCCTAATTTATCACTTTCAAACACATCGAATAATCGTACCTGTTTCAATTTCGATATTTGTGTTTTGCGAACTTGCTGATCAATTGCGTCAAAGCTTATTATTCTATCAACAACTAGTGCTAAGTCGCGCTGCATTGCAGGAAACTTGTTTACTTCTTTATATACAATCTTACTTTGTTCTACCAAATTTAAGAGTGATCCAAAATTGATATCCACAAAATAAACGGCTTGTTTAATATCGAATTCTAATAACTGTTTATTGGATACGGTAACTATGCTGCCCAATTCCTTTTTACCCGCTTTGATCAAAATAGTATCTTCCAACAAACTGAGTTGCAATCCACCAATCCCTGCCAATTGCATAATGGCTGCCACTATTCCCTTTGCCTTATAAACATCAAAGCTTCTGCTTTTCTGATGCCAGCTTTCTTCATGATCCATTCCAGTAAAATATAAAGCCAAATGCTCTGCTTCACTATATTCGCCAGGGCCATTACTAGCATATGTTTTACCAAATTCAAAACACTGAAGATTGTTGTTTTTTCTGTTTAGATTATAAGCGATAGTTTCTAATCCTGTTTCCAACATGGATGGCCTTAAAATATCTAAATCAGCGCTCAGGTTATTGATCATTTTAACGGACCTGCTCAATACGTCTTCACCAAAATATTTGCTATTTGTAATACTATTGGTAAGGATTTCAATGAAACCTTGCCCAACTAAATAATTGGCAATTTTATCTTTCAGGTTCTCTTTTAGTGCAGACAAATCAGTGGCTGGACTTATAGAAATAGTAGAAGGGATTTCAATATTATCCAAACCATCTATCCGAATGATTTCTTCCACAATATCACAGGGTAAACTTATATCCGGTTTGCTTCTTGGAACAGCAACACGCAATTCATCCATTCCCTCTTTCAAAATTTCAAACCCAAGCGCTGTTAAAATTCTATTTACTTTATCAGCATGATAATTTTTGCCACTGAGTTTTTTGAGATAGTGGTGTTTTAATGAAATTTCAGTTTTTGGCTGAGGGGAAGGATATACATCTACAATGTCACTTGAAATTTCACCACCAGCCAATTCTTTGATCATCAGTGCAGCTCTTTTTAATACATTAACCGTATTATCAATATCCACACCCTTTTCAAAACGAGTAGCGGCATCTGTTCTTAATCCATGAAACACAGAACTAATACGAATACTAGAAGGATTGAACCAGGCACTTTCTAAAAAAATATTTTTGGTTGAAGCTGATACTCCACTCTCTTTCCCACCATATACGCCAGCAATACACATGCCTTCCTCCGCATTGCAAATCATCAAATCTTTACTACTCAATTTTCTTTCTTTGCCATCCAGTGTAGTAAAAACAGTTCCCTCAACTTCATTTTTAACTATAATATGTGCCCCTTTTATTGCATCAGCATCAAAAGCATGCAAAGGCTGTCCAGTTTCATGCAAAATAAAATTGGTGATGTCTACGATATTATTAATGGGTCTTAATCCAATTGCAAGTAATCTATTCTTTAACGATTGAGGAGATTCTTTTACTTCAACAGCACTAATACTAATACCAGCATATCTGGGACATGCTTCTGAATTTTCAACAGTAACTTTTATTGGCAGGTTAGTATTATCAACTTTAAATCCATTGCTGAAAGGTGTTTTAACTCTCACCTCTTTTTGATGGTGCGTTAAGTAAGCACATACGTCTCTTGCCACACCAAAGTGACTCATGGCATCCATCCTGTTTGGAGTTAATCCGATTTCATAAATCCAATCACTATAAGGCTGAAAATAAGTAGCTGCAGGGGTTCCAGGATTCAAGCTCTCTGGAAGAAGTAGAATTCCATCATGACTAGTGCCCATTCCTATTTCATCTTCGGCACAGATCATACCATAACTTTCAACACCTCGAATCTTCGCAATTTTCATTGTTAAAGGCTCCCCGCTTGATGGATAAATAGTAGTTCCCAAAGTAGCAACCACTACTTTTTGCCCTACAGCCACATTAGAAGCGCCGCATACAATTTGTAAAGATTCCTCTTTGCCAATATTTACTTTTGTAACTTTTAATTTATCTGCATTGGGATGTTGCTCACACGCTAGTACTTCCCCAATTACCAACCCTTCTAATCCGCCTTTGATAGACTGGAATCTTTCTAAACTCTCTACTTCTAATCCAATCGATGTAAGTATCCTTGATAATTTTTCAGGATCTAAGGTTTCAGGTAGGTACTCACTCAGCCAGTTGTAACTAATGGTCATAATATCAATCTCTTTTCGAGGTTCAAAAATAAGTGATAAAAATGGGATATAGGGTCTAAGTTGACTTTAGCCTGCTATTACAGTACAATCAAAGCCCCTTATACTATAAATAAATTAAAAGAATCCCTTTTCATTTACATTTAATTTTGAAGAATCAGTACAATTATTTCAGAATTCTTTCTGCACAAGGACTTGTGCAAAATGGCTAGATTTGGGCGGAAAACTTTTGAAATTAGTGGATAACTCTTATTTTTTCTGTGGATAGTTACTATTTTTATGTGAATGAAGGTGGAATAACCTGTGGACGAAAATTGATACTAAAAAATTTTAACAACCGGAATTCTTGAAGCATATTCGTTCCCCTAACGATAAATCATCGGTCAAGGTTTTCCGGAATTTTAATTTGATCACCCGAACAGCTAAGTGTTGACTACTAACCCCTAAGATAACCATGGACCTAACAAGTTTAAACAAAGACCGGAAGAGAAGAAAGACAACAGTTGACATGAGTACCATGGTTTACGGGAAAGTACCCCCACAAGCAAAAGAGCTAGAAGAAGCCATTCTTGGAGCTATTATGCTTGAAAAAAGCGCATTTGATACCGTTTCGGAAATTCTGAAACCCGAATGTTTTTATGTGGAATCGCATAAAACAATCTACCATGCCATGCAGGCATTACAACAAAAGAACGATCCAATTGACCTTTTAACTGTTGTTGAAGAATTAAAATTTCAGGAACAATTAGATGCTGTTGGTGGCCCTTATTATGTTACTAAATTAACGAACTCAGTAGTATCCACTGCCAATATTGATGCGCACTGTAGAATAGTTTTACAGAAATTTATTCAGCGCGAACTGATTCGTATAAGTGGCGAAATCATTGGTGATGCATACGAAGACAGCACCGATGTTTTTGATCTTTTAGATGAAGCAGAAACCAAGATGTTCAATATCACTAACAATTACTTGAAAAAGAATTTCGAGGAAATAATTGGTGTACTTGCCAAAACCATGAATCGTTTAGACGAGCTTAGAACTAAAACAGAAGAGATTTCTGGTGTACCAAGTGGTTTTGGGTCATTAGATCGGGTTACATATGGTTGGCAGCCAACCGACTTAATTATTCTTGCAGCACGTCCATCAGTTGGTAAAACTGCATTTGCCCTTAACCTTGCTCGTAATGCAGCTTTGCATCCTACAAAGCCCGTTGCAGTTGGTTTCTTTTCATTAGAGATGAGTGCATCGCAGTTAGTACAACGTATTTTAAGTGCGGAGAGCGAAATTAAAATGGAAAAGATTAGTCGTGGCAAATTGGAAGACCACGAATACCAACAATTAATATCAAAAGGTCTCAATAGGCTTGAACGTGCTCCTATCTATATTGATGATACTGCAGCACTAAACATTTTTGAATTTAGAGCAAAAGCCAGAAGGCTTGTACACAAACATAAAGTGGGCATTATTATTATTGACTACTTACAACTAATGAGTGGAACCAATGATAAGGGCGGGAACCGTGAACAAGAAATTAGTAATATCTCCAGAAATCTTAAAGCACTTGCTAAAGAATTAGGAGTTCCTATCATTGCATTGAGTCAGTTAAGTCGTGCTGTTGAAACCAGAAAAGAAAGCAAGATGCCTCAATTAAGTGACTTGAGAGAATCGGGTGCCATTGAGCAGGATGCGGATATGGTGATGTTCATTTATCGTCCAGAATATTACGAAGTAAAGAGTAATGAGATGGGCGAAAGTACCAGCGGAGAAACCCATATCAGAATTGCTAAACATCGTAACGGTCAATTAGATACCATTAAGCTGAGAGCCAACTTAGCCATTCAACGTTTTGAAGAATGGGAAGGTGATGGTGGTAGTATTGAAGGACTAGGCAATAACTGGAAACCAATTGCACCAATAATACCTACCCCATCTGCTGGTGGGGCTGGCGAAGGAGCTAAATTTTATTTGCAGAAGGGAAGTAAAATGAATGATGTTGATTTCGATCAGGGTTATGAAACAGAACAACCTTTCTAAATAATATTTCTTATCTAGCGCCGGTTCAATTACCGGCGCTTTATTTATTTTTGCAGGAATGAGTATACCATTCTTTTACGAACCTTCTATTCAAGAATCTAACCAGCCTTATGTTTTAAGTGAAAGCACCAGCAAACACTGTGTGCAGGTTTTACGCATGAAAGAAAATGCACCGATTCATTTAACAGATGGGAAGGGAAATTTATTCAAAGCAAAAATCATAAGTGCAGATAAACATAAATCTGTAGCAATTATTGAACATACTATTTATACAGAAGCTAATCCAAATAAAATAAGTATTGGAATTTCTTTATTAAAAAATGCAGACAGATTAGAATGGATGTTCGAAAAAATTACGGAGATAGGTGTTACAGAAATCTTTCCGCTCATTTGTAAACGAACAGAGCAACAAAGATTCAAAACTGATAGGATGCAACAAATTTTAGTTTCTGCCATGTTGCAAAGCCAACAATGTTGGCTTCCAATGCTACACGAACCAATAGCCATTAATAAATTCATCCTTCAATCCAATAATCATCAAAAAATAATTGCTCACTGCGAAGATGCCAATAAAATGGTGATCACCGATTTACCTAAATCAACAGATTCATTGATTCTGATAGGGCCAGAAGGTGATTTTACAAATGAAGAAATTTCACTAGCGATGCAGTCTCATTTTGTTCCGGTAAGTTTAGGCAATACCAGACTCAGAACAGAAACCGCTGGTCTTGTAGCCATAACCATTTTAGCCAATTTTTGAATGAACATTTGTTTATTTCAGTATATTACATATATGAAAAAATACTCTACTCTGATTCTTACCTTATTTGTTTTAGGAGTAATAAGTTGCAAAAATTTTAAAAGATCTAAAAGACTTATTGTGCGGGATACAACTATCACAAAAAGTACTTCTTTCAATAATATTTTTTTTGATAGTGTTCAAGTAGAAGACTTTATAAAAACACATCCTGAATTTAAACCCTACGAAGAACAGTTCATAGATTTTTATAAAGAAAGAAATTATCAATATGCATGGTTCGATAATAAAGGTATCGCTGAACAATCTTTTAATTTTTTAAATTTACTTAATTCTACAGTTTCAGATTTACAAGATAGTAGTTTGTATAATCCAACATTAACACAATTGTACGATACCGCAATTGCAGATAGTTTACACCAACAACCTCAAGAAAAAATAATCAATACTGAACTTTCTTTTACCGGGCAATTCTTTGCTTATGCTGCAAAAGTTTATAAGGGCAGTGATATTGATGCCGCAGATTTAGGTTGGTTTATCCCGAGAAAAAAACTAAATCTGAGTGCACTACTTGATTCAAGTATCAAATCTAAAGCAACAGATATTGAAATCTATGCTAAACAAAATCCTCAATACAAAAAATTACAGGAGAATTTGGTACGCTATAATGAGATAGAAAAAAATTCAGTTTTTGATAGCATCCCCTACGTTAAAAAACCTTTTAAGAAGGGCGATAGTTCTCTTACTATTTCTTTGCTCAAAAGAAGGCTTTTTGTATTGGGTGATATTAAAATTGCTGATACTACTCAGCAATTCGACTCATTAACCATCATAGCAGTAAAGAAGTATCAAAGAAGAATGGGTTTGAGTATCGATGGGTCAGTGGGAAACAAAATGATTGAAGAATTAAATGTTCCTATCAAATGGCGAATCAGGCAATTACTTGTAAACATGGAAAGGCTTCGTTGGATGCCTCCAGAAAAAGATAGCAATTACATCCTAGTAAATATTCCTGAATATCGTTTACATGTTTTTGATAGTGGCAAAACGGTAATGGATATGAATGTAATTGTAGGTAAATCTGCAAACAGTACGGTTATCTTTACGGGCAATTTGAAGTATATCGTTTTTAGTCCTTACTGGAATGTTCCAACAAGTATAGTTAAGAAAGAGATTGTTCCATCCATTGAAAAAAACAGCGATTATCTCGAAAAGAATCATATGGAAATTACCGGAAAAAGCAATGGCCTTCCACTTGTTCGTCAGATGCCGGGTTCATTTAATTCACTGGGACTAGTGAAATTCTTATTCCCCAATAACTACGACATTTATTTGCATGATACTCCTAACCATGATTTGTTTTCTCAATCCAGTAGAAGCTTAAGCCATGGGTGTATTAGAATTAGTGACCCAAAGAAAATGGCTCAGTACCTTTTAAGATTTGATTCCACTTGGAATAGTAACAATATTGATAGCTCGATGCATTTAACTAAAGAGCGATGGGTAACCCTTAAGAAAACGATTCCAGTGTTAATAGTATACTTTACAGCCTGGGTTGATAAATCCGGGGAGCTTAATTTTAGAAAAGATATTTATGGCCATGATGAAAAAATGGCAAACAAACTTTTCACGAAATAAATAATTTATCTCACCTGCTATATTTGTAAAAAGTTGGACTATGCATTTGATTGAAGTAAATGATAAAAATACGGTAAGGGAATTTCTAGATATTAATGCCAAAATAAACAGTATTAATACTGCTTATATCCGTCCAATTGATAATGAAGTAAACGAGGTTTTCGATCCAGAAAAAAACAAATTATTTAAAAACGGCGAAGCCAAAAGATGGATTCTACAAAACGATCAATCAGAAACGATAGGAAGGATTGCAGCTTTCATCAGCAGTAAATACATCAATAAAGGCACCGATTTTTCTACTGGTGGTTTTGGATTCTTTGACTGCATCAATGATCAGGAAGCCGCAAATACATTATTTAATAAAGCCAGAGAATGGTTATTATCAAAAGGAGCAGAAGCCATGGATGGACCCATTAATTTTGGTGATCGCGACAAATGGTGGGGCTTATTAGTGGAGGGCTTCGATAATGAGCCCATGTATGGCATGTCTTTTAACCCATCCTACTATGAATCGCTATTCAATAATTATGGCTTTAAAAATTATTATAACCAGTATTACTACTTCATGAATGTAGATGATACTTTTTCTGAAAAAATTCTAGAAAGGCATGCTAGAATTAAGGCAAAAACAGATTATTCTGCTAGGCACGCAAAAATAAATCAGATAGAAAAGTATGCGGGTGATTTTACAAAAGTATATAATGCGGCATGGGCGCAACATGGCGAAGCAAAAGAAATTACGGAAGAAAATGCTATCAAACTTTTCAAAAAAATGAAACCCATTTTAGATGAGCGTACTATATGGTTTGCCTATTATAAAGAAGAGCCCATTGCGATGTTCATTAATATTCCCGATTTAAATCAATACTTCAAACACTTCAATGGCAAATTTGGATGGAAAGAAAAGCTTCAAGTGTTGTGGATGAAATGGAGGGGCACGAATAAACAATTAACTGGATTAGCTTTTGGGGTTGTACCAAAATATCAGGCATTGGGAATAGATAGTTATATTATTCAAGAATGCGGCTCATTTGCTCAAGGAAAGGGTTGGTATAACCGTTACGAGATGGGTTGGGCCGGGGATTGGAATCCAAGAATGTTGAATATTTATAAAAGCCTTGGCGGTTACCAAAGCAGGCGCATGATTACGTTTCGATATCTGTTTGATCAGAATCGCCCATTTGAAAGACACCCTGATATGATTTATAAATAGTACTTAGCCGTTTCTTTTATTCCATCTTCATAGCTAGTAGGTTCGAACCCAAAATGCTGTTCAAATTTGGTTGAATCGAAAAGATAATCACTATCGCTTTGATATATCATTTCATAAGACTCCTTGATAGGTTTAATAAACAGTCCGGCTAATCGGATCATTAGTTTAGATAACACTGAATATTTATTAGGCTGATTCATAGCTTCCGCAGCTAATGCAATGAATTGTTTCCCCGTCAAAGGGTTTGACCTAGTTGGTAAGTGCCATGTTTGATTGTATGCTGATTCGTCTTTAGCTAATAAATACAAAGCCTTGCCTGCATCTGGAATATAGGTTAAAGAATGTGGCACATCAACATTAACTAACCACTGTGCTTTTTTGCCTTTGGAAAAATTGTCAAAAACCAACATATTTGGCACGCTTGTTTTAGTAGCTGAGGAACCATAAAAATCTGCACTTCTAGCCACCATTCCAGTTAAAGCTCCCGATTTGATCTCACCTAATAATTCGTTCACAATAGTTGCTCTCAATACCCCTTTTTTACTGCAGGGATTAAAAGCTGTTTCTTCCGTCATCTTGCCATTTACTTTCCCATACATATATACATTATCAAAAAATATAAGCTTAGCGCCAGAAGCTTTGCATGCATTAATCGTATTTGACATTACGAGTGGCCATTTCTGGGCCCATACCTTATAATCATATTCTAGTCCCACCAGCAAATAAACAATGGAAGATCCTTTTACAGCTTCTAGTGTTTGTTTTGCATCGCTGAGGTCAGCAGCCACTGATTCTACCCCATTAATTTGTTTCGGATGACGCGCAACGATACGAACCTTCTCTTTTGCATTCATTAAGATGGGTAATAATTCATTTGCTATGGCTCCACCAGCTCCTAATATTGTATGTAAATTCATAGTATAATAATTATGTATGTATGTTCCAAGTATTGTTCAAAATAGCCAAAATAGGTGAAACAGCATTCATTTCGAAATTTTTTTCAGAATTAGATAATGTCGAAAACTTACTTTTCTAAAAATCTTTCCATTGCTTACTTTTGAAGCAGTTTCAGCAATTATGGACAATTTCATCGTTTCAGCAAGAAAGTACCGCCCACAAAATTTTAATACGGTTATTGGGCAGCAGCATATTACAACTACATTAAAAAATGCTATCAGGAATAAACAGTTAGCACATGCATTTTTATTTTGCGGCCCGAGAGGGGTTGGCAAAACAACATGTGCACGTATTCTTGCAAAAACAATCAATTGTACCAATCAAACACCAGAGGGAGAAGCCTGTAATACCTGCAACAGTTGTACTTCATTTGATGCAGGTACTTCTATGAACATTCATGAATTGGATGCTGCAAGTAATAACTCGGTAGATGATATTCGTGCACTAGTAGAACAGGTTCGATTTGCGCCACAGGCAGGTAAATACAAAGTGTATATAGTAGATGAGGTACACATGTTAAGTGCTAATGCCTTCAATGCATTTTTAAAAACATTGGAAGAACCCCCACCTTACGCCATATTTATTTTGGCAACTACTGAGAAACATAAAATTTTGCCCACCATTTTAAGTCGTTGTCAAATATTTGATTTTAAAAGAATCACAAATAATGATACAGTTGAACACTTACAAGAAATTGTAGACAAAGAATCTATCAAGGCGGATAAAGCAGCATTACAAGTTATTGCTCAAAAAAGCGAAGGCTGTATGCGCGACTCATTAAGTATACTTGATAAAATTGTAAGTTTTACAAATGGTATCGTTACTTATCAGAATACCCTTGAACATTTAAATATTTTAGACGACGATTACTATTTCAAATTACTGGAATCTATGCAAGCACAGGATCTGCCTGCTGCCCTGTTGCTTTTTGATGAAATAAATAGGAAAGGGTTTGAAGGCGATTTAGTGATAAATGGCTTTGCAGAATTTATCAGGAACTTATTGGTTTGTAAAGACCCGAAGTCTGCTTCACTTTTAGAAGTAGTGGAAGGCATGCAGTCAAAATACATTCTAGCCGCAGAAAAATCCGGCGTCTCTTTTTTGGTGAGTACCTTAAATATATTAAATGAGTCTGAGATCAATTATAAAATGGCACGCAATAAAAGATTGCATGTTGAACTCACATTGATTAAACTAAACTTTCTACAGCAGGCAATTGAACTATCTATAGATAATGGTCAACTTGTAAAAAAAAAACGAGTTGACGGGCCAATAGCTTTTAAACTAAAACAGGTTCCTCCCATTCAAATTAACTCGCAAGTTCCAGTTGACGTTCCTGCTACAAAACTATTTATTGAAACCACAAAATCCGCTGCCCCGGTTATTAAGCCAATAGAAGCGAAAGTAATTAAAACATCTTCTGACCCTGTAAAACCTAAAGCTCCTATTCAATTGGGTGGCACAAAAAAAGGATTACTTGAATCATTACGAGAAAAATATGGTGAGCAATATTCGATTGAAGAAGTGAAAGATGCTGAAGTGTTGAATATGGAAAAACTCAAATCCTTGTGGGATGCATTTACAATTACATTAGAAGAACAAAAAAAGCATTCTTCGTTTGGTACTTTTAAAATTGCTAGATTATCTATTGAGAACGATATTTTTTTTACCATCTCGGTTGGCTCAATCACCTCACAAAAATTTGTGGAACAGGATAGAATGTCATTACTCGATTATCTTCAAAAAGGTTTTAACAATAGAAGTATTTCATTCGAAATATTGGTAGATGCTAGTGAGCAAGAAGAAGTGCCCGTTCACTTAAGGCTAAATAGTCGCCAAAAATTTGAAAGGATTGCAGAACAATTTCCATTGGTTCGAGAACTAAAAGATCGCTTGAAAATGGATATTGATTATTAAGAATTACTTCGATTGTGTGTACCCATTCTTAACTAACCAAGGTAAAATTTTCATACGCTGATCTCCTTGTATAATGATCTCGCTATCTTTTGCAGATCCACCAGTGCCGCAGAAATTTTTTAATTGCTTACCCAATATTTCAAGATCAGATTCAGTGCCAATATAGCCAGTTATTAATGTTACAGCTTTACCTGCGCGATGTTTCGTTTCTAAACGCACGCGAAGTTTTTGTTGGGCAGGAATAAGTGTTTCCATTTTTTCATCATTAGATTCGAACGAAAAATTTGGATCCGTACTAAATACAAAACCGCGGGTATCTGGTTTATTCTTTTTTGACATAAATTACAATTGAATCAACAACTAAGAGAAACTAGCTTTTAAACTAAGATCAAGACTTTGGGCTTGATGAATCAGCGCTCCTACACTTACATAATCAACCCCAGTTGTTGCGTACGCTATAATATTATTCAAATCAATTCCCCCACTGGCTTCCGTTTCAAATGCACCTTGAATTAATTGAACAGCTATTGCCACATCGGAGGGTTTAAAATTATCCAACATGATGCGAAATACTTTTCCTTTCCCAATGGCTATTACTTTTTCAACATCAGCCAATGATCTGGTTTCTACTTCAATTTTTAAATCTTTTTTACCCAACTGTACATAGCTCCAAGCTTTATTAATTGCGGGTTCGATACCCCCGCAATAATCAATATGATTGTCTTTCAACATAATCATATCATACAAAGCATAACGGTGATTTACACCTCCCCCAATTCGAACAGCTTCTTTTTCTAAGAGTCTAAAATTAGGTGTTGTTTTTCTGGTGTCTAGTATCCGGGTATGAAATCCCTCTAATAAGGAACTATACTTTTTTGTAAGTGTTGCAATACCACTCATTCGTTGCATACAATTCAAAACCAATCTTTCGCAACTTAAAATGGTAGCAACTTTTGCAGTAACATCAAAGGCTATTTCACCATTAACCATCTGATCTCCATCCACTTTTTTTGCATTAAAAATAGCAGTAGGCTCTACTAGATGAAAAATCCGTTCGGCTACTTTTATGCCAGCCAATATTCCGTCTTGCTTTATTTTCAATACTGCTTTACCCTGAACAGAGGGTTCAATACAACTTAAAGTTGAATGGTCCCCATCACCTATATCTTCATGTAAAGCAGAGAGAATTAAAAGATCGAGTAGTTCCTGATAAGATTGCATGTTACAAATCTAGGACTTCTGATAAAATCTAATTGATTCGAATCGTAATAATCTGGTGTTTCCCGCCTTTGGCTTTTAACAACACAGTCATATTATAAGGTTTACCAGAGCTGGTAAGTTTTCCTGTTATATATAAAGTACTTCCAATTTCACGATTAGATCCCATATCAAATCCATTGATATTATTATCTTCAAAGAACATTTTTAAGGCCAGCCCGGCTTGGTTACGACCCATATTCTTAACCTCTTCCTTGTCCAAAAACTTTAGATCAATATAATCATCGAAATATTGAGCAATTTCTTCCGTATTAGCAGATTTAAATGCTTTCACAACCGCTTCTGTATCCCCTTGTTGAGCAAATGCTAAGAAACTGACGGCTAACCCTATTGTTAAGAATACTTTTTTCATGTGCTTGTTTTCTAATCTATCTGTTACATAAAACATGCCAAATTCGATACATTGAACTTGTTTGGCTAAATTAGCAGCAAATATCTAGTAAAAAATAACATTTAGAGATGAGTAAGAAAGTGATTTTAGCGATAATGGACGGATGGGGATTAGGTAAAGTTCCCAGCGCGGATGCCATTCAACAAGCACACCCTGCATTTGTAAGTAGTTTATACAGTCAGTACCCCAATACTACCCTTATAACCTGTGGTGAAGAGGTAGGTTTGCCCGATGGACAAATGGGAAACAGCGAAGTAGGTCACTTAAATCTCGGTGCAGGCAGGATCGTTTATCAGGAATTGCAACGTATCAACGTGGCCATCCGAACTGGCGAATTGGCATCAAATGAGATTTTATTAGGTACTATTAGGAAAGCAAAAACAAATAATAAACCACTTCATTTATTGGGATTATTGAGCGACGGTGGGGTGCATTCACATACAAGTCATCTAAAAGCAATCCTGAATGTTTGTAAAGCAGAAGGATTAACAGAAGTTTATATTCATGTGTTTACAGACGGTAGAGACACTGATCCCAAGAGCGGCTTAGGTTATGTAACCGACCTGGAAAAATTCTTACCGGGTTCAGTTGGAAAAATCGCCACAGTAAGTGGAAGATACTATGCAATGGACCGTGACAAAAGATGGGAAAGAGTAAAATTGGCTTATGATGGATTAGTGAATGCAGTTGGACCAACTGCCACAAGCGCCATTGAAGCTGTTGAAAGTTCTTATGCTACAAATGTTTCAGATGAATTTATTCTACCCTCTATTATTGTAGATGCGAATAAAAAACCAATTGCTAAGATTCAATCAGGAGATGTGGCAATCTGTTATAATTTCAGAACCGATCGTTGTAGAGAAATCACAGAGGTTCTAACTCAGAACGACCATACTGATTTTGGTATGCATAAATTAGATCTGACTTATACAACTATGACCATGTATGATCAGAAATTCAAAAACGTGTCTGCGATTTTTGAAAATGATAATTTATTAAATACACTGGGACAGGTGTTGGAAGCAAACGGAAAGAAGCAAATTAGAATTGCTGAGACTGAAAAATATCCGCACGTTACTTTTTTCTTTAGTGGTGGTAGAGAAGATCCATATACTGGCGAAAGTAGAATTATGTTACCATCACCTAAGGTTGCTACTTATGATCTACAACCTGAAATGAGTGCCGTTGAAATTACAGACAAACTGGTTCCGGAAATTGAAAATGAAACAGCAGATTTCATCTGCCTGAACTTTGCAAATACGGATATGGTAGGTCATACGGGCGTATTCAGTGCCGCAATAATTGCTGCCCAGACTGTTGATGCTTGTGTGAAAAGAGTGGTAACAGCAGCTTTAGCGCACGATTACACAGTATTCCTAACGGCAGACCATGGTAATGCTGATTTCATGATTAACGAAGATGGCACCCCAAATACAGCACATACTTTAAATCCGGTACCATTTTTCATTATTGATAAAGAATGGAGGGGGCCTATTAAACCAGGTAAATTAGGAGATCTGGCACCTACTATTTTAAAGGTAATGGGTCTTGAAATTCCAAAAGAAATGACAGGTAATATTCTCATATAAAAATATAATCATGAAAAAAGTAGGAATTGGGCTTCTTGTAATTTTAATTTTATTACAAGCCTATCGACCAGCAAAAAACGATTCTAAAAAATTAGATAATGATATTTCAAAGTCTTACGTAGTTCCAGATGATGTGAAACAGATAATTGCAAAAGCATGTAACGACTGTCATAGCAATAACACTTCTTATCCTTGGTATAGCAATATTCAGCCATTAAGACTTTGGTTAGATTATCATGTGAACGATGGAAAAAAACATATGAATTTCAATGAGTTCAATAGTTACCAAATTGCTCGTCAGTATAAAAAACTGGACGAGTGTATCGAGGAGGTCAAAGAAGGTGAAATGCCTTTAGAATCCTATACACTGATACATAAGGAGGCCAAATTGACTGATAATGAAAAACAAAAATTATTTGACTGGTGCACTACAGTAAGGGATAGTATTAAAGCAAGATATCCCGCTGATAGTTTGGTATTACCGAAAAGAAAATAAATATGGAAATTACTGCTGCTAAATACAATATATCATCTGCCCTGATCACCCAATGTCCGAAACCAGACCGGCCGGAATATGCTTTTATAGGAAGGAGTAATGTAGGTAAATCATCACTAATCAATCTGCTCACTAAACAGAAAAACCTGGCCAAAACATCGGGCACCCCTGGAAAAACGCAATTGATTAATCATTTTGATATCGAAAGCTCAGGGGCTTTAAAAGGACCAAAAGAAAAGTGGTATTTAGTAGATCTTCCAGGTTATGGTTATGCAAAACGATCCATTTCTGATAGGAATCGTTGGGAGCAAATGATAGACGGATACATCCGCAAAAGAGAAAATTTGATGCAGGTTTTTGTCTTAATTGATAGCCGACATACCCCACAGAAAAATGATTTAGAATTTGTTAACCAATTAGATCATTGGCAAATACCTTTCAGTTTAATCTTTACAAAATCTGATAAAGAAAAACCAGGAGTTGTGGCCAGAAATGTACAGGCATTTATGGATAAGCTGAGAGAAACATGGCAATTTCTTCCTCGTCATTTTGTAACAAGCGCTGAAAAGAAAATGGGCAGAGAAGAAATTTTAGCCTTATTGCAGCAGATGAATAATGAATTCAAAAATACGAAAGAATAAAGTGGATAGGGTTACAGTTGAATCAGAAATGAAGCAACAATATTTGTATTCAAACTGTAATTTAGTTGCAGATCTTATCTGCACAACAACTGCTAGCAAATGCTTCAGGCTTGGCTTTGAAGGCAAAGCCCATTCCTAAAATATAACCCATTGCTTCACGTAATGCATCGTTGCTTTTGAATTGCGGATTGGTATTTATGTCTGCATGAACTTCCATTTCAATATGGTGTTCAATGAACAGGTCGCACAATTCATAAGCCACTTCAATACTTTTTGCAACTTCCACCAGCATTCTTTCTTTAATATGGTATTTTGTTTTTGTTTTTTCATTGTGGATATACATAAATCCACCATTGTGCTCTCTTAAAAAAACAATTACAGTTGCAAATTCTGTATCCTCGCCTTTTACCTGACTATCAGTGCCGATACAGACTTTCAGTTTAATGCGTTTTTCTGTCTCTTGAATAATAGCATTTTCCACCGCTTGTTTGATGGGTAAATTAATCAGCTCTCCGTTAAATTTTCGCCAACGCATAAGATTGATGTTTTTGTAATTTACCGAATAAAGTCTGCGAAAACTTTACTTGGAAATGAAGTTATTATTAACAGAGGGTGGAAAACCTCATTTGAACTGTGGCGCATTGGGGGTAACTCAATAAGCAATATTGTCATATTTTAAAGAATAGTACGGATATTGTTCTACTGTAAAACCTAATAAAATTCAATGAAAATACTCTTAACGTACCTCAAGCCATATAAATGGCATATCATTCTGGCATTAGGGCTTGCCGGAATTAACCAAACCTTTTCGATGTTCGACCCCATGATCTTTGGGAAGTTGATCGACCGTTTTGCAAGTCATCCAAAAGTTGCAGACAATGGCGCTATTAGAGATGAAAGCACCTATGTAAGAGGTCTTGGCTTTATGCTGTTCTTATTAGTTGGAACTGCAATGGTGAGTAGAATTGCTAAGGCATTTCAGGATTATACCGTGAATGTGATTATTCAGAAATTTGGTGCTAAGATTTTTACAGATGGACTAAAGCATTCTATGCGTCTCCCCTACCAGGAATTTGAAGACCAAAGAAGTGGCGAAACCTTGTCGATCTTAACAAAAGTAAGAAGTGATACAGAGAAGTTTATTGGATACGTGATTAATGTATTATTTGGAATTTTAGTAAGTGTGATTTTTGTATCCATTTATGCTACTCGTTTACATTGGTCAATTATGCCAATTTACATGGGGGGTGCTTTTTTAATTGCGGTAGTGACCAATTTATTGAGCAAAAAAATAAAATCCATTCAAAAAAATATTGTCAAAGAAACTACTTCGCTTGCTGGTTCTACCACCGAAAGTTTACGCAATATTGAATTAGTAAAAAGTCTTGGGCTTACAGATCAGGAGGTAAAAAGATTAAACACGAATACCTATAAGATTCTTGGATTAGAACTTAGAAAAGTAAAAAACATTCGTTCTCTGAGTTTTATTCAGGGAACAATGGTGAACTTTTTACGCCAGGTAATTACGTTTACATTGATGTGGTTATTGTTTAGAGAAGTATTAACTGTTGGTCAGCTGATATCTTTACAATTCTATAGCTTCTTCATTTTTGGACCGCTACAAGAAATTGGAAGTATTATTATTAGTTATCGTGAAGCCGAAGCTTCGATGAGTAATTTCCACAACCTCATGCTAAAGAATGTAGAGCCTAAACCATTAGAGCCGAAGCAAGTTGGTATGATTGAAGAATTAGAATTCAGGAATATTGCCTTCAAGCATCAAACAGCCCAATACAAAGCCCTCGACGATATTTCATTTAATGTAAAGCGGGGTGAAACAATTGCTTTTGTAGGTCCCTCCGGAGCAGGAAAAAGCACTTTAGTAAAACTTTTAGTAGGGTTATATAGAACACAGAATGGAACTATATTCTATAATGGAATTGATGGTCATGAAATAGATTTCGATGAGCTTCGTAATCAAATAGGATTTGTTACACAAGACACCCAGTTATTTGCAGGAACCATTCGTGAGAATCTAACCTTTGTATTTCCAGAAGCAACAGATGATGAAGTAAGAGATGCACTTCATAAAGCAAGCTGCGATAATCTTTTATTCAGAGCCGAAAAAGGATTGGATACGATGATTGGTGAGGGTGGCTTAAAATTAAGTGGGGGTGAAAAGCAGCGACTGTCTATTGCCAGAGCACTTTTGCGTCATCCACATTTGCTCATTTTTGATGAAGCAACTTCTTCTTTAGATAGCATCACAGAAGAAGAAATCACCAATACCATCCGCAGAATATCTACGGAAAAAGAACAGATCACGGTAATGATTGCACACCGTTTAAGTACGATCATGCACGCAGACAGGATCTATGTACTTGAAAAAGGACAGGTAGTAGAAACTGGAAGTCACCATCATTTATTGGAAGAAAAAGGATTGTACTACGCGATGTGGCGTCAGCAAATTGGAGAAAGAAAAATGCTAGCTACAGTTTAAAGAAAAAAGGCAGGATTTAAGATCCTGCCTTTTTTTAAAACTTACTTTTAATATACTCGATCATACTAGGATTTTCTAATCCTTCCATATCACTCAATTCAAGTTCTATTGCTTTATTACTCATCATAATTTCTATAAACGAAAATATCAATGAAGCTGTAAAAGCTAGTAAACTGGCAGCAAAGAAAATATTTGCAATAAACTTCTCATCAATATAAAGCAGAAATATACAGAAAATGGCTGCGATAAAAGTTAGGATCCCTAATCCTTGCATATGCTTGATTAGTTTCAATCGATAGCGTAAACTTTTAATCTGCGCATGTATCGTTTTATTCTCCTGCTTAGTGTCAATATATTTGTCATGAAGGCTTCTAACACGATTCGACAATGCAAGAAATCTATTGGTATATGCAAGCATCACCAAACTAATTGCAGGGAATAATAGTGCAGGGGTATTTATAGAAATGTCCATACTTAAAATTAGGCTTTTGTTTTAAAACTCAATGGCATATTGAGTTTAACACTAAAGTTACGTCCCATATTAAATACACCCATCCTGCCCGTTACAGGATTAACATCCGTGTATTTTAAGCGACTCAAATGGCTCTGATATGCCACATCAGTAAGATTATTGATGCCAATATAAATACTGAAAACAATTTTCCCATCATGTACAAAATCTGTTCCAGCTCCGAAGTTTAGCAAGGTATATCCAGGTGTGGCAGTTTCTGTATTATAAGCAGAAAATACCCTGTTTTGTGCAGCAACATTATCCAATTCCAGCTTCAAATAACTATTCCTTAAATATTTATCTTTCTTATTAAAATTAGCCCTCAACACACTCAATAATCTTGGAGAAGGCACAAAAGGAATTTTATTTGTCCCTTCAAACTCCTGATTAAAATGGGCAGCCACTAATGAAAAATTATTTTCAAAGTGTAACCAGTCAAGTGGATGTGGATGGATATCAAGTTTTGCCTCAAAGCCATATAATGATGCTACTGCCTGGCGAAATTTGAAAGCAGTTAAATCGTTTCCACCTTGATTCACCAATGAATCACCGCCAAGTACAGATTCCAGTTTGCTGTAAAAAATATAGTTCTGTATATTATTATAGAATGTACTAACAGCAAAACTAATATGGTCTTCATTATATTCGAAACCGGCATCGATCTGAAAAGCGGTTTCGGACTTTAAGTTTTGTTCTCCGTATTCAAAACGATTGGTTCCTGCATGAGCTCCATTACTTGCTAATTCAGAAACACTAGGAGCTCTATAACTTCTTGCCATATTTATTTTCCAAGTTAAAGACTCATTAACAGAATAACTGACCCCAATACTTCCACTTAGGTTTGAGAAGGAACGACTAAAATCATCAAATCGTGTTACGCCATTCTCCATATGGTTAAAACCATGCAAACTTCTATGATCGGCTCTTATACCACCGCTCAGCGTAACATCATTAAAGGTTTTTTTTGTATAAAAGAAAGCACCTACATCAAACAAATTATATTCAGGAATGAGCACTTCTTTTGCAAGGTTTTGATTCTGTTGGTACATACCAGTAATTCCAATTGAATTAAGCCAGCCATTGTTTTCAGCGATATGATATTGGAAATTATAATTAATAGTTTTTAAATCAAAGAAAAGATCAGGAACAAGTGGACTTGCCTGATCACCAAATTCCCTTCTTTTATTATCTTGGTATCCTAAGTTTACTGTCATTCTTCCTCCAGGTACCACGAAATTATTATCACTCGAAATTTTAAAATGAGTAACATGTTGATAAGGTGTATAAAGGATTCTACTATTCAACTCATCACTGGTAACTATATGTGAAAGAGGCGTTTCTGGGTACACAAGAAACTGCCCTGTATTTGCATCTCTTGCACCTTCAATAACTCCTATATGTTGATTGAAATTGCTTATGATGATATGGCTATAACCCCATGATTTATTGATGCCAATATAGCCTCCAAAATTTCTTTCATTGAACCTACTATTGAAAACTTTTCCATCATATGCATTCTGATAATCACCCGCATTTTTATATGTGCCGTAAGCGTTGAAATTAAATCCGTTTTTCAAATGCCCTGCAAGATTCGCATTCGTTCCAAACAAGCCATTATTTCCATTGAACGTGCCCATTATATTACCACTTATTATTCCTCTTTGAACAGGCACATTGGTAATCAAATGCACCACTCCTGCCATGGCATCGCTACCATAAAAAAGTGAAGCTGGACCTTTTAGAAGTTCTACTTTTTGAATACTGTATTCATCTACTTCAATGCCATGTTCATCTCCCCATTGTTGCCCCTCTTGTCTTACACCATCATGCACAGTTACTACACGGTTATATCCAAGTCCGCGAATGACAGGCTTACTAATTGCTGGTCCGGTTCCTAAACTTGCCACACCAGGTACCATTTTGCTGATTGCATCAATAATATTTGTTGAAGATGATTGCAATAAGTCGGATCTTTTAAGAATGGAGATTGGTTGAGATGATAGTTTTGTTTTTGTTGCAGATGCCACGCCGGTAACTGTAACTTCTTCATGTTCCAGAACTGTTTCCGTCATGCTAAAATTCTTCTCTACTTTCCCGTTGATATTAATATTTTCAATGATTGTTGCAAAGCCTTGAAATGATATTTCTACCAGATATTTTCCAGCAGGGATTCCTTGACTAACAAAGAATCCTTTGCTATCAGAAATGGTTCCAGTTTTAGATTCATGAAAAAAAATGCTTGCACCAACAAGTGGATCGCCCGTTTTTTGATCAATTATTTTCCCGGTTAAAAATGATTTATTATTTCCGGAAGGCGTATTACCTTTTACAGTATGTTGGTTTTGTTGAGCATTTGAAATGCCAATTAAGACAGTAAACCCAATAAACAACTGATATATAAAATTGCGCATTGTAACATTTTAGAACTACTGACTAAAGTATTAAGCATGTAGTAAATGCTGATTCAAAAGCGAATCTAGGATTGCAAATATATTGTAGCATTAAAGATTCTATGTTCCATTTTACTATTTTAACGAATGTATATCAGTTAGTTCTTAACCAAAATCCTGCTGTTACCATTTCGATTTTTACAAATTTTTGACAAAAGTCCAGGTTTTTTTGAGGTTTTTAGCAATAATTCTGCTTTAGGATGCAGCAATTAAATGCATTTTATGTCTATATTTAGGGGAACTTAAATTCCCCTCATGACCGAACAGGCAATTATCTCGGGTTGTTTACACAATGACGTTGCTGCGCAACGGGAGTTGTATAACCGATATAGTCCTAAAATGCTCAGTGTTTGCTATCGCTTTGCTCAAAGTCGCGAAGACGGTGAGGATATGCTGCAAGAAGGATTTATCAAAGTATTCACCCAGATACATACTTTTCAAAATAAAGGTGCTTTTGAGGGATGGATTAGAAGAATCGTTGTTCATACTTGTATCAATTTCTTAAAAAAGTATAAGAAATTCAACGAAAGTGTTGATTTGGATTATGCAAGTTATTTACAAGTAAAAGAAGAAACGGTTCCCTCTATTATGCAGGCGCGCCAAATTGTTGAATGTATCAGATTGTTGCCATTAGGTTACCGAACGGTATTGAATTTATATGCTTTGGAAGGTTATAGCCATAAAGAGATTGGCGCAATGTTGGACATCGAAGAGAGTACCAGCAGAAGCCAATACACCAGAGCCAAAACAATGTTAGAAAATATCCTAATAAAAAAACAAATCATCGAAAGGCCAAAAGAGGAATTCAACTTATTGGCCACGTTGAAAAAATAGTTGCTGCTGCCCTGTATATGGATAACAATATGTACCAAGACGAATTGGAAGAATTTCTTCAGGATGAGGTGAAAGACCATCGAATGTATCCTTCTGACCAGATCTGGAGAAATATACAGAATGAGGTTCACGGTCCTCAAACTTGGCCAGCACTTACATTTATTTCCATTTTAATCATATCAGCACTTACTATAACTACGCTTATCAATAATCATCCGGAACAGAAATCAGGCAAACTGGTTGTTCTTAAAAACGGGTCTGATAAAAAAATAATCCCAACAGAGCAGCCTTCTTTAATTTTAGAATTCAATGCTATTTCTGCTGAACATGTAACTGCTACTACTATTGCTCAAATTGAACAACAAAAATTAAAGGAGGAAGCCAATAGGGTTGTATCAGAAGCGCCAGTTATTCCTATCCGGTTTATAAAAGCAGTTGCAGCAACTGCTGTACCTGAACAAATATTGAAAGAAATCCAGCTACCTACAAAACCTTCTTTTTTAGAAGAATCAAACCCAAATAATAGCACTACAACAACTGTCGTTAAGGGAGAGTCTACTGAGCATGCAAATTTTCTTTTCGATATGCCTGAATCAAATTCAGCCCTCGAATCAACAATAGGAATCAAAAAACTTTCAGCTGAAAATAATACCACTCAAAACAATGCTTTAGGGCAAATTGCTGAAAACAATAAAATCGAAACTACTGCAACCGACGAATACCTTAAAGAATTTGCCTATAAACCAATCACAACGGTAAGTGCAAAGAATTCTAAATTTGGCTTTGGCTTCTTTATCACACCTTCAACAAGCTATCGAAGTTTATCAGACTTTAAAGCCAAAGAAATTCTGGGAACTGCTCCGGCAACAGCCCCTGTTGGTTTAAACTACACTACTAACATCAACGAAATTGTTCGTCATAAACCAGCTGTTGGTTTAGAACTAGGATTTGCAGTATTGTATAATATGTCAAACCGTATTAAATTCAAAACGGGTGTTCAATTTAATATCCGTCAATATTATATCGAAACTTTCCAATCATTGGCAGATGTAACTACCATATCATTGGTGAATAATCATGGTATAGAAAACGTAAGTGTTTTATCGCTTTATAATAATAATAATGGATACCGTAATGCAGAATTGGACAATAAAATGTACCAGGTATCTATTCCAATCGGATTCCAATATGATATAATCAAAGGAAAGCACTTAGGCATTACAGCTGAAGCGTCTATTCAGCCAACTTTTACCTTGAATAAATCCTTGTATTTATTATCAACCGATTATAAGCACTATGCTGATGGCAATAGCTTAATGCGTAAATGGAATATCAATAGTTCATTGGGAATTAACCTTACCTACCAAACAGGTGTTTATCAATGGTTCTTAGGGCCACAGGCTAGATTCCAACACCTGCCTACCTATTCTAATAAATATCCGATCAAAGAGTACCTGATGGATTATGGTATTCGACTTGGCTTTATCAAACAGATTAAATAATTTATCATCACTTTGTTAAAGCAGTACCATCATTTGAAAAAATTGATGGCACTTACCTGCTTTTGAATATTTTTGGCTATGAAAAATTGTATCTTCTTTATTGTGATTCTGTTTGTAATGGCAGGTTGCAAGAATAAAAAAGCTATTAAAAATGAAATTCCGAATTCAGATACTACAAAATTCTACGCCCTTCATAATTTCTTTAAAGAACAAATTGTAGATGTTGATTTACGGGCATACCCTATTTATTTAATAAAAGAACAAAACGGAAAAAGAGATTCTATAGGAGTTGATAAAGAATTATTTAAATCCATGGCTTCTGCATTTTTAAATAAAGATATTAGCACTCCTGAAATGCATGATAAATTCACAGAATCTGTTTTTCATGATTTAAGTACTAATAGTTACACTTTAAATTATCGACCAAAGTCGGTAGATGAACCCATTCAAAACATTGATATTTTATTGGATGAAAATACCAATATTGTAAAACGTGTTTTTATCAGGATTGAAACCATGAAAAAAGACACCAGTATTATTGAACAATGGAACTGGAAAGCAGATAAAAGTTTTCAGATCAATCGATTTTCCAAAACGCCTTCTGGTTATGTGTCCAATGAATTTAATTATGTCAATTGGAATGATCGAAAAAAATGATAGCGCAGGATGACAGCAACTGAGTTTCAAAAAATAGCACACACAATTCCCACAAATCCTGGTATTTATAAATACTATGACAGCAATGATGTGTTATTATATGTAGGAAAAGCAAAAGACCTTCGCAAGCGTGTTAGCTCTTATTTTTCAAAGACATTCACCACATATAAAACACACGAACTTGTAATTCGAATCAAAAAAATTCAATTCACCATTGTTGATTCAGAGCAGGATGCATTTTTATTGGAAAATTCTTTGATCAAAGAATATCAGCCCAAATACAATATTAATTTAAAGGACGATAAAACTTATCCTTTTATTGTAATTAAGAAAGAGCCTTATCCAAGGGTATTTCTAACCCGTAATAAAATAAACGATGGTTCAGAATATCTGGGACCATTCACTTCTGCAGGTAATGTGCGTGAACTTATTTCCTTTATAAAACAATTTATACCACTTAGAACCTGTAAACTTCCTTTAACAGAATCAAATATTCAAAAAGGAAAATTTAAGGTTTGTCTTGAATATCATTTAGGCAATTGTAAAGCACCTTGTGTGGCTTTACAAAATGCATCTGATTATGATGATGGTTTACAACAAATGCGCAACATGCTAAAAGGAAATCTAAATCCTGTAATTGCTCATTTCAAAAGAGAAATGCAACAATCAGCTTCAGATATGGCCTTTGAAAAAGCAGAGCTGATGCGCAAAAAAATTGAGCACTTAGAAAACTATGAGGCGAAATCAATAATAGTTAGTAAACATCTTTCCAATTTGGATGTCTTCTCTATTGTAAGAGAAGCACAATGGGGATATGTAAACTATTTGATGGTACAAAATGGAACAATCGTTCAAACACATACGGTTCCTTTAGAAACTAAACTTGAGGAAACCGACGAGGAGGTTTTGAGTTTTGCAGTAGCAAATTTGCGAAGCACATTTAATAGCTTATCAAACGAGATTATTGTTCCTTTTGCAATAGACTACCCAGACCCAGCAATAACCATCACCATCCCAAAAGCTGGTGATAAAAAGAAGCTACTGGAACTCTCCGAAAAAAACGTGTATTATTTCAAAGAAGCATTACACAGAAAACAATTATTGCACTTAGAAGGCAAAACAGATCAGGAAAAGAAAAAAGTCTTGTACGAGTTACAGGATTATTTACAGCTTTCAGAACTGCCTACCCATATCGAGTGTTTTGATAATAGTAATTTTCAGGGAAGCTTTCCAGTTTCCGCAATGGTATGTTTCAAAGATGGTATGCCAAGTAAGAACGACTACCGACACTATAATGTAAAAACGGTTGTAGGCATCAATGATTTCGCAACCATGACAGAAGTCGTTTACAGGCGATATAAGCGGGTACTGGACGAATCTCTCCCAATACCTCAATTGATAATCATTGATGGAGGCAAGGGGCAATTAAGCGCTGCTATGGAGAGCATTCATAAGTTGGGCTTGCATGGTAGAACAACGGTAGTGGGTTTAGCAAAAAACGAAGAAGAATTATTTTTTCCTGGTGATAGTAGCTCTATCAAAATGCCTTGGGATAGCGATAGTTTAAAACTAGTAAGAAGAATCAGAGATGAAGTGCATCGCTTTGGAATAACATTTCATAGAAATCAAAGGTCGAAAGGAAGTTTTAAAAATGAATTAGAGACGATCACTGGAATTGGCAAACAAACTGCAGAACAATTATTGAAACAGTTTAAGTCTGTAAAAAATGTAAGGGAGCAATCGCTCAATAATTTAAGTAGTGTTATAGGGCCTCAGAAAGCAGGATTGATTTTTACTCATTTTAACCAATCTGAAGAGGAGAAAACATAAAAAAGGGGCCAGGATGAACATCCAGCCCCGTTTTAAAATCCAATATCCTATGAAAAACCATAACTAAGTTAAGTAATCTATTGCATTAAAAAAAGAGAACTTACTCTAAAAACCGCATTTTTTTGACGATTTTCAAAAAAAAAGAGGCAAAATTGCCTCTTTTTTAAAAATTATATGTTGGTTAAACTAGTATGCCCAAAGATCCTGTTCGTAATTGAATATCTTCTCTTTGATATTTTGTCCTTCTAACAAACGCATTAAAGGATCTTTAATTAACCCATTTAAGTATTTATCTCCAGGATTATTAATGGTTGATTTAATCACATATCCTGAAAAATAGCGGCTTTCAAATAGTTCTTCCCACGACATCCGCCCTGCATAGTTCTTTGGATTGTATACTTCGTATTTAACCAATGATTTTCTTAAGTCGGGATAATAAATCCAAAACAAAGTTCTTGGTTGAGATTTTCCGGCCACAACTTGTTTTGCGATCGGAGCAATTCCAATAATTCTGCAAGTCATTTTACTTGATTCTTTATCGAAGATCCACTGTTCTTTAACGCGGAATGTATAAACAGAATCAGGAGCAAATCTAGGTTTTCTAGTAATCACCCTTTCTATCACGCCACTCACTGGATCTGCAACATCAACAGTATCTAAAGCACCAGCAGTAAGATTAGCCACCTGTTCGGCAGTTAGTGGTGTTTTGAATAAATCGTTGTCAGGAGAAAATGCTACAACACTATCATACTTAATTGCATTCAATAAAATAGTAAAAAAGCGTTGATCTCCATTGTCGTCTTTACCAGGATACATAAAGCCTTGATTCATTTTTTCATGTCCATCAATTTCTTCCCAGACAAACTGACTCCAGACCTGATCATCCTCACGTATATAATCATACTCTAGGGGTTTTCTGTCTTTTGTCAATTGACGTTCAACTGCATAGTTGCTTCTCAAAGAAACTTCTTGTTTCGTATCAAATCCGCCAACAATAGTGGTATCGAATCTAATATTGACGGTAGAACTTGGAGGAGGCGTACTTGTTACAGCACCCGTGGCAGGTCTGGTTGTATCTGGAGATACAGCATTTGCTGCATTACTATTTAAATACGCAGACTTAGCTCTTGGTTTTGCATTTGTATTCGTAGCTGGTGCAGTGGTAGCCGGTGCTGCGGTTGTTTTTGCGCCAGCTGTCTTGTATTTTGATTGAGCATGCACCATAGCATTCATCCCAACAAAAAACACCAAACCAAATACTATTAATTTTTTCATACCCACATTTATTGAAGTGTAAACGAAATATTTTGATCTAATTGTCTATTACCACCAGGTCCTTTCACTTTAATTTCATCAATTACAACGGTTGAACCAGGTTGACATCTTTTAAGTAAAGTTTGCGCATCCGAATTAAAATAATAGCCAGTTACTTCTGCAACGCCCAATCCATCATCAAACCCCTTACCTGTGCAGATTAATGTAAAAGATGTAACCTCATATCTAACGCCTTCGAAAACGAAATCACGTAATTCAGCAGCAACTCCTTTTTGAACCCGGAAAACATTGGCCGCAATGGGTCCACCTGCTTTTCCACCCACTGTTGCCAATGGATCTGGAACTCTCTTAATAGGTATCGTAATTTTTTGAGTGGTTTTGCCATCCGAAGCGGTAACGATAGCAGAACCCAAGTTATTACAACTAACAATATACTGACCAGGTCCGTCTTTTCTAGAACTCACCCCATTCCCATCAACAGATACTTTTACTTTTTCATCGCCTCCACCACCTGTTACACTCAATGGATTATCAAGACCTTGATAAAATACGCGGGTTTTATCAGTAGATACAACCAATCCTGAAGGAACGCCAACCGTATATCTTACTTCTTTATCAACCTTAGCAATAGTACCATCAGGTTTCACAAAAGAAATGCTTACTTTTTTAACTGCAGAACCAGAGCCACTTACCGTAGTTTTATATTCAGCAGATCCATCTTCTTTAACAGCTATTGTAGCACCATCAATTGAAATATTAGGTTTCGCTGCTTTACTAAAAGCACCGATACCAGCAGTAATAATTAATTCTTCACCAGGCATTAAATACTGAGAGTTTGTTCCAGCGAATGCTTGAAACTCATCATAAATCAACTCAACTTCTCCAATCTCTTTATGACAATATTCTACAACTTGTGCTTCACTATTTTTAATGTCGTTTTGAAACTTACTCAAAATGGTAATCGCTGCAATTGTAGGTGTCATGTGAAAATACAGATACGCCATATTGTCTTTAACAGCAGCATTTTTGGTAGGAGGTGGAGTTAAATCTAAAGGCAAAGTGGGTCCGATTTCTTTTGCCACATCTTTATCAATGGCTAACAAATCTTCTTTATATTTTTTCAGTTTATCGAATAATATTTTACCCTTTCCTTTTCCAGTTGGAGCATTTTCAACTAATAAACGAGTAGCAGCTTCCAGATCATCTTCTTTATAATCTTCTACACCATCTACAAGTTTTAAACCAGACTCTTGCTTTAATTCAAGCTTTAATGCATCAATATATGCATATAGTTCATCGGACAAACCCTTGGCTTTTTGGGCTTTTGGCATCCAGATCTCAGCTTTTTCTTTTGTCTTAGGGTCTTCTAATTTTTTCTGAAATGACTTGAAGATATCAACGTTCTTTTTCTCCACCATTGAACTAGCGGTGTTCAAGCTGTTATTCACAGTTTTGAATGCGTTCAAGATTTCGTTAGAAACATTCAGTGCCAGTAATGCAGTAAGCACTAGGTACATCATGTTGATCATCTTCTGCCGCGGCTCCTTAGGTAATGACATGCTAACTTAAATTTAGAAATACAAATTTTTGAATTGGTTCAGCTTGCGCTTATTATTTTCCTTGCATAGCAGTTAACATGCTGCCATAAACCTGATTTAATTTGCCTAGGTTATTTGCAAGTGCCGCAATCTCTGCTTTTGCTTTGAGTGCATCATCTGCTGTACCTGTCATTGCAGCCGAAGCTTGCGACAGTTTACCATAGAATTGATTCAGTGCTTTCAGGTGATTATTACTCTCCTGTAATTCCAATTCGTAAATTGTATTTAAAGATGTAAGGTTCTTATTTAAACCTTGCATTTGTTCATGAAAGTTCTTTGCAGATTCAGTGGCACCACTAAAGCCAGCTAATGAATGACTAGCATGTTGAGTTGCATCTTTAAATGCAACAAATGCTACACTAGCTTCTTTTGCTTTTGAAGAAAAATCGGTAGTAGATTTCACCACGTCACCAATCTCACTCATATGCTCCACGGTATTTCCTAGTTTTTGAAAACTATTACTCAACTTACTTAAGTTAGCTGGAGTGATTTCTGCTTCTTGTAACATTTTATCCAATTCCTTTAATGCAGGATTTCCTTTTTCAACAGGAGCTGGAGCATATGAAGGGCCCATATCTGCTGGAGGTAAAATTGCATACACTAAAAATATCAAGGCTTCTGCACTCAACCCAATTTTCAAGGCCCAATCGGCCCAAGACAAGTGCAAAATTTTTCCCATTGCACCAAAAATTACAACAGAAGCACCAATACATACAATTACGTTTACTGCTCGATTTACAGTTGGAGAAACACCTTGGGACATAACAGTTATTTTTTAATATTAATTAAAACGTTTTTATCAGCAGGTATAAGTGATGATGATACCTATCAATTTTCAGCGAATTTATTCGAGTAATTATTTTTTAGTCTTAGGAGCTAAGTCGATTACACAACGGAATCCAATATAAGATTTTGCAGTATCCTGATACTCAAAGTTTCTAGTACTTACTTGCAAGAAATATCCTACATCTTTCCAACTACCTCCACGAATTACTTTACGCTTCATTCTTGGCGGATCAGAGTCTTTCGCATCTATACGAACATCCGGACTCATGTCGCTAACAAAATTGTAAGCTCCTTCATAGAAATAAGAATTGGTCCACTCCGCCACGTTTCCAGCCATATTGTATAAACCATAATCGTTGGGCCAATATGCATCTGCACGTACAGTATAGAAACCGCCATCTTCTGCGTAATTACCCCTACCCGGTTTAAAGTTGGCTAATAAACAACCTTTTTTATTTCTTAAATAGTAGTTACCCCAAGGATACATGGAATTAGTACGAGCACCTCTTGCAGCGTATTCCCATTCTGCTTCACTTGGTAATCTGAAATCGCTTTCTATAGCTAATTTTTTTCTTTCTAAAAAGCTATTCAAATAATGAGAGCGCCAATGACAGAAGGCTACAGCCTGCTTCCAGGTTACCCCAACTACTGGATAATTTCCAAATGAAGGATGAGAAAAATATCTTTTAGTCATTGGTTCGTTATAAGAATAAGAGAAGTCTCTCATCCAAACCAATGTATCTGGATACACTTGTTGATCTCTTTTTACCATGAACTCTTTACGAGGATGGCCCGAATTTTCTCTTTTTGCAGCAGCTTGCAAATCGAAATACTCAATTCTATATACCAATTTTTCAGGATCGATTTCAGCTTTGCCATATAATCTATTATCTGGCGCCAGATTCAATTCATTTAATTTTTCGATCGTATTTCTATCGTATTTGATGGTGGCTACTTTTTTAGGATCAACAGCCATGGTATCATCATCTTTATTAATCCCTTGTCCAAAGAGGATTTTAAAAGCTAGAGAATCTCTGGTCCAAGTAACAAACTGACGATACTCATTATTAGTAATCTCAGTTGCATCCATCCAAAAACCTGGAATAGAAACTTGTCTGTTACGAGTAGTCATGTTATAACTGATATCCTCATCACTAGGTCCCATATGAAATGTTCCCGGTGGGATATACACCATGTGCAGTGGACGGTTCATGCTCTGTTTAGAAGCTGGAGCTAAACCATGTAATTGTCCATCATCAGGCATAGATGATTTTGTGTTGCCTCCTTTTTTGAAAAAGCAGGAACTCAAGCTTAGTGAAAATGCCGCTAATAGTATTATAGTTAAGTACCCTTTCATTTGATCAGAATGATTTTTTATGACAGTGACAAATATAAGTTTTTCATTGGCTCTAAACCTTGTTTGAGATTTTATTACCAATAAATTTAATCGTGTAGAAATCTACCTATGGGGTTACTTTTTTGTGCAAAAAAAAACATTCTCGGCATCAGATACCGTTGTCATCAGAAGCAAATTAGAACAAAATCTGTTACACATTTGCTAAAAAGTCAACAATATTATAAAAAGGTCTCAAACAGGTAAAATTCTTACAGATATAAAAAGCTACCGGAATAGCTGTTTCTCTGTTTGCTAATAACGAGAAATTGCTCAAATTAGTTTCTCCTGACTGAATTATTTTATTGGGTATGTATTTTTTCATCACTGACGGGAGATTTTGTTCAAATTCCCTTCCAGTTATGGCAATTTCCAATACCTCAAAACAATATAATTGTAATAGAGAAGCCCATATTCCAAATGAACCCGGATATTTTAGGGTGCTCTCTTGCAATGTATAACTCAGCTTTTTAGCCAGATCTGCCCAGTCTTTCCTGTCAAAAACCTTTGACAAGTAAAGCAAATTTGATGCCATAATACCATTTCCACTTGGAGTAGCACCATCATAGACTTCTTTTTTTCTCAAAATCACGTCATTTTGTTGGTCGTGGGTAAAGTAAAAAAAACCTGTTTCTTCCTCTGTAAAATGTGCAATTAACATCTCAGTTATCTCGCTAGATTTTAATAAATAAGATGCATCACCCGTTATTTCTTGTAAGTGAATGAGTGCTTGTATCAGGTATGCGTAATCGTCCAGAAACGCCGGCTGCTTTGCGATACCATTTTTATAAGTATGATACCAATTGCCTTCCTGCTGACGGAAACTTTGCTCCAAAAAAGTCATATGCTTTATCGCAGTTTCTTTATAAACGTCTACCCCCAGTGCCGCATATGCTTTGGAATATGCAGTATTCATCAGTGCATTCCATCCCAGCAATATCTTATCATCTAATGCAGGTCTTATTCTTTTAGCTCTAAAATCAAATAAGATCTTTTTTGACTGATCCAATAATTTTATAAAGTCATCCTGATTCAGTTCATTTTTCTGCGCAAATTTTTCTGGACTTTCTTTCACCCATAAAATATTAGTGTATTCCCAATTACCTCCTTCTTCTACCTGATAATACTTACAAAAAATGGTTGCATCTTCATTAAGAAGTTCTTTGATTTCTTCGAACGACCATGTATAAAATTTACCTTCCACACCCTCACTATCGGCATCTAATGCGCTAAAGCATCCACCCTCTTCACTGGTGAGTTCTCTTTCAATAAATGCAATACAATTCTGAATTGTTGAAGCATAAACAGGATTGCCAGTAATTTGATAAGCTTCTGCTATTACAGAAATCAACAAAGCATTATCATATAACATCTTCTCAAAATGAGGTGCCAACCATTCATTATCTGTACTATACCTCGAGAATCCTCCACCCAATTGATCATGAATCCCACCATCAATCATTTTATCAATGCTCAGCAAAGCCTGATTTAAAGCGGCTTGGTTTTTTGTAAAATGATATTGCCTTAATAAAAATAGAATCGAAAATGTTTGAGGAAATTTTGGCGCTTTCCCAAAACCACCCCATACTGTATCTCCAGAATGCAATAGGTTTTTCGTAATTACATCAAGCTGTTCCACAGTAACAGAACTGTTTTGATCGTCGCCAGATTTTATTTGAATTCCAAAAGAGTTGGCAGATTGTAAATGTTCTGTTAGGTTCTCCGCCTGTGATAAAATCTCGTGTTTTTTTTCCAGATACGCTTTATGAATTCCCTCTAAAGTTTCTTTCCAACTAGCCCGGTTATACGCTCTTTCTGGAGGAAAATAAGTGCCCCCATAAAAAGGTTTCGCTTCAGGAGTTAAAAAAACATTCAAGGGCCAGCCGCCTGCGCCTGTAATGGATTGAACAGCATCCATATAAATATGATCTAAATCGGGCCGCTCCTCTCTATCAATTTTGATATTGATAAAATATTGGTTCATCATGGAAGCCGTGGTTTCGTCTTCAAAACTTTCTCTTTCCATTACATGACACCAATGACAAGCTGCATAACCAATACTTACCAAAATGGGCTTGTCTTCAAGCTTTGCCTTTTGCAATGCTTCTTCACCCCAGGGAAACCAATCTACCGGATTATGAGCATGTTGTAATAAGTATGGGCTAGATTCATGAACCAACCGATTCGTATGTTTTGACTGCATTTTTTTAATTGTAAGGCAAAATAATCAAGTTAAAATAAAAATCCCCCTCCTGTTTAATGGAGAGGGCAATAATATGGTATCAATACATTCTATTTTTTGGGAGTTGGCGTGCTCAAGAAATGATCTAAGGCAGCACACATACTCGGTCTTTGTATGGAAGGAACTTTAATTTCCAAATTCAACCCTGCTTCTTCCACTGCCTTTGCAGTATTACTTCCAAAAGCTCCAATAACAGTACCATTTTGTTTAAAATCCGGCATATTATCATACAAACTTTTTACACCACTTGGGGTAAAGAAACAGATCACATCATAATCGATTTTTTCAATGACATGTCTAATATCATTACTGATGCTGCGGTACATAAATCCTAATTGAAACTCGCATTTATTATTTTTCATCCAACCAACTATTTCATTATCCTGCTGGTTTTCGCTACATACATAAAGAAATTTCTCATTCTCTTTATGTTTATTAATTACTTCAAACATGCTTTTATTGGTGCCATCTGCACCATAAAACACTTTGCGTTTTCTGTATAAAATAAATTTTTGTAGATAAAGTGCCACTGCCTCAGTGATACAGAAATATTTTGTATCCTGACCAATACTAATCTTCATCTCTTCGCAAGTGCGAAAAAAATGATCAATAGCATTTCTACTTGTGAAAATAACGGCAGTATAAAACAGTATATCAATCTTCTGTTTCCGGAATTCTCTTGCGGGAATGCCCTCTAACTTAATGAAAGGAAGAAAAACTAACTCAACTTGGTACTTGCGTTCTAAATCGAAATAAGGTGATTTATCACTTTCGGGTTTGGGCTGAGAAATTAGAATCTTCCTAGCTTTCTTCGTCGTTCCTGAAATTTTTGAACCGCTTTTTGCCATGCTTCTAGTCTAAAAAAAATGGTTATAAGAAAATACTTCCTGTTGCAAAATTGACTAAAAGTTTATATATCAATACGAGCGGAAGTAGTTCAACAGCACAAAGGTACAGGAAAAAGTGAAAGGCACTCACTTTCAAATTTGTTCTGATCACTCCAAATGATATCAAATAGCGATAAAAGAAAAGTGCTATTAAAATCGCTGCAGAAATTGTTATAGATACTTGTTTGATGGGCAATGGAGAAAATGTAATCACCAGCACAAAAGGTATTAAAACAATCCCTAATACTTTATTTACCATGAAAACTATAGAAGAATATGCGCTTGTAGCTTCTTGCACATTAAATACCCACCCAGAAAATGCTAGAAAAATATATTTCCCAAAGTATACGAAAAATAAAAAAACTTCACTATATAACAACAAATGATAAAAAGGAATACTTAACCATTGTTTATATTGAATGAGGAGGGTGATATAGAGACCCGCACTTACAATAGATAACATATTCAAAAAAACAGATGCAAGATTGTTTTGTAAAAGCTGTTCTCTGGTTTGTTTTTGCCGAATGGAGGTTTGCATAAATAGCAAAAACAAGTTCTTAAAGTACTTTGGAAAAATCAATCGAATTGCAGCCAATAAAGCAACTAATCCTGATAAAATATAAAATAACAATTCTTTCCCTGAAGGTTTTCTTTCGGTTATAATATCGAAAATGGGTGTCTTTTCAAATGGCAGCCAGGCAGAAGTATAATATTTTTCATAGGTCAGGGTATCAGAATTAGTAACAATAGGATATTTTACAGCCAATCCTGCAATGCTGTCCTTTCTGATACTATCAATTTTCAAACTGTCCTCTATTATTGTAATAGGCTTAGCAGCAACAAAGAATTGGGTGTCTTTCTGAACAGGTGCAATATGTAAGGTTCGAGTAGATTCAGGAATCGCCTTTGCTAGCTCTGCTATCGAGTCGGTTTTACTGAGTGTATCAGTTTGCCCAAAAGCTATTCCGATAGTAAACAGCGAAACGAGTAGTAGAAGAATTTGCTTCAAGACGACAAATATTTGCGCAAAAATATTGAACTGAACCCATTTAACCCATTAGTTCACAATTTAAATATTCCCTTTCCCTGTAAGCAAATCAGAACCATTTACTTTTGTAGCTATGGCAGGCATTTATATTCATATCCCTTTTTGCAGAAAAGCCTGTCACTATTGTAATTTTCATTTTTCAACGACCCACCATCAGATCGAACCGATGATGGCTTCCATTGAGAAGGAAGCGGTTTTACAAAAAGACTATATATCTGAACCGATAGAAACAATATATTTTGGGGGTGGTACTCCTTCTTTGCTTTCCATTCATCAGCTCCAAAAAATAATGGATATACTTCGATCGGAATATCAAATTGCAGCAAATACAGAAATTACCCTGGAAACAAATCCCGACGATTTTGAAGAAGAAAAACTTCAGGCTTGGAAAAAAATGGGGATCAATCGACTCAGTATTGGGATTCAATCATTTTTCGAAGCAGATCTTCAATGGATGAATAGAGCCCATACTGCAGCACAAGCAGACAACTGTATCAGAATGGCTACATCTGCCGGATTTGATAATATAACAATCGACCTTATTTATGGCACCCCTACTTTAACTGATGAAGCCTGGAAAGAAAATGTAGATAAAGCCCTGACTCTTGGTATTGATCATATCTCTTGTTACGCACTTACAGTTGAGCCTAAAACCGGACTCGACAAAATGATCCAACAAAAAAAAATAGAAGCAGTTGATCCAGATAAACAAGCCAGGCATTTTAGTTTACTGATGCAATGGCTAGCAGAAGCGGGATTTGATCATTATGAAATATCTAACTTTTCAAAGCCCGGTAAAAAAAGTAAACACAATAGTAATTATTGGAATGGTGTTGACTATTTAGGTCTGGGCCCTTCAGCACATTCATTCAATGGCAGATCTCGTCAATGGAATGTAGCAAATAATGCATTGTATATTCAAAGTCTTGCAAAAGATCAAGTACCATTTGAATTGGAAATACTTAGTCCAATGGAGCAGCTCAATGAATATATTATGACTAGTCTACGCACCATGGAAGGACTATCATTGGAAATAGTAAATCGAAAATGGGGTGAAAAAGAATGGCATCAAATTATTGAACTAGCTCAAAAACCAATTTTACAAGGATATATGATCCTTCAGGATAAAAACTTAATCTTAACAAATGCTGGTAAGTTAATGGCAGATGGGATTGCTTCAGATTTATTCTTTATTTAAAACAGATACCCTTCAATTTTTTTAAACCCTTCTGCTGCAGATAGATGTTCCCATAAAATTTGATAAATAGTATATGCAATAGGTATCTCAGCTTGAACTTTTTCGTTCGTCTTTACGATACATTTACTGGCATTGTACCCTTCTGCTATCATACTCAATTCAAGTTGTGCGGCTTTCACAGAATAGCCTTTACCAATCATATTTCCGAATGTTCTGTTTCTGCTGTATAAAGAATAACAGGTAACTAATAGATCTCCCAAATAAACAGAAGCACTATAATTAATCTCTGGGTTTTCTTTATTATTTGCAGGCAGTACACATTTCAAGAATGTTGTCATTTCATTGGCACTGTTAGCTATATACACACTCAGAAAATTATCGCCATAATCCAAACCATGTGCAATACCTGCACCCAGTGCATAAATGTTTTTAAGAACTGCTGCATATTGAACACCCATTACATCATGATTCACAACGGTATTCAAATATTCGGTTTGAAAATATCTGGCAATATTATATGCGTTTGATTCATTGACTCCAGAAAAAGTTAGGTAAGATAATTTTTCAGCAGCTACTTCTTCTGCATGACAAGGCCCTAATACAGAAAAATATTTTTCGATGGGAACATTAAATTCTTTTAATAGATAGTCATTTAAAAGTTCATTGGTTTCTGGCAAAATACCTTTAATAGCAGAAACAATTTGTTTTCCCTTCAATGCGTCTTTAGGTAAGGAAGACAATGCAGCTAACACAAAAGCAGAGGGTACGGCAATTACAAGGGTATCAGATTTTTCAACAATTTCTGTGATATTGTTACTTAAAAATAATTGAGCCGGATCGAAATAGGCAACGCTTAAGTAGTGCGGATTATGTTTTCTTTTCTTCATCAATTCAATGGTATCGGCATTACGAATCCACCAATTAATTGAATTGCCATTATCGGTTAAAATTTTTGCCAATGCTGTAGCCCAGCTTCCGCTTCCTATAATTCCAATCCGCATTTATGCTTTTTTATTTCCATACAAAGATATGAAAGACTGTTATTAAAAAACAAACGACCCCGAATTGGGGTCGCTGCATATCGATTACCTCAAAAAATTAATCTTTCTTCTTTTCTTCGTATAATTTATCTTTTGCCACCACCATAACTTTAGCACCGTCTTTTAATGTTTTACTTACAATGGTATAAGGACCAGTAATAATTTCATCTCCCTCTTTTAATCCTGCAAGAATTTCAATATTATTCAAGTCCTGAACAGCAGTTCTAACTTTGATCTTTTTAACTGTATTATCTTTTTGAAGTACGAACACCACTTCTTCAATATCATCATTTGCAGTAACAGATTTTACTGCATTGTCATCTGCTTTCTTTTCATCTTTTTTATCAGTACTACTAGCTTTAGCATCACCATTCTTATCACGAGTAGTTACCGCATTCAATGCTACTGACAATACATTAGCTTTTGTTTTAGTTTGGATATCAGCACTTGCGCTCATACCCGGGCGGAAAGGAAAACTCTTTTTAGGAGTAATCAAATCTTCGTATGATGATGTCAATAAACGAATATGTACTTTATAATTTGTTACATCAGTTGAAGAAGTAGTAAGAGAATTACCAGTATTTGGGTTAGCAATTTTATAAACTACTCCCTTAAATTTTCTATTTGTATACGCATCAACTTCAACTATTGCGGTATCTCCAATTTTTACTTTTGGAATATCATTTTCACCAACATCCACACGAACTTCAATACTTCTCATATCTGAAATACGCATCATTTCAGTACCCACATTAAAACTGTTACCAGCTACACGCTCTCCTTTTTTAACACTCATCAAACTAATTAAACCATCCATTGGGGCAGTAATTACAGTACGAGACATGTCTTTATCTGCTTTATTTAATTGCGCTTGAGCTCCCTGAATACTTGCCTCTCCACTTTTCAATCCTTCTTTTGCGGCATTATAAGATGCCAATGAAGAAAGGTAGGTTTGCTGTGACTGCTCAAATTCAGAGCGAGAAATAACTTTATCATCTACCAGTTTTTTCTGACGGTCGTACACTGCTTTTGCATTATCCAAAACAGCTTTTAATCCCACCAAATTTGCATTTGAATTAGATAATTGAGCCTTCGCCTGGTTAACTCCTGCAGCAACCTGATCACGTTGAGTGGAATAGATATCCGCATATATACGTGCTAATACCTGACCCTTTTTAACGGTATCACCTTCGTTAACATAAAGTTCAGTTATCTCACCACTAATATCCGGACTTACTTTTACTTCCACTTCTGGATATACTTTACCACTTGCGTTCACTGTCTCGATGATAGTGCGCTTAATAGCTTTTTCAGTAGTTACTTTTGTACCTTCTTCTTTACCTATCACGCCGCCTTTTTTGAGGCCGATTAAAACCCCAATTACAACAACTAATGCTACGATAATCCAAATCAATTTCTTGCTCATATAAAACTGTGTTTCTTGTGTGTTAATTTTGATGGTTGCTTTTATAATCTAATGCCCTGGCCTTTGAAGAACTCAAGTACTTTTAGTTTAAATACATATTCGTAGTGGTTACTTAATTCCTGAATCTTTGCAGTAAATACATTATTTCTAGTTGTGATCAAATCAAGTGTACCTAATAAACCCACATCATAACGCTTTTGTGCATATTCCAAGGCTTTCTCTGATACCGCTACACTTTTCTTTGATGAGTTATATTTCTGTAATGCAGAAAAGGCATCCTGATAAGAAATAAATACATTAGATCTTAAAGTTTGTTTTTCCTGATCGTCTTGTAACTGTGTTTGGCGCACATTAATTTTTGCTCTCTCCCACTGTGTACGTGCCTGGTGTGCATTGAATAAAGGGATACTTAAATTTAATCCTAAAGCCTGGCCAAAATATCTATTCAACTGATTTCCAAAACTCACTTTATCAATGCCAATAATGCTATTTTGATAAGCATATACTGGATACTTATTAGCATTATCCAAAGCATATGCGCTGGTGGGTCCAAGTATAGTTTGACTTCTATAGTCATATACATTATTAGCAAATCGGGTATTCAATGAGCCCGATGCACTAAGGGTTGGATACATAGATCCTCTAGCAGCTCCTACTAATTTCTGTGAAGATTCAATACGTAAAGCTGTTACTTTTTGTTGAGGCTGATTTAACAAAGCTAATTCGTAAACAGACTGGGGTTGAAGGTCTAAAATATTATCGACTGGAATATTTTCAACTGCTGGATACACAATATCAAACTGAGAAGCAAAATCAAAATTCATAAATGCTTTCAGATTAATAACACCCTGTTCAGCAGCCGCAATTGCCTGAATATAGGTAGCACTGTCTCTTTCTACTTGGGCTTCTAATTGAATTGCATTAAGTTCAGGCTGACTTCCAGCTTCTACAAACTTGCGTGTATTTCTTAATTGCTCTTGTGATTGTTTTAATTGAACACCACTTACATTAGCTTGCTCTCGTCTTAACATCACTTGCAAAAATGCATTAGCAACTGACAAGGCTAAATCATTCTTGGTTCTTTCAATATTCAACTCATCAGCCTTAGCAGTAATTGCATTTGCTTCGATATTGTTTTTACGAGCAAACCAGTTGAAAATGGTATAATTAGATTGAAAACCTAAATTACCTCCCGTAATGTCAATGTTTTCAAAAACGTTGGTGGTTGGGTTGATGTTTAAACCATGTTGATACGTTGTACTAACACTTGCATTGGCATTGGGCAAACGAGTCAATCTAGACTGATCTGCCAATAACTTCGACAAACGTGCCTGCACATCTGCCTGCTTCACAGATATATTATTCTGCAATGCATAATCAACGCATTTTCTTAAATCCCACTTTTCCTGAGAGAAGGAATGAAGGGAAGCTGTTAAAGCTATTAAGGTCAAAAACTTCTTCATATAAAACAAAAATACACGAAAGAACTGCTTGTCTAGAAAAATTAGACAGACGGAAAGGAATAAGACTAAAACAGCTAAAAAATCTTATGAAAGGTGTTCAATAGCCAAAAAAGCTTGATTAAGATCCTCCATTAGGTATTCTACCGACTCCAATCCAAAATAGAACCGAAGCATTCTATGCTCAGGATTTGTTCCATCAAATTCAGATGGTTTCATTCCGGCACATTTTGGGATAACCAGGGATTCATGACCACCCCAGCTTACTGCCATTAGAATATGCTTTAATGAGTTGCAGAATTTTTCTATGGTAGCACATTCATTAGCTTTTATAATGATGGTTAATAAACCACAAGCACCTTTCATTTGTTTTTTCGCTAATTCATATTGTGGAAATTCGGGATCGAGCGGAAAAATTACTTTTTCAATTCTTGGATGTGCTTTCAAAAGGGGGATCAATGCTTGAGTAGTTCGGTCAATCCTTTCTAATCTGGCTTCTAATGTTCTTAATCCTCGGATCAATAGCCATGCATTAAATGGTTGTATACCTGAACCAATATTCATGTATTCGCTATTAAAAATTCGCTCAATCATTTTTTTTTCGCCAGTTAATACACCCGCAACGGTATCGCTATGTCCACCTATATATTTGGTGGCAGATTGTAACACCAAATCAATCCCCAATTCAATTGGCTTTTGAAACAGAGGGGTACAATAACTATTGTCACAGATAGTAATGATACCATGCTTCTTTGCCAATAGGGCAACCGCTTCTAAATCCTGCAGGTTGTAAGTCCAGCTATTGGGCGATTCTAAATAGATCACAGCTGTATTAGGCTGAATGGCGTTTTCGAAATTTTCTATCGCGGTTCCATCAATATAGGAATGTGTTACCTGAAATCTGGGAAGAATTTCCTCAAACATTTTTTTTGCCCAGGTATAGGGATTCTTTACACTAAGGATATGATCGCCAGTTTTTACATTAGCCAAAACAGAAGCAAAGATTGCTGCGGCACCACTATTAAAAACCAAACAGTCATCTGCACCATCTAATGCAGCTAATTTTTTACGAAGGATTTCAACAGTTGGGTTTAACCCCCGGCTATACAACCAGGTACTATATTCATCCTCGAATGATTTTCGTAAATCATCCACTGTTTTAAATGCAAAATTGCTGGTCTGAATGATGGGGGGCGCAATGGCCCTGAAATAATCTTCTCTTGATTCTGCTAACTCATTAATGATATAGGAAAGTTCCATTGTAATTATGCTTTAGGTAGTTCGGAATTTTTTGTGAATAAGCGACTAATAAAATAGATGGCCATAAACACCGCTAATACAGAAATTCCGATTAATGCAATACTGGGAGTTTGAATGCTGATACTTATGCCAACAAATGTATAAGCAGCCATAAAAATCAGTGGCAGTATGGGATATAGTTTCATTTTATAGATGCCAGTGCCATCTAAATGTTTCGTTCTTTTTCTTAGCACAAAAATAGTTGCACTAGATGCCACCATACCAAAGCAATCAAGAAAAATGGTGAAGTTTAAGATCTTGTCGAATGTCTGAGCAAAGAATAAAATAACTACACACATGCTAGCAAAAATGGTTAATGAAAATACCAGCACATCATTTTTAGCTGATTGCTTTCCAAATATCTTTGGCAAAGCCCCTTCTGTACTCATGGCATACATCACTCTTGGATTACTCATCAAAAGGGCATTAACATAAGCCAGAACACCAAAGAATAAAAAGAAGGAAAAAACATCAGCTCCAGTTTTTCCAAACACTTTATGCATCAAAGAATAAGCTATTTCAGTTTCACCTTTCATGTTTTCAAAACCAATGATATGATAATAGCTAAGGTTTACCAACAAGTATAAACCTATAATGATGGCGATACCAATAAAGATACCTCTGGGGATATTTTTTGCAGGATTAGCCACTTCATTTCCAAAATTAATAGTCTGTTGGTAACCCCCATAAGTAAAGGAAACTGCAATTAAACTAAGACCTAAACTTTGTATCCAACTAATATGGGGCAAAGGATCAGAAACTACTGCAACAACCTGTGGCGGCACTTCATGAATCGGGAAAAATAAAGCCACTATCAAAACAAGGATCATGCTGATTTTGATCAGCATCAAAAAGTTCTGTGCCTTGGCACTCATTTTGAGTCCCATTAAATTAATCACATAAAAAATTAAAATTGCCACGCAACTGATCAGGGCTTTGTCTACATCCGTCCATTGATATTGCGGGAATAATTTGGTGATATAGCCACTACCTATTAGTGCAACACCACTTAAACTTGCAGCATTACTAATAAGTATGATACAGTTTATGGCAAATGCTATACTAGGGTGATAAGCATAGGAGAAGATTTTATAGTACCCGCCAGTAACAGGGAAGCGACTTCCAATCTCTGCATACGTCAGCGCCCCGCAGAAAGCAAAAAAGCCACCTAATAACCAGGCAGTAAAATAAACAGATGGATCGTTGGCAAATTTTGCACTGGTTGCCGCCGATCTAAAAATTCCCATTCCAATTACCAAGCCCACAACGATCATGGTAAAGCTAAAAAGATTCAATTTTTGTTTTCCCTGCATAATAATTAGCGTAAGTGATAAATGTAGGAAACTTCCTACAAATGAAGCTGCTTGATACCATAAATACCCGCTTTAATCCTATAAGAAGATTATATTCTTCTTGTATATTTACTAAAACATAGATTATGGAATTTCATCTCGACCAACTTCTAACAGTAAGTTTTACCCTGTTTGCCGTGATCGATATTGTAGGTTCTATCCCTCTATTAATTTCATTAAAAGATAAAATGGGTGCCATCCGATCTTTTCAGGCAACATTTGTATCTGGTGGATTGATGATCCTTTTCCTTTTTGCAGGCAGACCATTTTTGAAAATTTTAGGGCTTGATATACGTTCTTTTGCAGTAGGTGGATCTATCGTGATCTTTTTACTTGGATTGGAAATGGTATTGGGTCATGAAATATTTAAAGGTGATAAAGACGCCAAATCAAGTAGCGTAGTACCCATTGCATTTCCCATCATTGCGGGAAGTGGAACTCTAACAACCATCATGTCATTAAAAGCAAATTTTGACGAAACTTATATTTTAGCAGGTATTATCATTAATTTAATTGTAGTTTATATTGTACTTAAGTCGCTAAAAATAATCGAGCATGCACTTGGTGAAGCCGGCTTACTTGCAGTTAGAAAATTTTTCGGCGTAATCTTACTTGCTATAGCAGTTAAAATTTTTAGTAGCAATATTGGTGCATTTGGAAAATAACCATCCATGATTACAACCATTCATAAAATAAGACTATGGCTCTTTCAGCATTTTGAGTTGCTTTGTTGGGTCGGAGCATTAGTAGTTTTGTTTTTCTTACCTGAAAACAAAAGCGAAACCTCACTTTGCATTTTCAGTGCATTTGGTTTTGGCAGGTGCCCTGGTTGTGGAATTGGACATGCCATGCATTATGCCATGAGAGCAGAATGGATGGAATCAATAAAACATCACCCATTAGGAATTGTAGCAGTCATTATTATATTAAATAGAATTCGACAATTAATCATACAAATCAAACTAACATGAATCAGAACGCGTTTAATCTTATTCCAGCTTTAGAAGGTGAAGAATTAATTTTTATACAAAGCCTTACTCGTGAATTGCCTTCAGATAAAATGCAAAGCTTTGTTGCCGTTTATAATGGCAAAAGAAGAAAAACAGATCAAGTACTTCTTGGCTGTATTCTCGGATTTTTTGGCATTGCAGGAATACAAAGATTTATGGTAGGACAAAATGGTATGGGTATACTCTATCTGTTAACCGCCGGATTCTGCTTTATTGGAACTATCATTGATATCATTAACCATAAGCAACTTACATTCGATTACAACCAGCAAATGGCAAGAGAGAGTATGGCGATGGTGTATGCTTTTTAATTAAGTAAAAATTAAAAAAATGGTTTTCCCCTCCATCCCGAGCACTCG
>JBAXXT010000005.1:0-87573 GCA_037127755.1 Bacteroidota bacterium
AATTTCCATCAGCTTTTAAACCAGCATTCATCCAATGATAATAGGGTTGTTGGTTAGGGGTAGTGTTGTACCAAAAAGAACTGGTGGTAAAATAAGCTTTGTCTTTTTCGAGATTGATATCTAATCGCCAGTTGGTAGATGATAACAAATCTAATCCACCAATTACACAACTAATACTACCATCGGCTTTTTTCAAGATGGTATAATCTACGGGTGTGGCACAATTAGGAGTATGACCAATGATGCCGTAGTTCGCTTCTAAACCGCCACTGGTCCATGGTCCCCGTAAAGCCACATCGCGAAACTTCACTGCGTGATTATAATAGAGAAAAGGCTTGTTTGTTTTTTTATCAATTGCTGCCCAGATCTTGCCTCCAATTTCTGGGAGTATCATGATCTGTATATAATCGTTTTCTATTTCAATGACCTTCCATTTTTTCTGAATGGACTGATCAGTAAATCCATCGAAACGGAAATAGGGGTAAATGGCTGTGAAGTTGGGCACAGGATCGGGATCTGAAAATGGATAGGTGGTGAATTCCTTTTGGTATTCTTTTACGCTTACTGTTTGTTGTGCGTTTAGGACATGCAGTGACAAGGTTAGGAACACTAACCAATATTTTCTTTTCATGACAGTCAATTTTTATTCCTTAATCCAAACGATCACACCTTTCGCCTTATCAATTGATATCGGTTCGATATGACCATTATTTATTTTTAAAATACCACCATTTTGAAATCCTTTCATGGGGGGCATAGTTGCTGTTGCTTTGTTCGGATCGACGCCGATCTTTTTCCAGTCGATCTTTAATTCCACTTGTTCTGCTTTTTCCGACCAACTTGCAATAGCGATTAAAGCTGATTTTTCTTTCTTGTAAACAGTGGCAAGTACAGATTCTTTATTAGTAGATGCTGGAACGTTCTCACTCCAGTAACCGATCATTTTAGAACCCTTCATGCCGAAATCAGCCCATACTTTCCAAATGGAACGAGGATCGGCACCATCGCTCCAGGGCATACGATTCGTCATGCCATAAACCATACCGCGATAGGGATTGCCACCGCCTTCTAACATTTCGCCCATTAAGCCAAAAGGAATACCGCTTACTTCCGTTAAGAAGAAATCGGGAGCATTTTTTTCATAATCGAAGTATTCTCCAAACCATAGTTTGTTCAGATAAGGGAAGTGCTCCATGTATAAGTTGGCACTATTATTAAAGCCATCGCTTTTATTGTATTGATTGGCAGAATGCAGATCGATAATGCCAGGGTGTCCATCATGCGTTAATACTCTTTTGATACGTTTCATGGTGATGCGATCGAATGCTACATCATCAAGATAGATTCCATCGATGCCCACATTATTCACCAGCCAGTTCATTCCCTCTACATAATAATTATGCCACCTGCTCATACCACTATTTACAATGGCAGCGTCTTTGATTTCTGGAACAAACCAAGCTGAAATATAATCATCGCCAACATGTTCTTGCAACCAACTGTAGCCGCCGCCTTTGCCAGTTGAATAAATTTCATGACCCAAACTTCTCATTGGGAATGTTTCATAAGCGTGGTTGGATAATTCGCGAACAGTATTATAAATCTTTACTTTTAATCCGGCCACATGTGCAGAGTCGATAAAAGATTTCATTTTATGATGCTCAATAAAGGGATAGTTGATCCATGGATTGATGGCATTTGCGTGGTGAATATTGATAATGGTTGCTCCGGTTTGTTTGATGGTGTCGATTGGCTTGTAAGCATGGAAGAATCTGGCACCCCATTGAAAATCGGTATTAATGGTGTGGAAAGGAGTAATGAGTAAAGTAAAATTATAATGTAGTGTTTCGCCTTTCTTCATATCTCTAACTCCACTATAATTTTTTACAATTGCTGCATCATTAATTTCCTCAATATTTACGGTTCCTTTATTTTGATTACCCCATGAGTTAGGTAACAATAAAGGTTTCTGTAAATAGAAATTGGTATTGAGTGGACGTACGTAATTTTCATCACGCAAGGAATATTGCAAACCTGCATTCACATCGCCAATCCAGGCACCGTCTTGATTCTTAGTGGCTACTTCCCATTTCCAATTAAAAGTGGATGGGCGTTTGCCTCCTTTCTGACCGAGCCCCATCATATATTTAGAAGACGCTTTGGTGAAGGGAATTTCCATGCCAATATTATTCAAACTAAGATCACTAAGTGCTGTAACGGTAACATCATACACCATCATACCATCAAATTCCAAAGAACCTTTAACGAGCATACTAACTTGATTGTTTTTACTCAATGCTTCCCAACTAACTTTTCCTTCATTAGTTTCTGTGTATTTAAGTGTGCCAGTGTTTAATGCTGTATTGTTTTGATATTCATACACAAAATGAATAGGGTTGCTTAAAATATTTTTGGGAGTAGCAACGAGGTCAGTCATTTCGGAATTGAAATAAGTTTGAATCTGTTTTGGTAAACCATCGTCATTCAAAAATATTTTTCTGCCGAGGATGCTAAGTTCATTTTTATTTTGTTTGATAGGAATATAAGGTGCAATTACTTTATTCTCTTGTGCCAATGTTGAGTTCAACCATTTTAATCGGGTTTGTTTCCAAGGTTCGTTTTCACCAGCATTAATGGATACTGTATTACTTACAATTAATTGAATCTGAATTTTTGTTTTGTTTTCTTTGTTACCAATACTGATGGTTCCCTTATAAGTTCCTGCTGCCGTAGATTTTGGAATATCCACGCCACACCAGAATGCCTGAATATTTCCCGCATCAACTGCCACCACTTTTTTCAATGGCTTTGCATCATAAGTAGTTCCTGTTAAATTGATGCAGCTTAATTGTTTTCCCGCAATCAAATTTCCCGCAGCATTTTTTAAATCAGAAAAATTAATTTCAATAGAGCTTTGGTTTTTTATAGCCAATAATCCTAATTGAAAAGCAAACCATTCACCTTTATCAGCAGTACCTTTTAATTGATTTTGAATGCCTTCATCAATCCACTTTTTTGGCAGATCGCGCGTCATCTTAATAGGGTTCGATCGATCTTCAGGAAAAACTATAAATTCTTTGTTAGCTGATTTTTCAATTATTGCAGCAGTTTCTGATTTAGTAGCAATCAGTTCCATCGGATAAAAACTATTCAAATCGTCGATGGATTCAAATGCCTGCACTTTGGCATTCGAAACATTGTTGTATGACCAATTTGTTTCGGCTGTATTCTCAGGTTTTAAATACACACCCCGGGGATAATTAGACCGACCTTCATTCCTTAGTGGTAAATAGTAAATATAGTAAATGCCCTTTCCCGAAATAGCTTCGAAATAAATTTCGCCCGACTCTCTGCTGATACTTTTTTCAATATGATTTAATACTTTCCGTGAAGTCTTAGCATCCTGAATGATGATGCGTTTATTTTCAGGATGGTCATCTCTTCTTCTCCAAGGTATCACCACTTTTGCCACTTCATTATCTTTATCAACCACCACCACCACACGATGGTTTCCCAAAGAATCTCGATTCCAACAGTTGTTACAAGTTTTATAAGGAATGTCTTGCGCATGGCTAGCTGCAAAAACAAATGCAATAGCAATAAATAAGAAAATCTTTTTCATTTATAAATTTAGTCATTGCCCGGTATCTATAAAATAAAAAGTCTCGATGAACTGAATCACCGAGACTTACTTTAGATTTTTGAATTTTTACTTTTGACTTCTCTTTGCAGGAGTAGAGTAAGGCGGATGTGTAACCGTTGGTTTGGAATCTTTTTCCAATAATAGCAACACTTCTTTAACTGCCCGCTCCAGTTGAGGATCGCGACCTTTAGCAGCAGAAGCCGCATCAATTTTTTCTTCTATATCAGGTGCCACACCCTCATTTTCAGCGATCCATTTATTGGCTTGTGGATCAAAAATTGCATTATCTGGTGCAGTAATGGTACCTCCATCCACTAAAGCATAATGAACCGATGATTTAACCAAACCGCCCCAGGTGCGGGTTCCAATTAATGGTCCCACTTTTTGATGACGGAATGCCCAAGGGAAGAAGTCGCCCCCTGAACCAGAAAGTTCATTGATCAATAAAGCTTTTGGTCCGAGTATACCAGAAGGTAAATTAAATGGAATACCACCAGGTACTTCGTTGGTTGCTGCTGCGCGTAACCGACGCACCATCAGATCCACCATATAGTCATCTAATAATCCACCGCCATTAAAGCGTTCATCGATTACTGCTCCCATTTTATCTTGTTGTGCAAAATAGTAGCGGTTAAAAGAAACGAAGCCCGGTCCGCCTGTATTAGGTACCCATACATATCCTAATTTTCCATTGGAGAGTTCTGAAACTTTTCTACGATTATCTTCTACCCAGGCACGTTGACGCAAAGCGCTTTCTGATGCAATGGGAGTTACTTTAATGGTCCAGGCTCCATCTTCAGAAGCTTTATTGTTTACTAATAATGTGGTTTGCAAACCTGCTTTACCATTTAATAATTGATAGGGATCCATATCGTCTGTAAGTGTTTTCTCATCCACTGCAAGGATATAATTTCCCTCTTCTATTTTTAGATCGGGTTGTGCTAAAGGTGCTGATAGGCTTGGGTTCCAGCTCTCTGTGTTGTAGATGCGTTTCACCTGCCAGTGGCCATTGCTTTGAACCAGGTCGGCCCCTAAACCACTTGCTGCATTTTTATCAATAGCAGGAAAATCTCCACCGCCTACAAAACTATGTCCAACAGACAATTCACCACCAATCTGATCGAGTACATAAGTAAGATCTGATCTGTGTTTGATATAAGGGGCGAGTGGAATAAAGTAATCATATACTTCCTGCCAATCTCTTCCATGTAAATTTTTATCATAGAAATAATCGCGTTCGTATCGCCATGCTTCCGTAAGAATTTGTTTGAATTCATCTAAGCGATTGAGTTGCATTTGAAGATTCACAGTAATATTACCCTGTGCAGGAGTAGGTGGATTTGCTGTGGAAACAACTTTCCAATTATCGCCTGATTTAAATAATATTTTTTCAGCATTGGCAGATACACTTACATCAGTACCCTTTGCAAATTCATCGAATTTTTTGCCTTCAATAGTAAACTTACTAATGCTTGGTCCACCTATGATAAAGAAGCTGCCTTTTGGTCCGCTTAGCGTTTGGTCATATTCTCCTTCAGGTACTGCAGCAAGTGCCAATGTTCTTCGATCGATATTATCGAAATCAATTTTTACAGTTTTCGCATTGGAAGTGTCTTTTGGTTTTTTTACATCTTTTGTACTATCAGGTTCTTCATCACTTTTTAAAGGGAATGGTGTAGGGTCTGTTCTTCGAAGCACCATTACATAAGCTGCAAAGCTTGGTTTGGCAGACATACTACTCGTATTTGCCCATCCAGATCCCAATGCTTTATTGGTGCTTGCTAAGAAATATAAATATCTCCCACCCAAGTCCCAGGACGGAGCAATAGCATCGCCCATTGGATCTGTGATGGCAGTTGCTTTTCCGGTTTCTAAAGACCAGACTGTGATTCTTCTAAAATTGTTGGGAGCTGTTTTGGTATAGGCCAGCCATTTAGAATCGGGCGACCAGCTCAATGCCATATTCTCTCTTTCAATATTGGCACCACCGATATCAGCCTGTGTGATTTTTCCAGTAGCGAGTTCGATTACTTTGATGCGCACTGCATTATCTACGAATGCGATGTATTTACTGTCGGGCGACCAGGTAGGAGTCCAACCCAATTTTGATTCCCCGATAGATATTTTCCGAGGCATTGTTTTTCCTTCCTGGTCAGTGATATAAAGCGCATATGATTCACCACCTTTATCAGAGAACCAGGCAATTTGTTTTCCGTCGGGGCTCCAGATGGGTCTGCGATCTGCGGCATCAGAGCTTTGTGTGATATTGCGCGTATTACCATTTTCTACAGGCACGGTAAAGATTTCTCCTCTTGCCTCTAAAATGATGCGTTTACCACTTGGAGATAAAGATGCATTATCTGCACGAGCTGTTACATTTTCCCATTTGGTTTCTGACCAGGGGAAATCGCCACTCACATTTATTTCAAGTTGTTTACTCTTACCACTAAATGGATCAAGCAAATGCAAATAACCATTATGCTCAAATACCAATTCTTTTCCATTTCCAGAAAGCCATTTAATATCACCTTTTGCAATATCTGTAACTTGTTTCACAGTTCCAGTTGCAGATTGATAGGCAAATACGTTGGTGATGAAATTTCGATCAGAAGTAAAATAGATATCATCACCAATCCAATTTGGATTCTGGTCCATGGTGCTATTACTAGGAATTTCTTTTTCTGACAATGAACTCAGATCCATGATACGAATGGGCGTATTTTGCCCGCCACGATAATGTCGCCACTCTACATCCCAACGTGTAACACGATCGATGACTAATTTTTTACTATCAGCAGAAAATGCGCCGTCGTATGCAAAAGGGGCAGGGAGTAAAGTAGAAGCACCTCCAGTTGCAGCAACTGTCCATAGTCTACAGTAGCCTGTGGGTGCACTTTCGCGGGTAGATGCGTATAAAACTTTTGTACCATCTGGGCTCCAGCCTCTGGCAAAGGATGCAGCAGGAAACCAGGTTAATCGAGTTGGAATTCCGCCTTCGGCAGAAACAATATATACTGCAATAATACCCGAACGATTCGAAGTAAATGCAATCGTTTTTCCATCAGGAGAAAAATGTGGATCTTCTTCTACTGCTGCTGTACTGGTGAGACGCTTTGCATCGCCGCCGTTTTTATTAACCACCCAAAGATCACCCCCATATACAAAGGCAATAGCGGTGTTACTAATAGTTGGCTCGCGAAGTAATCTGGTTCCTTGTGCATGTATTTGGGAAGCAATAACAAGCACAAACAAAAGCATAAAGCTTTTAAGAAAGGAGTTGATGCGCATAAATAAGTTTTGGTGTATAATAATGGGAGTAATGAATATACAAATTTCTTATCTTGATAGTATGAAAAAACTCATCAGCACCGCTACAGTATACTTGTTGTTTACATGCCTGCATGCGCAAGTAACCATTGAAAATATGATGTCAGCCCCCTTCCCAACAGAATTACAGAGTTCTGTGGATGGAAAACATCTGGCATGGGTGTTTAATGATAAGGGTGTAAGAAATATTTTTATTGCAGATGCCCCTGATTTTGCACCAAGAAAAGTTACCAAACATACTAGTGATGATGGGATTGAAATCGGTGGCCTTCAATTTTCTGCTGAGGGCACGCATCTGTTTTATCATGAAGGGAATAATACCAATGGAGCTGGTGAAGCTGCCAACCCTGCTTTTTTACAAGAGAAGACAGGAGAAACAATTTGGGTAGCCAATACAGATGGGTCCGGTCTAAGAAAAATTGGAGTAGGCAATAATGCTATTGCTTCGCCTGATGGGAAAACTGTTTTGTATAATTATAAGGGAAAAGCATGGCAGTCGCAGGTTACTGATACCTCAAAATCTGCTATACAGCTTTTTGAAGCCCGAGGGGTGATTGGTGATCTGCGTTTTTCACCTGATGGCAAAAAGCTTGCATTTATTAGTCATCGTTCTGATCATGCATTTTTGGGAGTCTATGATTTTACGCAAAAATCATTAGATTATCTTGATCCAACCATTGATAATGATATACAACCGGCATGGTCGCCCGATGGTAAATATATTGCGTATATCCGCATCCCTTCCAGAAGAGGCTTGCTTCCATTTACTGAGTTGAGAAAGGGATTTCCCTGGAGCATTCATTTATTTGACCTTGCAAAAAATGAAGCAAAAGAAATCTGGAAAGCGGATGAAGGACGAGGAAGTGTTTTATATACTGATTTCCCTGTGGCTGATAATCTTTTGCTCTGGACTGCAGATAATCAATTGGTATTCCCATGGGAAAAAGATGGCTGGCAACATTTATATTCAGTCCCAATTTTTTCAGAAGCTTCTAATCGCAAGGCTCAATTATTAACTCCCGGTGATGGTGAAGTAGAATATATGCAATTATCAACCGATCAAAAATCAGTGATCTATAATACCAATATTGGGGATAGTCATCGGAGGCATATATGGACTGTAAATGCAAAGGATGGTAATGCAAAACAAGTATCAAAGGGAGAAGGCATAGAATGGTCGCCTGTGAATGTAGGAACTGGAATTGCAGTGTTGCGTTCTACTGCAACAACGCCAGGTTGGCCAACGATTATAAAATCTGAAACTGGTTTTGAAAAAGTAGGAGTATCATTATTTCCTGCTGCATTCCCTGATAAATTATTAGTAACACCAACCGTTGTGAGTTTTCAGAGTAAAGACAATATTACAATACATGGTCAATTGTTTTTACCTCCTGGATATCAGAAAGATAAAAAATATCCCTCCTTATTATTTTTCCATGGAGGCTCCAGAAGGCAGATGCTGCAAGGGTTTCATTATATGGGCTATTATTCGAAAGACTATGGTATGAATCAGTATTATGCGTCTAAAGGATATATTGTTTTGGCTGTTAACTATCGCAGTGGTATAGGTTATGGCATGGAATTCAGAGAGGCTTTACATTACGGCGCGAATGGAGGAAGCGAATACAATGATGTAGTGGCTGCGGGACAATGGTTGCAAAAAAGAGCCGACGTAAATATTAAACGCATCGGACTTTGGGGCGGTTCATATGGAGGTTATTTAACTGGTATGGGATTAAGTAGAAACTCAGACATTTTTGCCTGTGGTGTAGATATTCATGGAGTACATGATTGGAATCAGGAAATGAAAAATTGGGTAGCCAATTATGATCCATCTACAAGAGCCGCATTTGCAAAAATTGCATTAGCTGCTTCTCCTATTTCGAGTGTTGATGGATGGAAGTCGCCCGTATTATTCATTCATGGTGATGACGATCGAAATGTTCCGTTTGAGCAAACAGAAATGATGGCAGAAAAATTAAGGGAAAGAAAAATTTATTTTGAAGAATTAGTTTTCCCTGATGATATCCATGATTTTCTATTACACAAAAACTGGTTAAAAGGTTATCGTGCAGCCGCAGACTTTTTTGAAAGAAAGATGAAGTAGTAACTATTTTTTACAAATTGTTTTTCTTTAATTCCTTTATTGCATAATCACAAGCACGTGCTGTTAAAGCCATATACGTTAAACTAGGATTCACGCAAGAACTGGATGCCATGCTGGATCCGTCGGTGATAAATATGTTTTTAACTGCATGCATTTGATTATATGCATTAATTACAGAAGTCTTAGGGTCTTTACCCATACGTGCAGTGCCCATTTCGTGGTTGGCATTTCCGGGGAAAGATATTTTTGACTGGTCAGTTATGTTTTGATAGCCTGCTGTTTCCAACATTTCTTTGGCGGTTGCAATCATATTCGCAGACATTGTTTTTTCGTTTTCACGAAAGGAACAATCAATGCTTAATTGTGGTCGGCCATAGATATCTGTTTTTTTGTGATTTAGAGTGATGCGATTATCAGCATAAGGAAGACATTCGCCAAAAGCCCAGAGTCCCATCTTCCAGCCACCTGCTTCAGTTAGAGAATCTTTTAGCTCGGCACCTATTTCATGATTTCCTGAACCTCTTGTGCGATATGCGGTACCGGCTAAATGAAATCCTCTGATAAAATCCTTTTCGGGGGAATGAATGTTTTTAAATCTTGGAATATAAATATTAGTGGGGCGGCGGCCATAATAATAACTGTCTTCAAAACCAGGTACATCTGCATTTACAGAAATACCCTTGTGGTGGTCCATTAAATTGCGGCCAACCTGGTCGCTATCATTCCCAATGCCATTTGGAAAACGGTTGGATGTAGAGTTCAATAATATGAAAGTAGTAGCTACAGTAGCTGCATTGATAAATAAAATCTTTGCATGAAATTCTTCTATTTGTTTGGTTTGCGTATCAATTATTTCAACTCCACTTGCTCTTTGTTTTTGCTCATCATAGATAACCCGATTAACCAAAGAGTAAGGCCGAATGGTAAGATTTCCAGTTGCAAGCGCAGCTGGAATTGTACAAGAATTAGAGCTGAAATAGGCACCCCATGGGCAACCACGATAACATAAATCTCGTGATTGACAAATTGATCTACCATTGATGGGTTGCGTAAGATTTGCAGATCGTCCTACAATGACATGGCGATCTGTATATTTTTTAGAGACCTGATCACGAAAATTTTTCTCTACTATATTCATTTCAAATGCCGGCTGAAAAATGCCATCGTGTAAATAACCTAGTTTATCTTGATTGCCACTTACGCCAATATAAGATTCTACATGATCATACCAAGGAGCAAGATCCTTATAGCGTATAGGCCAATCAACTCCATTTCCATCTTTTGCATTGGCTTCAAAATCAGTATCCGTCCATCTATAACAAGCACGAGCCCAAAGTAAAGAACGGCCTCCCATAATATTGGCACGAATCCAATCGAATCTTTTAACTTCTTCGTATGGGTTTTCTTTATCGTTAATATAATAGTGTTTGGTTTCTTCGTGAAAAGAATAGTGTCGGCTTTGTACGTAATGTTGTTCTTTGTCTTCTCTTGTTAAATGATTACGGTATGGGAAATCCCAGGGATCTTTATTTGCTGTGGGATAATTGGGATGATCTAAAGGGCCACCTCTTTCCAGTAGTAATACTTTTAAACCTTTTTCGCATAACTCCTTAGCCGCCCAACCGCCACTTATACCAGATCCCACGATGATAGCATCGTAAGTATTTTGTGATCTTGCTTTGGTATTTAAATAGGTAGAATCGGTTGGCATGATAGTTTGCAGTTAGTATATTGTTGAAGTTAAATAAATCTATTTTCCAATGACAAAAAAATTAGTAGTTTTTTAAATCCAGCACAAATAGATTCGAGCAAAAGACTAATGCCTTATATTTAAGTATGCGTTTTTGGTGTTTACTATTTATATTATTTTTTCAGAACCATTTTTCATTTGCACAGCTACCAAATTTGCAGACAGTAAAAGGGTTACCCACAGAAGAAGTGTACGATTTATTTGCAGATTCAAAGGGTTATATATGGGTTGGACATGCTTTAGGAATTAGTCGTTACGATGGTCAAAAGTTCACACATTTTTCAAGTCCCGACCAAACAACAACAGGTATTTCTGGAATATGCGAGGATAAGCAGGGAAAGATCTGGTGCTACAATTTTAATGGACAGCTATTCTACATAGAGAAAGAAAAAATGAATCTAGTAGATCAGTATAAATTAAAAAACGAATCTACATACCCTTCATTATTGCCCCTGGATTCTGAAATGGCAGTTACAACTGAAAAAGGCTTATTTGTTATTAATACAACTACCCTGCAGGGTAAGTATTATACAAGTACTAAAGGGGCAAAAATGGGTAGATCGATATGTGTTTACCGCGGCCATGCTTTATTAGGTGTTAATACTTTTTACAGATATGATAAAGAAAAAGGGTTTAGGGAAATTCCGTTCAAGTTCCCAGCAAAGTTTGGAAAATTTATGCCTGATAATTTCAGCTTTGCTCCTTTGATCACCAATGATACCATTTATGCGAGTAATGGTGAATTGAAGAACGTGATCTATAAATTAGTGGAACGCAATGATACTTTAGTGGTGGTATCTGCAGAAAAAATCCCAGGTACTTTAAAAACAATTATTAAATACAACGATTCTATATGGGTCAATACCCAGAATATTTCTTATAAAATCAATAGTAAAGATTCTATAAGATCGCAATATTTGTCAGATATCGTTTCAGATAAGGGGAATAATAAATGGTACAGTAGTTTGCAGGAAGGTCTTCGTCGCAGTCCAGAAAAGTATAAAAACTGGCAAAAGATTCAGCAATCATTTTTAGAGTTAGGGGATTTTATCACTATCATATTACCATGGGAAGGTTTTATGATTTATGGAACACAGGAGGGGAAGATCTATTATACAAATAATAATAAAGTAGTACAAAAATATCAAGTCTCTAAATTTGCAGGCTCCATTGAACATCTAATAGCATTGCCTAATGGGAATTTAATAATAGCGCCATCGAAAGGGTTGTATCAAATCAATCCACAGAAAAAATATCTATGGGAGATTTCAACTGTTAATGCCTTAAAAAATATTGCATTTACAGATACCACATTATTGTTAGCCTATTCTCAAATGTTAACCAAGATTCGGTTAACGCAGGGTCTAAAAAAGTATCTTTTTGATAGAAATAATGCGGATAATAAAACCCTCCAATTAGAATTTAAAGATGCTATCGATAACCATCGTAAGGTTTTACAATATTCCAGATGTAATATTTTGGACTATGACCCAGAAACTAAAAAAACATATGCAAATTTTAAATCTGGACTAGCATTGATTCAAGAGGACACTTTACAAATGCTCTCATATAATGGCAAACAAATTAGTGCAGCTTGCTTATTACAATATAATAAAGAGGCATATATAGGAACTTTTGATGTTGGGTTACTTATTTTGGGCGACCATCGTATACAGAATATTTCTTTAAAAAATGGCTTGGTTTCAAATATCATTTTGAAAATTAAAAGATTTCACGATCATTTATATTTAATAGAACCTGGATTTGTACAAGTTTATGACTTAACATCTCAAAAAGTCATCAACACCATTACAATTCCTCTTGATATTAATGGAACAGTGTATGATTTTTTGGAGGAAAATGAAAACTTAATTCTTGCCATGAAGAATTGGCAATATAGTTATTCACTTGCTGAAACAAAAGCCGATGCACCTTTGTGTTATTTATTATCAGTGAGCAATAGTATTAATGGAAATGAAATTTTGGATAATTCCGAATTGCCTTCAAACACTAACGCCTTATTATTCAAATTATCTTCTCCATCATTTAATAATCCAGAAGCCACACATTTTATGTACCAGTTAACGGGTTCCAACGATAGTAGCTGGAATGTACTAAGTGGACCAGATTATAAAGTTTCTTTTGCATCTCTAAAACCCGGCACTTATCGTTTTAAAGCTTATGCTGTAAACTTTCAGTTTGAAAAATCAAAAAACACTATTGATTTTCAATTTGTAATTCAAAACCCATGGTGGTTACAATGGTGGTTTATAAGTCTCGTTATTTTATTAGTAGCCGGGGCTAGCGGATTTGTGATCAGACTACGTTATCGTAATATTAAAAAGAGAGACCACTATGTGATTGAAAAACTGACTTTGCAGAATGAGTTACGTAAAAGTTTATTAAGAACAATCGTTACTCAAATGAACCCGCACTTTATTTTCAATGCTTTAAATACGATACAAAGTTTTGTTTATAAAAATGATAAAAGGAGTGTGAGTAATTACATGGGAAAATTCAGCGAACTGATTCGAAAAATTTTAGATACCAGTAATATTAGTTCCATCTCTTTGAAAGAAGAAATAGACATATTGGAATTGTATTTAGATTTGGAAAAAGCACGTTTTGAATCGAATTTTTCAGTGGATTTAGTTGTTGAACCGGAATTGGATTTGGAAAACATTCAAATTCCGCCCATGTTCATTCAGCCTTTTATCGAGAATGCAATTAAACATGGTCTGTTCCACAAACAAGGATTGCGTCATTTAAAAATTAGCATTTCATATGATGATGCCCAAAAAGAATACATTCGAATAGAAATAGATGATGATGGTATTGGAAGAATAAGAAGTAGACAAATTAATAAAACCCTTTACGCAAATCATAAAAGTTTTGCAGGTTCGGCATTGGAAAGTAGGGTTGATTTAATTAATCAAACAATTGATAAGAAAATTAGTTTATTTGTAATTGATAAAGAAAATCAAGCAGGCACAACAGTAATTATTCGTTTGCCAATTAATAGTACACAATATGATTAAAGCTATTATTATCGAGGATGAAGTAAAAGCAGCCGAATTGCTGAGTGAAATGATTCGTGAAATTGAACCCGAAATTCAAATAATCGACACATGTTCGGATCTTTCATCTGCTGTAAAAAGTATAAAGAAAAATGCACCTGACTTAGTATTTTTAGACGTTGAATTACCTGTATACAATGGATTGCAATTACTTAATTTTTTGAATCCAGAAGAGATTAAATTCAGAATTATCTTTACTACAGCCTCTCATCAGCATGCAATACAAGCATTTAATATGAGTGCAGTTGATTATGTCTTGAAACCCCTACAGTTCGATAAATTAAAAAATGCCATACAGAAATTTTTAGAAAATCAGAGCAAAAACGAATCTGCAACTTATGGCGCATTAAAGGATAATTATTTTAGTAATGGGAATAAAAAGATTGTGGTGCCTTTAATGAATGGATTTGAAATCATTAAACTACAAGACATACTTTATATAAAGGCAGAGGGCAGTTATGCACATATTCATCAGGAAGATGGTTCAAGTTTAATGGTTAGTCATAATCTAAAATATTATGAGGATATTTTTACTGGTGAGAACAATTTTATTCGAGTTCATAGAAGTTATTTAGTGAACATTAATTTTGTTAAACGTATTTCTAGAAGTGATGGTGCTATACTTGTAATGGAGAATAATACTGAATTACCCATTGCACTTGATAAATTAGATTCCATTCTGAAATATTTTAATTTTAGCAAAAAAAATCAGGGAAATTTGCACAGTTAGTTTCTCTGTAAAAACAAGTTCTCTCATTTCTTAGCAATTAAATATTTTTATGGATACAGTCTTTTTATTAGCCTGTGTAACTACAGCCATTGCTTCAATAATTGCTACCTGGTTATTTACACGGTCCATTTTTCATGTTCGGACACAAGCTTTAAATGAACAGTTGAATCAAAGAGACGTTCAACTATCACAAATCCAATCGATCAATCAGCAACTTCAGAACGACAAGGAACAATTGTTATCAAAAATGGCAGTTGCTGAAACACAATTGATGCATACACAGCTTCAATTGAGCGAAGCCAAAACATCTGGTGAGAAAATAAGTGAACAGCTAAAACTTGAAATGGAATCCTTAGCTGAAAGGGTTATGCGGAATAATAGTGTACATATGGTAGAACGCAATGAAGAAAAAATGCTCGAAATTCTTGCACCATTAAAGACTGAACTTGGCGATTTTAAAAAGAAGGTGGAAGACACTTACGAAAGAGAATCTAAGGAACGGTTTAGTTTGGGCAAGGAAATTGACCGTTTAGTAAAAATGAGTGAACAAGTAAGCCAGGAAGCCAATAATTTAAGCACTGCTTTAAAGGGGAATTCGAAAATGCAGGGAAATTGGGGTGAAATGATCCTGGAATCAATTTTAGAACATAGTGGACTTACCAAGGGTCGTGAGTATGTTACTCAGGAATTTATCAGAGATCAATCTGGAAATATTATTAAAGACGATCAGGGTCATGGGTTGCAACCCGATGTTACTATTTATTATCCTGATCAAAGAAAAGTAATCATCGATTCAAAAGTTTCGTTAGTAGCATGGGAGCAATATGTGTCTGAATCTGATCTGATAAAACAAGAGCAGGCGATGAAAAATCATATATTATCACTTCGCACACATATAGATGGGTTAAGTAAAAAAAATTATCCAAAATATGCAGTGGCTCTCGATTACGTGCTATTGTTCATACCCATTGAGCCTGCTTTTTTGGAAGCGGTAAAAAAAGAACCTTTATTATGGAAGTACGCATACGATAAGAAAATTATGTTGGTGAGTCCAACAAATTTGTTAGCCGTTTTAAAAATCATTGCTGATCTATGGAAAGTGGAACAGCAAAATAGAAATGCGATTGAGATCGCAGAAAAAGCCGGAGCCCTATATGATAAATTTCATGGATTTCTTACCAACATGGAATTAGTAGGTAAGAAATTAGGAGATGCACAAACGAGTTACGATGATGCATTTAAACAGCTATCTACCGGAAAGGGCAATATCATTGGGAAAATAGAAGAACTTAAAAAAATGGGCGCAGATGCGAACAAGCAGTTACCTGATAGACTGCTTTAAGAAACAGGTTGCATTTTTTCTTTCGCAGCAAATGGTGGCCTTACTACCCAACTTTGGTTATTCTGTTTACGAATGACTAAAAAATAAATGAAGAAAGCAGTAGTAGCAATATTAATAATTGGAATAAACCATGCTGGTATTATATTCGATAAGTTATACAATAAACCATCATCAGCAAATTTTCCATAACCAATTAATGCTGGGAAACGATACCAGTAATAACAGGATACACCTGCTGCGGCAAATACGCTGATTAATTTTTGTTCGTATTTACCTGGAACCATCATCGATGCAATGATATAAACGATGGAGCTTGCTACCATCCCAATTAAAGGCAATTTATATACAGATAATAAAGTACTAATGCTAGTAACAGTTGTTTCGTCTGGCACATGAAACCAGCCCCAGATAAAACCTGGTAAACCTCCTACGATCAATAAACCAGCTAATTGGTGGTAGAGCGTTTTTTTAGATGAAATAGGATGAATATTAGGTGTTGAATCTGGACAGGGAACCACACAATTTTGGCATTCTAAGCAATGCGCATTTGGTATAGATGCAATTATATTTCCTCCATATAATTTTTCTACAGGATGCACAGGGCAAAGCCCAGAACACCAGGCACTTTTCCATTCATATACAAATCCCAAACCTACACCGATCATTGCCATGGTTATGATTAATAATCCTGTAGCAGGTCCATTATTATTAAAAATCGCGTGGCGTAAAGGCACTAGTGCAAAAAGAGAAACCACTGCAATTAGGTTAAACTTTCCTAATTGAACCGCTGTTAATTTTTTCTTTTGAGAAAGCCCAAAACTTCTAGGTAACAGATTAGTAGTAGCTAAAGGGCATACATTTCTCCAAACACCAACTGCCACTACAAATAGTGCAGGTGCCACAGGGATTAAAATATTCCAAAAAAGGAGTAGTCCAACTGGTGGAAAAAATAGAAGACAGGTAAGTATTCCTGCACCTACTAACCAAACTCCAGATTGTGCCACTTTCCATAGGGCTTTAGATTTAGGAGATAAGTCAATTCCTGATTTAAAAGGCGTATGAATCGTAGACATATGGTAGCTCTAAAGGTTTACTAAAATATTCAGGAGTGAAAATTAGTAGAACAGTTAGAAATAAAAGCTGATTTTGGTCATGCTTTATGCCTGAATTTATGGTAGGTGGAATTTTATATTACATTTTTATAATCTGACCATCTTGCATTTCAATGATGCGATTAGTGCGGGAAGCAAATTCGTTATCGTGTGTTACGATGAGGAGGGTTTGTTGAAATTGTTCTGCCAGTTCCTTGAATATATTAAAAACGATTTCACTATTCTTTTTATCCAGGTTCCCGGTTGGTTCATCGCCCATGATAATGATAGGGTCGTTAATTAATGCACGTGCTATAGCAACACGTTGCTTTTGGCCACCTGATAATTGGTTTGGCAGTTTGAGTGCCTCATTTTCTATACCCAGCACTTTTAATTTTTCATAGGCACGGTGTTCAACTTCTTTTTCGGAATATTTATCGAGTTTTAATCCAGGGAGCATTACATTTTTTAAAACAGAAAATTCATTGAGTAAATAGTGGAACTGAAATACAAAACCAATTTTTTCATTACGTACACTTGCCAATTCTTTTTCTTTTTTATTTCGCATTAAAACACCATCAATATATAATTCACCCTCGTAGTCAGTATCCATGGTAGAAAGAATATAGAGCAAGGTTGATTTGCCACAACCCGATTTCCCGATCACTGAAATAAATTCACCTTTATCTACAGCGAAGCTGATATTATTTAGTACCTGAACCGTAATGGGATCATGAAATGATTTACAGATGTTTTTTGATATCAGTATTTTATTGCTCATCTTATTTTCCTCTGATAATAATGACGGGATCAATTTTACTCGCTTTTCTTGATGGAAAATATCCCGCAAAATAAGTTGTGATAATAGAAAAGACACTACCGATCATATAGAATTTTGGATTGTAATTAATCGGGTATGTTTTTACGGTTGGAAGTGAAGGCGTATTGAAAGGAATATGTTCAATAACATTACAAAGTCCAAAACCAAATAATAATCCGAGGGCACCACCAAAAATTCCTATGCTTAAAGCGATAGTGATAAAAATATTGTTCACGTCTTGACCAGAAAAACCTGTTGCTTTTAAAATAGCAATGGAATCCATCTTTTCATAAATCATCATATTGAGAATATTATAAATTCCGAATCCTGCCACAATTAGTAATGTAATTCCTACAGCGTAGGATATTAGCGTTCTGATAGAACTACCCGTTTCGAATTGTGAGTTGGCTGTTTGAATATCTACCGCTTCTAGATTAAATTTTCTTGCAAATTCTTTTGCGATTACTGGTGCATCTAAAACGTTTGTCAACTTAACTTGTATATCGGTGATAAAGCTGGTTGGAACACCAAGAATTTTTTGTGTAGTACTTATGCTGGCATAACTCTGTACCTTATCAATTTCCTGAATGCCGGATTGAAAAAAGCCAACTACTTTTAACTGAACACGATCACCCTTGCTAGTTGTTACTTGTATGATATCACCAATATTCGCCAGCATTTTATCAGCAGCACCCTTTCCTAAAATAATGCTATTAGGTGTGTTTTTTAAATCGATATAATTTCCGCCTACCACATAATCCTTAAAAAAAAATAAGCGTGATTCTTCATCCACATCAATTCCGTTTATGATGCCTGTAATGTCTATGGAGCCCACGTTGTAAAATACCTGCGCCATTATTTTTGGTGCAACTCCTTTAACACGCTCATCTGTTTTAAGTGCCCGAATAATTGCACTGCTATTGTGAATTTCTTCTTTTCCGTCTCTGGGTTTTACCGAGCTTACAAAATTATGATGCTCCTTAAATTTTTCTGATAGATCAACGGGCTGTTGATCGGAAGCTTTTATTTCGTTATATAAACGAATATGTGCAGTTCTATTTAAAATCAGTCCGTCTAGTAAAGTATTTAAACCAGACATAAAACTCAACAGTGTAATAAACATAGTGATACTGAATGTTACACCAATAGCAGCAACCAATGTTTGTTTTAATCTGGCAAACAAAAGAGACTTAGAAATACTTGCTATAAGTTTGTATTTCATTTGATTGGTTTAAGCAATTCATCTGTAGCAGTAATCCCTGAAATTATTTCTACTTTATTATAGTCTTTCAGACCCGTTTTAATAATTTGCTTTTCGCCATTTGCTTTAAGAACAGTACTATCATTTAACAGATAATTTCTGGGAATAAGCAAAACCTGTTTTTTAGTTTCTAAAACGATGCTGGCTTCGAAACTAATGTTTGCATAAAGTTGCTCAGGATTTTTAACGAATTCAGCTTCCACCATAAAAGTCTTGGTACGCTCAATCATGAGCGGATTTATTTTTGTAATTGTTGCATCAAAAACTTTGCCTGGATAACTTTCGAGATTTACTATGACTGGCAAGCCCTTCTTGATTTTTAAAATATCATATTCGTCTACTTGCATTTCAAGGGTAAACTTGCTATCATTTCCAATAATTGCAAGAGCAGATTGTGGATTGGTAATTTCTCCTTTCTTTTTATTGATGGCATACACCTTTCCTTCCAATTCACTTTTGATAGTGAAATCGTTCTGTAAGTTTTTTGAAATCAGTAAATTCTTTTTTGTTTGATTTGAAGTAAAATCGATTTGCCTTTTAAGATCCTGATATTTATAGATAGAGGAAGAATAGTTTGTTTTTGAATTTTGAAACAGCAACTCTCTTTGTTCTAAATCAATCTTAGTTCCGATCTGTTGTTGCCATAAGGATTGTTGGCGAACATACAAAAGCGAATCGTTCTTCATTTTATTTCTGGCAAAGTCGATCGCCAATTTTGCATCCGTCAATTTTGATTCGTTGGCATAAAAATCGGAAAACTGTGCAGCTAATTCTGCGTTTTCTTTGTTGAGTTTTTGCGTTTCATTTTCAATTGCAAAAAGAGGAGTTCCCTTTTTTACCATATCGCCTTCTGAAATAAATACCTCAGAAATGATCCCATTTACGGTTCCGAATACCTGGTATTGATTCTTGCTTTTAAGAATCCCTGAAGCATAAATGGAAGAACTGATGTTTTCAATACTAGGCTTAATAGTTTCTTTCTTGCTTTTACAAGCTAAAAGAAAGAACGCCAAAAGAAGGCAGCTAACTTTATACATCATGTAAAGATAAATTATGGGTAAGTAACTATTTATCTAATATCCACTACAATAAAGGTAAGGAGCAATTTTCTTTAGGCGTTTGTTTTTTAGTGCAGATTTGGGTCATAAAATAGTCCAAAATCACTCAATGCAATACAGACTGGTGATTTTAGAATGCGTAATCTTACTTTATCTGATTCTATTTGATTCTGTAATCGAATCAATCGATTTCCTCCAATGCTGGTTGCAGTTCCAATTTCTTTCCATTGCGTATCTACCCATGCATCAATTGCTACTGCTTCAATGCGCTGACCTAGTTTAATATTTTCTCTGATTCGAATTACATTAAACCTACTCTTGCTTTTTAATTGAAAGATCAGTTCAGCATGATTAACCGAATCGTCTGTTGCGAAATAACTGTATCGATCGTTATCGATTAATTTTTCTGGTCCGTATAGTGTATTCTTTCCGCGAATATTTGAGGCTTTAATTTTTGCTCCCGCAGCAAAGTTGTTGGCGAATGTTTTCTTTAAAATTGCTCCAAACTCACTCAGACTTTTTATATCATCGGGATGTAATTCTCCACTAGGCATTGGGGCAATTCCTAAATCAAGTGCAGCACTACGACCCACTGATTGATAATAGATGTCTAAAAGTTGTGCAGGGGTTTTAGTTTTTCCATCTTGTTCTGGATGATAAAACCATCCTGGTCTGAGAGGCACATCACATTCAGCAGGAGTCCAGAATGATCCATTTCTTGTTCCAGTTGGTAAACTGGCTTCCACCACAAATCCGGGAGAAGGTTTTTTATCTTTTGAAGGACTGATAGGAGTAAAGGTTGACCAAGAAGTTTCTGCTGCAAATCCAGATTCATTTCCTACCCAACGAACATCGGGTCCGATATCGCTAAAGATGGCTGCTCCGGGTTGCTTTTCTCTAACAATGGTCCAGATCTTTTCGTAATTGTAATATGTGGATGCATCTATTGATCGCTTCTCTCTAGCACCACCATAATATCCATCACCACCATTTGCACCATCATAGAATACAGTATGCAGTTGACCGTAATCGCTATATAATTCATTTAATTGTTTGTAATAAACTTCATTGATATATGCTGGCTTACTATAGTTGGCATTGTTTCTATCCCATGGTGAGCAATAGAGGCCAAATGATAGTCCGGCTTCGTTTGTAGCCAACATCATTTCTTTTACTAGATCGCCTTTGCCATTTCGAAAAGGTGATTTGCTGATATTGTATTCCGTAGATGTAGTAGGCCAAAGGGCAAAACCATCATGATGTTTAGCCACAACTGTAATGCCTTTAAATCCACCCGCTTTTACTGCGGCTGCAATAGTATTTGCATTAAAATGAGTGGGATTAAATATGGCAGGATCTGCATCGCCAAATCCCCATTCTTTATTTTGAAAAGTAGTAGGCGTAAAATGCATGATTACATACATTTCTTTTTCTTGCCAAGCTAACTGACGAGCTGTAGGTATTGCGCCATATGGCTTTGGTACGTTTTGTGCTAAAGAAAAAAAACTAAAGCAGGCAAAAAAAATCAGGCTAGTAATCTTGTTGAATAAATGCATGGGGTATTCTTATTTTGAATTTCGAAGATGATCTCTTAAATGTTTGATGGTGGTATTGTGAAGTATTTTTTCGGAACGGATCTTTGAATGATTAATTCTTTGTGAGGAATAGATACCAGAATGGCCGCTAAAATAATATGCGATAAAACAGGCGATGGCATAATAAATAATATGTTCGCCACCGAATAATTCCACACCCATGATTGTGCAGGCCAGTGGGGTATTAGTGGCACCTGCAAAAACTGCAATAAAGCCAAGTGCGGCAAATAGATCAACCGGCGCTCCACTAACCCAGGCTAGCGTATTACCCAAGGCAGCACCAATGAAAAATAGCGGGGTTACTTCACCCCCCTTAAAACCTGTACCTAAAGTAATGCTGGTAAATAATAATTTCCAGAACCAACTCCAATTAGTTACGCCCCCTTGGTTAAACGCATTCACGATAGATATTCCGTTTGCGTTTTCAGAATTTACACCTAGTCCTAGATAATCTCGTGTATCTAATAATATGCTTAATGCAATGATCAAACATCCGCCAATAGCAGGGATTAACCATTTAATCTTCAGGAATCGATTGCTCCATTCTTTAATGCCATTTTGCATTTCACCAAAAAGGTAGGCGATAAGTCCGAATGCGATTCCGGCAATGACTGTTTTCCCAATCAGTAAATAATCGATTCCGAAAAAAGCTGTCGAATCTGAATGATTGAAATGAATACTATATAAAGTATGATGAATACCCCAACTGTTACAGGTAAAATTTGCGATTAAACTGGCAATGAGGCAGGGCAATAGCGCATCGTATTTGATGCTTCCAATGGCAATGACCTCCATGGCAAAAACAGTTCCTGTAACCGGAGTGCCAAAAACAGCGGCAAACCCAGCCGCGATACCTGCCATCAATAAAACACGAAGATCCTGTTGGTTTAGTTTTATCCAGCGCCCAAATAGGCCTGCAATTCCTCCACCCATTTGTATGGCGGTTCCTTCTCTGCCCGCCGATCCTCCAAATAAATGTGTAATAAGGGTAGTTAACAAAACGAGAGGAGCTATCCGGGCAGGAACTCCACCATCCGGTTCATGAATCTCATCAATGATCAGATTATTTCCGGATTCTGTCTTTTTCCCAATCAGTTGGTATAAAAAGTAAATAAATACCCCCGCAAACGGTAAAAGGTAGATAATCCAACCATTTTGCCACCGAATTTGTGTCACTTTATCTAATAACCAAAGAAATAAAGCTACCAAACTGCCTACTGCAATGGCCATTGGAGTAACCAAAAACGCCCATTTAAAGAGGTAATTAGCGATGGAAAACTGTTCGAATGACTTTTTAATGGATAGCATATAAGGAAGGAACTTTTCCTGAAAATGAAAGATACAAATAATAATAAAACCTAAGGCCCACCCTAAAACCAGTTGCGCTGGTCAAGACCTAACATTTTAATTTTTTTTAAAAAGATAAATTTATTCAAAACTTTTATTTATTAAATTATATTTGTTAAAGTTTCCCCCAAGAAACCTTTGGTCCAAAGTTGGACATCAACTTCAATAACTGCAGTTAGTTTATCATTTTAACCCCTAAAGAATAACGTAATGATAGATGTAAGCATTATTATTATTTTGGCCACCACTGCTATTGCAGTAATTGTATTTAGTTATGTTTTTACTCGTGCTTTGTTTATTCGTAAACAGAAAGTACTCGAAGAACAAGTAAGAGGTAAGTCAGAAATTATTGAAGGATTGGAAAAAACGCTTCACAGAACACAAGTAGAAAAAGAACAATTCCTTACCAGGGCCATAAAAGCAGAGACTCAGTTGGTGATGGTAAAAGTTGCCATGGCAGAATCCAGGGAAAATGGAAAAGAGATGATGGAAGATATTACTATAGAAGATGTGGAACTAGCACGTCAGTTATTGGAAATCGACTCACAGATTATTCTTTCCAAGATCTAGTGTACGCTTAGCAAATATAATTTACGACCTTGCAGCGTACTACTTACTCAACCATGATTAAAAAAAAGCCTGGTATCGACATCATTGATAAAATTCTGGATGCATGTTATAAGCATAATCCGGATGCCTTATTTATCATGAGCCTGATGCATCAGTATGAGGAAAGAGGTAACCTTAGCAAAAAGCAATTAGAAGGACTTTATCTAAAAGCTCAAAAAGTTACTGATATGCCCCCAAATTGGCTGGCAACATTGGAAGCTGAAATATTAAAACGACCCAGCAGGGATCGGACGGTACCTATAGAAATTAAGCCCATTTATGTATTCGATGCAGGTATTGAGAAAATGATCTTAGATATTTTGGAAAAGTACCCACAACACAAAAGAGTTGTTTTTCTGCATACAAAATTTTCGAATAATGAAGCCATGAGCGTTGATGAAAAAAAAGAGATCGAAAAATTTCATAGACTTTTAATTAAATAAACTTTATTTTTTCCAGGCTACTTTTTTCAAACTAGTCTTTCCCTCATTAATCACAATTTCATAAAGATCAAATACAGGCTCATAAGCAGCATTTTTTGAATCATTGGAGGAAGCACTGGGCACTTTTGCTAGATCACTAATTAAACTACTTAGGGATCCGGTAGACAAAAGAATCTTGTTATCTGAACTAGTTCCTAATGAAGCGATCGATCCATTTTCAAATGCAATTTTCAGGTCGCTATTCCCTAACCCACTTACCATTTTAGCATAATAAGTTTCTGACTGGTCGGGCAAATAAACTATTGTAGTCTTAATGGTGCCCTCTTTAGTTGCATTGTATTCTACTAATAAAAATGGTTTTGCATAATGAAACTGAACAGCTGTTGGATGTTGCAAATTAACATCGGAATATATTTTAACTCCGGCACAGCTAACAAATAGGAGCAGTAAGCAACAAAAAATTGGTAAATAATTTTTCATAAAATTTATTGTTTAATATTCTTAATGGCATTGAAAACATGTTGAATCTGTATAGAATCTTTTTTTAATTGCATTTGTAAATCGGTGTAGGCATCAATTCTATTCATAGCTGTATGAGATAATAACCAATTCATAGGCAATTTTTTAATAGAAATATCTAAGTTGAGGTTGATGATTTGCGCCGTATCAAAATTCTGGCGCATGTATTTCTTCATGGCTTCAACTGTAAGACTTGCTCTAGCATATCTTGTATTTTTAATTCCATTCAATACTTCCATTAATTCATTGGCAAAACGGACACTGTGTTTTGTAGAATCATCTTCCGAAAAATTAAACTGTATAATATAAGGTGTAACAGCTGGATAATTTTTAAGCTGAATGGCCTGAAGAATTTCTAACATATTTTCCTGCCCTTTATTTTCATAATAGCCCCCATCTATATAATGTAATCTTGTATTCTCTTGCTTATTTCGATGCAGCTCCATCATGGCAGCAGGAGAAATTAAAGGGAAACGTGTTCCTAAATTGATAGCTGTGGAATAAGGAATCGACAACTGAAATTTTTGACGCAGATCTCTTTCATTTGAAATTGAAATGGAACTATCTAGCATAGTATTGGTCCATACTGCGGGCAAACCAGTTTCCGATTCTACCGTATTGATAAATATGGCAGGCTTATCATCTCCAATCTGTTGGTCAAAAGATGCAGAGAAGATATTTAACTGATTTGTATTTGCTGTTTCCCAGCTTAATTCCCATGCCTTTTCTAAAGCGATAGCTCTATCAAACGATGCGATATGAAATGGGAAAAAGCAATTTAATATTTCACCAAATACGAGTTTGCCAGTAACAGGGGATAAAAAATCGGTTTCAAAAAATGATCTGGTACTTTGGCAGTTTTTGTTTTTCAGTAAATTTGTGTCGGGTAGACTTTGAAAATATTGCAAACCCAAACTACCCCCTGAAATTCCGCTATAGCAATAAATATGCTTTTTAAATTTCGGGAAACTGTCTTGTATTTTTGAAAGCAGCATAGCGGTAAAAGCTCCTGTTCTTAATGCTCCTCCTTCTGATGCGATAAAAAAAACAGGTATCCGATCTGCATTTTGATACTGTTCTGTTTTTTCAAGATTCTTTATCCAATTATAAAAATGCTGGGATACATTATTTCCAATAGAAGTTTTTTCTTTTTCTATCCACCTGGCAGGATGATCATTATTGACATAGGAACAAAAGCAGATCCATAAAAAAACCAATAAACGAAATGCCAGATTGATTTTTGGTATGGGTTGAGCCTTATCCAGAAAATGGAGCAGTGTATACATGATTTGCCAACAGGCAAATGAAAAACAAATTAATGCCACAGCCCCAACTCTTTGATACATCTGCGAGTTAGCAAAAGCAAAATAACTAATGAACAAAACGGAAATAATAACTAATAATAAAAATTGCGATAAAAGGTTTTTAAAGTAAAGGAGTGGAATACGATACATCCACACATGGATGTTTTTATTTGCATCTGATTTTGACGGCCCCTCTTTCAATTGAAATGCAGCAGGGATAAAACTGCCATCGGGTAATACTATTTCACGGGGAAGGTCGGATATTGGATATGGCAAATCATCTTCATGTAAATCAACGCGGAAATCATTAAAAATTCCATACAATTTTGAGGTCCAAATTTTTTCTTCTTCTCTTAAATGCATCCAGTGGAAAATGACAGGGCTTCTATTTTTCTGATCTGTTTTATATAAATACCTCAAAAGAAATATCAATAATGCAATCGCTAAAATTATCAGTAATAAAATCCACCAAGAATTACGGATGTCTGAAATATTTTGAAAATATGCTTTTATAAAAGCCATCGCAACTAAAATACCTGGAAAGTATAAAAAGAATTGTGCAATTGTTTTTTGATTTAGTTTTCGCATGGAAACTCTCACTGGACTCAATCTATGACCCGAATTATCAGTCATATAAATCAGAAACCTAGTACAAAATTCCGAAGAGATGCTCCAGCAGAAAATGGCAATAATAATAAGTATGATAGGGATGGTATTTGAAAAAAATAAGGTGGGTTCAAGGATTGATAGAAGCATATCTGTTCCTTGTGGCATTAAAAAAAATGCAAAAAAGGCAAGCAGATAGATGCCCAATAAAAGCCATAGTTCTCGTAAAACGAAAAATAGATCTCTCCATATTTGAAGCCATTGTGCGGCCCCTTTTTTTTGAGACATAATATAAAATAAAGGATGGCGAAAATGTGGGGGGATCTGTGAGGGATTACGCCATTAAAATACAAAGCGTTTCTAAAGAATGCAATAAGAGGATGGGGGTGTTTACACCCATTTTAAGCGAAGAGTAAGTTATTATATTAATACCCATCCTGGCGCTTGCGCATAGGAGGGGAAAGTCGAGCGGCTTAGCGATGACTGGGGAGGTTCACTCTTTACTTACAAACATGCATGTTTCTCCTAAAGACAACCACCCCGCCGTATCCCGAGTACTCGGGATCGGCTGCCCCTCCTATCCCGAGAATCGGGACAGGAGGGGCACTTTTGCTTTTAATAATTATAAGTTGAAACTGTTGTTACCTTCTTTCAAAGAATATTTTTTGCCTTTCCATTCCAAATAGCCAGTAATGGTTTTAGGTAACTCGATTTTAATATTCCATTTTCCATCTTTTAATTCATAGCTTGTTGCAATAGTTCCAGAAGGATGCGGAATGCTTCCACTGATTTTTGTTTCATTACCCAAGTGAGGTACGATCTTCACTTTTTTAAAGGAAGGTGAATCAGTATCGATACCTAATACAGTTCTAAAAAATTCGATATTCGGACTTGCACCCCATGCATGACAATCGCTTCTGGCATTATTGATATCAGAAATTTCTGCCCATGTGGTTAAACCTTCTTTGATATTCCTTTTCCAAATATCTAACCAATTCAAATAATCATTTCCAAAACCTGCTTTGGTTAATGCTTGATATACATAATATTTATAAAAAATGGTGGCTTCAGTAACGCTAGTGTCAGTCATCAATATTTTTGCAATATTTTTTGCTTCTTCTCCTGAACTTGTACCAGTTAATATAGCAAGTGTATTTGCGTGTTGAGAATAGAGATCTTTTTCTGTTCTATCGGAGAACAATTTTTTATTTGCATCAAAATATTTAATTCGAATGGTCTGCTGTAAAGCTTTAGCTTCTGCTTTATATGTTTCAGCTAAAGTAGGGATACCAATTTTCAATTCCATATCGGCAGCCATTTGATAGGTATATAATAATAGCAAATCCATCACAGAAGAATAACCATCTTTTCCTACGGGAGCTCTACCTCCGTCCCATCCTTTTGTTTCGCACCAATCAGTAAAATTCCAATAGGGCACATCTTTTAATGAATGATCTTTTTGTTGAAAGCGTTTAAAGAATTCCAGGATGCCCCTGGTGCCCATTAGTTTTTCTTTTATAAAAACTTCGTCTTTTCCATACATCCAATAGTCGTGCAACATATCGATATACCATAAAGAAAAGGTAGGAATCAATTGAGCAGTATGGGAAGGATGGCGACTTAATGTAACTCCCTCTGGTAGCCTTGATTCATTCATTTGATTCAACGCATTGCGTACTATTTTGTCGTCGCCAGTATTATATAATGTTACTAAAGCTTGAATTCGAGAATCGCCAATATATTGTAACTGCTCATAGTAAGGGCAGTCCATATATGTTTCCCAGGCACATAGTTGTGCAGTACGCCAACCTATATCAAGTATTTGATTGTATAAAGGATTGCCGGCACTAAAATTTGATTTTTTAATAAAAGGGTAGCTGGTAAAATTTCCAAAGAGGTCCTTAATAACAATTGGCTCATCTTTAGTTTGTATGATCAATTGAATGTAACGATAGGTTCTAAAATCCAATGCTGTGAAAGACTGATCTTCAGAACCATTCGAAATCAGTTGATCTTCCTTTCCTATAAAAACTTTCCCATCTGTTTCGTTCCTATTTCCTTTAGAAGGATATTTTGTGAATAGGGCTTCAGCATATCCCAAGCGAATACTCGCGTCTTTTCCTTTTGCAAATTCTATAGTGGGATAAGCATTGGTTAAAAAACTTTGATCCAATAAAATAGTATCAGAACTATGTGCTGGAATTTGAAAGGAAGTTTTATTGCCAGGGAATCCGGGAGAAACATTTTTACTGGTTTCTCTGATCAGTTTTTGTAATCGCTGGTAAATAAATGTTCTTGGAGGAAGTGATGATGCCACTAAGTTCCAGCCAACTGGCATATCCATCATTAATATATTTTTTGGATAAGCACCACTGATAGCATTTGCTTTTTTCCAATTCATATCATTGAAATCGTTTCTCTGCCATCCCTTGATACTATTATTGAAATTAATATGTTCACCTGGACCAGTAACATAGTAAGTATTCATTTGCACATTCACGGGGCGATTGGAAGTATCCTGTAAGCATTTCCAGGTACTATCGGTATTCCATAAAGAGTCTTTGAAATTCAATCCCTGCATTAAGAAACCTGTTCTATAGCTGATCTGTGCTTCTGGCTTTTGTTCTCCTTCGTTCCAAACCAATGCGGCAACTGTATTGTCACCGATTTTAAAATAGGGAGCAAGGTCGATTGTTTCATAATTCCAATGAGCGATATCACCTCGGGTTGGACCAAATGATATGAGCTGCTCATTGATAAACAATTTGTATCTGTTATCAGCCGACACATGCACCATAAACTTTTCTGGCTTAACCTGTAAAGACATTTTTTTCCTGAACAGGTACACTCCGTAATCGGATTGTGAACTGTTAGGAACTGCCACCCAGGAGGCTTTCCAGGGTTGATGTAACAGATCGGTTTCTTGTGCAGTAACAAAATTATTCATCGCGATACAGATCGCGATGAAGAGGCCTACTTTTTTCATTTGTATTTTATTTTCGCTTTACTTCGAAATGATAGGTACCAGATCCAATTTCTATTTGAATTGTATTTTCAGAAACAGTTGTTTTTATATCCTCCATTAAAGTCTTTCCGTTTTCAGTAATTTCATTTCTCGAATTAGCTGGAAGAATTACTGTTGCGTGTGTATTAGCAGGAATTACTGCATCAATTTGAATAGTGTTGCCATTTAATTTCCAACCACTACTTACGGTTCCATAATAGGTTTTTAAATTAGCAGCTGCATAAGTAAAACTGCCGCCAATATGTGGTTCGATTTTGATATGCTGATATCCAACTCCATCTTCATAGGTGTCAATACCCACCATCACCCGGTACATCCAATCACCAATGGCACCATATGCGTAGTGATTAAATGAGTTCATAGAGGCAGGTTCGAAGCTTCCATCTGTTCGAATACCATTCCATCTTTCCCAAATAGTGGTAGCGCCCATTTTAACAGGATATAACCAGGAAGGATAAGTGTCTTGAAGCAATAAAGTATAAGCCATATCTGTATACCCAAATCTGGAAAGTACTTCGCATAGATAAGGTGTTCCCAGGAATCCGGTTGTTAAGTGGTTGCCATAGCTTTTAATGTTTTCAACTAATCTTGCCGCTGCTTGAGCACGCATAGATTCTGGTAGCATATCAAATTCTAAAGCCAGCACATAGGCAGTTTGCGTAGATGAAACGAGTCTGCCAGAACCTGTAACATATTCTTTTAGATAAGCCTCTTTGGTTTTTTTCAGTAAATATTCAAAGGCAGGAATGTCTTCTGTTTTGCCTAATACTTTTGCGGTATTGATCAATAATTGTGTAGTGTGCGCAAAGAAGCATTGTGCAATTAAATATTTATCCGTTACTGCAGAGCTTCCATCATTATCGTCGAATGGACGATAGAATAACCAATCACCAAAATGAAATCCTGTATTCCATAAATCGTTTTTACTTTTTGCTTGCATAAATCCTAACCAGGATTTCATGCTGGGATATTGTTGTTCCAAAATTCTTTTATCTCCATATGCGATATACATATTCCAAGGAATGATTGTTGCTACATCAGCCCAACCAGTAGCACCAGCTGCACCCTCACCCAACACATTGGGCACTACAAATGGCACGCTTCCATTTGGCAATTGATCTGCTGCCACGTCTTTTAACCATTTCGAAAAAAAGCTGTTGACGTTTCTGTTAAATGATGCAGTACGGGAAAAAGCTTGCGCATCACCAGTCCAACCTAAACGCTCATCTCTTTGCGGACAATCTGTTGGCACATCCAGAAAGTTGCCATTTTGTCCCCATTGAATATTATGTTGTAATTGATTGATGAGATCGTTAGAAGTATTTAAGCTTCCTGTTTGTGGCATATCGGAATATAAAGTAACAGCAGAAAAATCTGCTGCATTTAATTCGCCTGGATATCCTTCAATTTTTGCATAACGAAATCCCTGCCATGTAAAATGCGGTTCAAAAATTTCTTCACCATTGCCTTTTAATATATAGGTATTCTGACATACAGCTGCCCGTAAATTTTCGGTATAAAAATTTCCTTGTTTGTCTAAGACTTCAGCGTGTGAAATAGTGATCTTATCGCCTGATTTTCCTTTTACTTTCATGGTTACCCATCCTACCAGGTTCTGGCCAAAGTCAATCACTTTTTCTCCTTTTGGAGTAGTAAAGATTTTTACTGGATGAAAAAGTTCATGTTTTTTAACCAATTCATTTTCGGTTGCTACAAGATTGTTCATGGGTTGTTTTCCAAGCACAACAGAAGTCCAATCGGCATCATTATAGTCTGCCAATTTCCAACCATTTTTTTCCTGACGCGCATCAATAGTTTCTCCGTTATAAATTTCTGCAGAAAGTATTTCTCCAATACCTGATTTCCAACTTTCATCTGTACCGATCTTTTCTACTGTTCCATCAGTATAAACAATTTGTAATTGCATTAGAAGGGCAATATCTTTTCCATAAACATTTTTATTATTTTCAAAACCAATGATGCCACGATACCAACCACTTCCTAATGCTACACCAATGGCGTTTTTACCTGATTGCACTAAACTGGTTATATCAAATGCCTGATACTGCAGCCTTTTTTTATAAGCAGTCCATCCCGGTGTTAAATAAGCATCTCCCACTCTTTTGCCATTAATATATGCTTCATATAAACCATGTGCCGTGATATAGGCTGTGGCTGATTGAACTTTTTTCTTGCTGATAAATGCTTTACGAAAAAGTGGACTAGGTCTTAATTTATCGTCTTCTTTATAACCTGGCTCGATCCATTTTGCGGTCCAGTCTTCAGCTTTTAATAATCCCATTTGAAAATTCACAGGAGTACTCCATGCAGAAGGTTGGTTAGATTGATCCCAAACACGCACCTGCCATTGATATTTTGAATTCGATTGTAACGCAGGACCTGTATAAGGAATATGAACAGACTGGTTCGAATTTATTTTACCACTATTCCAGTTACCTGCTTTTGCAGGGGCGATTAATTTTATCTCATAAGCATTTTGAGAAATATTTCGTGCATCATTTTGTAGTTCCCAACTAAATCTTGGAGAATTAATATCGATACCGATTGGATTGTTTTTGTTTTCGGTTAAAAGATTTTGAACAGTGGTTTGTGTAAATCCTGTTGCTACAAATAGAAATAACGCAACAAATAGTAAAATCTGTTTTTTCATAAATGGCTAGTCGTTTGTATATAATGGTTGAATAAAAACTCATTTTAAAGATACAACTATCCGATACTGTTTGAGAGCAAATTATTTATTCCACCAATAAGTAAATTTTAAGATAAACGCATTGTTCTTAGTAACAAATGGAGTAGCGTAATAATTATTAGAATATACCAGAAATAGATCGGACGCTGGTTTATACCGCCACTGTAAACGCATATTCAAATTCAGGTTATTCTGTTGTTGATTATATTGAATATAGGTAGTATAAAAAAAACGATTGGTTAGGGTAAGATCGATCTTAGGACCCATTAAAAGATAAGCATTGTTGCCCCAGGGTTTTGGCAGGTTGAGCATATAATAGGCCGTGGTTAAAGCAATACTGCAATAGGGCTGTATGCGATAACCAAGCTCGGTTGATAAATTAAATAAGGTACCATTGGCATAGTAACCTCCAAAGCGCATTGAAATTTGAAAGGTAAATAATTGCTGAGGTTTTGAAAGAATGTCAAACCCAACTGTGGTCCAATTATGTTTGCTGCCAACTGCTAAAGAATCCTTCCCTGTATTTGTAGGATCAAATGGTTTAAGGATTTCTACATAGTCGTGTAATACAATTCCAGAAAAGGTTGTGCTGTTTCGAAATTTTATAATATAAGAAGCAGCAACCTGGTTGTCTGTGTTACGGGTTAAATTTTGATCGTAATAAAAATTGGCTACTAATTGAGGACCATGACTTAAAATAGTACCAGATTTTGGAAAATAATTTCGGGTCATTTGAGGGTTTAATCTGAAATATCCATTACGTGGTACGTAGCCCACTTCTGCAGTATAGCTTTTTCCAACATATTCTTCTTGTAGGGAAAGATTCCACTTTCTACTATTATAAACCAGGTTTCCAGAAACCACATCATTATTATTTGTGGTAGTTGGACTAAAAGATTTTAAATACAAAAATTTACCTGTAAGAATATTATTTGCAGATGCAAGATTATATTCCAAACCAATATTGCGGTTATAAGCACTGAATTTAGTTTTAAAAGAATCGGCAATAGAACCTACCGCTGTTTTATCTATATAAATGATACCAATATTGGATCTGCTGAAAACTTTTCTCTGCAGCACCATCACCGCATAATTTTCTTTGGGCATTCCTGTTTGTGGCACACTCTCTGTCTGCATGTCCATTACACCTACCCGCCAATTTTTATCAATTTTTCCGCTTAATCTACCTCCTGCAGAAATAGGAGCATCGAGACCAATGCGACGAGAAAAGAAAGGTCTGATGGAAGAATATCCAAAGTTTCCGAAAATATCACTGTTCTCTAAAAAAAATTGCCTTTTTTCCGGGAAGAATAATTCAAAGCGGCTCAGGTTTACTACTTGTTTGTCAACTTCAACCTGAGAAAAATCGGGATGTATGGTAAGGTCTAAATTGAGGGATGATGTTACCGCTAATTTTGCGTCCAGCCCAACATCTGATTTCCATGCACTTTTATTATCAGTAATATTATCTTTTGATACGCCGCCTAATAAATAAGGGATCAATGAAAAATTAGTTCCTTGAGCAGGAGGGGGTTCGTCCCATTCAAGCACACCCGTATAAGCTAATGAAGCGGTTGGAAACTGACGCGGAACCGGAGCCCAGCTTGATTTTTCGGTCGACTTCAAATCGTTTCTACTAAAATTGATGCCCCATTCTTTCAATCCTTTTTTATAACGGATAGTTTTAAAAGGAATGGAAGCTTCGAAGATGTATTGGTCTTTGTTTGATTTTACAACGGAATACCATTTACTATCCCAGTTCAAATCTGCCTTACCACCTTCATAGAGCGTACCATCCCATTGGGCACCTGCTGCATTTGCACCAAAAGTAAATCCACTGGTTTGATCATCGAAGGGGTCTAGAAAGAAAATAAAATTGTCGTTTTTTACAAAATTAAAATCCGGTCTAAGGGATTCCACCATATCTGCACCTTTGAAAGTTTTGGTACAGATGGCAAGGATATAGATGTTTTCATCGTCAAAACACATGCGCACTTCTGTAGGAACTTTTGCTAACCCAGTATCCATAGGAAGTACACTATAAAAGGTTTTCACAGCTGCAGCATCTTTCCATGCTGCATCGTTCATATTGCCATCAATGATAATCGGAGAATGTGTTTTATGAATATGGATTCTGAATTTGCTATTTTTCTTTTGTGCAAAAAGGCTTACAGAAATACAGATCAAAAATGCGAATACGGATAGTTTATTCAAAATAGCAAGCATTTAATTATTGGCACTTCCAGGGATCTAAGGGATTACCGCTAAATCCTCCGTTCGACTGTGAATCTATTGATAAATCTCGATCAAAACAGAAATTGAAATTAGCAGAATGTATTTTAATTATTTCACAGATCACAGTTACGCTTTTTACTTTACTTTCTGGTCCTGGGTAACTAGTTCTGTTTCCAGGTAATACATTTTTTATTTCGAAATTTTTGGTTTCTAATGAACTACTGTTTCCGGGATTAATATAGCTTACTTTTATTGTAATGGACTCAATGGGATAATCGGTTTTGTTGATTAATGGCATATTTAAATTGGTAACTCTGCCGTCTGCTGCTAATATATAATCAACATCTTTATGTAAGGGGGCTATAGAAATATAATCCTTCCAGTTTTTACGGTAGTTCTGGTTTTTATCTTCAGAACTATTACTTGTAAAAATCGAACTGTCTTTGTTGGTTTTGATATCTGAATTAGGAACATATTTGTCAATAACAACCGTAGTTTCTTTAGGAGTAAACAGGCTGATTCTAATGATAAAAATAGTTACTATAATTACCAATAAAATAACTGTGAATACTAGAAATGGATTAGCTTTCTTCTTATCTTTTTCACGCATTTAATAGGGATTAATTTTTTTAAACAAAACGAATTCAATACTGTTATATTGTGAGGGCCTTTCTGTTAAGAAGGTAACGGTAAAATTTCCTTGATCCATTACAAATTAAAATATAAAAAAATATGATTCCAGTTAAATCTTACGCAGCACTTAGTAAAACAACAGAACTCGAACCCTTTGGTTTTGAAAGAAGAGCTGTTGGCGAAATGGATGTGTTAATAGACATTTTATATTGTGGTGTTTGCCACTCCGATATACATATGGCTCGAAGCGAGTGGGGACCTGCTTTGTATCCATTGGTTCCAGGACATGAAATTGTAGGTCGTGTATCTGAAATAGGTGCTGGCGTTACAAAATTTAAAGTGGGTGATATTGCTGGTGTAGGTGTATTTATTGATTCTTGTAGAAAATGTAATTGTTGTAAAGATGATTTAGAACAATATTGTGAAAATGGAATGACAGGTACTTATAATGGGTATGAGCGTGATGGAAAAACAGTTGCGTATGGTGGATATTCTAGTAGAATTGTAGTAAACGAACACTATACCTTAAGAGTTCCTTTTACAACGAATCTAGCTGCGGTGGCTCCTTTATTATGTGCAGGAATTACTACCTGGTCGCCACTACGTTTTGCTGGTGTAGGTAAGGGACATAAAGTTGCTGTTCTTGGTTTAGGAGGCTTAGGTCATATGGCCGTTAAATTTGCAGCATCCTTTGGTGCAGAAGTTACGATGTTAAGTACCAGCGCTTCAAAAGAAGCAGATGCAAAAAAATTAGGCGCGCATCATTTTATTTTATCTACCGATGAAGTAGCAATGAAAGCTGCAGCGAGTAGTTTTGATTATATATTGAATACTGTTGCTGCTCCGCACGATATCAATAAATTTTTGAATTTATTGAAAGTGAACGGTACCATGTTATTAGTTGGGATACCTCCAGAAGATAATAGAATCAGTGCTGCCAAATTAATTTCAAAGAGAAGAAGCATTATGGGATCTATGATTGGTGGAATTAAAGAAACCCAAGAAATGCTTGACTATTGTGCGGAACATCAAATTGTTTCTGATATCGAATTGATAGCAATGAAAGATATCAATGCTGCTTATGAAAGAGTCGTTAAGTCGGATGTGAAATATCGATTTGTGATTGATATGAGTACTTTGTAAGTTAAAAGGCAAAATTCAAAAGGCAAAAAAATACATAGCACCATAAAAAAAATCACCTGTTTATGAGAAACAGGTGATTTTTTTAATATTTTGAATTTTTACTTTTGATTTTTGACTTTGCTAATCCTATGCTTCTTCTGTAGTAGCAGCTGGTGTAACATTTTTAATACTTAATTGAAAACGTGTATTCAAAGCCACTTCGTAATTTCCTTTTAATAAGATTTCTTTAATACCAGTATCAGCTAACATGGTATCTGCCAAATCTTTTGCTAATGGGATCCCACTTAATACATTAATTGTTCTTCCTGCCACAAACTCAATCAGAAATTTATATCCAGCTTTGCGGCCTGTTCCAGCTCTTTCAAAGTCAATCCTGTTTAATTCTAGCGTTTGGTTGCCATTGGCAGAACGCTTTAATAAGATTTTAATAATAGGCAGGTATTTGCTCCAAATCTGGGTGTACATAGTCGAGAAGTAGTTTAATGTTTAAGGCAAATTGTATCCAAAACGGATAAAGCCTAATGAATATATACTGTAAAGGTGCACATTTTATGGCCGAAAAACGAATTTGGTTTATGAAAGGAACTATTTTGTCCTAACTAAGTCTCTATTATCTTCGTTGTATTATGACAGGAATTGATAGTGTTTTGTTGGAACAAGTGATCGTTCACAAGCTTGGAAATCCAACCAGAGGGGAAGCTTTAGGGCTTTCAACGAATCCGCTTACCCTAAATGATTCAATTGTGAGGGGTTTGCTGAGCAAGTATTTCTTGGGGGCTTTTAATGTGGAGGAGCAGTATCACTTTACCCATTTAAGCGATTTAGGCCTGAATGAAGTGTATCATTATGTGTCTGAATTATTCGACCACAGCAATCAATTTACCTCACAATCTGCCCTTCTTGCTCAATTTTTATATAGCAAAAGTACACATGCAAAAGTGAAGGAGGGGGAAATGTACATCGCCCGTTTTAGTAACGTGCCCTTTGGTACAGAGTATGTGGAAGCCATCGGAATCTTTAAAAGTGAGAGTAAAGAAACTTTTTTGAAAGTGTTTCCCCATGGGCAAAGCTGGGAAGTGATTGCAGAAGATGGCGTAAACATAAATAAACTTGATAAGGGCTGTTTAATTTTCAAGAAAAACAGGGCGGAGGGATATGTGGTATGTGTGGTGGATAATACCAATAAACAACAGGATGCGCAATATTGGGTGAAAGACTTTTTGCAGGTAGTTCCATCTGCAACCAGTTATTATCATACCGATGCTGCGATGGGGATGTGCAAATTATTTATCAGTAACGAGTTGCAGGAAAAATTCGAAGTCAATAAGTCTGACCAGATCGATCTGCTCAACAGGAGTATGGACTATTTTAAAACGAAGGATGCATTTAAGATGGATGAATTTGCTTCTGAAGTTTTGCATCACCCTGAAATGATCGAAACTTTTACGCAGTATAAACAAACGTATGAAGCCTCCAGGCAAGTAATAATCGAAGATGAATTTGATATTCATCTTTCAGCAGTTAAAAAGCAACAGCGTGTGTTTAAAAGCATTCTGAAACTTGACAAAAATTTCCATGTTTATATTCATGGGCGGAAAGACTTAATAGAAAAAGGATATGACGAGTTTAGCGGGAAGAATTATTACAAATTATATTTCGATGAAGAGGCTTAGTTAAATGGCCAAATCTTTTAGTTGTTGTTGAAAATCGTATTGTAGGTCTTCGTGCAAACTACTGATAGCAGCATTGATCTTTTTAATTTGTTGCAGGTAAATATTTTTAAGGATAGTAATTTTTTGAAAAGGGATGGAGGAATTCTTTAACTGTTCGCAAAAATGAATCAGTATCGTTGCCTCCCCTTGTTTAGATCCCATGTATTTAATATGCTTATTTGCAATGCGTAAAATCTTTCGCAAAGTTTTCTTGTTGAGATAGTTATTGGCTTTCGGCAATTCTGCAAACCCTTCGTCAATTCCGGATTTCACTTCATTAATATAAGTAGCTTCGTCCTGCGATTCAAAGAGTAGGTAACTAAGTAATTCCTTATTTTCTTTTTTAAATTTTGCCAAATGAAGGCATAGTAGTTTGAGTTTAGCGGCACTGGTTTCGCTCAGTTCTAATTTAATCTCTTGGATGCTTGCTGCTTTCATTTGTTCTTCAAATAAGGCAAATATCGTTGATTTAAAAAATAGGATTCCCAATAAGTATTATTTATTAGTTCTGACCATTATATATGGTTTTTACGGAAAGGGCATTTGGAGTTACCAATATTGCAGATAAGCTGCAATTTTTTGGTAGTTTAGCTCTAATTACAAATTGCCTTCCAATAGATATGAAAAAAATTGCAGCTTATATTCCATTTTGTCTGATGCTGTTTTTTTCAAAAACTGCTGCTGGTCAGACCCATATTTTTGCTCAATTAATGGGAACCCCCGTCAATACCAGTGGTTGGAATTTACAGGGCAGGGCAAAAGTTGGAAATATAGTGAATGCTAATTTCAGCGAGCTTATTCTTTGTGATGCTACAATGAGTCAGAGCGGGGCTATATTTTATAATCAACCCATCAATTTAGGATTATGTAATAAATGGGTGGCAGAATTCGATTTTAGAATCTATGATGGAACTGCTGCCGACGGAATTGCATTTTGTTTTTTAGATGTGCCCCCAATTGGTTTCGTCTATGGAGCTGGGTTAGGAATACCTTCCACTGCAAATGGATTAAAAATTTGTTTTGACACTTATAATAATTGTGGCCCTACTACTACTTTTGAAATGCCGAAAGTTGAAATTAGATGGGGTACAGGTTATGCAGAATGTAATACAGGAATGCCAACAGCATCAAATAGCTCAGGAACATTATCTGCTGTTCGATCTACAAACTATAGTCATGCTAAAATAAATTATGATAAAGGCAATATTGATGTGTATGTAAATGGAACGCTTATCATCAGTGGTTTTCAGCAATTTAATTTTACAGGGTATCTTGGTTTTACAGCATCTACCGGAGGAAGTACTGATAACCATTCTATACAAAATGTTATTATATATACAGAAATGCCCTCATCAGTAGCTGGAAATTTAAATACAACTGTTTGCCCGAATACATCTGCATTATTGGGTACTACAACTGATCCTAATTATATATATACATGGACACCAATCAATGGAATTTCAGACCCAACCATTTCAAATCCTTCACTTATTTTAAATAATAATACAGATACTATTTTTACTACTAAGTATTATGTAAACACTGCTTTTGCAACTAACCCCGGCTGTAGTTCGCGTGATAGTATTGAAGTAAAAATTTTACCCAGACCCAAGGTTAATTTTGGTATGCCTGCCATCTGCTTGGATGATGCCTTGGCAAATTTTACTGATAGTAGCTATACAAAAGATCCGAATGGTAAACCATTTTCATATTTGTGGAATTTTGGAGATATTTCAAAAAGTACAATAACTAACCCGAATAGTTCTGTGCTGCAAAACCCTGCCCATCATTATACTGCTCAAGGAAATTATCAGGTTTCTTTAAAAGTAAGTTCTAATACTGGTTGTGTGGATAGTTTGATGCAGGCCTTTGTTGTAAACGGCGCCAATCCTGTACCCGATTTTAATATTTTGCATCTAGCGAATGATTGTAGTAACCTGCCCGTTTTTATACAAGATAAATCTAGTGTTGATTTTGGTACGATTACTAAATCAGCCATTTATTGGGATAAGATCGCAGCACCACTTGATTCAGTAGTAGATCTTCATGTGGTTAAAGGAAAAACATATCACAAACTTTATAACAGATTTACGCAACCTGCCACCAATAGCTATCAAGTTCTATATCGTACTTATTCAGGAATTTCCTGTATGAAAGAAATTACAAAAACGGTAACTATTTTAGCAGCACCTCAAATTCAATTTTTACCTATCAATTCCATATGTGATAATGTGGCCCCAGTGCAGTTTAATCAGGCTACTGAAATTGGAAACCTTGCTGGTATGGGTGTGTATTTCGGCAAAGGCGTAACAGCAACTGGTATTTTCGATCCTGTAATTGTAAGTCATGGAGTTGATTCTATTGGCTATCGTTTTCTTGCAATAAATGGTTGTGTGGATACGGCTTTTCAAACCATCACGGTCTGGCCATCTCCAACTGTAAGTGCAGGGCCCGATTTTTTTGTGCTGGAAGGAGGAACAACACAAATGAAAGCAGTAGCTACCGGCAATCAATTATCTTATATATGGTCGCCTTCAGTTTTCTTGGACGACCCTACTATTTTAATGCCTGCATGTTCTCCAAAACTAGATACACAGTATGTACTAAAAGTGACGGATATAAACGGATGCGCCAATAGCGACACAGTGTATGTAAAAGTTTTATATAATCCATTAGTACCGAATGTATTTTCACCTAATGCCGATAATATCAATGACACATGGGTAATCAAATATCTGGATAGTTATCCCGACTGTGTAGTACAAATATTTACCAGGTCGGGCCAACCCATCTATTATTCCAAAGGATATTCCATACCCTGGGATGGAAAATATAAAGGGCAGTCATTACCCTTAGCAACCTATTATTATATTATAAAATCAGAGATGGGAAAAAAATTATTGAGCGGAAGTGTTACGATTATTCGGTGAGTATGTAAAGGAGTATAATAAAAAATAACCCTACTAATTCAGCTGACTAATATTATTGTAGATTTGCTCCCTAAATATTCCCATGAAAAATTATATAATTGTTAGATACTTATTTTTAATTGTCAGCATATTTCTATCAGCGCATACTTATGCGCAAAACAAAAAAAGTTTTACCACAGATATGTCTGAATGGAAACAAAAAAGAATTGCTGCATTAAAAGCACCCAATGGTTGGTTAAACTTAACGGGGCTTTTTTGGTTGAAAACAGGTAAGAATAGTTTTGGATCTGATCCGTCAAATGAAATTGTATATCAGCATAAAGACATGCCAAAGAAAGCAGGTTACTTTTTATTTGAGAACCTTCAGGTGTATTGGGTTACTGCTGAAAATGTAAAGGTGAATATTGATGATAGTTCTGTAACAAAAGTATTGGTATACGAAGAAGGGAAACAGGAAGCTCCTTCATTGGCGCTAGGAAATCTTAGATGGAATATTATTCAAAGAGACGATAAGATCGGAATTCGTTTACGTGATTTACAAGCACCTGTTGTTAATGCATTCAAAGGATGCGAAAGGTTCAAGGATGATAGTACCTGGCGGTTGCAGGCAAGGTTTGAAAAAAAGCAGGAAAATAAATTGTTGATCACAAATGTATTAGGTCAAACCAATGCACAGGAATCTCCCGGGAAATTAATTTTTAGTATTGCAGGAAAAGAATATCAATTAGATGCATTGGGCGAGGGCAATGAATTGTTTATACTTTTTGGAGATGCTACAAGTGGTAAAACCACGTATCCGGCAGGTCGTTTTCTTTATACAGATTTACCTGATGCCAATGGAAATACCATCATCGATTTTAATAAAGCGTTTAATCCGCCTTGTGCCTTTACGATTTTTGCAACTTGTCCGCTTCCTCCAAAACAAAATATTTTACCCATTGCTATTAAAGCAGGAGAAAAAGATCATGTAGGCGGTAGGAGATAATTAGAGTTTCATTAAATTAATGAGATCTCCAATAAATGCAATCTAATTTTATATTCAATAATGAAAGATCCTCTATTGCCCGACCCTCAGTTATTGGTTGATTTGGTAACCACACGTATGCCTTTTGGAAAATATAAAGACAGGTTGATCTGCGACTTACCGGATTTTTATCTGGAATGGCACCAGCGGAATGGATTCCCCAAAGGCAAAATGGGAATGCTACTTGCTACGATGTATGAAATAAATTTAAACGGATTGAAGTTTTTGCTTGACCCGTTAAAAAAGCAAAACCGCTAAAATAACCAAGACAACCCCAAAAACACCTGATAAGAAAGGGTTGAAATATTAGTTGATTGCTTTCTATCTTGCACACCTATGCAAACCATCGATTCACCCGAGCATATCTTAGAGACCATTTTTGGATATGATAGTTTTAGGCATAACCAAAAGGAAATCATCGATCTGGTATTAGAGGGAAAAGATGCCTTGGTTTTGATGCCAACCGGTGGCGGTAAAAGTCTTTGTTATCAAGTACCCGCATTATGTTTACCGGGTGTTACTGTGGTAGTAAGTCCTTTAATCGCACTGATGAAAGACCAGGTAGATGCATTGGTATTAAGTGGTGTAAAAGCTGCTTTCTTAAATAGTACGCAGAGCATTGCCGATCAGGCTATTTTATCAGAACAATTGCGCAATAATGAACTAAAATTAATTTATGTTGCTCCTGAACGCCTGGTTGGTCAGGATAAACAATTCCTCCATTTTTTGCAAAGCATTTCTGTATCACTTTTTGCTATTGATGAAGCACATTGTATCAGTCAATGGGGGCATGATTTCAGACCCGAATATCGGGTACTGGGAGAGTTAAAAGATGTGTTTCCGAATATTCCCATAATAGCACTCACGGCAACTGCTGATGGTTTAACAAAAAAGGATATCCTCATGCAATTGCATTTGAATAATCCGCAGGTTTTTGAAAATAGTTTTAATCGTCCCAATATATTTTATACCGTAAAAACAAAGCGCGGGTATTATGAGGAGTTGACAGCATATTTAGAGGAACATAAAAATGATTCGGGAATTATTTATTGTCTGAGTAGAGCAGCTACTGAAAAATTAGCAGCAGATCTGGTGGAAGATGGATTTCAGGCTGCTGCTTATCACGCTGGATTAGAAAAAAATCTAAGGGATGAAAGGCAGGATCAGTTTTTAAAAGATGAAATTAAAATAATGGTTGCCACCATTGCTTTTGGTATGGGCATCAATAAAAGTAATGTTAGATATGTGATACACGTAGATCTGCCTAAAAATATAGAAGGATATTATCAGGAAACAGGAAGGGCCGGAAGGGATGGATTGAATAGTGATGCACTATTGTTTTTTGGAGCAGGGGATGTTATAAAACTAAAATCCTTTGCACAGGTAGAGGGTAATGAAGCGCAGACAAAAATTCTATTAAAGAAATTAGATCAGATGGTTCAATTCTGCGAAACTAAAAGATGCAGAAGAAAATACCTTTTAAATTATTTTGGAGAACCAGCGGCAGACAATTGTGGTAGTTGTGATATTTGTTTGGGGCACCGCACATTAGTTGATTCAACTTTAATTTCACAAAAGTTCTTAAGTGCAGTTGCAAGGCTGAACGAAAAATTTGGGGCTGGTTATATTATTGATGTACTAAGGGGCAGTAATGCTGAAAAAATTAGAGCAGAACATAAACAACTTACTGTTTATGGCATTGGAAAAGATTTGAATAAAGATGATTGGCACCATTATGCAAAAGAATTGTTGTACGAAGAATATTTGCAACAATCGAATAGCGAGTATCCTGTACTTCAATTGACAGAAAAAGCAAAAGCTGTTCTTTTTAAAGCCGAAAAAGTGTTTTTAAACTCTCCGGTAAAACAAGTCATAATTAAAGAACCCATCATATTTCAGCAGCATGCCTATGAGAAAGAATTATTTGAAAACCTGAAAAAATTACGCAACAAAATTGCACATGAAGAAAATATACCGGCGTATATTATTTTAAGTGATAGTAGTTTATTGGATTTGGCAACTTATCTGCCCCTCAAAAATTCGGACCTTCCAAATATATCAGGATTTGGTATCTATAAAATTGAAAACTACGGAGCCGCGTTCTTAGAAATGGTACAAGACTATTGTATGGATCATCAGATGGCTACTAGAATGGAATTAAAGCATCCGTCAAAGAAAAAGCAAACAAGGATTATTAAAGAAAAGGAAACAGAAACAAAGAAGCAGAGTTTTGATCAATATAAAAATGGATATAGTATTGAATCAATTGCAGAAGAGAGAGGGCTCTCAACAACAACGATCGAAAATCATTTGAGTTATTATATTGGAAAGGGACAGTTAAGTTTAGATGAATTTGTAAAACAATCTCATCAAGAATTAATTAAAAGAGCAGCTGAAAAACATGGGCGATTAAGTTTGAGAAAGTTAAAAGACAATTTGCCAGACGGTATCAGTTATGGGGCCATTAGAATGGTATTGAATACTTTGCCTGGCGAAGAATAAAAAACCTTTGTTCTTTTAATTGAATTGTCTTAATATATTGCAACCATATTTAATTTAACTTCAAACCATGGCTGGCAACCCTTATATCAAGTATTTTTCAAAGAGAGGAAAAGAAAGTTCAGAAAGAACCAGAGATATTTTTGTTGTAAACCCAACAGCAGCTCCCTCAAGAACAAAGGAAACCAGTTCGCATATTCATGTGTTTGATTTTACAGCTAATTTTTTAAACGAAACGGAACACCCTTTAACGGAAGACTGTTACTCTTATAAAGAAAACGGACATATTAGTTGGATTAATATAGGGGGAATCATAAAAGAAGATGTAGAAAAGATATGTTCACACTTCGATATTCATTACTTAATTGTGGAAGATATTTTAAGTATTAATCAGCGTCCAAAGATGGACGATATGGATACTGTGCTTTTTTGTTTATTGAACATGTTGTATTTCAATGAAACCACTGGTGCCGTAGAAACTGAACAGATCAGTATTTTATTGGGTAAAGATTATGTGATTTCATTTCAGGAAGATAGTAGCAGAGATGTATTTGATAGTATCAGAGAAAAACTAAGACTTTCTTCAAGTAAGTTAAGACAATCAGGAGCTGACTATTTGTGCTATGCTTTATTAGACATGATTGTTGATCATTATTATATTGTAATGGAAAAACTAGGAGAAAGAATTGAAATATTGGAAGAGGAAATTATCCGTTTCAGTAATACCAATTCAATTTCTGATATTAATTCCCTGCGAAAGGAAATGATTGTATTAAAAAGAAATGTGGCACCAGTTAGGGAGTTGGTGAATGGTTTTATACGCAGTGATAGCGATCTATTGGAGGAAAGAAATACCAAGTATTTTAAAGATGTATACGACCATATCGTTCAGGCCAATGATCTGGCAGAAAACTATCGGGATATGATGATCAACTTACAAGACTTATACCTAAGTAATGTAAACTTGAAAATGAATGAAGTAATGAAAGTGATGGCAATAGTAACTTGCTTACTGGCACCAGCAACAGTAATAGGAGGCATATTTGGAATGAACTTTGATCGAATTCCTACTCTCCACAATGAGTATGGCTTTTTTTCGGCAGTAGCATTTATGATAGTAATACCACTTTGGATGTTATTTACTTTCAGAAAAAGAGGATGGTTTTAGTATCGTAATAGAAACTATAAAGAGGGATTGGCATACTTCAGAATAACTGCAAGCAAGTCGTTTGGATTAAATGGTTTGGTAATACAATCGTTCATGCCAAATTCCATAGCTCTTCCCTGGATATCCATTGTTATAGACGCGGTGAGGGCAATAATTGGAATGGTATTATTTAATTCTCTTATTTTTTTTGTAGCAGTATATCCATCCATCACGGGCATCTGTAAATCCATCAAGATGATATCGTATTTATTATCCCGGGCTTTTTCAACTGCGATTTCACCATTGTTGGCAACATCAACCGTTGCCTTCCAATTTTGAAGCATTTTTTCTGCCACCATCACGTTGAATTCCACATCTTCAACTAAAAGAATATGAATATTACTAAGATCTGGAGCATCGTTTTTTTGTATTTTATTATTTTCCTCTTGTAGGCTGGTACTGCTTTTTTTGAAGCGGAGTGTAAAGTAAAATTTCGAACCCTTGCCCTCTTCACTGCTTAGATTAATATCGCTTTTCTGTAATTGCAGTAATAATTTAATGATGGTTAATCCCAGGCCTGAACCACCATATTCTCTAGTAATATTAGTATTGGCTTGTGTAAATCGGTCAAAAATCATTTCCTGTTTATCAGCAGATATGCCTATCCCAGAATCAATAATTGAAAAATCAATATCAACATATTCCTCAGAAATATTATTCAATAATACCTCAATAGTTATAATACCTTTTTTTGTGAATTTTATAGCATTTGAAATCAGGTTATTTAAAATCTGACCAAGACGTGTATCATCACCAATAACATAATCTGGAATATCATCATCATACATCAACCTCAGGTTATTTCCTTTTTCCTCAGCTCTTAATCGATGAGCAGAGCGAAGGTTTTTGACAAAGGTTTTTAAATTCATATCCCTTTCTGCCAAAATTATTTTCCCTTCTTCTAATTTGCCATAGTCAAGAACATCATTTATCAGACTTAGCAAATTTTCAGATGAGATCTTCATCACATTTAAAAGTTCTTTCTGGGATGGCAAAGGATCTTGATAATGTAAAAGGTTATTGGTACCTATAATTGCATTAAGAGGAGTTCGAATTTCGTGACTCATAATGGAAAGAAATTCGCTTTTAGCTCTTGATGCTTTTTCGGCGTCTTCTTTTGCTAAAATCAGTTCGGTCTCTAATTGCTTTGTTTTTTTAATTTGAATTTCAAGAAAGTTAATAATACTGATCAAATCCTCGTCCTTGTCGTCAAAATCATTATTCTCTGTTTCGTCGAGTGCGCGAATGGCTTCTTTTAGTTTTACGATGGATGATTTGCGGATATCTATCTGAGCTTGTAAATCAGCATTTACATTTTGATATTCTTTCTCACTAATATCAAAAGCATGATCAGCTATTTTTTTATCACGCTCAAATGCGTGATAACTTTTACTGATCACTTCTAGTAACTTTTTTAATTCTTCATTTTCTTGATAATTACTCGTCAAGAATTTCCGAATTTGCTTTTCTAAAATTGAATGATGTTCCATAATGCCGCCTCAATAATAAGCTATTGCTCTGAAAAAGTTGTAATTGTCATTGTTTGATTATGTAACTCACAATTAGACAAAGGGTTGAATGGCGAAATTTCTCCATAAGAGTAGAACCCGGTAATACATGTATGATCTCCAAATATCTGCTTTGCAGCAATTAATTCATCCTCCGTTCTTTCTTGTAAAATTAGTTTTCTCCCCACACAACTGATTAATACGGCTAAGTCGGGCGAATGGTTTGCTTTATCAAATGAATTTACTGCAGCAGTTGCTGATGCATTAATTAACTTTTCAAAATTGGCTTTCATAAAACGAACCTTTGAGCCTTCTGGAAGGTTGCCTGCAAATGTCATTGACTTCTCAGCTTCATTTACAGATAAAATGGTTCTTACCAGATTTCTATCTGAATTTTCCAGGCGAATAGATAAGGGGAATAAAAGTGCAGAACCTGGAAGCTCTTCAGCATAGGGTCCTAAATATTCTTTGTATAAGTCAAGAGCTACAGCCCCATCAATTTCATACAAAACGTTTTTATCAGACTTAGTAATGATTCTTTCCTTACCAAATTCATCCCATCCTCCTAGTGAACTATGGCCAATTTTTATATCTTTTCCATAAAATCCTACCGCAACTATATTACCTTCTTTTGCTGCTTCGTTTAATCCAACAACTGTTTTACTAAATCTTGCAGCGTCTCCTGCAAGACCTCCTGTTATAGGTATGTGTTTGTGATTATTTAAGTTTAGTCCGTTTACAATTTCGCTTCCATTAATTTTAGTGCCATCTGAAACAATAAACAATCCTGAAAGATCTGCATCATTTAAAGAATTAAAAAGGTATGTTCCTGTTTCAAAACTATCTGCCTGTTCATTTACGGAAGTCTTTATACATCGTATAGTTGCTTTTTCGAACTGGATAGCTGTAATGATTAATGTATCGTCGAATACTTCATCGCTAATAATTTCTCCTGCAGTAGAGCATGAAACAATATCTGCATTTGGAAACTTTGCTTGAATGATATTAAAGTAGGTTTGGTTACCTGCTAAGTCACCGGAACCAAAAACAATAGCTAATTGTACTTTATCTGCATCAAAATTTGTGCTAGTATTTCTAATATTCCACTGATCATTTTGAAATTGTATTTGTTGTGTTTGCATTTTATGGGTTAAATGTTATACCAATTTAGTATCTAATTCAATTATAGCCAATAATTTGTTTCAGCGACAATTTTACTAAGCCTGAACCGGCAAAATATCGGTGATTTCCGCGATAAAAATCGGTGTTTAAACGGAGTGAAATGAGAAGTAAGGTTGTTAATTTTAAAAAAAAATTAAAATGGAATTTAAGGATACATTAATTCAATTTGAAATTAATGATTCATTAGTAGTAGGCCTGTTGAATGGGGATATTACTTATTGGGAATTCCGTTCCAATTCTCGGGAATTTAAAAAGGTATTCCAAGATGGTGTTTTTAAAAACCGTATATCCTTCAATTCTATTAATGAATCAACCGAAAAATTGATTGATGCACTATACCATTCTCTTGAGGATCAATTAATTAAAAATCCTATGATTAAGTTCAACGACAGGGAGACACTTGAGCTAATTGGCTTTGGGAATCGAATGTAAAATCGAGCCCAATGAGCAAAGTTTGGCATTCCATGAATCAAATTTGGTCTCCGTCCAATAAATAAAGTAAAAAAACGTTTGTAACGTACGGTTTGTTATCCCAAAATCCAATGGGTGACTTGTAGTAAGAAGCTAACCAGCATGAAAAAAAAACACTCATTTTATATCATTTTAGCGATAATCCTTTTGTCCTCATGCATCAAAGCGTATGAGCCGGTAGTGATTACGCCGCCGCCTATACCGCCTGTGCCTGTACCATATGCAATTACAGATGTTGCAGGAATGTATAAAGGAGGTACTATTTTTGTAGTAAAGGCTTTGCTCGACTCAGTAACATACCGAACAGCGGATGATACCAGCAGTTTTTCGCTCACTAATTATTTCAATGATACGATCGTTGTAAGTCTCAATACTAGTCAGGGTGTAACCTATAAAAGATACAAGTTGGGATTGATTGATACCCTTCATACCACAGAGGCAACTGTATTTAAATTCCAGAAAACCTTATTGGATACCTCCTATTACTTATATAACAAGGTTTTTAATTTAGATGTAACATTGTACTATCCTAAAATCCCGAAGAAATCAACTGCCATTATTTCTAATAAGAGTATTGCGGCAAATAATCCTAATTATATCTATACGGAGAACGTAGACATAAGTGCAATCTTGCTAAACAAATAGCCATTTTGTCTTTTCTTTTCTACTTTATTTTTTGAAATTGTATTGCAGATTAAGTTGTAAATTTATAAGGAATAAATTCTTTTAGATTTTAACTTCTAAATCAGGTACAATGAACAAAAAGCATCCCCATAAACACGCCACTGTAAAGAAACCCAAACCCAATCATTTCTGGGTGGTGCTTGTCATTAGTGTTATTATTTGTGCTTATTGGATTAGTAGTTTATTTATTAATGAATATTCCTATAGATATCCAAGCTTGGGCAATGCCTACCAATTACTTTGGCTTCCAATGATAATATGTATCTCCTGTTTACCGGTATACCTGTTTGTGCATTTAAACAAAGAACATTTTAAAAGAACTTCTGTGTTTTGGATCCCTGTGGTATTAATGGTGGCAACAGGTATAATTATGTTGATCTACAGATAAAGCGTTCCTTTTAGAACTCTTTTATACATCTGATTCATTATAAGATAGGATCAGACTGGTAATATTTGTGGTTACCCTACGACAAATTACACCCGCACTTTCAAGCATCATTCTGGAAGCTTTGGCAGAATCAGTGCCTTCATATTTATCAGATAAATAAATAACCTCAGAGATGCCTGATTGGATGATAGATTTTGTGCATTCGTTACAGGGGAATAATGCGGTATAAATTCTGCAACCGTGTAAATCCATTCCAATATTATTTAGGATGGCATTTAATTCAGCGTGACAAACAAAAGGGTATTTTGTTTGTAAGAACTCCCCTTGTTTAGCCCATGGAAATGCGTCGTCGTGGCAACCAGCTGGTAGTCCATTATATCCAGTGCCAACTATTCTATTCTTATCATTTACGATACAGGCACCCACTTGAGTATTGGGGTCTTTGCTTCTTTTAGCTGAAAGCAAAGCAACGCCCATAAAATATTCATCCCAGGTAATATATCCTTCCCTTTTTTTCAAAATAAAAATTTTAAGAGTTATATGATAATGAAAGTAAGATTTTTAAAAACCACTATACCATTTTTCGATGATGGCATCCTCAGGTTTATTTGCATTCTTAAAACTGTATTCGTTCGTTTCTGTATCGTAAATATAATCTAACTGGTATTGGCGGAAGTTCGAAGCGGAGTCTTCAATGGCATCCATGATGTAAATGACTTCTGCATTTGTCATTGTGGGATGTATGGATAGTCTGATCCAGCCTGGTTTACAAGATAGGTCACCAGTATGAATCATATCCAAAAGTTCATATGATTCAATTTCGTTAACGTGTAATAATAAATGTCCATATGTGCCAGCACACGCGCAACCACCTCTTGTTTGAATTCCGAATCGATCGTTCAAGATTTTAACTATGAGGTTATAATGTGCCCCTTTTACTATAAAAGATATTACACCCAATCTTTTTTTATTATTTCCTTCTAATAGCTCAACAGTGTCCATTTTTGTAAAGCGTTCGAAAATAATTTCGAGTAATTCTTCTTCTCTTTTTTGAATGTTTTCTACTCCCATGGCTTCTTTTAGCTTTACGCTCATGGCAACTTTTATACCTTGTAAAAAAGGGGGTGTGCCACCATCTTCACGATGTTCTATATCCGCAATATATTCGTGCACTTTCCATGGATTGGTATATACTACAGTGCCACCACCGGGCTGATCAGGTATGATATTTTTGTATATTTTTTTATTGAAAATTAAAACCCCGGAGCTTCCCGGACCACCTAAAAATTTATGCGGTGAAAAATAAATAGCATCTAAATGTGCACCGTTTTCGGCAGGGTGCATATCGATATTGATATAAGGTGCTGAACAGGCAAAATCTACAAAACAAAGACCATCGAATGCATGAATTAATTTAGCTATTTCATGATAAGGGGTTTGAATGCCAGTAACGTTTGAACATCCAGTAATGGCTGCAATCTTGTTTTTTTTATATTTATATTTTTCAAGAAGTTCTCTAAAATAAATTAAATCAACATTCCCCTCTGTATCTGATTTTATTATTTCAACTGTTGCAATTGTTTCTAACCAGGTAGTTTGATTAGAATGGTGTTCCATATGAGTAACAAAAACGATGGGCTTTAATTCATCATCAATTTGTAAGTAGTCATTAAAAAACTGGTGAATACTTCTCACATTTTCTTTTAATGTTTCTTTTTTTGGAATCATGCCCTTCTTCACATAATCCATGATTCTTTCAGGCATTTTTAGTCCAAGTAACCGCTGTAATTTATTCACTGCACCCGTCATTCCACTGCCACAAAAGATTAAGACATCATCCTGATCAGCACCCACATGTTTTTTCACTATCCATTTAGCTTCTTCATAAGCCTTCGTCATCAGCGTTCCGGTAATGGTTGTTTCTGTATGCGTATTTGCAAGAAAAGGCATTAGTTCTTGTTGAAGAATATCTTCGATGGGTTTATAGCACCTGCCACTGGCAGTCCAGTCGGCATAAATAATTTTCTTTTCACCAAGAGGGGAAATAAAATTTTGATCTTGGCCAATTATATTCTTGCGAAATTTTTCAAAGTATATTTCAAGAGCTGTAGATACTTGCATAAAACCAAATTTATTCGTCTTAAAATATTAGAAGTTGAAATTATATTTTTCCGTTTTTAATTTCTTCTACTACTGATGGATCTAATAATGCAGAGATATCACCTACGTTATCCAAATCTCCTTCTGCTATTTTACGTAAAATTCTCCGCATAATTTTTCCGCTTCTGGTTTTTGGTAATCCACTTACAAATTGAATTTTATCAGGTTTTGCAATGGCACCAATAATTCTTGTAATTGTTTGTATGATATCTTTTCTAACAAGATCAGCTGTGCCATGCGTATCCTGACCGTGCGAGCCCTGATAAATGACGTATGCATAAATGCCTTGTCCTTTAATATCATGTGCATAGCCCACCACTGCGCTTTCAACCACACCAGAGTGCATATTGATGGCATTTTCAAGCTCTGCTGTACCTATTCTATGGCCACTTACATTTAGAACATCGTCTACACGACCTGTAATTCTAAAGAAACCATTTTTATCTTTTAGAGCACCATCACCTGTGAAATACATTCCCGGATAAGTTGCGAAATAATTGGTTCTGCATCTTTCATGATCTCCATAAGTAGTTCGAAGAATGCCTGGCCATGGACCTTTAATACAGAGGTTTCCAGAAATCGTTTCATCTCCCTGCGCCACAATTTCTTTTCCAGTCTCATCCACTAATACCATTTGCAATCCTGGCATAGGAAGTGTTGCCCAACTTGGAACTGCAGGGGTAATGCCAGCCAGATTACTAATTAAACAACCCCCGGTTTCTGTTTGCCACCAGGTATCAACAATTGGACATTTATGTTTTCCAACATGTTCATCATACCAATGCCATGCTTCTTCATTAATGGGTTCACCTACAGTGCCCAATACTTTGAGAGAGCTAAGATTTTTGCCTTGTAAAGGGCCTAAACCAAAACCCATTAAACTACGAATGGCTGTTGGTGCCGTATAGAGAATATTGACTTTGAATTTGTCTACAATATCCCAGAATCTTCCTGCATCAGGGAATGTAGGAACCCCTTCAAACATTAATGAAGTGGCACCAGCGCTGAGTGGACCATAAATAATATAACTATGACCGGTGATCCAACCAATATCGGCAGTACAGAAATGGATATCGCCTGTTTGATATTGAAATACGTTGACGAAAGTATAATTGGTATACACCATATAACCACCACAGGTATGTACAACACCTTTTGGTTTACCAGTTGAACCAGATGTATATAATATAAATAGTGGATCTTCTGCATCCATTTCAACTGCAGGGTAATCATGTAAACCCAAAGTCTCTACTTTTTTAATTTCATCTTCCCACCAAAGGTCACGCCCTTTAATCATTGAAACAGGAGTACGGGTCCGGGTAGCCACGATTACTTTTTTTACTGTTCTATTACCAATCAGTGAATCATCAATCACTGATTTTAAAGGAATATCTTTTGCTCCGCGATAGGCCCCATCGCAAGTAACGATGTATTCAGCCTGTGCATCATATAAACGATCAGCAATACTTTGTGCCGAAAAACCTCCAAAAATAACAGAATGAATGGCTCCAATTCTGGCACATGCAAGTACTGAAATTGCAAGCTCTGGTATCATCCCCATATAAATACATACACGATCACCTTTCTTAACACCGTTGTTGTTAAGTACGTGGGCAAACTGACAAACTTTTTCGTGCAGTTTTCTATAAGTGATAATTCGGTGATGTTCTTCCGGATCGTTCGGTTCCCAAATGAGGGCTGGCATATCGCCAGATTTTTCGAGGTGTCTATCGAGACAATTCTCAGTGATATTTAACTTGCCCCCTTTGAACCATTCTATTTTGGGATCTGTAAAATTCCAATTAAGCGTTGTATGCCATTTTTTTCGCCAACTAAAATTTTCAGCAACAGATGACCAAAATTCGGCGGGGTCTTCAATACTGCGTTTGTAATCAGCTTGATATTGTTCAAAACTGGAGATTTGATAAGGATAATGCATTGCGATCGTTTTAAGAGCTCTAATGTACAGCAGATTTAAAATCTTCCAAGCATAAACAAAACGATTTTTGCTAAATTGGTATACTCTTGCTAAATTAGTATATACAATTGAAAATTTCACTATCATGAAAACAAGAAATTGCCCAAAATGCAAATCAGATAATATCACCAAAAGTGGTATAGTAAAAGAAAGACAGCGGTTTCATTGTAAAAAATGCGGGTATCATTTTTCTGTTGAAAAAGAAGGCAAAAGTATTGATCCTTATTATGTAATCAAAGCTTTACAGCTCCATATTGAGGGAGTAACTTATAGAGAAATTGAAAGGATACTTGGTGTTAGTCATGTTAGTGTTATAAACTGGGTTAAAAAATACAAAGTTAAAGCCCCGGAAAACTACGATTATGCTCCTTCTTATAAAGTGCTAACCCTCACAGAACTATCTCTATTCATGGCAAATCCACAAAATTTAAAAAATTCTGGGATGATTATTACCGAATTGGGGGATAAGTATATGATGATCAAATGGGAGCGACTAAAATCAATGTAATCTCTGCCTAAAAATCACTCGTTTTCTACCAAAAAATATACTATTACCGTAACTATACCAACTATACCATTTTTCATCTACTTTCTTTCTAGGTTCGGAGAACGATTAATTGTTAACCAATCTAAACGCTACCATGAAAAAAAGGATTTTAACTGCATGCATTCTGTTGTCTGTTGGAATTGCTAAAGCACAACCCCCCCCTTTAAAAGACAGTATTCATTCAAAAGAATCCCCCACAAAACCTGCCGAGAAAAAGGCAGATCCTGGTTGGGGAATTAAGTTTTCAGGATTTATTCGTAATGATGTTTTCTTTGATTCAAGACAGGTAGTATCTGCTCGTCCGGCAAATCAGGGTGAACTGCTTCTATATCCTGCCAATGTAAATAATGATATCAACGGAAAAGATATCAATGCAGCTTCATCACTAGATATGTTGGCAATTACCACAAGGTTAGCGGGATCAGTAACTGGACCAGATGCCTTTGGTGCAAAAACTTCTGGAACTATTGAAGCAGAATTTTTTGGAAATGCAAACGGAAACGAAAACGTTTTTCGATTGAGACATGCAGTTGCAAGATTGGATTGGCCCAAGACGCAACTTGCATTTGGTCAGTATTGGCATCCACTTTTTGTGACAGATTGTTTTCCAGGTGTATTGAGTTTTAATACTGGCATGCCTTTTCAACCTTTTGCTAGAAACCCTCAGATTAGATTAACTCAAAAATTAGGGAAGGAAATCAATTTAATTATTGCAGCAATTTCTCAAACAGAAGCTTTTGTAAGTAGTGGTCCGAGTACCAATATTGCATTAGGTACAGCTGCTGCTAGTCAGGCTTATATCAGCAATGCTGTTGTTCCAAATCTACATGCGCAATTACAATACAAAGGAAAAACTTTTTTAGCAGGTATTGCACTTGATTATAAATCATTAAGACCCGCTCTAAGTGCACCTTCAGCAGCTGGGGCTTCTACATTGGTAGTATCCAATGAAAGAGTGAATAGCATCACATTTGAAACCTATGCCAAAATCACAACTAAAGCAGTGATTGTTAAAGCAGAATTTTTATCGGGTCAGAATTTGTACGACCATTTAATGATTGGAGGATATTTAGCTTATGGAATAGCACCAGCTATTACTTATAAGCCGATTACTGTAAATTCTTATTGGGTAGAAATAATGGGAACAGGAAAAAAAGTGATTCCCGGAATATTTGTAGGTTATACGTATAACAATGGTGCATCTGGAGATAATTCAGTTGCATCATATACACGGGGAATCTCTGCAGGAAAAACTTCTCTAGCAAATGTATTTCGAGTAGCACCACGTATTGAAACGATATCGGGCAAATTCAGATTTGGATTAGAAGCAGAAATTACTTCAGCTACATATGGTGCTGCTGGATCGAATGCAAAAGTTACAGGTATAACAAATTCCGTAACAAATAACAGAATTCTATTCATCTCATCATACTCATTTTAAATTCTTATCTTAATTTCTTAAATCTCTAAACTTGCCTCATGAGTAATAACAACGAAACAAAGGGTATCTGGAAAGTGATTGGAGCATCTTCACTAGGAACCCTAATTGAATGGTACGATTTCTATATTTTTGGTAGCCTTGCCGTAGTAATCGCAAACCAATTTTTTCCGAAAACAAATCCAACTGCGGCTTTGCTTTCTACACTTGCTACTTTTGCAGCAGGATTTATTGTACGACCATTTGGGGCCCTGGTTTTTGGAAGACTAGGTGATTTAGTTGGTCGGAAATATACATTCCTTCTAACATTGGTTTTAATGGGATTCTCAACTTTTGCAATCGGGTGTATTCCTAGTTACGAAAGTATAGGGTTTCTAGCACCGATTCTAGTTCTTGTGTTTCGTTTAATTCAGGGATTGGCACTTGGTGGTGAATATGGTGGCGCAGCAACTTATGTGGCAGAACATGCTCCAGTTCATAGAAGGGGTTTCTTTACTTCCTGGATTCAAACTACTGCAACACTTGGATTATTTATTTCTTTGGGTGTTATATTAATGACGCGCCATTTCCTTGATGCAGATCAGGCAAAATCTATTGCAAAATTTAATGACTGGGGCTGGAGAATTCCATTCTGGATTTCTAGTTTGTTGGTTTTAGTATCCATCTATATCAGGTTACGTATGGCCGAATCGCCAATGTATTCAAAATTAAAATCTGAAGGAAAAACATCTGTAAATCCTTTGAAAGAAAGTTTTGGACATAAAGCAAACTTGAAAATGGTTTTATTGGCTTTGTTTGGTGCCACAATGGGACAAGGTGTAGTTTGGTATACCGGTCAATTCTACGCACAATCATTTATTGAAAATGTATGTAAAGTAGAGTTTGATCAATCAAGAACTATCTTGATCTTTGGAATTTTATTTGCCACGCCATTTTTTGTAGTGTTTGCTACACTTAGTGATAAGATTGGAAGAAAATGGATCATGTTGTCGGGTATGTTCCTGGCTATCATTTCTTATAACTATTTGTTTACCTCTTTGTTCAATATTGCAGATGCCAAACAAAAAACAGAAATAGTTGTAAATACTAAAATTGAGACTACAGTAAAAGTAATTCCAAATTCAACCGACTCTATTCGTAAAGTGGTAACGAAATCTTATTTCACTGACGGCATGAGCATGGTGAACACAAAAACTGATACCGCATATTCAACAGCTGGTAAAACAACCAAGAAACCATTAGTAGCTATTTCAAAAACTTTGAGTAGTAGTGATTATTGGAAAATGGTAGGTATTGTATTTATTTTAATTCTTTACGTAACCTTAGTATACGGTCCTATTGCAGCTTTCCTTGTAGAGTTATTCCCAACTAAGATTAGATATACATCCATGTCATTGCCATATCATATTGGTAATGGTGTATTTGGTGGCTTAACACCTTTTATTGCAACATTACTTACCACAATTTATGTTGATAATAAGATTGTTGGTTTAATGTATCCAATTGTAATTGCTGCAGTATGTTTGGTTATTGGCGCAGTTTATATCAGTAATAGAATTGATCCAGAAGTTGACCGTTAAAACAACCTATTATTAAAATTATAAAAGAAAAAATATGAATGCTTTAAAAAAATACCTTGGATTAGTTTGGGTTGTTTTAGGCCCACTTGCGATACATTATCTTTTGCAAACAGCAAGTAGTGAAATCGCAAAGAAACCTGGTACTGATACGATTATTCAATGGGGTGTATTTATTACTGTTTTTTATCCTATTGCAATTGGTTTTATTTTATTCGGTTTATATGCATTGGAAGGAAATTACGACCATCTTCCAGAAGCTAGTTCTGAATTAATAGATTACGACACTAAGCCTTTGTAATCATTTTTTATAAACCGTTAATGGTGAATAATTTCGCCATTAACGGTTATTTTGCTTTTATGAAAGAAAAACTAAAAGAACAGCGATTATTATTTATAAGCATACTATTTATGATGCTCTTTAGTTTTCCTTTTGCCAAAATGATGAATGGTACTTTTACAATTCTAGGAGTTCCACAGATTTACTTTTATATTTTTGTTCTATGGCTACTACTTATTTTTCTTACCTGGTTGATTGCGGATACTCGCCTTTTTAAAAACAAGAAAAAAAAGGATGAGTAATATTACTGTCATATTATGGTCTGTCCTTTACCTGATCATTCTTTTTGGGATTGGTTATTATGCTGAATTTCGTTCTGCAGCCAATAAAAGCATTATCAATAATCCCTATATCTATGCTTTGTCACTTGCCGTTTATTGTACAGCTTGGACTTTTTTCGGGAGTATAGGTAGAGCTACTACAACTGGTGTTGAATACTTATATATATACCTGGGCCCAGCTGTTATGGCTCCTTTGTTTTGGATTTTGCTAAGAAAAATTATTCGGATTTCAAAAACACAACGTATCACAAGTATTGCCGATTTTATTTCAACTCGGTATGGAAAAAATATTTCTTTAGGGGTTGTAGTTACATTGCTATCAGTAATTGGCATTATTCCATATATAGCAATTCAGCTTAAAGCTATAAGCAGTAGTATTGAAATTGTTACCTCTACAACGCATGTTATTCAACAAAGTTTTAATGTTTTTAGCGATAATACTTTTTATATAGCTATCGGGCTTTCTGCATTTGTTATTTTATTCGGAACTAGAAGTGTTGACGCTACTGAAAAACATGAAGGATTGGTTGCTGCAATTGCATTTGAATCGATTATTAAAATAGTTGCATTTACCATAGTAGGAATATTTGTGACATATTTTTTGTTTAATGGATTCGGAGAGGTATTAAAGAAATCTGCGGATCTTCCAAGTTTTCAAAAGCTTTTTGTAGTACAGGATAATAAAATGTACATACAAATGTTTTCAATGATGCTATTGTCTATGTTAGCAGTTTTATTTCTGCCCAGACAGTTTCAGATTTCAGTTGTTGAAAACATGCAAGAACAACATTTGAACAAAGCAATGTGGCTATTCCCACTTTATTTATTAGTGATTAATTTATTTGTTGTACCTATCGCTTTTGGAGGATCTATTATCTTCAATGGACAAAATATAAACGCAGATACTTATATTTTAGCACTTCCCATGTATGCCCACCAACCTTGGCTAGTTACCATGGTTTATATTGGCGGGTTTTCTGCTGCCAGTAGTATGATTATAGTTGAAACAATTGCTTTAAGCACTATGATCAGTAATCATATTGTAATGCCCTTGCTCTTGTTTTTATCATCTTTCACAAAGCTCAATTTTGAAAAATATTTTAGACTCATTGTTATTAGTAGTAGAAGAATAAGCATCGTCGTTATTATATTAATGGCGTATTTATATGATAGAACCGTTGCTGAAAAATATTCCCTTGTTTCAATCGGATTGGTTTCTTTTACTGCAGTTGCTCAATTTGCACCAGCAGTTATTTTGGGTATATATTGGAAAGAAGCGAATAAAAATGCAGCACTTATTGCTATACTAATGGGATTTGTTGTTTGGTTTTTTACATTAGTGGTACCGTATATAGTTGGTGCTGGATTTTTAAATGGAGAAATATTAAATGAGGGTTTATTTGGTTTGCATTTTTTAAAACCACTTGAATTATTTGGGATGACTGGTTTTGATACCATCACCCATGGCTTTTTCTGGAGTATGTTTTTCAACACTGTTTTCTTTGTGGGCATTTCATTATTTTCAAAAAGAAATACAGAAGAAATTTATCAAGCTGAAATGTTTGTCGACATTTTTAAACATTCGGTTCAAAGCGCTGAAGGATCTATCATCAGAAAGGCTACTGCTTTTATTCCAGATATCACATCTTTACTTTATAATTTTATTGGTAAACCCCGTACCGACTATTTGTTAGCAGGATATTCTCGCCGACATAAGGTAAAGCTAACCCAATCTGGCAAAGCAGATCCCATGCTTGTAAGTTTTGCTGAAAGAGTATTAGCTGGAGCAATTGGTTCAGCTTCTGCAAGGATTATGGTTAAAAATGTGGTTAAGGAAGAAGAATTAAGTATTGATGAAGTATTGAAAATTCTTCGTGAGAGTCAATTAATGAAAGAAACAAATAAGGAATTAAGACGCAAATCACTTGAGCTTAGTAAGGCAACTGAAGAGTTGAGAATTGCCAATCAGCAGTTGAAAGTAATAGATGAAATGAAAGATGAGTTCTTATATACCGTTACTCATGAATTAAGAACTCCACTCACTTCAATTCGTGCATTAAGTGAAATTGTTCATGACAATCCGGAAATTCCAGACCCTGAAAAAAATATTTATCTTGAATCTATCATTAAAGAAACAGAAAGATTAAGTCATTTAATTACACAAGTATTAAATCTAGAACGATATGAAAGTGGCAGAACCCAATTAAATCTGTCTGGTATAGAACTCGGAGCTTTATTGTATGATATTGAAGATAGTGCTCGGCAATTATTAAAAGAGAAAGGTTTGCAAATTCATTTTAATATTCAAACACTGATGCCTTTATTGGAAGGAGACATTGATTTACTCACACAAGTATTTTATAATCTCACTTCAAATGCAATTAAGCATGCCAAGAAGTATATACAAGTAGAAGCTAATTATCAAGATAATATTTATCGAATCTCTATCAAAGATGATGGGTTAGGAATACCGACTGAATTGCATGAATTGGTTTTTGATAAATTCTTTCAAGCAAAAAACCAAACGCTTAAAAAGCCCGAGGGAAGTGGATTGGGATTGGCAATTTGCAAAAGGATTGTTGAAATGCACCAAGGAAAAATTTGGATTGAGAGCTTAGAAAATAGTGGGGCAAATTTTATTGTTGAGATTCCCCATACAATATTGACCAATAAATTTGAATAACATGCCATCGAAATACAAAGTATTGGTAGTTGATGATGATCCGTATATATTAATGTCGTTAGAGTTCTTAATGAAAAAAAGCGGTTATCAGGTTATGATAGCACGTAATGGTGCAGAAGCAATCAGTGCCGTAAACACGTACATGCCTGATCTTATTTTATTGGATATCATGATGCCAGATGTAGATGGGTATGCAATTTGTGCTTACATCAAAAAAGCAGAAGCTTTAAAGCATTGTATAGTTGTTTTCTTATCAGCAAAAACAAAAGAGGCAGATATAAAGAAAGGATATACGCTTGGTGCATCATTGTATATTAGCAAACCTTTCAGCACTAAATTTCTAATGCGTGAAGTGGGGCAATTATTAGAAGGTTCAATTGTGAAAGCAAAGCCTGAATATGATACTGAATTTAAAAAGAGTATCGCATTACCTGTAGAATACTGGCAGGCTCAAGCAAAAAAAATTGAATGGTTCGAATTTCCTAAAACGATACTTTCTAAAAATGAACAAGGTTTGTACAAATGGTTTGAAGATGGCAAACTAAATATGTCTTATTTATGTCTTGATTATCATATTGAAAAAGGGAGAGGAGAACAAACGGCTCTAATTTATGATTCTCCTGTTACTAAAACAATACGCAAGTACAATTTTATAGAGCTTCGTGATGAAGTAGCCTTGTTTGCTGGTGGACTTCTTAAACTTGGCATTACTAAAGGCGATACGATAGTAATCTATATGCCAATGATACCTCAGGCTATTATTGCAATGTTAGCTTGTGCCAGAATTGGTGCTGTTCATTCCGTTGTTTTTGGAGGATTTGCTCCACATGAATTATCCATTCGAATTAACGATGCAGAACCCAAAGCAATCATCACAGCATCATTTGGTATTGAATTCGATAAAAAAATTGCTTACAAGCCATTAGTAGATCATGCCATTATGGAGGCATATCATAAACCCAATTATGTAATAGTTTATCAAAGAGAAGGGCTTTCTGCAGAAATGATTGAAGAACGAGATGTGGATATGCAAGAACTCATGCAATCTTCAACGGCAACAGCATGTATTCCAGTATTAGCTTCGGATCCTTTATATATTTTATATACTTCTGGAACTACTGGCAAACCCAAAGGAATAGTGCGAGATACAGGCGGGTATGCTGTGGCTTTAAAATATAGCATGGACCATATTTATAATGTTGAACCCGGCGAAGTTTTCTGGGCTGCAAGTGATATTGGTTGGGTTGTTGGACATAGCTACATTGTATATGGCCCATTAATACATGGTTGTACTACCATACTTTTTGAAGGCAAACCTGTAAGAACACCTAATGCGGGAGAATTTTGGCGTGTGGCTGCAGAACATCAAGTAAGATCTATGTTTACCGCACCCACAGCTATCAGAGCTATTAAAAAAGAGGATCCTGATGGACAAATGCTTAAAAATAAAAATCTCTCTAATCTTAAAACTTTATTTCTTGCTGGTGAAAGATGTGACCCTGCAACTTATCATTGGGTAAATGACCTATTGAATATTTCTGTGATTGACCATTGGTGGCAAACTGAAAGTGGTTGGCCAATGCTGGGGTTGATGCAAGGGATTGATCAATCTCCCACAAAAGCTGGAAGTGCTGGAAAACCAATTTGTGGTTTTGATGTACAAATATTAGAAGATGATGGGAATGGTATTTTTAATGATAATGAAGAAGGATATATCGCCGTAAAATTGCCCTTACCCCCAGGATGTTTACAAACGCTCTGGAAAAACGATGAGTGGTTTAAAGAATCCTATCTCTATCGTTTCCCTGGGTATTACCTAACTGGAGATGGTGGTCATAAAGATAAAGAGGGATACTTCTATATCATGGGAAGGATTGACGATGTGATTAATGTTTCTGGTCATAGATTAAGTACAGGAGAAATGGAAGAGATAATTTCACATCATCCAGCTATTGCAGAATGTGCTGTTATTGGAATTGCGGATGAGTTGCGCGGTCAACGACCAATAGGATTAGTAGTATTAAAAGACAATCATCCCAAAGAAGAATTTGAATTAGAAAATGAATTGGTTCAACTAGTACGGGATCAAATTGGTGCAGTTGCGTATTTTAGAAATGCGATTCTTGTTAAGCGACTACCAAAAACAAGAAGCGGTAAAATATTAAGAAAAACAATGCGCTTGATAGCGGATGGTGCTCCACATAATGTTCCCTCCACTATTGATGACCCGGAAATATTAAATGAAATAACTGAAATACTAACAATTAGAAAAATAGGGATTGCTTTTCAATAGAGATTATCCCTCTTTTCTTTTCCAGTAAAAATAAAAAGGAATACCTGTTGCAATTAAAGCTAAACCAGATAATGCTTCTTTCGGTTGATTTTGAAGTGTTACTGTTATTAATAAAGCGCAGAAAAGTAAAAAGAAAATAGGGGTAAAAGGATAAGCAAATACTTTATAAAACCTGGGCTCATTAGGAACACGCTTGCGCATTAATATGACGGCTAACGCAGTAGCACCGTAAAAAATAAACGCTGAAAAAATAAGCATATCTGTTAACTGATCAAAAGTTCCTGACCAGATTAAAAGCACGGACCAGATACCTTGTAATAATAACGCAACCGATGGAGTTTTAAATGTTGGATGAATAATTGCTGCGGGTTTATAAAAATTATTATCGCGAGCCATCGCATAAAAAAGTCTGGCAGAGGTTAAAATAGTACTATTAGTTGCATTGAAAGTGGTAACTAGAATTAAGACTGCCACAAACAGTTCACCCCACTTACCCCATACCACTTTCATTACCTCAACTGCAGCAATCTGATTTGGATGTTTACTCATTTCAATAATTGAATCAATGGGTAAAACATAGAGATAAACTACATTCAGTAAAACATACACGAGAATAATAATCAATGTTCCAATACCTAATGATAATGGTAGATTTCGTTTTGGATTTTTAATTTCCTCTCCAATCAATCCCACACAATTCCAACCTTCATAACCCCAGAATGCTCCTAAACTTGCAATGGTAATGGCTTTGATGATTTGCCAATAAGTCCAGCTATGATCCGCATGTATACTTGGAGTAATTAAATTACTGAACCTGCCCATTGGCGCAGAAAATCCTGCTACAACAATAACTGCTGCTGCAGATAACATTAGCACCGTCATAATTCTACTAAGTTTCTCTGCGTACTGGATGCCTTTGTAATTGATATAAGTAAGCAAAACCAATAGAAAGGAGGCTAACAGCTTTACTGATAAATTGTCTATCAATTCTACTCCACTTGCTTTATGATTAAAAGAAAAATCAGGAAGCGGAACAATGCTATTGAACGATTGAGCGAAAATATATGAAAGTGCAGCAATTGAAGCAGTTTTTAAAACCACAAAATTTGCCCAGCCATAGATATAAGCAAAGAAACGGTTGTATACTTTTTGGAAGTAAAAATATTCGCCACCTGAATTGGGAAACATACCAGCCATTTCTGCAGTACAAAGAGCACCAGCTAAACTTATGATACCCGCTAGAACCCAGCAAAGTAAAACCAATAATGGAGATTGCAGTGTTGCAGCCATCATAGCTACTTTTTTAAAAACACCTGATCCTAAGATCACACTGATTACTACAAAGATGGCTGAACGAAGTCCAAGTGAAGCGGTAAGTTTTTGCAAAATGAAATTGATTTGAAATTAATTAGTCTATTTTATTAATGCCTAAACCAGGCAAACTACTAGGATACATATAACCATCTTTTAGTTCAAAACCACCTTCCACTAAATCTTTGGCTAAATCAAAACTTCCATCTAAGTCGAGATATTTAGTGTTACTGCATGAATAAGCAGCGTGTAATGCGGCAGTAATACTTACGATACTCTCATCATTGCATCCCCAAAATAAATCAATGTCTGCATTTTTTGCAATGGTAGCAATTTCTCTGGCACCTTTAATACCCCCAGATTTCATCAGTTTAATATTATAAACGCCGAATGATTGTGGCGGCAATGAAAATTTCCATGCGCTTCGCGCATCAATTAGAGATTCATCAGCAACTAATTTTTTTCTATCCTCAATCCCCAATGGTTGTAAAACCGATTCTTGACCTGTTTTAACGGGCTGTTCGATTAGTTCTAGTGTGGAGGCTTCAGTATGACTAATGAATTTTTTCAGATCGTCTATTGAATAACCTTGATTAGCATCTACACGTACTAACATTTTAGATGAAAACTTTTCTGTTATGGAACGAACTCTTTCAATGTCTGCATCAACATCCAAACCGGTTTTAATTTTTAATATTTTGAACCCCAGTTTAAAATATTCTTCGGCATCGATAAGCATTTCTTTTGTTTCCTTAATTCCAATGGTAACAGAAGTAGGTAATGCTTTAACTTTTGTGCCATAAAAATCCAGTACCGATATATTCAAGGACTTCCCGAATAAATCGTGTAATGCAATATCGATTGCTGCAATTGTGCCAGGTTGTTTTGGAAAATGTAAGCAAGCCTGATCGATTATTTCATTAAAAAAACGAATATCTTTTCCAATAATTTGATCTAAATAACCAGATTGTAAATTGGCAAGTGTATGCTGTGGCGTTTCTCCAACTACGTCAGCAAACGGATTAGCAGCGCCAATACCAGACATGCCATTTTCTAAAGTAATTTCTAAAAAAACAACTTCTGTATCTGTAATGGTTTTGTATGCAATGGTATAAGCCCTGGTAAGTGGCAGAGGACTTAACCAGGAATGAACGGATTTTATTTTCATTTAATGTTATTTATTATTTTTTTCAATTCGGGTATTAAACTATCTACTCCTTGTTGGATGGGCAATAAAATAGGAAGCTTATATTCTGTTTCATAAGCTTTTTGAAATGAGATTGCTTCTTCTAAACTACAGTGTTCTGTATTAATAGCAATTGCTATTACTGTTGATCCCAATAATTTTATCAACTCAATTTCAGAGGCGATACTTGGAAGCGCTCCCCATTCAGGTAGGTCTTCGTAATACTTTCTTTTCGGTGCTACTAATAAAACGGTATGCTTAGCATTTCCAGAAATCAATAACTCTGATCCGCAAGGACCAGATGGGTTTCTTAAAGCAGATTGACCTTCCAGTAAAATGATATCTGGTTTTGTTGCTTCAACGCAACTAAGAATGGCATGTTCTAATTCTCCGGAAATAAAATCGTTGACAGTGGTGTCGAAAACAAATCCAAATTCTCCACCTTGAAGCCAACCTGTTTGCCCGGTATAAATCATTTCTGCCTTAATACCATTTTGGTTAGCAGCTTCTCGAATCATTCTGCAGGTTGTTCTTTTTCCCATGGCACAATCCATACCTATTACTGCAACAACAGGGGTTTTCAAATTAAAAATATTGCCCGTCCAGAAATGTAAATCTTTTCTTGCCTTTGGTCTGCGTACATCGGTTAGTGTTACCTGATGTCTTTTTGCTAGGGCAACGATCTCTGGTTTATCATTTAAAAATTCATGTAACCCATTTACAATAGAAATACCGTTGAGGATGCATAATTCAAGTATTGGCAAAAAGCTTTCTGGTAAAATACCCCCTACAGTGGCAACACCTATAATACAATATTCAATGTCATGAACTTCTGTAATTGCAGTAGCTACAGTATCAAACACTGGTATGTTTCTGTGGTTGCCATCTAATACGGTTCCTGCATCTTGTCCTGCAAATTCAGAATCAATTACTGCGAGTATACTAAACCGTTCAGTACCCCTTATAAGACCATGTGCTGTTTTTGCATCGGGCTTTGCCAGGTATCCATTTGTTAGTACAATGGCGCCTGGTTTTTTCTTTTCTGATTCCATTTTCTTTCTTTTATCTTCCAATAAATATTCCTGGAAATTTGTTTGTTGATTTTTTCTCATTGTAAACGCAAACACCATTCACCCATACTCTTTCAACACCATCAGATAATGCTTTAGAGTCTTTGAAACTTGCATTGTCTTTCACTGTTGCAGGATTAAAAAGAACAAAGTCTGCATAATAACCGGCTGCAATTACGCCACGATTTTTAATTCCTACGTGTTCAGCAGAAAGACTTGTCATTTTTTGAATAGCTGTTTCTAAGCTCATTATTTTTTTATCGCGTACATAATTACCTAATACTCTTGTAAAAGAACCATAGCCTCTTGGGTGTCCACCATTTGATCCATCAGAACATATATTGGTATTGGACCAGGCAAGAAAATTAATAACATCTTCATCGGTCATAGATTTAGCCACTATAGCTTCAATGCCAGTTGCTTCAGGATGCGCTTTTTCAAATACTTCCGCTTCAGCAATCAGTCCCATTAATGTTTGAGCTGGCTTCTCTTTCCTCATTGCTGCAATTTCAGATATAGTTTTTCCCGCATAATTTGTATTTGCAGCGAACCGAATTAAAATGGATTGGGTAGGATCGAAGGTATGATCTACTGCATATTGAGCGCTAACTGGATTGGTATAATCTGTTTTTGGAAATAACACTCTTAATGTACTATGCCAAAATTCATATGGATAACAATCAGCAGTAATATCGACTCCATTTAAACGAGCTGTTTGTAATTGTGCAAGGATATTTGCTGATTTTCCCCAATCATCTTTCAAAGCCAATTTGATATGTGAGATCTGTACCGGCAATTTTGCTACGCGACCAATATTGATGATTTCATCCAAAGCAGCTGATAATGCAATGTCTTCACTGCGGATATGACTGATATATCTTGCGTTTTCTGAAGCTGCCGTTTTAGCCAATTCCAATACTTCGTTGTGACTAGAAAAATAGGCGCCTTCATATTCAAGGCCAGTTGATAAACCCAATGAACCCTTTTTTAATTCTGATAATAAGATGGCTTGCATAGCCGATATTTCTTTTTCAGTAGCAGGTCTATTCATTTGATTAGTTCCTAATACTTTTTCACGAAGTTCTGTATGTCCTGTATAAGTTGCAATATTGATGGCGATAGGTTTTCTTGTAATGCCAGCTTTTATACTATCCACATAAGAGCCGTATCCATCTTGTCCGGAAACAATTGTTGTTACCCCCTGATTCAAATCTGCCAAAGCCTCGGGATACTTTGCAAGAGAGCCGCCTATATGGCTATGGCTATCTATAAATCCTGGTGCAAGAACCAAACCATTCCCATTAATTACCATTTCGCCATTTATGGCTTTTAAATTGCCTACCTCAAGAATTTTATTACCCAAAAAACGAACAGATGCTTTTCTGCCTGGCGTACCCGTGCCATCTATTAATTGAACATTTATTATGAGAGATGAATTTTCATCCGAACTTTTAATGTTCTGTGCTAATACATTCAATGAAATTAGAAGTATCAATAAAAATAAAGTCAATTTCTGCATAATCTTAAAATGCTAATGGTAAAACAATGTATCTATAAGACAAGAATTGCTTACAAGTTAGATGAATGAAAGTTAAAAATAAAACAGAAGATGAGAATCTTATAAATCTAATTATTTGGCTTTGTTATCTACCTGGAAAATACCAAAGATGTTATTGTCTTCATCTAAGAAATAACCCTGCCAACAACGATAAGGGATAGGAAATTTTGGGATAGTAACTTTTCCTCCATTTATAATAATTTTTTCGGCCATTTTATCAAAATCACTTACTTGAATTGAACAGGTAAAAGCATTAGTGCCTGCATCTTGAGGAGGTAGGGCAGAAGGTCTTTTAAGTAAGCCACCGTGCATATTTCGAGTTTCAATTCTGTAATATTCATTGGGAGCTTGTAGTTCTAATGAAAAATTCCAACCAAATACATTATGATAAAAATTAATCTCTCTTGCAGGATTAGAAGTCTGAATTTCAAAATAGCCAACTGTGTTCATGTATCTAAAATTTATTGTTTCATAATGATTTTAAAAACCCCCATTGAAGTTAAACAAAATAGGGCGAATAAATACTTATTATATTTGAATTTCAAGCAAGTAATATGGTGTCCATAAAGTTGGTAACAAACGAAGAAGAACTGAAAGGCATTCAAGCACTTCAACAGCAAAACCTGCGAAAGAACTTATCAGAAATAGAAGCGGAAGAGCAAGGATTCTTAATGGCAGAATACAGTACTGATTTTCTACAAAAAATGCACGATGCTGCACCGTCTGTTATTGCTGTATCGGAAGGGAAAGTGGTGGGCTATTCCTTAGTAGCATTAAAAACCATCAGAGAGGAGCATCTCTTATTAGCTGATCTATTTAATACCATCGATCGCATTGAATTTAAGTCACAAAATTTGAGCCAGTCAAATTATGTAGTAGTTGGTCAACTTTGCGTAGGCAAAGGGTTTAGAGGAATTGGATTAGTAGATAGGATGTATCAATACTATAAAGATTGTTATGCCCGCGAATACGAATATTTAATTACTGATGTGGCACAGGCAAATCAACGATCTCTCAAAGCCCATAAGAAAACGGGCTTTCAAGTAATTGATCAATTATCATTTGAAGGGATAGGCTGGGATATTGTTTTATGGAACTGGAATGCGCAATAATTATTTATTTCTTTAGCGAATTCTTTTTTAACCAGTCTAACAGTCTTATGATATCCATTTCCTGGTATTCATTAACATGTGTTTGACCGATATATCCTGTTAAAAGGGTTTTATCGATCTTAAATGCATTTGCAAGTTGTTTGTGTTGTCGGATCTCTATGATCACATTTTTATCTTTATAACAATAAAGCGGGATCATATTTACATTATTGTTGTTTTTGTAAACTTTCATGGAATTAGCACCAGTAATAGTGTTGCTAATTTGTGAGGTTTCGTCTTTATGTCCGCCAGTATGATCTGCTGTATAATCACTTGGGGTTACACTATAGTCGTACAAAATGTAAAGTCCATCATAACTAGTGCATTGATATATTTGATCATTAAAAGGAATAAATTTAATGGTAGTAACAACTTCTTTATTTGCTTCAGAATCGAAACTCTTTCCTAATACAAGTATACTATCAATAGTTTCTAATCCTGCTAACTCTTTATACTGTTTGTCTTCTATAAATATAAACTGATGCTTTTCAAGATTATAATTTAATCCAACTTCTATGATAGTACCATTTTTTAAATATACCTCACTCACTTGAAATTTAGGGTAAAGCATCATTCTAAGGTTTACATTATCATAAACTGATTGAGCGTTACTCCCGAATCCTAACAAAAAAAGGCAAATGGCGAGGATTGTATATTTCATAAAAAGGATTTTATAATTCTTCCTAAAGTTAAAATAGGATAAAGCAATTACCAATTTCATTTTATCTTATCTATTTCAGCGATAGTTTGCTTCTCTAATCCAGATAAAACAGGTGGTAAATCAAAAGGAACTCTTTGAAAATAAAATAAAGTGATGAGTTGTCTCTTTTTATCAACCATATAAGCAGTATTAAAAGCGCCTCCCCAGAAAAAACTTCCTTCAGAAGCATTATTTAGTATAGTGCCTTGTTTTGTGGTAAGACCAACTCCTAACCCAAAATTGTTCAACGATTTCATGCCACCAAATATAAAGGTCTTATCGCCTAATTGGTTACTTGTAAATTGATCTAAAGTTTGCTTACTGATAAGCTTTTTATTTTTTGTATACACACCCTCATTTAATAAGCAAGTTAAAAATTTCGCATAGTCATGTGTAGTTGAAACCAATCCGCCAATAGCAGAAAAATAGTTACGATTCTCGGCATTGGGATAATTAATGGGATACATGTCTGGTGTTATCTCAGATATGCTGTCGGACTTAATATTTCTATACACTTTTACAAGCCTGTTTTGTTTGTCCTTTGGCAAATAAAAGTAACTGTCTTTCATTTGAAGAGGCTTAAAGATGTTTTCTTTTAAATAAACATCTAAAGACTTTCCAGATATGATTTCAATAAGCCTGCCCAGCACATTTGTACTTAACCCATAACTGAATCTTTCACCAGGCTGATGTGCTAAAGGCATTTTTGCAATCTGCTCAACTTCTTCCTGAAGCGAATTGAATGCAAGATTTAGTGGCTTGTCTAATTGGTATTGAGCGAACAATTTATTTAGTTTCGGGTATTCGTCAGATGAAGAAATACCTGACTGGTGACTTAAAAGATCTCTAATAGTAATCGATCTATTTTTGTTCACTAATTTAATAGCATCTCTTTCTACAATTGCCACCTGCTGTTTTTGAAAGGCAGGAATATATTTCTCAATAGGATCGTTCAAACCAATTTTACCCGATTCAACTAATTGCAAAAAGGCAACTGATACTATTGCTTTTGTTTGAGAAGCAATTCTAAATATTGATTCAGTAGTCATTGGAACTCGGTTTGCCTTGTCGGCATAGCCATAAGCTTTATCAAGTAGTACATTGTTTTTATAGATGATCATTGCCACAGCACCTGAAACTTTTTGCTGTTGTATTTGTCTCTCAATAATACTATCTATAGCATGGAAGTTTTGTGCAAATAATAATTGTATAGTGAAAAGGGTACTTAAAACGAATGTGAGTATTCGATATAACATGGCTTAAGGAGTATTTATTGAACCTGTTTTAAAAAATCGATTACGGCTACTTTTTGTTGATCGGTCATATCAACTAATTTATATTTCCGTTCCATCATATTATACATTTCTACCGTTTTTCTTATACGATTAAAATCTGTTACGGGAATCTTTGAAATGGTACAGGCCTCTTTTTGTTTCCATACCTCAGCATCTAATAATTGATCGGCTTGTCTTCCGTTAACACCTACTTTTGTAATTAAGTCTTTTCGGTATTTGGCTTTAAAGCTAAGAAGCAATTGTGCTTTTTGTGCAGTATCATAGACAGGATTAAAGTTGAGTGTAACAAGAGGGCAAGATCCTGAACTTGCATCCGATTTTCTTCTATCAATCAGCGTTTTTAATTGATCGTTCGAAAGTGAAAGCGCTCTGTACTTCTTCATTAATTCTGCATCAACCTCATTGGCAGTTGCAAAAGTGTCGTTGGTATTTTCTTCTACTTTAATTTTTTGGAGTGTAGCCCAATAATTTAATTGACCAATTTTGTCGGCCTTGTCTTCAGGGATATTTAAATCATTGATCAAAAACCTTTTTTCACAGTATCCAAATAATTCTTTTTGTTCTTCAGGAGTCCATTTACTGATTTTTTCCTGTGCCAACAAAGATTGCTTTAAACCAGTAATTAGGAAACATGCAATGAATAATGCTTTGAATAATTTGTATTTCATAATTTTACTTTAGAATAAATACCAGATGGTGGTTGCTTTATTTAAAACTCTTCGAAAATATTGAATTTCAATTATTATAATAGAATCGTTAAAGTTCTTAATTTGTTTTAGTAGTAATTGTTAAATTTTTGGGCATAAAAAAGGAAGTCTACAATTGACTTCCTTTTTTATGTTGATTCAACGTTTTTTAATTCTATTTTTTTGAAACCTTATATTTTTCTGTTCGTAGATCTTTAATAACACCCTTCCAATTTAAACCGTAGCCAAAATCATAGACATGGCCATTGGCATCTTTATAAGGAATCATATCGTGAGGCACATCTTCAAATTGTTTTTCAACCGTTGACATGTTCAAAGGCATTTGCATAGGCAATAATCCAGATGGTTCTACTTTGCCTGAAACAATATCCATGATAGCTTCTAATTGAACTCCAAATTCACCTACAATTGCGTCTGCTTCTTTTTCAAATTCAGCAAATACCATTGGATTGGTTATACTCACTGAAACAATCACCGGTTTCCCCTTCATTGATTTCTTTGTTTCAAGAATAGTATTCAAGTCGGGATAGCTGTTAGATTTATTGCTTTTATTTAAATAGGATCTGTTGGTGATAGTTGGATCAATTACAGGATCGCCTGCTGCCATACTCTTTGCCCTTGCTTCTGTAGCTGTATATTCTTTCAATTGCAAACTGATAGGCAAGTATCCATTTCCACCAGCAGCTCTATCTGCATCGCTATAGCCTCCGCTGATAGGACTTTTAATAAACACGATAGCAAAATCAGCTTTTGAGGGGTCTTCTGTAACAGTGTAGTATTTTTTCAGCAGATTCAGATTCACAGGATACTCTGTTTTCTCAGGGGAAGGTTGTCCAAAAAAATTGATGCTTGCAGGAGTTGTTCTTTTTGGAACATATACCGTTTTACCTTTTTGAATTGGAAGCGTATTATTTTGATTTTTTATCAATACAATTGATTTCAACTGAGCAGTATAACCTGCTTTCATAAAGTCTGCATTGCCTACTACCGTTTTTGTTTCTGCAGGATCTAGATAAGGATTTTCAAATAGTCCTACTCTAAATACATTTAATAATAAACGAACTGCTGATTGTTCAAAACGTTTACGCATAAAAGCTTCACCATGTTCTTTCACGCCCATTTGATAAGCCTCAATTACAGGTTTAGCATCATTATTTCCACCAAACTGATCTACTCCTGCCATCAATACTTTATAATGACGTTCTGCAATGGTTAGCTTTTCAACTCCCCAGGATTTTCCTGCAAAAACGCTAGGCTTTGCGCCTTCATTGGCTGTAATTAACCAATCGGTACAAACTACTCCATCATAACCAAACCTATTTCTTAAAAGATCGGTGATGATATATTTACTATAACCATTACCTACATTCTCTCCATTCTTTTTATCTTGATTAAAAGAGATGGTATAGTAAGGCATAACAGCAGATGCCTTTTTCGTTCTTCCATCTAATTTAAAAGCGCCTTCAGTAAAAGTTTTCATTTGCGTTTCCAGGTTATTTCCAGGATATACTGCAAATTTTCCATAAGCAAAATGCGCATCTCTGCCAGCTTCTTCTGGTCCACCACTAGGCCAATGTTTCACCATTGCGTTCACGCTTTTATTTCCCCAACCCTGATAAGCATCTATTGAAATAGGCGAAGTTTGAAATCCATCTACATAGGCTCTTGCCATATCAGTTGCTAATTTGGGATCTTCTCCAAATGTTCCTACAAAACGATTCCAGCGAGGTTCGGTGGCAAGATCAATTTGCGGTGATAGAGCAGTGGTAAGACCAAGTGCTCTATATTCCTTAGATGCAATCGATCCAAATTGTTTGGTGATGGAAGGATCAAAAGTTGCTGCCAAACCAAGTTCTTCAGGCCATTGTGAAATTGCTCCTCCAGATCCTGCATTATATTCAGCATCTTTATTAGCACCGTTTCTTGGGTCAGTACTATTATTAGAAGGTATTCCTTTTCCTAAACCTTCCACTAAAGATTGTGCTTTATTATTCCAAAGTGCTGCAGTTGTAGGATTTTCAACAGTAGTTATTAATACATGACGCAAATTATCTTTCGTTAGAAATGCGATTTGTTGATCAGTAAGATCAGAAGATTTGGCACCACTTTCAGAGAATAATTTTCCTCCATAAGTTCCTCTGGAAAAGCCTCCGGCAGCAGCTGGGATAGCTTGGTGTCCACTGTATAACATTAAACCTGCAATTTCATCTATAGTCATTTTAGATGCAAGATCTTTTGCGCGTTCACTCACTGGTAATCGCCAATCTTCATAAACATCAACTACTCCATTTTTATTTAAGTCTTTAAATGGAAGTCCATCTTTAGTGATGATCTTTACACCCGAATTAGTGCTATATCCAAGCGTAATCTGGTTATTGACTTTAAGTTTTTTGACTCCATCAGTTAGATCATTCTCTATCCATTTTACTTGTGAAGCAGCAAAAAATGGAATAGCTAACAAGAGGAAGGAAATTTTATTCATTTTTTTAATTTAGTGGCAATCGGTTAAAAGAAATAAAACGTAGGCAAGCAATAAAGTTAATTCATAAATTTAGTACTATGAAAAGGAAAGCATTTTTACCCATTTTGATTTTATCATTATTTATAACAGTTTATGCGAATGCACAATCGGAAAAAGCAGAAGCTGGTATTCAAGCCATCATGCAGCAAACCAATGTGGTGGGCATTTCTGTTGCAGTAGTAAAGAATAATAAAATCATCTATACCCATTCTTTTGGGTATAAGGACGTAGAAGCCAAACAACCATTGACAGATGATTGTATTTTTAGAATTGCATCTATATCTAAGTCATTTTCGGCTACATCCATCATGCAATTGGTAGAAGCAGGAAAAGTTTCGTTAGACGATGACGTGAGCAATTTAATTGGATTCAGTGTTCGTAATCCGAAATTCCCTGAAACAGTCATTTCACTTAGAACCCTCATGCAACACCGATCTTCAATCAATGACAGTCAGGGATATTTCTCTTTAGACAGTATTAATCCTGCTACCAACCCCAATTGGGCAAAATGCTATAATGATTATGAACCTGGGAAGGGATATATGTATTGCAATTTAAATTATAATATGACGGGTACGATCATTGAAAAGCTTTCCGGTGAACGATTTGATCAATATGTAAAACATCATATTCTGGATCCTTTAAAATTATATGGAGGTTATTGTGTGGATTCACTTGATAAAAAAAGGTTTGCAACCATTTATGAATACAATACTGATTCTGCTAAATTTATTGCTTCGCCCAATGCATATGCTCCTCGAAGAGAAGAAATTGCAAACTATGTAATGGGTAAGTCTACCCCTATCTTTTCACCAACAGGCGGCATGAAAATTTCTGCAACCGATTTGGCAAAATATATGATGATGCATAGCAAATTTGGCCGATATAATGCTGTAAAAATTATGTCGAAGCATAGTGCAAAACAAATGCAGACAAAGGTTTCAGAGGAAGATGGATATGGCATGGCTATCGAAACCCAGGAAAATTTAATTAAGGGGAAAACGATGAAAGGCCATACCGGATCAGCATATGGATTGTATAGCGGTATGTTTTTTAATTCAAAAGAGAAATTCGGATTTGTAGTAATTACAAATGGCTGTCGCCCAAAATATGAAGATGGTTTTAATGGACTCATTAAAAATGTTATCAACTGTTTATACGAGAGCTTTATATTGTAGAAGTATCTTATGATTTCTCATCATTAAAATTAAAACGATGTTGCCATTTGACTTTTCAGAATCTACAGCACAAAATAGAAGAAACTTTATTCGTAATACAGGGCTGATACTTGGGGGTACTGCCATGCTAAACTTTCCAGGAATTTCTCTTGCCCAAAAATATTCCAATAAGGTCGAAAATTATACCGTTCAAAACATCATCGACCTCATCATAAAAGAAGCAAAACTTACTGCATTTAAAGAAACTGTTGATACCATCAAATTTGGTTCGCCAGATCAAATTGTTACAGGAATTGTAAGTACTATGTTCCCAACCGTTGCGGTTATTGAAGAAGCTGTGAAACTCAAAGCCAACCTAATCATAGCGCATGAACCAACCTTCTATAGTGCGGTTGATAATATGGCTAAACAAGAAACGAATGCAATGATTCAGAAAAAACAGGCATTGCTAAAAGAACATGGAATAGTTGTCTGGCGTTTTCACGACTACAGTCATTTTATGCAACCCGATATGATTAGCCTTGGAGTGAAGAAAAAAATGGGTTGGGAAGCATTTCAAAAAAAGGGTGAACCGCTCATTAATATTCCTTCCATTTCGTTGGAACAATTAATCCATCATCTTAAAAAGAATTTATCGATTCAGCACCTGCGAACTATTGGAGATTTGAAGCAAACCTGCAGCAGTATATCATTATTGCCAGGTGCCTGGGGAGAACAGGCACATATTAATGCTATAGAAAAAAATAATCCTGATGTGCTAATCATTGGGGAATTAGTAGAATGGGAAACGGCCGAATATGTTCGGGATGCCAGAAAAATGGGATCTAAAACAGCTTTAATCATTTTGGGTCATTCTGTGAGCGAAGAGCCTGGTATGGAATTGTTTGTGGAATGGTTAACCCCGAAACTGCCCGGATTGCCTATTACCCATATTGCTTCTGGGGACCCTTTTCTTTGGATTTAACTATGAAATATTAAAATTATAGATTACTTTGCGTCAGATTGACACAAACATATAAACGTTAATACCGATTGCAATGAAAAAAAATTTCTCTACAATGGCTGGAATGTTGGGTTTGCTATTAATGGTAACCACTGCTTTTAGTCAGCAAGCTCTTCCTCAACTAGGAAAAAGTCCGGTTGCAGATGTTGTAAAGGCAATGACCGTACAAGAAAAAGTAGATTTAGTAATTGGTCAGGGCATGTTCTTGCCAGGTATGGCTTTCCCTGGAATGGGTGGTGGTTCTGAACCTACTGCAGCACAGAAAAGAGTTTTAGGTGCAGCAGGAACAACAGTGGCAATTCCACGTTTGGGTATTCCGGCCATAGTTGTATGTGATGGGCCTTCTGGAACACATGCTTTTAATAGTGGCAAGAGCCGTATTTATTTTGCTACGGCATGGCCAACAGGAACTTTGTTAGCATCTAGCTGGGATACAGCGGTGCTTCATAAAGTGGGTGATGCTTATGGTAAAGAAGCAAAAGATTTTGGTATAGATGTAATTCTTGGACCAGGTATGAATATTCATCGTAATCCATTGGGCGGAAGAAATTTTGAATATTATTCAGAAGATCCTTTGATTACAGGTACAATGGCATCTGCTATTATTAATGGTATTCAAGCAAATGGTATCGGTGTTTCTGCCAAACACTTTTTTGCAAATAATAATGAAGACAACAGAAATACAGTTAATGTAATTATGAGCGAAAGAGCTATGAGAGAGATTTACCTGAAAGGCTGGCAGATCATGGTGAAGCAATCGAATCCATGGACAATCATGAGTTCTTATAATTTAGTAAACGGACCATACACTTCAGAGAACCCAGAGTTGCTGAATACTATTTTACGTGAAGACCTTGGATTTAAAGGAATGATCATGACTGATTGGTTTAGTGGTAAGAATGTAGTAGGGCAACAAAAAGCAAATAACCATTTGATTATGCCAGGAACGCCACAACAAAAAACTGCAATATTAGATGCAGTTAAAAAGGGCGACTTAGATGAGAAAACTTTGGATCAAAATGTAACAGAAATATTGAATCTTGTTTTACTTACTCCAACTTTTAAGGGATATAAATTTACTGATGCACCTCCATTAAAGGAGAATGCACAAATATCACGTTGGGCTGCAACTGAAAGTATGGTGTTGTTGAAAAATGATTCAAAAATTTTACCTATTGAAAAAGGAACTGCGATAGCGGTTTTTGGTAACAACGCATTGGATCTTGTTGCAGGTGGAACTGGAAGCGGTGATGTAAATAGAATGTATACTATTCCTTTAGCAGACGGTTTATTCCGAGCAGGCTATTCTTTAAATGCAAGTGTGTATAGTGCCTATAGCGATTATATGGCTGCTGAGCAAGCAAAGAAGCCTAAAAGATCTTTAATGGAAGAATTGATGAGCCCAAATATTCCAATTGTTGAAATGACAGCTTCAAGTGAATTGATTCAAAAAGCTGCTACGCAATCAACTGTTGCAATAATTTCAATCGGCCGTAATGCTGGGGAAGGAAATGATCGTAAAGTTGTGAATGATTATACTTTAACTGAGAAAGAACAATTATTAATTAAAAATGTATCAACAGCTTTTCATGCAAATAATAAGAAAGTAGTTGTTGTATTAAATGTGGGTGGGGTAGTAGACGTTACAAAATGGCGCGATCAAGTAGATGGCATCTTATTAGCATGGCAGCCTGGTTTAGAAGGTGGTAATGCAATGGCAGATATCATTTCAGGAAAAGTAAATCCATCAGGTAAATTAAGCACCACATTCCCGCTTAGTTACGATGATGAGATCAGTGCAAAAAACTTCCCTGGTCGTGTGATTCCTGGGACAGAAAAAACAGCTTTATTCGGACAAAAAGCAGTAGATGCTGAAGCGATTTATGAAGAAGGTATTTATGTTGGATATCGTTACTATAGCAGCTTTGGAAAGAAAACAGCTTATCCTTTTGGATATGGCCTTTCATATACCCAATTCAAATTCAGTGATCTTAGTTTAAGTGCTCCAGTTTTAAATGGATCGATTCAGGCTAGCGTAACTATCACTAATACAGGAACAGTTGCTGGTAAAGAAGTAGCTGAATTATATATCAGCGCTCCTACTTCTAAATTAGATAAGCCTGCTTCGGAACTAAAAGCATTTGCAAAAACAGGTTTATTAGCACCAGGTGCTTCTCAAACTTTGAGTTTCACAATTACTCCTGCTGATTTGGCTTCTTTTCAAACTGCAAGTAGTTCTTGGGTTGCCGATGCGGGTGACTATACTTTAAAAATCGGAACATCAGAAGAAACATTTACTTCAGCTGGTTTAAAACTTGCGAAGGATGTGGTGCTTGAAAAAGTTCATAAAGCTGTGGTACCAAAAATTGCGATCAACGAATTGAAAAACGTTGTTGCAAAACCTAAAAAGTAATTCATAGATAGTACAGATAAATAAATGGGTCCCCCGAGCGAGGGGACCTTTTTTATTTTAGATGCAAAAGAAATCTGTTTTAAATCTTATTGTAACGTTTATCAAATTGATGATTACAATTTTCAAAAAATTATAAATGTGTATCCACAAATTCTTTACAATATATTTTAATCAGGTCCCTAACTCTTGCAAATTCCAATTTAATTTCTTCTTCTGTTCCAATAGCTTTAGCGGGATCAGGAAAATTGTAATGAAACTTTTCCGCCCTGCTTGGAAAATAGGGGCATGTTTCTTTTGCATTGTCGCATACAGTAATGACGTAATCAAAATCAATTCCCTGATATTCCAAAACATTGTTAGAAGTATGTTTTGAAATATCAATTCCATCTAATAACATAGTTGCTATTGCTTTTGGATTAACACCATGTATTTCAACACCTGCACTAAACACCTGTGCTTTATCACCTGCAAATTTTTGAAGGTACCCTTGTGCAATCTGACTGCGGCAACTATTGCCTGTACATAATACTAGTATCTTTTTCATATCTAATTTTTTAATTAGCAACATCCAGAACCTGGAGTACAGCAGGATTTGTTTTCTGTAAGTGGTTTTTGTGCAAAAACAGTAATGCTAAATATTCCAGTATTACCAGTTTTTAATAATTCAATTTTTTCAGGGCTTAAATAGTTAATCAAAATATCGTCAGGAATAACAATTGTTTTTTCTTTTTGAATCGTGATATTCTCAAAACCATTTGCCTGGATTAATTCTAAATAAACATCTCTTTGAATAGCACCAGCCACACAACCAGCATACATTTCAGCATCCTTTCTCAATCCTTCAGGTAATGCACCAAGAAGTACTACATCACTGATGCTAAAGTGACCACCAGGTTTAAGCACTCTAAAAATTTCTTTAATAACTGCATCTTTATTCGGCACTAAATTCAACACACAATTACTTACAATTACATCAGCCACATTCGATGTAATGGGCATTTGTTCAATATCTCCTTGTCTGAATTCTACATTATTAAATCCTCTGGCTTCTGCATTGCTTCTTGCTCTATCGATCATGGCTGTAGTAAAATCAATGCCAATTACTTTGCCAGTTTCGCCTGTTTCATGCCTTGCAATAAAGCAGTCATTACCTGCGCCACTTCCCAGATCAACCACCACATCCCCTTTTTTGATCTTTGCAAATTGCGTAGGTAACCCACATCCAAGGCCTAAGTCGGCATCAGCGTTATACCCATTCAAATTAGTATAATCATCGCTCATGATATTATATACTTCAGTAGAGCATCCACCTGCGCCACAACAGGAAGACATATTTGTTTCTTTGTCTTGTAAAGCGATTTCACTATACTTCTGCCTTACTATTTCTTTTAATTGTTCGTCAGTTTGCATAAAACGTATTTTAAGTTGTTTATAATATCGTAATAAGACGATAAATGAAATCAAAAAAAATCAACAGCACTTTGACTTAGAAGTCAACAATGTCTGAAATAAATCGCCCATTTGCGACATTGCTTTTTTCCATTCTTTTTCGTCGATACAATAACATACAGAAGCGCCATCTATATCTCCTTTGATCAAACCAGCTTCTTTCAATTTAATTAAATGTTGAGAAACGGTACTTTGAGAAAGGGGTAACTCGTCAACGATATCCCCACAAATACATGCCTGCTTCTTTACCAATAAATTCAAAATGGCAATTCGGGCAGGGTGGGATAATGCCTTAGCATAATTGGCCAATGCAATTTCCTTATCGCTATACTCGGATGTTTTACTTGCTCCCATATTCATCGTAAAAATACGATGAATATGGGAATTACCAAATATTTTTTAAAGAACTGGTTAAAAATTTGTGCTTTGATTTATAACTTACTAAAATTAGGGTTACCTTAAAATATCTAAAACTTGCCAAATGCAACCACAAACGATGGCCACTTCCATGATTCCCAACAATGCGCATAAAGACATACCTGGAAATCCTTCTACAGCAAAAAGTAGTACAGAAAAATTAAATGATCGATCCAATGGTAAACCTCTAAGGGTTTTAAGTGAGGAAGATTGGAAATTCTGGATCCATCAAGGTTATATCATTATTAAAAATGCAGTACCCCGTGAACAAGCAATTGCAACGGCTAGTTTTCTTTGGGAGTTTGAAGAGAAAAATCCAAAGGATAGTAATACCTGGTATACAGAAGCAAGGGCTGAAATGAAAATGAAAGAGTTGACCAATACAGGTATGGTGGAGTGTTATAATAACCAGCATCTTTGGAATAACAGACAGATGCAAAAAGTGTATGATGCATTTGTTGATATATGGGGAACAGAAAAATTATGGGTAACGATTGATCGTGCTAATTTAAATTTTCCGATTAAACCAGGCTTTGAATACAAAGGTTTTATTCATTGGGATTATGATCCAGAAACTAAACCAGTTAACGTACAAGGTGTATTAGCGTTGGCTGATCAAACGGATGAGAATATGGGGGGGTTTCAATGCATTCCGGAATTATATAGAAATTACGATACCTGGAAATTAACGCAACCGGAAGACCGTGATAGATTTAAACCCGATACTACTGGGTTTACACCTACTAAAGTAAAATTAGAAGCAGGCGATTTATTAATATTCAATAGCACAGAACCGCATGGCATTCGCGCCAATAATAGCGTAGATAAAGTACGTATAGCGCAGTATATTTCTATGATGCCTGCTGAAGAAGATAATGATGCATTGCGTCAATGGAGAGTTAATTCTTGGAAAAATAGAATTGCACCGGAAGGCTATGCATTTCCAGGAGACCCTAGAAATTGGGAACAAACAAAATACGATACTGCGGAATTGAATGAACTGGGAAAGAAATTATTGGGGCTAGAAAATTGGTAATATCGATTTCGAATTAATAGACCAAAAAAAATGCCATCAATTTGATGGCATTTTTTTTATAAAACTGAATTCATATATTAATTTGCCCCATCTAATTTTGCACGATCAACTGCAAACTGCCCAACACTGTTTCCTACTTTGATTCCAATTTCACAATCAGATCGGTAATGAAGTCCGCCAACCAATCTTGATTTAGATGCATCAGCAGCCATTTGGGTATAAGCAGCTGCTCTTTCTGGATTTAAATATCCAAGAATGGTAGAAGCTGCACCACTAAATGTAGAGTGGCCAGAAATAAATGAAGGGAAGTTTGGTAAACCCGTTAAAGTTTTAATCGCAGGATTTAATTGCGAAGGCCTGGGATTGTAATAGGTATACTTTGTATTCCAACATACGATACCAGCATCCATCAAACTCATATTGAGCAATGCAAGATTTCTGGCCCATTTTACCTCACTTAAATTTTTTGAAATAAAATCTTCAGCAGCAATGGCATTCCAATGTCCAGGTGGAGTATAAGTACCCACACCATCTCCCCAAAATAAAACCAGTTGTTTGTTTTCTAAAGTTGGGTTATTGGTATAGCTATATACTTCTTCTGTTTCTTTTTTCATTTGATCACTGGAAGTAAGAGGGGGTGGTGGTGGAACCAAGGCCCTTGTAGTTGCAGTATCAAATAAGAAAGGAATCACTTTGCCAAAAAGTGGCAACATGCCTGGGCGTTTTGGATTGTCTTGACTGATCCAAGGAATTTCCCCTTTTGCAGCAGTGGATGTTTCAAAATTTGCCCAATCCGCAGGGGTTCCCACTGCCTTACCAGCATTATCTGTTCTGGCTCTCGCGATGAAAGCCTGTGCAATTTGTCTTCCTAAACTTTCGCCAGCAGCAATATCACTTCTTGTAGCAGAACCAGACATGATTGCTGCATCTTCATGTGCTTGTGCTTTTAATTGAATCGCTCCAATTTCTGTAGGAAATAACAACTTCATCATTTCTGCAGTTACGCCAGCTAATACTGCAGCTTCTGAAGGATAAGAAGGTAAAGTGGTTGAAGGAAGTTTTGCAACTATATTCACATCGGTTATATATGGAGCAGGACGATTGTATAATTTTTTATAGTACCAACATGCAACCAAAGCATCATACTGTGCTGCAGTTATATATGCATAAGCTCTTGCAGCATAAGGAGGATTGGCAAATGGAAATAAAGGATAGGCAAATGGATTAGCAGAACTTGGTATTGGATAAGTTCCATCAGGATTTTGATAGGGAGGTAAATTATACTTTGCTACTAATTCGCGCATAATTTCATTCCATCTTAATACGCCACCTGCTGCCCAATATTTAATATTTTCATCCTGCTCTTTTGAAAGATTCTTTTGCAAGCCCTTGATCTCATTTAATTCTGCTACATAATTTACATTGGTTACCAATAGTGGAGAGGCAACCGCAAATGTATCTGGTCTTTTTAAAAGAATAGTCTTCCATGTGCCTGCAGTGATATCAATACTTGCAGGATTTAAAGCTGGTATGTTATCAGTTCTTGAAGTAACTTTTTTTGAACAATAAGCAAGGGTTAAGATCGCAATTGCTAAATATATTTTTATAGTATTTTGTTTCATGTTATTTGTTTTGAGTTGAAGAATTGTCAGAAGTAGTTTTCTTTTCCTTCTTTTTAGAGAAATCTAATATGTAGAAAAATCCACCATAGAAACCAGTAGACTGTCCTACATTTCTTCCAGCTATAACATGACTAGCTCCACCCACAAGTGCAAGACCACTCACTTTTTGAATTTCATATTTAATATTAGCAGCAATAGTTGTTGCATTCATTCTATTGCTTGGGAATGGCATATTGTTTTTGGTGATATCAAATCCCCCTAGGGTTTTCATATCCGTTATAATGGCTTCTGCAATTAAAGCACTACTTCTATAACCCGTTCTTAAACTGATCGTATTTACATTTGGCATGGAAACTTCATTAGTTAAAAACAGACTAGTAGTATAATAACTATTTCTTTCAAGTTTGGTATTTCCTCTGATAGTATATGTTTCAGAACCAGTTACAAAGAATCTTCCCAACTGATAATCCAACAACAATCTTCCCGAAACTGTACTACTCTTTAGACCAATTGATAAGGGCAAATAGTCTACAATATAATCAGTCATAGGTATTGATGCACCTCCAAGTAGGTATAGTGAAAAAGTTCCTTTTTTTAGGGACTTCTCAATAGGCATCCATTTAACCCATGCGGAAAAGTCTTGTATTCCAGAAGCTGAATGTAATACACCCATGCTGGCTTTATTAGAAATAAATGGGGCATTGAATAAAATATTCAAATTGTCTTTTATACCATAATTACCCATGACACTAATTTGATTTGTTGAGATCGTTCCAATATTTAAATTGTCTCTTAAGTTGGTTCCTTCCCAATACTTATTCCAACTACTATTGCTATAAATTAAACCTGTACAAAACAGGTTCTTATTCATCATAATGGCATCTTGGTCGGTTTGTGCAAATGATGAGATGAAAGAGAATAACATACTCGTTACAATGAGTAGTTGTTTAAAGGATTTCAATATGTTCATTTTTGTAAATTGAGGTTAATCTTATACAGGTGCAGTTGTATCCAAGCATAGAATTTGGGTACAAATAAATTATTTAAATACTCCAATGGAATACTAAATCATGAAACTATTAGTAAAAGATTAAGCTTCGGGTGGCTGATCTAGCCCTTGTAGAAAATCAAAACTTGAATATAAAGTAGCATAGGAATCATGCTTCAAGTTTGAAGTATAAATATGCTGGTAAATATCAAAATGATGTTCTTGAATCAAATCAGAAATGCCTGACTTAACAATTTGATTAGAAGAAGTCTTTTTAGAATTATTGGAGGATGCAATATCATTTAGCTGTTTTGCAAAATCATTTTTAGATTCTTTGATAGATGATTTTGCAAAGTTGGGAACGCAAAGTATTTCCAATGTGTCGTTAAAAAAACGCTTTTTTACGTATTGATAGTTGATACCATTGATATCAATATTGCCTTCAACAGATTCAAACTCTGTAGAACTGGAAATATAAGGTAGGTTTAAATGAAGCTTAAAACTGATTAAATCTGATTCCTTGTATTTGTGCTGGTCCAGAGAAGCCTGCAAATCATTGGTTGATTTATGTTCAAAGTAGTTAGCTAGGAATTTATAGCCAACAATGTTGAACATTAAAACAAGTAATAATAATATGGCAATCAGTTTTTTCAACTAAGCTTAATTGGATTTTACAAGTCAGTTGATGAAAATAGATAAAATAGTAACTAAATAGTATTATTTAAGCCTATTTTAAGCCAGTTTAGTAATAATTATTTACATAAAAGAAGGGTTGGGCATAAAAAAATAGGTTACAGAATAAACCATAACCTATTAAAAATTAAATTCTTAAATGCTATTAGTAGTTCTTTTTAGAAAGATTTGCCACACTAGTTTTTAGGCTTTCAAACATATCTCCTTTACTGGTATCCTGTTCAACGAACCAATGTTTTAAACCAGCTTTTTTTCTAGCTGCAAAAATCCTGTCGAAGTCAATTACACCATTTCCGATCTCCGTGATTTCACCTTTGCCGGCAGACATGTCTTTTACATGCCATAATTCAAAACGACCCGGGTATTTTTCGAAATACTTTACAGGATCTTGTCCAGCTTTTGCAGTCCAGTAAAGATCCATTTCCATTTTTACTAAATCAGCATGGGTATTAGTAAGAAGATGATCATACACAGTAACATCACCAAATTTTTCAAATTCAAAATCGTGGTTATGATATGCAAATTGAATACCTGCTGCTTTTGTGGCTTTACCAGCTTTGTCTAATATTTCAGGTAAGGCAGTATAATTTTCTTTGGTTCTTTCATTAGGCATTAAATAGGCACAAGCCATGTACTTGGCACCAATGCTCTGTAAATCTTCCACTGCCTTATCCCATCCATTCAGAATGGTGCCATTTCCTTTCATTGCTAAACCTGTAACGTGGTGAGAACTAAATACTGATATACCTGTTTTGTCTAAGATTGATTTGAATTCTGCCGCTGACTTACCAAAGAAAGTACCATTATATCCATAAAGCTCAATATTGTCAAAGCCCAATGAAGCTAATTTTTCTAAAGCTCCTTCCAGGTTTTTTGAAACAGCATCTCTTACTGAATAGAGTTGAACACCAAGTGACTTTTTCTTTCCGAATTCGGCAAATAAATTATTGGTATACAGCCCTGCTGCTCCCAAAGTAATGCTTTGTAAGAATTGACTTCTTTTCATGAGTTAAAATTGATGATATGTTTTGCAATCGTTAAGTGAAGTAGTATTTCAAAATCTGAAATACTACAGCGTTAAATTAAACATTTAATGCGTCAGTATGACACAATGATTCAATTTTATTTTTAACTAACCTGAATTTCAAGAAGCTTTTTATGTTTATTTATTTAAAATAGTTTTTCCTGAGGTGGTTTAGCTCCGCCTAATCTGATATAAACTGTCGTTTGTCCTCTGTGATGTGTCTGGTGTTCAAAACACTTGTTAAAAGCCATTCCTTTTGTCATTTCAAACCTGCCAAATAATTTTACAGTTTCATTTAATTGTTCAGAGCTGGTATTTTTAATGTTTTCAATTACATAATCATATCCGGCTAATACAATTTTACTTACATTTTCTTTTGACTTGTCAGCGGTTTTCTCAGCTTCGCCCATTCCAAATGGACTCTTAGCTCCGGTTACAGTTGACGAAAATGAATAATTTGCATCGGTTAAATGAAGCATCTGTTCAGCAAATGAGCGCATTTCAGGAGTTGGTTTTAAATCATATTTATCTGCAGGCATTGCATCTAAATACTCTTTTGTGTAAATTTTAGCCCTCTCCCATTCTTGAATCATTATATCTTTTGAATTTTGTGCCTTAATAGTTTGAAAAGAACATAGCATAAGAATGCCGCAAAAAAATAGTTTAATCATTTTCATTTTTTTTGTTTTAAGTTTTAAAATCGGATTTGTGGGAATCAGTTTTTCGAATGATAATTGGGGCATATTAAGTTACAGGTATTATTGGAATTATGAAAGCTCATTTTTAGAAAATCAATCTTTTTATTAAATGGCTACTCAAATCCTTGCATCAAATTTTTTACTGATTCTGATAATGCAAGTGATGATTCCGATTTACTTGCTTGTAGAGAAAGTTCGGCATATAGTACCAAATAGGGCCTAGAACAGTAATTTTGCCAGATCTTTTTTGTATTCTGCAGACGAAGCAAGTAGTAT
>JBAXXT010000006.1:0-82948 GCA_037127755.1 Bacteroidota bacterium
AATCCTGGCATTAGTCAGGCTTTACGATATGGCGAAAATCCACACCAATCAGCTATATTCCATGGCGACTTAACTCAGCTCTTTACCCAATTAAACGGTAAAGAACTTTCTTATAATAACCTTGTTGATGTAGATGCCGCAGTACAATTGATCAAAGAATTTAGCGCTTCTTCTAATAAAGTATTCGGTATCATCAAACACACGAATGTTTGTGGTATTGCAGAAAGAATATCAGTAAAAGAAAGCTGGGACGCTGCATTGGCAGGAGATCCAGAAAGCGCTTTTGGTGGTGTATTAGTAAGTAATGGCGCCATCGATAAAGCAACAGCAGATGCTATTAATGAAATTTTCTTCGAAGTATTAATTGCTCCTGCTTTTAATGAAGATGCTTTAGCTGTTTTAAAAACTAAAAAGAATCGAATCCTTTTAGAATTAAAAGCAGATGGGGCAGAAATTAAATCCCCTTCAAAATCTTTATTGAATGGAACATTAGAGCAAGGTGCCGACGAAGGTAATTTTAGCAAATGGGATGAAGTGGGTGGCCGTGCAACTTCAGAAGAAGAAAAAGAAAACCTCATATTCGCTAATATTGTTTGTAAACACTTAAAGAGCAATGCTATTGCTTTGATCAGGAATAAACAATTAGTGGGCAAGGGTTGTGGCCAGACCAGCAGGATCGATGCACTACGTCATGCAATTGAAAAAGCACATCAATTCAAATTTGATTTGAAGGGTGCGGTGTTGGCTAGTGATGCATTTTTTCCATTTAACGATTGTGTTCAAATTGCACACGAAGCTGGTATGGAAGCATTTATACAACCCGGTGGTTCTGTAAGAGATAAAGACAGTATTGAATATTGCGTGCAAAATAACCTTGCAATGGTAATGACCGGATTACGCCATTTCAGGCATTAATCGGTCTCTAATTAAAATGGCAGCGAACAAACAAAAAGCATATATCGCATTATTGATCACCAGCCTTGTATGGGGCACAACCTGGGTGGTTAGTAAGATTGGTGTGCAAAAGACTCCCGCATTTGAAGTGGCTTCTATTCGCCAATTTACGGGTGGCATCATCTACGTTTGTTTTTTTCTGGTGAAAGGTCTGCCGATGCCAACATGGAAACAATTTCGTTGGCTTGCGATTATGGCGGTACTCATGTTCGTATCCTCAAATGGCTTGGCTACATTGGCACTAAGATATATTCCCAGTGGTTTGGCTGCATTAATTGCAGCGCTATACCCATTGTCGGTAGTGCTGATAGAAATGGTTATCTATAAAAATAATAAGATCAACTGGGGTACTTTTATTGGATTGTTTTTAGGAATTGCTGGAATTGCGTTAGTATTTTACGATAGCGCTTTTCACAATCATTCGGATGGATTCTGGATTGGAGTTGGGTTATCAATGATTGCAATGGTCACCTGGGCAGTAGCCACCATTTTTATCGCCAGAAGAAAAACAGAAATGAATCCTTATTATGCTACTGGTTGGCAGATGCTGATAAGCGCCTTCTTAATGTTCTTAATTGTACTGGCAACTGGTGATAGCATTCCTATTGCTAGTATCCCTTTACAAACTTGGGCAGCATTGGCTTATTTGGTTTCAGCAGGTTCCATCATAGCATTTATTGCGTTTATTTATTCCATGAAAAATCTAGAGCCCGGCATTGCTTCACTATATGCTTATGTAAATCCTATTGTAGCCATTTTAGTGGGGTCTGTAATCATGAATGAAAAACTGACGGCCAATATCATCATTGGATCCCTGATCACTTTAGGAGGGGTTTATTTAGTGAATAAGAGTTTGAAGGCATTGAAATAATTAGAGCGCGCAATTTTCTTCTACGAAGTCGGCAAACATTTTTTTCCATTCAGCCCAGGCTGGCTGGTCTGTTAAAAAATGATTATGAAAAATGCAGATCATTTCTCCCTGCACATTTTTAACTTGTTTCCATAATTCTTGCAGCTCGTCTTTTGCTTCATAAACAGGCAGCCTCATTTCAAAAATACTATTCGCATCCATAAAACAGAAGGGATGAATTTCAAGATTTGTGGTTCGCTCATTTTTAAAATCATACCAGTAAAACGGCTTAGCATAAGAAGCCCTGAAACCATTGCTGGTTCCGTATCCCATGGTATAGTCTTTTTTAATACCTGCATGTATTAGCAATGGATAAGTTTGAGGAATAGTCATTTTTAAATAGTGCTGTCTGGAAATGCTCACGGTTTGTTGAATGATGCCAGATAGTGTATTCATTTCTTTTTCTAATAAAGCAAAATCTTCACCACTTTGCCAGGAAGGATGGATGCCTGTCTGGTATTTAATTGCGGTTTTTTTAATTAGTTCTTGTAACGCTTTTTTAGAAGGGTGTATATTTTTGTCTACCCCTTTTCTTTTATCCGCTAAAAGAAAAAAATAAATCGCTGGCAATTTATACCTGCTATTTATTTCATCCAGAAAATCAAATTGATCGTAGGGGTCTTTATGATAACCAGAATACACATTCCCTCTTTCTACAAAACTTTCAAATTTCGCTGTCAACAGATCTCTATAAAACCCAAAAAGGTTTTTAAAAAATGGTTGATGTAAATAACAAAAAGCTATGTCCACATCATAAGTAGGTACAAAAGAAAATTCTTTCTTTGGCAATTGATAATTTGGATACTTTTCACGAATTTTTTTTTCAAATTCTAATAGCCACAACTGAACAAGTGGTAAGTGTAGAAAATTATTTTTATACGCCAGGCTATTTGTATGTGCATACCGGCCATATTGATCTGGTACAAAAGGCAGCCATTCTTCATAGCGAGAAATTAAATAGAATGCTGCAGAAAAAAGATCAAAGGGTATTGTTCCAGATTCGGTTTTATAAAAACTTGTCAGCCCATTCCATTCAAAGCAACCAATATTTTGCTCTTGAATATGTTGCTGAAACAATAAACCTGCTGGTATTATTCTAAAATCATTATCTGATAATTTTTCTTCCGAATAATTAATCTTGGCAGAGCCATGATTAAGATAGGCCAACTTATCAGTTGTAATAGTTACTTCTTTATCAAAAAGAGTAGCACAAATATATTCCAGTCTTGAACTGGAGATGGAACTGTAAATTAATAACACAAATAGTATTGATTAAGTTAAGCTTGCTTTTTATTGGCCTTCTGATCTTCCCACATTTCACTGAAAGTTTTAGCACTGAAATCTAATTCAGAACGATGTGTGGTCCATCCTTTGAATATTTTATTCACCATCCAGTTCTTTAATTTTCCATTCCCCATATTCATCATAGTTCTATTCAAACTAGCTGTTCTCCAGACTTTCCAGGCAATTCGTTCAGCGATAGTACTACTTCCACCAACAACTGCCTCATGTCGATTGTCTAGTAAAAGTTCGTGAAGATTAATTCTAACCGGACAAACTTCTGTACAATTGCCACAAAGCGAAGAAGCATAGCTTAAGTGTTTATACTCATTCATCCCCTGTAAATGTGGCGTAATGACTTTACCAATTGGACCACTATAGGTTGTTTCATAAGCGTGCCCGCCAATATTTTTATAAACCGGACAAGCATTTAAACAAGCGCCACAGCGGATGCAGTATAATGCTTCTCTGGTGATAGGGTTTGCTAATAAATTAGTGCGCCCATTATCTAAGAGTATCACATACATTTCTTCGGGACCATCCGATTCTCCAGCTTGCTTGGGTCCTGTGATGATACTATTATAAACAGTAACCCGCTGTCCTGTACCATAGGTGGAGAGTAATGGCCAAAACAGAGGAAGGTCGTGGATCGATGGCAGCATTTTTTCAATACCTACCACCACAATATGCGTTTTTGGGAAGGCACAACTTAAACGTGCATTCCCTTCATTTTCAGTTACCGCAATGGCTCCAATATCAGCCAGTATAAAATTTGCACCTGTAACACCAACTTCAGCTTGCACGTATTTTTCGCGCAGTTTTACCCTGGCAACAAGTGTTAATTCTTCTGGTGAAAGCCCACCCGGAGTGCCCAATTTATCTGCAAATAGTTTTGCCACATCTTCTTTGCTTTTGTGCATAGCAGGCGTAACAATGTGATAAGGAGGTTCGCCATCTAATTGTTGGATGTATTCTCCTAAGTCTGTCTCAACACTTTCAATGCCGATTGTTTCAAGATAATGATTTAGATGAATTTCTTCTGTAACCATACTCTTGCTTTTCACAAGGGTTTTACAGTTTTTTGCTTTACATATTTTTCCGATTTCCTCTAAAGCTTCTTCTGCATTTTCAGCCCAAATTACTTTTGCACCACGAGCCGAAATTCGCTTTTCAAAATTTTCGAGATAGGTATCTAAATGTTCTATCGCATCCCATTTTTTATTTTTTGCTATTTCTCTGGCAAGCATGTTATCAGAAAACTGTTGTTTGCCAATTGGTACAACCGCATTGTATTTGCTAATATTAAAATTGATCTTTCTACGATGATCCAGATCAGCAGCTTTAATAGTACTTTTTGCAATAAATGATGCGGCGTTATCTTTCATGATTCTAACTATTTCTTTTTATTCATTTCTTTTGCAGTGGCTTCAAGTGCTTCATAGAATTCAGTACCATATTTTCTGATAATGGATTCCTTCAGGAATACATATACTGGCATTTTTAATTTTTTGCCAAAACTACAGGCAGCTGCACAGATATCTTCTCTTGGCTCGTAGTTTACATATTCAATCTCAGGGTCGCGTTTACTTTTCTTAATTCTGATGGGAAACAAATGACAACTAATTGGTTTTTTCCAATCTAGTTTTCCATCATTATAAGCGTCTTCAATACTACATTTTATAATATCATATTTATCCCGATATCCATAAGCACAGATGGTTCCTTCAATAGTAGGTGTTACCCATCCAAATTCCTGATCGTATAAATATTTCCCCTGCTTCTCAATTTCCTTGATCCCTTGTGCCGTCATATAAGGTTTGATCACCTCATAATATTCATTCAATTTTTCGAGTTCCCATTTTTCCATTGGAGCGCCAGCATCACCATCTTCGCAGCAGCCCCCTTTGCACTTACTCAAGTCGCACACAAACTGTTCCTCTATAATTTCTTCACTTACCAAAACATTATCAATCGCTATCATAATTATTGTATTCAGAATTCTTTTTCAAAGTCAAAGCTACTATCAAATAATCAATTCCTCCATTTGAATGTGTTGATTAAATGCTTCATGTCCTGTAACAAAAATTGATTTACAATTCTTAAGGAATCGGCATTTGGAGTAGCATCAAAATACAGTGCACCTCTCAGGAAATGCTTTGTTGAATCGGTTAAATAAAATTGATTGGAGGTGGCTACATCACCACCAACAGAGAAAAACATACCATGAACCTGGTTGGGTGAATTAATCAACGAATCGTCAATCGAATACGCTTTTGAGCTATGCTTTCCAGTGAGGATATATGCATGCTTAATAAGCGTATCAAAATTATTTTTTCCGATCTCTTTGTAGCTAACATAAATTCTACCAGAAAATTCAGGAAAGTCGATATTGATCCACCATGGGTTTTCAGTAGTGCCTCCAAAAAATGTGCTATCCTTTAACACTTTTGCATAAACAGGATATTCAAAAGTATAAGGATACCCGGGCTGATTAAACTGTTGGTATTCGTGTTTAGGAAAATCGATTGAAAAATAACCTTGGGGTTTAGCTGTAAAATTGCTATTGCAGGACGCCATCAAAAACAGTAAGGCCATTCCATAAAATACAAAAAGGCACTTATTAAAAATATCTTTTTTAAACCGATTCAAAAACTGCGTCATTGTTACTGGGTCTAGTCTGTAAGCTGTGGCTTAATGGTAATTTTTACTTTGTTGATTCGATGTTTTTCAACTTCCATCACGGTAAATTGAAAGCCGCCCGATTGCACCATTTGAGATACCAGAGGAATTTCTCCGGCAAGCTCCAGCACTAATCCGGCAAGAGAATCACTTTCACCCTTTACTTGATCGAAAGTGTCTCCCTGTAGATCCATGATTCGGCAAACATCATTCAGCATGGTTCTACCTTCGAACACATAGTTGTTATCGTCTAATTTTTTATAGCCAGTTTCCTCTTCATCAAATTCGTCTTTGATGTCTCCAATAATTTCTTCTAATATATCTTCCAGCGTAACGATTCCACTTGTTCCACCAAATTCATCCACCACTACAGCAAAGTGAATATGTTTAGCTTGAAATTCATTTAATAGGTCTTCAATTAGTTTTTGTTCGTGAACAAAGAAGGGCGAACGCATGAGTACTTTCCATTCAAAATTATCTGCTTCACTTAAGTATGGAATAAGGTCTTTCGTATGAATCATCCCTATCACATTATCCAGATCTTCCTTGTATACAGGTAGCCTGCTATAATGTAATTCCTTAACGTTTTCAATGAGTTCTGCATAAGAAGCAAACTCACTAATACCATGAACGTCTGTTCTGGTTTTCATGATTTGCTTTACAGTAATATTTCCAAATTTTACGATCCCTTTCAGTATATTTTTTTCATTTTCCGATGCTGTACTATCAGTTGTTAAATCAATCGCATGATCTAATTCTTCCAGACTATAGGAATTTCCGTATGCTTTGTTAGATAATCTTTTTTCGATGATATCGGAGAAGTTCACTAAGCGTTTACTAAGCCCTGCACATGCATATGAAACTGCTTGTACGATTCCCCCGAAATCTTTTGCAAATCGAATATTATTATTTGTAGCTAATACCTTCGGCATTACTTCTCCAAATAATACCAAAATAAATGAAACAGAAATTACTTTGATCACGAACTCTACCCATACAGCATCAAATCTTTCGAAGTTGAACATATCATCAATCAGTAAATTTGAAATAATGATGATTGAGATATTGATAAAGCTATTCGCGATAAGCAGGGATGCTAATAAAGTTTTGGGTTGTTCCAGTAAATCAACAATTCTTTTATAGGGTGGTTGCTGCTTAGACTTCAGTAAATTAATGTCTTTATAGGTAAGTGAAAAAAATGCTACTTCAGCACCTGATAGTACAAATGACAGGAACAATAAAACCAATAGTACCATAACCAATACTGTAGTTCCCTCCGCTTCTATAGCGGATAAGAATGGAGGGGCTACTAAAAAAGAAGACAATACCGAATGATAATCCAAAATCAAATTATTTAGTTAAAAATCAAAACCAATCTGTTTAATCAAATGGCTGGTTACAAAAGTATCATTTTTGTGGCATCAGAAGGGCAGTCGTTCGCCAGGATCGCCCAATGGGGGTAAATCATCTGTATTAAACCCTTCCAAACCCTCCGTTCCTGAACCGCCATCCCCTCTTTTATCGAGCATGATCAAATTATCGCCAACCACTTCAGTTGCAAATTTTTTATTCCCTTCTTTATCTTCCCAACTTCTGGTTCTGAGTCTGCCTTCTACATAAATTAAACTACCCTTATGTAAATATTTTTGTGCCAGTTCCGCTAATCCTCTCCATAATACCACGGTATGCCATTCGGTTTGAGAAATTAATTTCCCCGATCTGTCTTTATACGTTTCGGTAGTTGCTAAAGGAAATTTAGCCACCCCGATATTCCCTTCCAGATGCTGCACATCAGGGTCTTTTCCAAGATTTCCGATAAGCATTACACGATTAACACCTCTCATACATTTGGTTTTTAGTTCGTCTAAATGGAATCCCTCTTAAAAATACCCCTTTTTGAGAAACAAAAGAATAGCTGTTGAAAAAATAACAGCTCGTAAAGTAATCGGGTTGTTAGATTGATAATACAACTGTAGAAAGCCATTCATTTATGATTTTTGGGAAGGGCAATGCAGCTATTTTCTGCCTGGTATACCAATCGAGTTTTTTTAAACTTTCAGGCATTTCCAATAATTCAACTTGAATAAATCTCGCTTTAATTTGTTGGTGTGTGAGTTGTTGTGTAAATGGCTCTGAATGGTTTACAAGGATGGCAGTTTGAATTCCTAACTGATGTTTCAAAAAATCTAACACATTCGTTTGATCCCAATGCATCGTCTCATCCGATTCTAATAAATAAAATTCATACAAATTTTCCCAGATATCTTTTCTTGTACGTTTTTGAATGAGTAGCTTTTTTTTGTATTCGAAAATAAAATAGTTGAAGTTTCTTTTCTTTTTAGAAAGTCGTTTTTCTTTAACCGGCAATTGATTCACAGTAACATCTTTAAATGCCTTACAATGCAAGTGCAGCGGGCATTCTATACATGCTGGAGCAATTGGTTTACATAGGGTTGCGCCAAAGTCCATCACTGCCTGATTATACGCTGATGGGTCTGCTTTAAATAATAATCGTTCTGCCAGTTGTTGAAAATGTTTTTTTCCTTCCGTACTATCAATAGGAATTTGTATGCCAAAATATCTGGATAAAACACGATACACATTTCCATCCACCACAGCATAAGGCAATTGAAATGCAAAGGATGCAATAGCTGCTGCTGTATACGGACCCACTCCTTTCAACGTTAAAAGTGTTTCGTAAGAGGCAGGAAAATTTCCACTATATGTTTCCACAATTGTTCTTGCAGTTGCTAATAAATTTTTGCAACGGTTATAATAACCCAGCCCTTCCCATAATTTAAAAACATCTCCATCTTTTGCTTTTGCCAGATCGGCTACTTTGGGATAGGCTTTAATAAATTTTTCATAATAAGCCCTTCCTTGTTCTACCCTGGTTTGTTGCAGTATAATCTCGCTTAGCCATATTTTGTAAGGGTCTTTGATCCCTTTCCAGGGCATTTGCCTTGAATTTTCGTTAAAATGCCAGTGCATCAGCTGTTTGGTAAAAATGCTATCCATATAGCTGAAAATAGTAATTATTAGAATTGGTTATGATTTTAGTACCAATTATCTGGCTAGCAGCCGGTTTGGCCGACCTCAATCTGCTTTAAACCTTTTATCAATCAATTAGTAACGCCTATAGAATTTAAGCTATCTTACTTGCAGGAACCAAAAAATTTGTCGTATTTTGGTATTATACACCCACAAAATGTCAACCATATGAGAAAATCAGATCTAATCAATCAGATTTCAGATAAAACAGGTATCCCTAAAGTAGACGTTTTAGTAACCCTTGAAACAATGTTCAAAGAGGTGAAAGAAAGTCTTTCGAACGGTCAAAATATTTATATCCGTGGTTTTGGAAGCTTTATTACAAAGAAAAGAGCCGCCAAAATTGGAAGAAATATCAAGAAAAACATCGCTGTTGAGATTCCTGAGCATTTTATTCCTGCTTTTAAGCCAGCAAAAGAATTTGTTGCAGAAGTAAAAACCAAGCGTAAGTCTGGGTAACTTCGCACAAATTTAATTCGTGAAAAAACAGCAATGGATATTAGTATTAGTAGGACTAGTACTTGTTTTAGTAGTATATATAACTGGGGTAACCAATACTCCAAAATCAACCACCCCTGCCGCTTCGGCAACTCAATCAACTGGAATTCAGCCAGTTACAACAGAAATTTTACTTCAAAAAGCAAAGCAACGGATTAATCCGGAGCAGGTTGCTAGACTAGCTGCCTTAGAAAGTTCTGTAAAAAGAGGGGATGTAAAAGATCAACAATTACATGTATATCATCAGTTAGCAAAGTTCTGGTCAGACTCTGCCAGGATGTTCGAACCCTACGCATATTATACTTCTGAAGCAGCGAAGTTGGAAAATTCTGAAAAAAGCCTCACCTTTGCCGCCCATCTGTTTTTAGATAACCTATTAACAGAGGGTGATCCGGCCATGCAACATTGGTTGGGTGAGAATGCAAAAGTTCTTTTAGATAAAGCGTTGGTGATTAATCCAGCAAACGATTCATCCAAAATTGGTTTGGGTATCTGTTACATGTTTGGCAATATTTCTGATAACCCGATGCAGGGTATTTTGGAAGTAAGAAAAGTAGTACAGGAACATCCCGATAACTTATACGGTCAATTGGTATTAGGATTGGGTGGAAAGAAAAGCGGGCAATATGATAAAGCCATTGAACGATTTAAAATAGTAGTGGATAAACAACCGGATAATTTGGAAGCAATTTTCAATTTAGCTGAGACTTTTGAAATGAAAGGGGATAAAACGAATGCTGTTATCTGGTATCAAAAAGCCAGAGATATCATAAAAGTACCAGATGCTAAAATTGCGCTTGACAAACGCATAAAGGATTTGAAGAAATAACAATTTATTTTTTAACTATATAAAATTACTTGGGTATGCCTTGTGGTAAGAAGAGAAAGCGTCATAAGATTGCGACGCATAAAAGAAAAAAACGTTTAAGAAAGAATCGTCATAAGAAAAAGAACAAATAGTTCTTCTACTAACATGATAGAATCCCCGTTCCGATTAATCAGGACGGGGATTTAACACTTATCTGAATTTAGCCACTCACCTTTCCTACGCTGCAACTTTACCTTTTCCTTCCTTTCTGGTGGCTAGTAATACAGATATTGATGTAAGGAGGTATGCTCTAACAAGGGCAAGTAATTGTGTATCTAAAAGTTGCGCTTTGTGAACAAAGAATTAATTATTAATGTAGCCCCAACAGGCGTTGAGATCGCTTTGTTGGAAGATAAAAAATTGGTGGAACTGCATAACGAAAAAGCAGACGCCAGCTTTGCTGTGGGTGATTTATACCTGGGTAAAGTAAAAAAACTCATCCCTGGATTGAATGCTGCGTTTGTAGATGTAGGCTTTGAAAAAGATGCTTTTTTGCATTATACAGATCTTAGTCCTTACGCTCGTTCTATTATCAAATTCACGCAGATTGCGATGCATGATAAGGATGAGAATGGATTTGATTTTGCAAAATTTCAATCAGAACCAGAAATTCTTAAGACTGGAAAAATCAATGAGGTATTGAATGGCAAACCAAATGTATTGGTTCAGATTCTTAAAGAACCAATAGCTGCAAAAGGCCCGCGCTTAAGTTGCGAATTATCGCTTCCTGGTCGCTTTGTAGTTGTAACTCCATTCAATGAAATTGTAGCTGTATCTAAAAAAATTCATTCTTCAGAAGAAAGAAAACGTTTACACAAAATTGTAGAAGCAATTCGCCCTAAGAATTTTGGAGTAATTGTGCGTACTGCAGCAGAAGGAAAGAGTACTGCTGAATTACATCAGGACATGTTGAGTTTGGTAGCCATTTGGAATACCATACAAACAAACCTGAAAGGCGCTGTGGCACCCGCTAAGATCATGAGCGAGCAGAACAAAACAACGAGTATCCTTCGTGACTTGTTGAGTGAAGATTTCAATCGCATCGTAATCAACGATAAAAATATTTATACTGATACCAAGGCTTATATCCAACGTATTGCTGCAGACAAAGCAGAAATCGTTACGATGTATAGTCATCCCGGAGCAATCTTCGATCATTTTGGAATTACCAAGCAAGTGAAATCTGCTTTTGGTAAAACAGTAAATCTACCAAGTGGTGCTTACCTGATCATTGAGCATACAGAAGCATTGCACGTAATAGACGTTAACAGCGGCTACAAGAGCATTAGCAATAATCAGGAGGAGAATGCACTTGAAACAAACTTAGAGGCAGCAGAAGAGATTGCAAGGCAACTAAGACTAAGAGATATAGGTGGAATCATTGTGATTGATTTTATCGACATGAAATTGCCCGATAATAAAAGGAAGTTACAAGAAGCCATGGAAGGTTTTATGAAAACCGATCGTGCCCGTCATTCTTTATTACCGATCTCGAAATTTGGATTGTTGCAAGTAACCAGGCAGCGTATGCGTCCGGAGATGAACATCAACACTTCGGAAATTTGTCCGGCTTGTAATGGTACTGGAAAAATTACATCAACCTTAATACTGGAAGACGAAATTGAAAAGCGTTTAAATTATTTGGTATCACACGCTCATAATTCTTTGACTTTAGCGGTACATCCTATCGTGTATTCTCACTTAACAAAAGGATTATTCAATCCCATTATTAGAAAGTGGAAGCGTAAGTATAAGATGAATTTAAAAGTGCAAGCCAATACAAATTATCATATCATCGAATTTAGATTCTTCAACGAGCACGAGGAAGAAATCAAATTTTAATTTTTATAAAATATTGGCCTTAGGCAAATAAAAAAGAGACAGTTATTAGCTGTCTCTTTTTTTATGATAAATTGGTAAAAGCTGCTAAGCAACTTTTACCAATTTCAAAATTAATAGTTAGGATTCTTAACTGCAGAACTTCCTGTACCAGGTGCATTCTTTTCAGTTTCATCACCTGGAACATCCCAGTAGTCCATGAAGTTGTAGTTGATTTTAGCATTATTATAAACTACTTTATTGAAAATCAAAGTAGCACCATAACGTCCACCACCTACAGCTGTGCCATAAGTCCAACCCCATCTACGAGCATCGTAGTAAGAAAGGCCTCTGAAAGCAAGACCAGCATATCTTTCATTTGTTAACTCAGTCATTGCCTGTGCAACAGTTAATGAAGTAGATAATGGAGCAAGTCCGGCACCTTGATAAGTTCTAACTGCATCAATTAGAGCTACACCAGCTGCTACGTTTCCGCTTCTGATATTAGCTTCTGCCAACATTAAAGCATTCTCTTCATAAGTTGGTCCGATGTATACTTCAATTCCACCAACCTGGCGAGAACCTAATACAGGTATACCAGTTAAACCAGCAGTAACACCATCTACTAAGCTCCAACGAGTAGTGTTGGTATTAGCATCACCGTAGAAAGTACCATCAGCTGCAGAAAAGTTAGCCAGACGCTTATCACCAGCAGGGAAAGCCTGAATTAAACGCTCAGATACTTTGTAGGTAGTATTTTGGTTTGAAGAAGCACAGATAGAAGCCACTGTTCCAGCTGTTGCTGAGAAGAATGAGTTACTTGTACTAGATCTTCCAGTAAATACATTTGCACCTTTTTGAACACCTGCACTTGCATAAGTGATAACAGCAGTCCAATCAGCAGAAGACATAGCAGGAATTGAAGCCTTGCTAATACTTGCAGCTGGATTGCCATTTACGAATGGAGACAAATGATTCAATACGATATTACGAGCCAACATAGTGTTGATAGTGGCAATAAACTCCGTTGTTGATGGAGTTTTACCTAATCCAGTTTTACACTGAGTAGGAATGATTTGGTCCATCATTGCAGAATAATCGCCCTGATTGCTGATACCTTTTAAGGTAGTTAAAGCCAGATTCAATTGCTTGTTTGATTCAGCAATGATAGTTGTTTGTGGCACGAAAGTACTTACAACAGTATTTGAATGATCAACGATCAAACCTGCATAGTATAAAGTACCGATCTGTGCATATGCATAACCTTTCCACCAATAAGCCCAAGCTTTTACAGCATTTGCTTTATCAGCAGTTAAATTAATACTCGCTAGGTTTTCCAAAGTTGTATTACTGGAGTTGATCATTGCATACATATTCAACCACTCGTAGTACAAGGCATTGTTACCTTGACCAGTAGAAGCCGCATTATTGAAGCTTCTGATGATAGAAAGAGCTTGAGGAGCAGAGTTTGTAAAAGAAGTATTCGTAGGATCTGTAGGATCTGCTACAAAACTATCCGGAACACCCATGGTAGTAGTTTGGTTATTAGAACCCTGACCACCACCTACAACGTCTCCCATCAATTCATGGTAACCCCATGGCAAAGAGAAATAACTATCTCCCAACCAACCATCACCATTACTAAAACCATTCCAGTAAATGCTACCCTTTGCATAAGCAGCAAGACCAGCTTCGGTATTAACATTACCGCCGAAAGTGGGGTCATTTGGATTTTTAACATCCAACTGCTTTTTACAAGCAGTTGATGCCATGATCGTGATTAAAAAACATAGAAAATAGGCTCTGTGTTTTTTATTAAAATGTATTTTTTTCATTAGAACTAAATTGAAGATTAATAAATTAGAAGCCCAAATTCAAAGTAACTTGATATGATTTCATGTTAGGAATGGTACTATGGTCAATACCTCTATCAAATGCTGAGTTTGAAGCACCAGAACTAATTTCCGGATCAAATCCATGATAGTTAGTAAAGGTTAGCAAGTTTCTTCCGCTAAATACTAATTGGCATTTTTTCAACCAAGCTTGTTTAGCATAACCAGCTAAATCAATTCCTAAAGAAACGTTTCTCAATCTTACAAAAGAAGCATCATAATAGAAATAATCTTTAGTTACGTTATTACCCACACCTTTTGGCGTATTACCCAATGCATAGTATGCTGATGCATAATAAGCAGTGAAGGCTTTTGTTTCTCCATTGATCGTAACAGGATTAGAAAAATCACTGCTGATACCATCACGATACATCCACTCATTGGTTTGGTTATACAAATGTGAACCATTGATCCAATCGAATTGGAAACCAAAAGTGATGAAGTTTTTGTAAGTAAAAGTATTGGTGAATGAAGAAGTCAAAGTTGGGTTTGGATCTCCTAAAGTAGCAGCTTCATCAGAGAAGAAAATTGCCTTGGTATTTTTATTTACAACTCTACCAAGTACAATCTCATAATTTGATTGATTTGCTTTAGGGATAAATGGAGTAACACCATCTGCTCTTAACTGATCAACAGCTGTAAGAGCGTGGTATCCATAGATCTCACCAATTTTTCTACCTGCAGCCAAAACCAGACCAGTAGAACCTGCATAACCTGTTAATGGTATATCCCCACCTACTACGTCATCAATTGTTGAAGTCTGGTGACTGAAGTTAGTAGTCAAATCCCATTGGAAATTCTTTGAAGAATACACAGGGATATTGATACCAACCTGCCATCCTTTAGAAGACAACGCAATAGCGTTAGTCAACAAGCTAGATGCACCAGTTGAAATTGGAACGTTCTGATAGAAGATAGCGTTATCAGTTTTTCTCTGCCAATAAGAGAAAGATAAATTAGCTGTTCTGAACCAGCTACTCTTATTGATATTGAAACTTAAATCTGTACCGATCTCAGTTTCTTTTGAAACCTCCACACCTAATTCTGGATTTTTCTGAGCTGCATTGTTTGAATAAGAAAGATCACTTCCTAATTGACGTGCACTTAAAGTTGGGTAACGATCAAATGCACCTGGTTGAATACCAGCCTCACCATAAGCCGCTCTCAATTTCATAGAAGAAATAAATCCACCGATACCATCCCAGAATTTAAACGCATCAAGGTTTAAATAACCGTTGTAATGAGGGAAAGTAAATGGCTTAGAACCTTCTCCGAATGTAGAAGAATAGTCAGTTCTGAATCCACCCGATACACCACCATAGTTTCCAATATCAAATTTCTGATTCACTACATATCCATAAGTAACAAATGGTTCTACGTAATCAGAAATGATGTATTGCGACTGAGTTGCATTCATGTTGAATGGAGGAGTCAATGGCAAAGAGTATCCACGAGTGTCGTACTCTTTATAGTTATTCTTTCTGTAATCGTAAGAAAGTTGTGTACTAGACTGAATTGGCAATTTCAAGTTGAAATCTCTTTGGAAATCCAAATTGATATAAGCTGTAGCCAAAAAGTTTTGTTTGGTATTGCTATACTGATAGTTTACTAACTCACCTGTGTTATCATCGCCATTGTAGTTGGAAGCCCAAGAACCGTAGTAGTTTGAGCTTTCATTTTGAGTTTGGTTATAATAAGTCCAGATATCATTCTCGTTCTTGTAACTAACACCATATTTAGCATTCAAGGTTAAGATCCTGTTTACTTTATAGTTCGCATCAAAGTTTTGGTTCACATTGTATTGCTTACTATCACTTTTGGTATAATCCAATTGGTAGTAAGGATTATAAGCATTTACAGAAGCGAAACTCGCTTTTTGGTAAACACCGTAGTGGCCACCAACGATGGTATCGGTTAAGCTTAAGAATGGCGAAGTGTTTAAGAAACCATAAATGGTTCCAACACCTGCATTAGTAGTACCATAACCAAATCCTACTCCACCCGGAGCACCAAGACCTGGGTGCATGGTATTTTTAACATACGCTATGCTGGTAATTGAACGAATGGTAAATCCTTTGAATAATTCAACACCAATATTAGCAGTTAAATTAGTTCTATCTAAATAACCATTTTCTTTTAGGAAGGGTGAAGTACTGTGGTTATTAGCAAAAGACAAACTGAAATCAACTTTATCTCCACCACCACTAATATTCAAGGCGTTATTGATAGAATTAGAACCCGTTAAAACTTGAGCAAAGTGATCAACAAAGTTTAAGTTGCCTTTATAAGGTTGATCACTTACGTTTCGTGGATCCAAGATACCATAACGAGTATAATTGGCAGTTTCACCAGGAGCAGCAGGGTTTGTAGCTACGTTAGAACCATATCTATATGCTAATGTTCCAGAACCAAGAATTCCACCAGTTATAGTAGAGATTGCTAATGGTTGACCAGCAGAAAATCCACCTGAGTTATTTGCAGAAATGATATTACCACTTGCATCTGTTAAATAAGGATGCAAAGATGATTTACCAAAATTTCCAGCATTGATGAAAGTGTTAGAAGCGTATCCAGAAGATACGTTAATGCTAATTTTACCTTTCACACCTTTTTTGCTGAAGATTTGAATAACTCCGTTCGCACCTTGCGCTCCATAGATACTTGAAGAAGCCGCACCTTGTACCACCTCAACACGCTCAACCTGAGTCATGTCTAAAGTAGATAAGTTAGAGAAAGGAATCTCAGCTCCATCTAACAAGATCAAAGGGCGAGTACCACCTTGTACGGTGTTAATACCTCTTAATACAATGTTTACTTGGTCACCTGGGTTACCAGATACGGAAGAAATCTGAGCACCTGGGATTTTACCAATCAATGCTTGGTCAATTCCAGCAGCAGGAGTTACTGGTAATTTATCACCTTTGATAGACTCAACGGCAATACCCAGTTTCTTTTTTGAAGTTGCAACTCCAGAACCTGTTACAACCACCTCACTCAATGCTTTCACATCTGTAGTAAGTTGTACTTGCAAGTTGGAAGAAGAAGCAGCCATAGTTTTATTTTCAAAACCTAAAGCCGAAATAACCAAGCTAGCGCCGGTTTTTACTTTAATAGAAAAAGAACCATCAGATCCGGCACTTGTACCGTTTCTTGTTCCTTTTTCTACAATGGATGCTCCATTTACAGGAGATCCTTTGTCATCAACAACCTTACCGGTCACTGTGGAGCTTTGTGCAAAGCCGACCAAAATGGTCATTAAAAATGCACAAATGCTCATTAGCATTTTTTTTCTCATGTTGTTTTTTTTGGGTTTGTTAACCTTTTGTCAATTCTTTTGACCACTCAAGTAACGAAAAAGCTGCTCATTAACCTTAGGTTATTTTTCTTTTTAATGGTTTTTTAATGTTTTTATTGTTCATAACGTATATAATTATAATACTGTTTAAGAGTTTGTCTAACGATTGCCTTCATTTGTTCATATATAACTTATTATTATATTTTTGAATTTGTAACAACGAATAAGATTTTTGATTGCGTTTTTTATATTATATTATTTAATTTTATAATTTTTATCTATAGCCTTAATAAATAATGGTATTTGTACATTTTAATAAATTTATTTTATATTACATTATTTTAGCATTTTAAATTTAGACTTAGATTTCTTCCTTCCCTAATTTTCAGGATTCCTAGAACCACATTTTTTTTCCACAAAAACCAAAAATTTATTTTGCCATCTGCCCCATTATTGTAATTTAGTGGAAGAATTTAATGGGTTAGTAAGTAATGAGGGTCAGCAGCAATGTTGACCCTTTTACATTCCAATAAGCTGCTAAAAAATCTTTACAACTCTTCATTATAACTTTCTATTTCTTTCCTTTTTTTGAGTGTTTGTCGACTTATCTTTATAACAATGAGTAAGATTAAAAAAGCATTTTTTTGTACAAATTGCGGATATGAATCTGCAAAATGGATTGGTAAATGCCCCGCATGTGCAGAGTGGAATACTTTTGTAGAAGAAATAATCGATAAAGGAACTGACAAAGAAGAAAACTGGAATGGTTATCATTCTGAAAAAAGAGTAGCGAAAACAATTGCACTCACAGAAATAGTTGCAAAAGAAGAAAGAAGAATTAATACAAACGACTCTGAGTTAAATCGGGTTTTAGGTGGTGGTATCGTTCCTGGCAGTATTGTTCTTGTTGCTGGCGAACCAGGAATTGGAAAAAGTACTTTGTTTCTTCAAATTGGTTTAATGATGAACCAATTGAAAGTTTTATATATCTCGGGCGAAGAAAGCGACCAACAAATAAAAATGCGGGCAGATCGATTAAAAGCATCGAATGAAAACTTTTATCTGCTCACAGAAACATCAACGCAAACCATTTTTCAAGAAATAAAAAAACTGAAACCACAATTGGTCATCGTGGATTCTGTTCAAACATTGCAATCAAATTTGATTGATTCTTCTGCGGGTTCCGTTTCTCAGATCAGAGAATGCGCTGGTGAATTTCAACGATTTGCAAAAGAAACAGGTACACCCGTTTTTTTAATTGGTCATATTACTAAAGATGGAGCTATCGCTGGTCCAAAGGTTTTAGAACATTTGGTGGATACCGTTTTACAATTTGAAGGAGACCGACATTATGCTTATCGTATTTTAAGAACACAAAAAAATAGATTCGGTAGTACTTCGGAATTAGGAATTTATGAAATGACAGGAGAAGGAATGCGCATTGTTTCAAATCCTTCCGAAATCTTAATTGCACAAAGAGAAGAACAACTTAGTGGCAGTGCTATCGCTGCAACACTCGAGGGATTAAGACCCTTACTAATAGAGGTTCAAGCCCTTGTTACACAAAGCGTTTACGGCACACCTCAACGAACAGTTACTGGATTTGATTTAAGAAGATTACAACTTCTATTAGCTGTTCTTGAAAAAAGAGGCGGATTTCAGTTCGGCACAAAAGATGTGTTCGTAAATATTGCCGGAGGCATAAAAGTAGAAGACCCTTCTATCGACCTTGCAGTAATCTGTGCATTACTTTCTTCCTATGAAGATGTACCATTACCAAATCATATTTGTTTTGCAGGTGAAGTTGGATTGAATGGAGAAATCAGGGCAGTGAATAGAATAGAACAACGTATTGCCGAAGCAGAAAAATTAGGCTTCGAAAAAATCATCGTTTCTAAATACAATAAAAAAAGTTTCGACCCTAAGAATTATCAAATACAGGTAATTGCATTATCAAAAGTTGATGAGGTTTACCAACAATTATTTTAGTTACTTGTAAAATCGCAAACAGCATTTTATATTAGTAAATGCTATTCCCATTCGAAAACTTAATACAAGATTTTTCAAGATTACTATTTCCACACTATTGTGTTGCATGCGGATCTGACTTATCCCAACGTGATACGATACTTTGTTATCGTTGCCAACTCGATTTACCAACCACTAACTTTTTTTCTATCCCAAATAATCCGGTGGAAAAATCTTTTTATGGACGATTAAATTTGCAGGCTGCAGGTGCTTCTTTTTATTTTACAAAAGATTCCCTCCTACAATATTTATTATCTGAATTGAAATACAAACAGAATATTGCAGTTGGATTTTATTTAGGAAGAATGATGGGATATCAATTAAAACTATCTGAAAGATTTGCGTCTATCGACTTACTCATACCTATGCCATTACATCCAAAAAAACAACAGATAAGAGGATATAACCAAGCAACCATCATTTGCAATGGCATACAATCGGTTTGGAAAAAACCAATTGCAGAAAATGCAATTATCAGAAAAGTATTTACGGATAGTCAAACTTTACAAGATCGAATACATCGATGGGAAAATATGCAAGGTATTTTTGCAGTAAAAAACAAAGCCCAGATCATTCAAAAACACTTACTCTTAGTAGACGATGTTACCACTACTGGAGCCAGCCTCGAAGCCCTTGGCTCGGTTCTGGAGGCAGAAAAAGGGGTAAAAATCAGCGTGGCTACCGCTGCATATACCCTATAAAGCAATATTATTTACCAGTTTCGAAAGCCATTTATCAAATTTTAAGCAACCATTTCTTCCTTTAGTCGTTACTTGTACTATCATCTCAAAAACAGAAAACATGAAATATTTCCTAAGTATTGCAATCATTGCTTGCCTGAGTGCCTTCTCCCTGAAAACTGGCAACCCTAGTATTCATAGCTTTAAAGTAAAGTCTATCGACGGCGGAACCATTGATTTTGCCAAATTCAAAGGTAAAAAGATTTTAGTGGTTAATACCGCTTCAAAGTGTGGCAATACCCCTCAATATGAGGCTTTACAAAAATTAGCCGATCAATACAAAGACAAATTGGTGGTAGTTGGATTTCCAGCTAATAATTTTGGGGGTCAAGAGCCAGGATCGGATGGCGAAATTGTTGAATTCTGCAAGAAGAACTACGGCGTAACTTTTCCTTTAGCAAGCAAGATTAGTGTAAAAGGTGATGATACAGCTCCCATTTACAAATGGTTGACCAGTAAAACTGAAAACGGAGTTTTAGATGCAACAATTTCCTGGAACTTCAATAAATTCTTACTAGACGAAAATGGCAAAATGATTGCTCACTTCTCTACTAAGGTTACGCCAGATAGCGAAGAGATCACTAAATACCTGAAATAATTTTTTAAAGCATACCCCACTGTATAAAAGAAGTTGTCTATACCAGACAGCTTCTTTTATTTTGTACCTGTCTGAAGCATTTCAGATTAGCAAAAGCAAGAGAGATTCATGTTATTCAAAGACGTAATAGGCCAGCATAACGTTAAGCAACACCTTTCTGAAATGGTTGAACAGAATAGGCTGAGTCATGCCCTGCTTTTTCTCGGGAAAGAAGGCAGTGGCGCTTTACCACTGGCTCTGGCTTTTGCGCAATACGTGGTTAGTTTACCAACGCCAGCACCCATTGTAGAAGATCTTTTTGGAGGAATGACGGCTTTAGAGCCCAAGCCTTCATTTATTAGTCCTGAAAATATTGCATCAGAACCTCCCTTTTCTCGGGCAGAACAATTGATACATCCCGACTTACATTTTACATTCCCAGTAATCCCAAAAAAATCGGGTGATAAACCTGTTAGCACAGATTATATTAATGAATGGCGCGAATTCATCAAACTGTATCCTTATGGCAATAGTTATGATTGGCTTCAGTTTATTGGTGCAGAGAACAAACAGGGCAACATCACATCAGAAGAATGCAAAGAAATCATCCATAAACTTAGCCTCAAAAGCTTTGAGAGTAATTTTAAAGTTTTGGTTTTATGGATGCCAGAATATTTGAGAAAAGAAGGAAATATCCTCCTTAAACTCATTGAAGAACCTCCTGTAAATACGCTTTTCATACTAGTAGCTGAAAACGAAGAACAGATCCTTCCCACCATTTTAAGTCGTTGCCAATTGGTAAAAATTCCTGCTTTGGAAGATCAAGAAATTGAACAGGCTTTAATTGAAAGAGCCAAGGCAAATCCTGAAACTGCCGCTCAAATTGCAGCCATCAGCAGTGGAAATTATAGAGAAGCTTTACAATTGTTACAAAATGCAGATGAAGATTGGCAGAGCTTATTGCGTGAATGGCTGAATGCTACGCTCAAGGGCGGACCTGTAGCTCAGGTTAAATTTGTAGAAGAAATGGCCAAACTGGGTAGAGAAAAGCAAAAGCAATTTTTACGCTATTTCAACCATTTATTGGGTCAAAGTATTCGCATCAAAATACTGGGGCCAGACTTTGCCCAGCTTCCTGAAAAGGAAAAGGACTTTGCTGTAAGGCTCAATAAAATTGCTTCTGTGAGTCAGCAGCAAGCCATTATTGAAGAATTAGATCGCTCCTCATACTATATTGAGCGTAATGCTAATGCCAAAATGCTTTTTCAAGCACTAACCATTAAACTCTATCATATCATTCAGAACAAAACCTTAATTTTGATGAGTTAGGGTTTTTGGGCCGGCAACCTTGAGACCTGTGAGAATTGATTTTGTGTGGACGATTGCAAAGAATTACGGTTTTCTTACCTCTAATAGGTATACGCATACTGATAAACAGGAACTACCATCAATTAAAAATGGCAGGCGTATTATGGGGTATCAGTTCTAAAGTCCTCTCAAAATTTCTTCTTGTTTTATTATTAACTCTATTATTACTAAGAATATGGGATGTGGATCATGTGGAACAGGTACACCAAATGGGTGTAAAAGTAATGGCGGTTGTAGCACGGGTGGCTGTAATCGTTTAAATGTTCACGACTGGTTATCGAACCTTCCTTTTAGTGACCCTGAAAGTAATTGCAAAATTATTGAAGTCACTTTCAAACAGGGAAGCCGCAAAGAATTTTTCCGCAATACCACTTCTCAATATTTTGATAAAGGCGATTATATTACAGTAGAAGGTGTAGGTGGTTATGATGTGGGCGAAGTAAGTTGCACCGGCGAATTGGTACGCATCCAAATGAAGAAAAAAGGAGTGGATGAGTTTAGTGCAGAAATTAAAAAGATTTTACGCCGTAGTTCTGATCGTGATGTCGAAACTTATCATATCAGCAAAAGCCGCGAAATGAATATTTTGGCGCGCAGCCGAGCCATTGCCCGCGATCTGAATTTACAAATGAAACTTTCTGAAATTGAAATTCAGGCCGATGGTAAAAAAGGAACTTTCTTTTATACTGCAGATGACCGGGTTGACTTCCGTGAAATGATTAAATTATTTGCCGGGGATTTCAAATTGAAAGTAGAGATGCGTCAAATTGGAATCAGACAAGAAGCTGCAAAAGTGGGTGGTATTGGAAGTTGTGGTCGCGAACTTTGTTGCAGTACCTGGTTGAATGATTTTAAAAGTGTGAACACCACTGCTGCACGATATCAAAATTTATCCATCAACCAAACCAAATTAAGTGGCCAATGTGGCCGCCTGAAATGCTGTTTAAATTTTGAATTGGATACTTATTTAGATGCCCTGCAACAATTCCCCGACTATGCAGATAATCTGGATACCATCATGGGTACCGCTCAACTTATTAAGAAAGATATTTTCAAAAATTTGATGTGGTATATTCTACCTAACAATAACAAACATTATCCACTAACCATTCAACGCGTTAAAGAAATCAAACGCTTGAACCAGGCTGGTACAAGAGTAGATGAATTACAAGCTGTAGAAGTTATTAGCGGTAAAGCAAAAGAAATAGAACCTTCATTTGTGGATGTAGTTGGACAAATCAGTTTAAAGAGTTTGGAAAGAAACGATAAACGTCGTAGAGATCAGGAAAGAGGTAACGATAGAAGAAACGATGCACCACGCGGACCACAACAAGGGCCAGGAAATCAAAATCGTGGACCACAACAACAACAAAGAGGGCCCGGAAATCAAAACCGTGGACCACAACAGAATCGTGGACCACAACAACAAAATCGTGGACCACAACAAGGAGGACCAGGAAATCAAAACCGTGGGCCACAACAGAATCGTGGGCCACAACAACAAAGACCGCAAGGCCCTCGTCCGCCTCAAGGAAATCAAAATCCTCCGGCACCACAAAATCCTCCAGCACCAACACCAGAAAACGAATAGCATTAAAAAGCCTCTGATCCCGAGTACTGGTCAGAGGCTTTTTAATTAGATGTTGGCCGCCCTAGCCTAAAGGCCAGGGTTAACATTTTTTACTTTCGAGTTTTGACTTTTGAATTAAAGTTTGTCCATCTCCTTCGAAGTAAATTCCATTAGTGTTTTAATATGGTTTGGAGATAAATCAAATTTCAATCCTGCGGCTTTATATAATTCAGGTAAAGTTTTTGTTCCGCCTAAACTTAAGGCACTGATATAATTTTCTAAAGCTTGTGCAGGGTTCTGCTGATACTGCATCCATAAACCAATTGCACCTAATTGTGCAATGCCATATTCGATATAATAAAAAGGCACTTCAAACAAGTGCAACTGGCGCTGCCAACCAATTTCGCGATAAGCATCTAAACCAGTATAATCAATACTATTGGTCGAAAATTCTTTTAGTATTTCCATCCAGGTTGTTGTCCGCTCTTCATTACTATGATTTGGATTTTCGTATATCCAATGTTGAAATTTATCAATAATAGCAATCCATGGGAAAATGGTGATGGTTCTTTCTAGCTGATGTTCTTTAGCGCGCATAAGGTCTTCTTCATTTTCAAAAAATGAATCCCAATGATTCATACTAAATAATTCCATAGCCATACTTGCCACTTCAGCAATTTCCATTGGGTATTCTTTGAATGCACTTAGTTCTAATTCATGTGCAAGAAATGAATGTATTGCATGACCACCTTCATGAACCATTGTAGTAACATCACTCATTTGTCCTGCTGCATTCATAAAAATAAAAGGCGCGCCACTTTCTGTGAGTGGACAATTATAACCACCAGGTGCTTTTCCCTTTCTGCTTTCTAAATCAAAGTGTTTTAAATCTTTCATTTTTCTTAAGCAGTCAGCAAAAAATGGATTCATCTCTGAAAAACATTTTACAGATTTTTCATACAGATCATTGCCATCCGTAAATGGTTTTAAGGGTGTGATTCCAGCAGGTTCTGCTTCAGTATCCCAAGGATATAAAGTTTCTAATTGTAACTTCGCTTTCTTCTTTGCATAAATTTTTTCAACCAATGGCAGGATGTGCAATTTAACTGCTTCGTGAAACTGAAAGCAATCTTCTTTAGTATAATCGAATCTGCCTAATTCCACAAATTTGTAATCACGATAATTCGCAAACCCCGCATTTTTAGCTACTTCATTTCTTTTCTTTATCAATGCCGAATATAGATCGTGCATTTCCTGTTTGTCTTGTAATCGACGCTCTTGTATTTTACGATAAACCTGTTCTCTTAATAATCTGTCATCGCTTTCTAAAAATTTGGCTGCCTGTTGTAGGGTATATTCCTGTCCGTTTACTTCCACCATCATCTTACCCGCAATTGCTCCGTATTGTTGTTGCATCACACTTAGTTCTGCCTGCAAAGGGATATTTGCCTCTCTGAATAATTCAATGCTTTTTTTAACTGACCTGAGATAAGTAAAATATTTTTCCTTTTCCAACTCTTGTGTAAAGGGATCATTGATTAATTTCTTATTCAACAAATCGGCATAGGGTTGCAATTTGGGTTGAATTTCCATACAGAAATATGTAAATGCCTCTTCTAATGATGCGTCAGTTGTGTCGCAAGTCATTTTAATCTGACGCCAGCAAGCATCTTCACTCACCACTGCTTCTACTTCGCTCATATCTTTCATCCACTGTTCCAGATCTGTGCTGGATTGTATAGGGCGATCCACTAAATCTTTAAAAAAAGGTTCTAAGTTTTCCCAATTGGTAACTGTAAAATCTGCCGGTACAAAATGCCGGGCTAATTTTTTAATATCTGCACTTAAGGTCATGTTTCTAATTTTGAATGGCAAATTTAATGGAATCTCCGTGCAGATGCCAGGAGAATGCTATTTTTACAAACTTTATTAAATTTCCAGGGGTGACTGATATTATACATTTATTACCAGACAATATAGCCAACCAGATTGCGGCGGGTGAGGTAATTCAAAGACCAGCTAGTGCTGTTAAAGAATTATTGGAAAATGCCGTTGATGCTGGAGCAGCCAATATCAAATTATTGGTTACTGATGCAGGTAAAGCCTTGATTCAGGTAATAGATGACGGTAAGGGGATGAGTGAAACAGATGCAAGAATGGCTTTTGAACGTCATGCTACCAGTAAAATCAATCATATTGAAGATCTGTTTCGAATAAAAACAATGGGGTTTCGTGGCGAGGCATTAGCATCTATTGCAGCTGTTGCACAAGTTGAATTAAAAACCAAAAGAACTGATGATCCCTTAGGTAGTTTTATTGAAATAGAAAATAGTCAGGTAATTAAACAGGAAGCCTGTGCTTTTCAAACCGGTACCAGCATCAGTATGAAGAACCTTTTCTTCAATGTTCCGGCCAGAAGAAATTTTCTTAAAAGTAATGCTGCAGAAATGCGGCATATCGTGGAAGAATTTATTCGAGTGGCTATGGCTTTCCCAAACGTATTTTTTTCTTTAACTAGTAACGGACAAGAAGTTTTTCATTTAGACGCTGGATCTTTAAAACAACGTATCGTTCAAATTCTTGGTTCGCAATACAATGCCAAACTAGTTAGTGTTAATGAGGAAACAGATTATCTAAATATCTATGGTTTTGTAGGCAAGCCCGAAACAGCTCGCAAAACCAGAGGCGATCAGTACTTTTTTGTGAACAATCGTTTTATAAAAAGCGCTTATCTAAATCACGCTGTGAATAGTGCATTTGATGAGATGATTGCCAAAGATAGTTTTCCGAGTTATGTGCTTTACATCGATTTGGACCCTTCCGTGGTAGACATTAATGTGCATCCTACCAAGCAGGAAATAAAGTTCGAGGACGAGAAAATTATTTATGCATTTGTGCAAGCAGCAGTAAAACACGCATTGGCACAATTCAGCATTGCACCATCCCTCGACTTTACTTTAAACGCAGATATCCAAAGTTTGGATGCAGTTAGCAAACCTTTTACTTCTGATAAAAGAGATGCGGCTTCAGGATCAAACCTTTTCAAAACTTTCACACAAAGTAATCAAGCACATTTTATAGAAGCAACAGATAAAAGTGAATTGAAAAGCTGGAAAAGTTTTTATGAAAGTTCGGGTATGTCTGGTGCTGAACAAACTACTCCTGCTGAAAGTCAGCAACTGTTACATAAAGAACAAAGCAAACAATTACGAATACTTCCAGATACTAATTTATTACAGTTACACAACACGTATATTATTGCATCAACGAATAGTGGGTTTTTATTAGTTCATCAACAATTAGCACACGAACGTGTGTTGTATGAAAAGTATAGTTTAGCCGCACATGGGCAACAGATGCCTACCCAACAAAGTTTATTTCCTGTTGAATTAGAAATGACAGGTGCAGATGCTGCCTTATTAAAAGATCTTTTAGCAGACTTACTTACCATTGGTTATCAGGTTGAATCGAAAGATGATCAAACATTTGTGATACAAGGCATACCCGCAGATATTCTTCCGGGGAATGAAAAACATGCTATAGAATTATTGATTGAGCAATTCAAACATTTTAGTAGTGATATTAAATTTAGTAAACGAGAAAAATTAATTCGGTGCATGTCTCGTCAACAAGCTATTAAAGCTGGTCAGCAGCTAACACAAAAAGAAATGAATGCATTGGTAGAAGATTTATTTACCTGTGGCAGTCCGAATATTACCCCAACAGGAAGTCCAACCTATCTCGAATTTAAAGAGGATTATTTAGATAGAATGTTTGGCAGATAATTATTGATTATCCATTACATTGTTTAAAAATTTTTCTACTGCTCTGCGAATATTAGTGCCACTACCCGTATAGTTGCTGACAAGCACCGAGAAGGTTAAAGTATTTCCGGCCTTTGTAATTAGATACCCGCTAAGTGCTACGTTATTACTGAGTGATCCTGTTTTGGCATATATTTTTCCGGAACTATTTTTATAATAATTTCCCAAAGTTCCAGAACCACCGGATGCTAAAATATTCGTGATACGATCCCACGCAAAATCTTCTTTCATTTTATTTAAGATGGCAATAAAGTCTTCAGGTGTAAATAAATTATACCTGCTCAATCCACTGCCATCCACCCATTTTGGTTTTTGAGGAAGAAAACTAAAAGTTGTTTTTAAAAGTGAATCAATGATTTTTGAAGTTGACATTTCCGCCAACAATTCATTGCTTACCATCAACAAACTTTGTTCTGCAAAAAAGTTATCACTGCGATGCATCATGATCTTGAGCATGCTATCAGTGGGTTGTGTATATATTTTTACCACATCAGGATATCGATCAATTTTAAAATGTACAGGAGTTACTCTGTTGTGTAATGTATCTTCCAATAGGCTGACTAATAATTCCTGATCGCCAGTATAAAATGGAATATCCTCCCCGCCAAAAACAGTTGAGGAAGGAACTGCTGTAAATCTATTAGCACCAATATCGCGTTTGATTTCGAATTGGCCGTTATTGATACTGGCTCCATTATCTAACAATTTTTGAAAATACATTGGAGAAGTTGTTGGGCGGTTAAATTTATTGAAGTGCACAACATTTCCATAGATTGGCATTCGGCTTCTTTGTGCCATATAATCACTTTCATAATCATCCCATGACCAACCCATACCCCATCCCTTCGATTTCCAATTATCGTCGGTCAGTAAAATCGTTTTCTGTTTTTTAAGAAAATCATAAGTAGGTTGATTTTTAAAATCAGGATGTAAAAAAGTAGGATCGCCATTTGCTTCCACTTCAACAGTGCTATCTGGCTTTACAACATATCTAATTCCTAATAAACTATCACCCAAAAATTTCATAGCAGTATAACAAGTAACAATTTTGATATTACTGGCTGGAATAAAATATTTGTCGCCTTGGTAATTATAGAGATACGTTTTATTGGATGGGTTGTATACAGCAATGCCTATATGTGCGCCATTGAGATCAGGTGATGCCAATAATGTATCTTGGTTAGCTGAGTGATTGAAAGAAGCTGTGCTTTGAATTTTTTGTTGTGTGTGGCAGGATAACATTACCATACAAACCGAAATGCAGAGAAAAGAAAATCTTAGACTCATAAATTAAAATTAGCTGTTCGAAGCTAATAAATGATTCTCAATTATCCTCGTTCCATAGCTCTATACCAACGTTCAGGAATTTCGTTGTTCGAGGCAATGATATAATCGAACTGACTACAAGCAATAAATTTACCTTCCTGTAATTGCATCCACCAACGGCCAGTTCTTTTGCTTTGAAGGAAAACAGTTTCAACTTCAGCAAAGGCCATGGTAAATTCATTGAATTCAGATCGGTTGTCTAATTCCGCCTCTTGTTTGCCTTTGTGGATTCCATCCATATAATACCAAAGCATATGAGAAATTTGTTTGGCTGTAAGTGCATGTTCATCCTGTTCTGCTATATATCCATAGATACCTACTGTATCGCAATTATTACTCATACCCGCATACTGCATTAAAGTACAGGCTTCTTCTCCGTTGAATCCGTTAGGAGTTAATCTATTTGCGGGCGCATGAGCATGTTGTATAGCTGCAATGTCAAAACTAAAGAGTTCACTATTGCGTATGGCAGGTTCCATTTCTTCAATGCGTTCTTTTACTTTTCCCACACGATAGCATTCAAAACCAAGTTTATCAATGGTTTCAAGCATTTCAGGGTGCATAAAATAACTCTGGAAACCAATATGACTATAATGTTTCAAATAATTAGGGATGCCAGTAAGCATTTCAACAAGAAAATTATCTGCTGGTAAAACGCTGTCCATGTCTAAATCAATTCGTGCATCTACACAGGCCACATCGATGATTCTGCTCTTGTAACCATATGCATTATATTGGGCAGTTGTAATATCGTGAGTGCCTCCCAGAATGACGACTCTTTTCTTTAAATCCATCAATTCAGTGATTACTGATCGTAAAGCCGCATAAGTATCTTCCAAACTGGCACCACATTTTATATTGCCGATATCTGCCACAGAAACCTGCGTATGCCAATGGAACAATTTATAATATTCAGCACGTATGGCATCGGGAGAAGTAGTATTCGTTAATTGTATACCGGCGCCGCGCATTTCACCACAGCCAACAATAACAAAATCAGCATTTGTAATGTCCGGAAACTCATCTTCATACACGGCAATATGCTTGCCTAATTGGCTATCCTTAAAGCCCTCGTCGTTCGAAATTTGAGCTATATTAATCGGTTCAAGAAAATCTATGATAGATTGAAGTTGGATAGACATGTTCACTATTTGAAACTCTTCAAACGTTTAATAGGAGTGAATATTGTATTTGAAGCCGTTTAAACAGTGTATTTATAACCAACTCCCCTTACTGAATGAAAATGTTTGGGATTGCGGCTATCAGGTTCAAAATATTTACGAAAACTGAGGATGAAATTATCAATTGTTCTTGTTGTAGGATACACATTATAGCCCCAGACAACCTGCAGGATTTTTTCTCGGGTTACTACCTCGCCTTTATTTTCAATTAAAAGTTTCAGCAACATCACTTCTTTTTTACTAAGTGGAATAAGTTGTCCGTTCCAATTGGTTGCTTCCTGGCCCTTAAAATCGATTTTATTATTTCCAAACTCGTAGGAGTCAATAATCGTTTCTTTAACTGTTAATTTTTTATTCTTCTGAATCAATTTAGAAACTCGAAGCAACAGTTCTTCCAAATTAAAGGGCTTCGTTAAATAATCATCAGCTCCCTTTTTTAAACCCAATACACGATCAGCGCTTGAGTTTTTTGCACTCAGTATCAGGATTGGAACTTCATTGGCACTAACCCTAACAGTTTCGGTAATACTTATTCCATCAATACCAGGTAACATGATATCCATAATGATCAGGTCGAAATATTCATTCGCGATTGCTTTCAGTGCTGCAGTGCCATCATAAGCAGAAGTAATAGAATATCCTTCCATCTCAAGATTCAACTTCAGTGCCTCGTGAAGATTTTCTTCATCTTCCACTAACAAAATATTTGCTACTGATTCTTTCAAGTGATTTAATTTTATATTTTAATTCTTCATGAAATTTTAAATATCACTGTAAAAATACTACCCTGCGGTTGATTGTTGCTTACAAATATTTTTCCGGCATGACCTTGCACAATTTTTTTACAGAGGTATAAGCCTAAGCCAGTGCCCTTTGTCTTTCTTGTGTTTTCTTCACCCACACGATAGAATTTTTCAAAAATTTTCTTTTTTTCATCTTCTGCTAACCCTTCACCAAGGTCTGCGACAGAAAGTTCTATTTGATTTTCCTTTTGCTGTAACGATACTGTTATGGGTGTTTCTTTTCCTGCATATTTATTTGCATTGTCGATTAAATTATTCACCAGCATCTGCAGCAATAAAGGCTCTCCAATTAAATAAATGGATTCACTAATTTTTTCTTGAATCTCCCTGGCAGGGAATCTTTTTTTAAAATTATCTACACAACCTTCTAATAAGTCAGAAAAATTTACTTCCTGCTTTGTTGTGGTATATGCACCTGCATCTAATTGAGCAGCAAAAAGAATATTATTACAAAGTGTATTCAGTCTATTTGCTTCCTGCAGTGTATTGCTAATTAACATTTGCCGTTTATCTTCATCAAGCTGTCGCTTTTGTAAAGTTTCCAAATTTAATTGAGCCACCGCAATCGGCGTTTTTAATTCATGTGTCACAGCCATCATAAAATTTTGCTGTTGCTGAGATAATTTTATCTGCCGGCGGGTAGCTCTGAATACAAAAACGGCTCCAACTAAAATCAGTACTAAAAAAGTAGTGCCTTCACTAATAAATTGAATTGTTTTTCTATGAGCTGCATTTCCAATAGCATTTGCATCACGATAATAATTTGGATCCTCGTGTTTTAATTCACTCAACATGATATTGGAAATCATTTTATTCTGTTTATCTAAAGCGATAAACCACCAAAATAATGCAGCCACCATGTAAGACAGTAATATCCAATATACTGCAGTTACAATGGTTAATTTACTTTTCTGCAAAGGGCTCATGAATGTATTTTTTCTACGCGGATGCCGGCATTAAGTATGGCAGGCAAAGGATCCTCGCGCATGATCTGTTGTAAACTAAATTGATATACCCCTTTTTTTAAAAGTATGGGGCTATTGGTAATTCTGATTCGGTGATCAAATACATCGTCCATGCCACTCCCCAGCCAACCTGTTGAATTGTTAGCGAGTTGTAAATTTACTTTTTGGGTGATTGCTTTTTCGTTAGGGGCTGTTGTAATTACGTTGATCCAGAGATTGTTGTAATGATAGGCATCTTCATGCCTGATAACCACATAAATAATATAACGAGAAACAGTGTCCTTAATCTCAAACTGAAAACCAGGTTGGTTTTTGCTGGCCCATTGGTGTTCAGGAAAGAAAACAGTTCGCTCAAAGCTGTCGAGTTTATTACAAGACCAAAGTGTAAGCATTAAACAAACTGCAAAAATAAATTTTTTCACCGCACTAATTTTTTACAAATATAAAAGGGATGATCTTCCTTTTGAGTTATAAAACATTTAAAACTTGTTCTTTTGCTTTCTCCAGTTCATCCTTCATCAGGATTACACACTTTTGCATAACTGCATCGTAAGCTTTAGAGCCGGTAGTATTAATTTCTCTACCAAATTCCTGTAAAATAAAAGAGAGTTTCTTTCCTTTACTCATATCCTTCTCCTCTAAAATATCTCTGAAATATTTACAGTGGTTGTTCAAACGAACCTGTTCTTCACTGATATCAATCTTCTCAATATAGTAGATCAATTCCTGTTCCAATCTATTAGGATCATAGTTATCCTTACCCACATTTTCTTCTAATACTTTTAAGAGACCTTCGCGGATCCGCTGGCGGCGGAGTGGCTCCAATTCAACAATTTGTTTTTGTTGAATCTCGATATTTGTCAATCGTAAAAGCAAGTCTTTTTCGAGCGACTTTCCCTCGTCCGCTCTATGTACATTTAAAAAAGAAATAGCTTCTTTCAAAACCAATTCAAATCCCTTCCATTCTTCATCGCTCAACATTTCTGTAGAAGGGGTAATTACATCTGGCAATTTTAAAATAGTGCTTAAAATATCGCCAGTTTGTAAATTCAACTCAGCCGCAAGTTCTGCCACTGGTAGATAATAAGCTTTGGCAAGATCTGTATTAATGGTAACAGGTTTACTAGCTCCATTTTGTTTCAATGTAATATTACATTCAACGCTACCTCTTTGTAATCCCTCGCTGAGAACATTACGAACATCAAATTCAAAGGGTTTTAAAAGAGATGGGATATTCAAACGTAAATCAAATTGTTTCCCGTTTAGAGATTTGATTTCCACCAAAAAGGTTTTTCCGTTAATAGTCTGTTCGGCCCTTCCGTAGCCAGTCATCGAGTAAAGCATAGATACTTGTTATTGATGCAATGTAAGCAATGTTTTAAAAAGGCTTGGCATGCAATTATTAGTAGAGATATGATAAATAAAAACGCCCCCGATAAATCAGGGGCGTCTTCATACAAAATGAACCACTATTAATTGATGGTAACAGTCTGCTTACCTTCATCAAGAGTAATTGTGTAAGTACCCGCAGCAGTAGGGGTTTTGAAGTTGCTGCCACCTTCCCACTTAATGGCACGTGCGGTACCAGTTGCCTGAGAGCCACCACTATTATCTTCATAGTCAAATGCACCCCAAGCATTACCTGCTAAGAATTTAATATCCTTATTAGCTTTTAATGTGATGCTGATTGTCCAAACGCCATTTCCACTATAAGTCATTTGTGGAGAAGAAGCAGGATCCCAATCATTAACACCAACTTGATCAATACCATCACCCACCACTCTCATTTCAGTTCCTGGGCTGATAAAGTATTTGATATTGTTTACATCGCGGCCATCCCAGATTGCTCTGTATCTGCCTGCAGTTGCCACATCATTAAAGTTTGCACCATTTACTTCTAGCGTGCTGCCATCACCTAATGGAGTACCATAGCTTCTAGTTTCATCAGCAGCATTGCTTCCATTGTTCCATGCATTATTATCGATCAATTTCCATCCACCAGCAGCGAGGTTAGTAAGACCAACAAATAAGTTGGTACCTGCATTACCCATTGCATAGTTAGGGAATACATTTGGAGGAGTCCAGCCAGCGCCGGTTCCGCCACCTACAAAGCCCATTCTACCTTCTTTGATATCATATTTCAAATTGGCAATATCGATCGTAATTCTATAAAAACCAGATGTTGAAACACTTAAGTTGCCACCATTTACTGATAACACACCATTTGCACCACCATAGTTTACATCCCAAGCACGACCTTGAGTGAATTTGAATTCTTTACCTGCAGGCATGTAGATATAGATATAGTACATATTATTTAACAAGCCTGTACGTAAGTCACGAATCAATTCAGGAGCAGTTGGAGGATCCCAGTCATTACCATTATTAGTTGCAGCCTGATAGCCACCTGGCATGTAGAAACGCAACAATGGAATATAACTTTGAATCGTAACTGTAGCGGCATTAGAATATACAATAGAACCTGTTGAAGTAACCGCCTTTATTCTATATTCAACTTTACCAATAGTACTAGCCACAATACCTGAATTCAATGCTGAGGTATTCATTTCAGCTTGAGTCATTGCTTTTGTTACTATTCCAGTACCAATTGCTATTGATTGAGGAGCCACAAATTTCTTACCAGCAGAATCGTACTCTAATGTATAAGTAACAGTTCCAGAGAATCCTTTAAATGCAGGGCTCCAAGAGAAAGTATTAGACAGTTGAGTAGAAGTTGCTAATGCACAAACAACAGAAGCTTTTTCAGTTACAAAATTGGAAGAATCTTTGAATGGAGTAACCAAAACAGTTACAACAGCAGATTTATATTGTTCGTTATTATTTCCATAAGAAGAAGTAACACGAGCATCTAATTTTCCTGCAGCCCCCAATGGGAAACCGAATCCAATCATCAAGTTGTTTACTTCTCTACCTGTAAAGCTCTTAAGTAATTTGCCAGTAACGGTATAAGAAATTGCTTTTGACATATTTCTTCCGGTAGAGTCGAGCTCAAGAATATATTTTACGGTATTTGAATCCGTTGCGTAAGAAGGGTTTGACCAGTTAAAAGTCAACACACTTTTACTTGTATCTGCAATAGTTGGTGTAATTGCTGCTGCAGATAATTGCATTGAAACAGCAGATCCGTTTGAATAAAGAGGCAAACCGCCTATCTTATTACAAGCTGATAATACTGTCGCAACCATCACAGTAAATAAGCTAAGTTTTAATAAAAGTTTCATAAGTTTTTTTTTAGTTGAACGAATCAATATTTAATTAGTATTAATTCTTTCTTTTAAAAAATTATTGTTTTACTAGCGTATAAGTACCTGCTTGAAAGTCAACAGATATTTTATAAGTACCTGCTGTTGCTGGAGATGGGAATCCAGGTTCGGAATCCTTTTTCTCAAAACTTCCAAACATAGCTGCTGTACCATCTAAAGCATGGTATTGGGTACCCCATACTCCCATTTCTTGTACCAATTTATATGCACCACCGGTCAATAATGGAAGGGTGATTTCATATAAAGTGTTAGAAACTTTTGTAAACTTCTGAGATACATCATATGGTGCTAATAAAGGATTATTCCATCCTCCGGCTGTTGCATTTCCTACAATCCATAACGTAGCAGCAGTAGGAACGTTTACTTTTGGAGGAGGATTATAAGTAGTAACATTAAAACTCATTTTATTTGAGTACAGCTTAGTTGCTTCCACACCATTAATAGTTGAAGCAAGTCGTACATCAATACTTGATTGTGTACCTACTGTTAATTTCAGTGCACTTAACACAATATTGAATTGGTATTGTGTATAAGAAATACTTAAATCTTTTGAAATTGAAACGGCAACTTTATTAGCCCCGGCAAAGTTGTTTCCAGTTTTATCAATTTCTAAAGTATATGACACGTCTTGTGAACTAAGACCATTCGCAAACTGGTAATTCGGATTTAACCAAGTGAATTTAACAGCTGCTTGTGTTTCTGTTGCAAATGACAATGGGATGGTACCACTTACTGAGGCAGTAAGCGATGGCGCAGTTCCACCTGAGTAGAATTGTTGTGCTTCATCCTTCTTACAAGAGCCTAGCATCATTGCTATAGCACTTATAAAAAACAATTTTGAGATGATTAATTTCATGACAATAATTTTATTATGTTAATTTATTTAGAGGATAATAGCAAACTATCATCCAACTAATATTTTAATAACCAGGATTTTGAACCAGTTTCACGTTAGATGAAATATCAGCTGATGGTATCGGATATATTTTACGATAAGCATCTACTGATGTACCACTTTTAACGCCACCTTTCCAAGGCCATAGGTAAGTTGATTCTACAAACTTATTATAACGAATCAGGTCAGTTCTTCTAAAACCTTCCCAATAAAGCTCTCTAGCCCTTTCGTCTAAAATAAAGTCTGTTGTTAACTGACCACTTGCAATGTTTCCTGCGGTATTGCCATAAGCACGCGTACGTAAATTGTTGATATACGTTAATGCTAATGTTGCATCTGCACCATTACGTAAAGTTGCTTCTGCATAGGTTAAATATTGTTCAGCCAAACGGAACAAAGGAAAATCGATATCAGTCCAAGTTAAACTCGAACCATTTGCTCCTGTTTTTGTAACATTTCTGTATTTTGTAACTGCATAACCATCCGTAAATTTAGTAAGGTCTGCAATATCTAATGCCTGACCACCAGCATAAAATTGTGAACGTTTATCTGCAGTTCCAGTAATATCAGGGAATAAAGCAGGAAGATTTTTTGTTGTACGTAAACCACCCCAACCACCATCTACTCCAAAATTCGAAGCAGTCATTGATCCACCAATTGGTGCATGAGTTAAGAAAGTAGTACCACCCCAGTTCTGAGTTTTCAAACCATCATAGTTGATCGTTAAGATAAACTCATTGGTATTGCCATTATTATCTGCCAACATCAATTGTGTATAGTTAGGAATTAAACTATATCCAGCATCGATTACTTTCTTTGAGTAAATAGCTGCATCAGCCCATCTTGCAGTACCTGTATACACTTGTGCATTCAAATAAATACGAGATAATAAAGACCAAGCTGCTGCTTTGTCTGCACGACCATATTCATTTGACTTTGCAGCCACTAAACTTCCTTCAATAGCTTTTAATTCAGTCTCAATATAGCTGAACAACTGAGCTCTTGTAGCTAGTGCTGGTAATACAGAACCAAGTGCATCTTTTTCAGTTGCCATTGGACCTGTTCCAAATAAGTCCATAATTACTGAGTACTGAAAAGCACGAAGAAATCTTGCTTCAGTTGCGTATACTTTAATGGCATCAGCATCAGCACCAGAAATTCCTCTTGATGCTAAATTTGCATCAGAAGATTGATTGATGAAGTCGTTGCACAAAGTAATTTGATAATAGGCACGATAATATAAACCAGTTAACATTGGATTACTAGAAGACCAGTTCATGTTGTGAAAATCCTGAATACCAGGATCTCCCCAAGACACTACAGCCTCATCGGTACTTAATTCCTGAGCTTTCCAATAAAGACGTAAGAAATCAGATGTTCCTTCATCAATTCCCTGGATATCTCCGTTTCCTGCAGGGCCTTGATTTCCTGTTAAGGCAAAACTTCCGTAAACTTTAGCGAAAGCTTGTTTATAACCTGCAGGTGTGCTATACACTTGCGTAGCAGTTACGTCATTAGTAGGAAGAAGATCTAACTTCTTGGTACAAGACGCAAAGCTACCAGCGAGAAAGCCTGCGGTTATAACGATTTTAAAAATATTCTTTTTCATAATTATTTTTTTGTGTTATTACTTGTATTTAGATCAGAAATCAAGATTTAAACCAATTACAATAGTTCTAGGTCTTGGATAGAAATTATTGTCAATTCCTCCATTCATTTCTGGATCTAGTCCTTTGTATTTAGTAATTACAAAAGCATTCTGAACGTTTGCACTTAAACGAAGATTAGCTTTATTATGCATCACTTTTCCTACGTTATAGCCAATATTGATATTGTCCATCCTTAAGAACGAAGCATTTTGAACATAATAATCAGACAAGTAATAGTTTGTTCCGTTTCCACTGAAGTTGGTATACAATACATCTGAAGAACCATTGTTCACATAACCAATTGGATTAATTAGGTTACGTATAGTACCAGAACTAGATGCGGTATTATTGTATAAGTAGTTACCTATGTTTGCTCTCATTACTAAGCCTGCATTAAATTTCTTATACGTTAGGCTTGTGCTGAATCCAAAGAACATTGTTGGGTCAGCTCCTTTGTATTGATATAAATCTTTTTCATTGATAACACCATCGCGGTTTTTATCATCAAATAAATTATCAATTGGCTTACCAGTTGTTGGATCATAAACTTGTCTGTATACAAAATAAGAACCACGGTTATAACCAACTGAGTTAATCAATACAGTGTTACCAGTACCACCAGATATTCCACCATATCTTGCTCCTGCATAAGAAGGATCATCAGAGATGGTTAATTTGGTGATTGTGTTTTTGTTATAGGTTGCGTTGAATGCGATATCCCAAGTAAGATCTTTTGATTTAATCGCTTGATAGTTGATACTAAATTCAACACCTTTATTTTCCATACTACCTACGTTAGCTACAATTTTGTTTGAAAAATTTGTACCAGCTGGCTGGTTGATTTCATTTAACAAATCAGTTGTATTTTTCACATAGTATTCGATACTACCTGTGATTCGGTTATTTAAGAAACCATAATCCAAGGCGATATTAGTTGTTGCAGTTTGTTCCCACTTTCTATTATAGTAGTAACCACCTGGTCTGTACATTTGATAATAAGTATTACCTAATTGATAAGAACCAGTTCCACCACTTAAGTTATAATAAGAAATGTAATCATAGTTACCGATACCATCCTGCTGACCAGTAACACCATAACCTACTCTAAATTTCAAATCAGAGATTGCATCCACATCTTTTAAGAAAGATTCGTTTTTAGCTCTCCATGCAAAGGCTGCAGATGGGAAAACACCATAACGATTATCAGCATTGAACTTAGAAGAACCATCTCTACGAACAGAGGCAGTCATAATATAAGTATTGCTGATTGTAAAGTTTACACGACCCATATAAGATAACAATGAATTCTCCGGTTGATCGTAAGGATAGTTAGGAGAACTAACCACTGTTTTGTCATAAGTAAGATCAGAATAGTTATAGTTCTTGGTTTTATAATCCTGGAACTCATAACCTGCGATTGCTTCAATACGGCTATCGATTGCTTTCAATTCTTTTGAATAATTCAAATAGAAGTTAAAATATTGATTGTTTTTAACTTGCTTATATTGATTGTTCACTCCACCATGAAATACACTACCAGCATCTTTAAATCTTCTGTAAGATCCTGCAGCACTATCATTCACAACAATAGTTCCAGTTCCCTGAGAATAATCATAACCTATGTTTGCGATAGCACGTAAATCAGGAAAGAAATGAAGTTTATAATCAATTACAGCATTTCCGATACTTCTTTGAACATTGCTTCTGTCATCCCTCTGCATCAATGTGCCCAATGGATTTCTTGGTGCCAATGTTTCTAAACCTGTACTAGCATAGTTATTTGCATTTAACCATTCCCAGTATCCACCATATCTCGCGCTGTTAGAAAATACAGGTTGTGTTGGATCGAAATAAACAGCAGCACCAATTGCACCTTCGTTGGCAAAACGGCTTTTACTAAATGATCCTTTTACGTTGATATCAATTTTCAAATGGTTATCCAAAAGTGTTGGATTTAAAGTAAGACCTACTGAAGTACGCTCCAGGTTACCTGTTTTTAAAATACCATTTTGATTTAAGTACCCAAGTGAAATTCGATAAGGCAAGTTTTTAAAACCACCTGAGATACTTAAGTTATTATCTGTACCAATTGCATTTTGATAAATTTGATCCTGCCAATCTGTTTTTGCAGTTCCTAATTTTGCAATAATATTTGAAGGCGCATTTGCTTTAACCAAAGTAGTTACTTGATCTGCATTTAAGATATCTGCTTTCTTTGAAATCATAGCAGATGATAATTGTGAACTAAAGCTAAATGTTGGAGCACCTTTTTTACCCTTTTTAGTGGTAATTAAAATAACACCGTTTGATGCTCTTGAACCATAAATGGCCGTTGCAGAGGCATCTTTTAAAACAGTAAAAGTTTCAATATCATTTGGGTTGATCATGCTCAATGGATTTGCAACACCGGAAATTCCGTCGTTACTCAAAGGCATTCCATCAACAACGATCAAAGGATCGTTACTTGCATTCAATGATGCGCCACCACGAATACGGATCGTACTTCCAGATCCTGGAGCACCCCCATTTGAAGTGATTGCCACACCAGCAATTTTACCAGAGATCAATTGTTCAGGTGTTGTAATGGCACCTTTCACAAAATCTTTGGAGCTAATTGTGGATACTGCACCTGTTAAATCTTTTTTCTTTGCAGAACCATAACCAATAACAACTACTTCATTTAATGAAGCGTTTATTTGGTCTAACTTAATTTGAAGATTACTACCGTCGCCGATAGCAATTTCTTTTGTAGCATAGCTAACAGAACTTATAACCAATGTATTTGCTGATGCAGGTACTTTCAAACTGAAAGAACCATTTGCACCTGTTGATACACCAATTGTTGTTCCTTTAACCAAAACTGAAGCGCCCACAAGAACTGCTCCGTCTTTTGAATCTGTTACCTTACCGGTAACCACTTTGTCTTGTGCTAAAGCCGGCATCGCAAATGCGAGCATTGCTGTAACAAAGGCTAATAGCAATCGTTTAATGTTCATAAATAGTGGTTTTTTGTATATAAAATTTTGACTTGAAAATTTTCGAATCACCCGATTGGCGACTATTCAACCAGGGGGATGAAATAAGAAGCTGAGGTTTGATTGTTTATTCATGGATATTTATTTTTCGATGATTAACTTTTCAATTTTTTGTTTTCCGTTTACAAGTAGCTGCACTATATACATTCCGTTAGTTGCTGTCCCGATTGTGCTAAATGAATTATTCAAACTCACTGCATGAATGCCCTTTGCCTGATAGCCTTTATAAATGACGTTGATTTTATTTCCATTCATTGAAAGCATATTAATTGCAACCTGACCACTCTCAGGTAAATCATAACTGATGATGGCATTATGATGTACAGGGTTTGGTGCAATGTTCATTTGCATATTCAAACTAATGGGGCTTGTTGGGTTGATTGCTGTAGCAACTGTATTTTTTACATCCTTATTAGTATACACGTAATATTCCCCAGGCTGTAAATTGATGGTTTCAATTGCTCCTGTTGCCGATCTTGTTGTACCAGTTAAATAACTATACCATGTTCCCGCATTTGGAAAACTAATATTTGCACTAGCTGCTGCCACATCGAAATTTCCTATCACAACAATATTTAAGGAATCAGTAGTAAGCTTTAACCACTTTACATTACTCAACATATCATAAGATGAGTTGGATGTTGTAAATGTGCTGAGATAATTTGGCGTTAACTTTAGTTTTAATAATTGTGCGTATACATCATACAAAGATTTTCTGGATGCATTTGTATAATAGTCCCACTTAATAGGCTTGGCACTTAGTCTGCAATTATTGGAAACGGTTAAATCGCTACAAGTATTGATAGAATAATCATATCCTAACTCTCCAAATTGCCACATTAATTTAGGCCCTGGAATCATGGCCCAAAATGCTGCACCCATTTCATTGCGTTTCATAGAAGTAGCCAGGTCTTTTACATTATAACTTCCTGAAGTATTTCCATATGCAGTATTTTTATAAGCAAGACGTTCTTCATCATGACTCTCCATATAGCCCACTAAATGTGGCTTTGTCCAACCTCTTGTGGGGCTATTAAATAAGGTGCTTTGCAAATCAGAACCAGTGTTATAACCCATGGTTGACTGGTTAAATGCATAATTCGAATTGCCCCATAATAACATGCCGTAATTCGATAATTCTATTTCTTCCTGATTAGCAGCAAAGTGTTCTAAGATGCAGTAAGAATTGGTTGAGATATTTTGCATCTTATCATAAATTCTTTTCCAAATAGCTACACGACTTGCATCATAATTACCCCATGCTGTTACATCGGTAGGATTATTAGTTTGCGTAAATCCTTTTGAAAGGTCAAATCTGAACCCATCAATTTTATAATTCGTAAGCCAATGATCTAAAACTCGATCCACAAAATCTTTGGTAGCCTGTGCTTCATGATTAAAATCGTATCCTACATTGAAAGGATGTTTCGCAACCTGATTAAACCAAGGGCTATTTGCTGCGGGTTGACTATTTGCGCCATCCCAGTAAAGTTGTACCATCGGAGATGAACCAAAGGAATGGTTCAATACCATATCCATGATTACTGCAATACCCTGTTTGTGACACTCATCAATAAATTGGCGAACCGCAGTTTCAGTGCCATAAGCTTTATCTGGAGCGAAATAAAAGCTAGGATTATATCCCCAGCTATCATTTCCTTCAAATTCATTGAAAGGCATTAATTCAATTGCATTAACTCCTAACCTTTTTAAATATGTTAGTGTGTCTTTTACAGTTTGAAAATTTCGAGTAGCTACAAAATCCCGAATTAATAATTCGTAAATAACTAAGTTCCTTTTATCTGGTCTGCTAAAACTGGTGGTCTGCCAAGTAAATGTTGGCTTAGCTGTTTGTAATAAACTTACAATACCTGATGTTTTACCTGTAGGATATGCTTTTAAGTTTGGATAGGTAGTGGCAGAAATATATTGATCATTGGAAGGATCCAATATTTTTTCGGTGTTATAGTCGGCCACTTTTAATGACCCATCAACTAAAAATTGATATGCATATTCTGTTCCTGCAGTAAGTCCTGTAAGGCGCAACCAATAAGTTGTTCCATCAGGAGTTTGATTCATTTGATAGGCCGCACTTTCTGTCCAATTATTAAAATCTCCTAAAACACTCACCCTTGATTTTAATGGCGCATATAATACAAGTGTACAAGCAGAATTATCTGCTTCGTAATTAATCCCCTGTTTTAATCCCGCCGGCAAAGCGGCCACATTATTTCCACCTGCAATAAAAAAACTTAAAGTATCTCTTACAGTAATGCCTGCATTTAATGCTTCTGCAATAATTGTTTGAGTGCCTGTAGTTGCAATGGTAGTAGTTGCTATTAATGAAGTTGATGAAGCTGCGGTACCTATTGAAGTACCATTAAATAATATTTTCAAATCAGAACTCAATAAACTTACTGAAGAAACCGATAATGTGTTACCAACTACTTTAGTGATGGGTTCAGGAATTGTAACATAAGTGGGTTGTCTGAAAGGATCCGAAATACGCACATAATTTGCATTGTCATACACCGGAATATACATATCAGTACCATCAGCATTTGCCTGTTTAGTTGCCCCTGTTCCATTTCTGAATAGAACCGCAACTTTTAAAATTTTTTCTGAAGCATTTGTGATCCCAAAAAATGTTCTTAATCCTCCTGTAATTGTAAACTTCCATTTATTACTTCCTAGATAAGAACAAAGTCTATCTGCACCAGGCGCATTCCATGGATATTTCACATATTTCCAATCCGTTGCATTTGTACTTAATGATGTAATGACACCGATATATACATACATATCTGCAGTTGGCGTATAATTTAATATGGCTTTGTTTCCATAATTCGCATCACAAACAATATCGATGTTGTTGTTATTATCTTGAACAAATTCAGGCGTAGTATTTAACAGCTGGGCATAGCCACTTATAGCACTGTATAATAAAACAACAAGCAGGCAAGCTTTTTTCATTTTGCAATTCAATTCTGGCAAACTTTGCTTAGACAATACTGCAATCGTTTGCGATATTAATGTGTGAATTTAACACATTAGCAACAAAGTTGTGTATTTTTTACACAAAAAAGAAATTTATTTTGTCTTTTTCTGTGCAGCGTTTTACCTAATAAATGGTCTAAGAGATGAACAAATGGCCTAAAAATCGATTCCAATCCATTTTCTTTTGTTCTTTTCGTACTTCTCGAAATTGAATTTATAGAGTTTTCCCGGGCGGTGAGGTACATCTTGCTCCATCTCATTGATGTCAATCAATAAGTCCATGGATGCAAACTTTTTGCGAAAATTTCGTCTGTCCAGGCTTACACCCAAGATTGCTTCATATAAATTCTGTAATTCCCGGAGTGAGAACTTTTCAGGCAGTAAATTAAACCCAAGTGGGTGCTCCTGAATCATTTTTTGTAGCCAACTATAACATTCATCCACAATTTCCTTATGGTCGAATGCCATATCTTTCAAAGAAGAAATGGAATGCCAGTTAAGGTCGTTATCATGAATTTTTAGTTCATGGTGATTGATATTCAATAAAGAACAATAAGCAACTGTGATCACTCTTCCTCCTGGGTGGCGGTCTGGGTGACTAAAAGTTCTCACCTGATCCAAAAATACGTCGGTCATACCCGTACGCTCTTTTAAAACTCGATAAGCCGCCTGATCTAATTCTTCATTATCCTTTACAATATCACCCAAAAGCGAATAATGACCCTGATAGTATTCTAAATCACTTTTGATTACTAAAACCTTTAATTTATTTTCTTCAAATCCAAATATCGCACAGTCAACCGTGAGTGGAACTTTAGGATATGCCTGAACCAGCTTTTTTGCGTCTTTTATGAGATGTTCATGCGGTTTCTCGTAAGGATTTTTTTTAGTCATGTCACTTTAGTTAAATTCAACCTGGGCATTCTTGTTAAACAATCGAAAGGTCAAGATACAATTTTTTCAATAATGTGTACCTTCTACATACTAGATTTCAATGAATAAGATTCTGCCCCTAACTTTATCCGCCAATTAATTTTGAATGTATAGATCCGAACAAATACAATTATTTCAAACAACAACCAATGAGTTTCTTCAATCTCCTATTGAGGCTGATTCATCCATTGAAAAACTTGCACAACTTAAAGAACTCCTTAGATTTCATGAGTATCGTTATTATGTGTTGAACGATCCCTTAATTGCAGATTTTGAGTATGATCAGCTTTATAAACAATTGCAGCATTTCGAATTAAAACATCCTGATCAAATAACTGCTGATTCTCCTTCTCAAAGAATTGGAAATAGTTTAAACCAAAGTTTTCAAACGGTAGCACACTTAGTTCCCATGCTAAGTCTTGACAATAGTTATAATGCTGATGATCTAAATGATTTTGATCGTAAAGCACGTGAGTTAAGTGGATCAGAAATGATTAGTTATTGCATAGAACCAAAATTTGATGGAGCAAGTATTTCATTGATTTATGAAAATGACCAATTAGTTCGTGCCATTACCAGAGGTGATGGCGTAGAAGGAGAAGAAATTACCAATAATATAAAACAAATCAGATCGATTCCACTTACGGCTCGCTTCTCTCAATATGGGATTTCACAAATTGAGATCAGAGGAGAAATCATTATGAGCAAATCTTCTTTTAACAAATACAATGAACTGCTGGTATCACAAGGATCTTCACCTCTGGCAAACCCTAGAAACGCTGCAAGTGGAAGTCTGCGCATGAAAGATCCTAAAGAAGTTGCACAAAGAAATTTAGACGCATTCTTATACCATATTAGCTATTTTCAAACGATTGATGGCAGAACAGTGGAGGAACTGAGTTCACACGCTGGCTCGCTACAACTACTATGGGATCTTGGTTTCAGAAGTCCACAAAAAGAAAAGAGCGTAGTTCAGGGCATACAACCCGTAATTGATTATTGTCTCGAATTCGAAATCAAACGCGATCAACTTCCTTATGAAATTGATGGGATGGTTGTTAAAGTAAATAGCCTTGCCATGCAGGAAAAACTAGGGATGACTTCACACCATCCCCGTTGGGCTATTGCCTATAAGTTTAAAGCAAGACAAGCCACCACTCGCTTAAGAGCTATAGAATTTCAAGTGGGTAGAACTGGCGCCGTAACTCCCGTTGCAAAATTAGATCCTGTTTATTTAGGAGGCGTTACTGTTTCCAGTATATCTGTACATAATGAAGAATATATCAAAGAAAAAGATTTGAAGATAGGTGATCATGTACTCATTGAAAGAGCAGGTGATGTGATTCCGCAAATTGTAAAGTCGCTCCCTGATCTTAGAACTGGCAATGAAAATAGTATTCTCTTTCCAAAGAATTGTCCTATCTGTAATAGTGAATTATTTAAAGAAGAATCTGAAGCTGTGTGGCGCTGTATTAATATCGAATGCGAAGCACAGGTAGTTGAAAAGATGATTCATTTTGTAAGTAAAGGCGCAATGGATATCAAAAGCTTTGGTGAAGCAAATGTGAGAAAATTCTATGAGCTAGGATATTTAAAAGATATTCCCGGGATCTATCAATTGCCTTATGAATTGATAGGATCAATGGAAGGATTCGGCAAAAAGAGTTTGGAGAATTTACAATCAGCTATTGAAGCTTCTAAGCTACAACCATTGCACAGATTGATATACGCATTAGGAATTCGATTCGTTGGTGAAACAACTGCAAAGACACTTGCAAATGCAGTTGAAAATATTTACGATTTTATTGCTAAAGATGAGGCTACATTATTAGAATTAGAAGATGTGGGTATTAAAGTTGCAAAAAGCATTCACAGTTTCTTTCAAAATGAACAAAATATTGAAATGCTGCATCATTTAGAACAACTTGGACTTCAATTTAAAAATATAAAAAAAGAAGCAGCAGGAGTTGATAGTTTAGGCGGACAAACATTCCTTTTTACAGGAACACTCAATAAACTAAAACGATCGGATGCAGAAGAAATGGTAGAAAAGAATGGAGGAAAAATCATGAGCGGTGTTAGCAGTAAACTCAACTATTTGATTGTGGGTGAAGACGCTGGCAGCAAACTTGAAAAAGCAAAAAAAATCAATACAATACATATTATTTCAGAGGATGAATTTTTACAACTGATCCAACAAAATCAATCATAATATGCTACAGCCCACCACATTAAAATTCTTACAGGCACTTAAAAAAAATAATAGTAGGGAATGGTTTGATGTAAATAGAAAACAATATGAATTTGCGAAAGCAGATTTTGCGGCGTTAGTTGATGCTATAATATATTCTTTTGGAAAAAAAGATCCTAGCATTGCAGGATTACTGGCTAAAGAATGTGTGTTCAGAATTAACCGCGACGTACGTTTCAGTAAAAACAAAGATCCTTATAAAACCAATATGGGTGCAAGTATCACGGCAGGGGGCAAAAAAGTGATGATGGCAGGTTATTATTTTCATTTAGAACCAGGTGGAAAAAGTTTTGTTGGAGGTGGTCTTTATATGGCCGAGCCTGATAAGCTTAAAAAAGTTCGACAAGAAATTGATTATGGATGGGCTGAGTTTTCTAAAATAATTCAAAATAAAAAATTCAAAGAAAATTATTCTGATTTAGACAGGTCGGAAGGAATGAGTTTAGTAAGAGAGCCTAAGGGATATGAAAAAGACAATCCCGCTATCGACTATATCAAATTAAAAAGCTGGATTGCATTAAAACCAATTTCAGATAAAGAACTTACAGAAAAAGAATTGGTTAAATCAATCACTACTTCATTTGAAGCTTTATATCCATTGATTGTGTTTTTAAATACAGCCTTATCAGAATAAATAGCCTATTTAATTTTCGAAAGCTACCAAATCTTTAAAAGCTTTTCCAATACAGTTAATTGTATCGGAAGCAAGGAGCGATTCGGTTGACTGATTAACCAATGCAATATCAGCAGCCAAGCCATGTAAGAAAACACCAAGTACCGCTGCTACTGCTGAAGCATATTGTTGTGCTAATAATGCCGTAATGATACCGCTCAAAGTATCACCGGAACCCGCTTTTGCAAGGCCAACATTACCAGTAGTATTAAACCAGGCCTTCCCTTTCGCCGCAATTAATGTATGATGTCCTTTTACTAAAATGATCAATTGGTATTTTTCTGATAACTGAACTGCTTTCTGCCATCGTTCAAATTCATTTGCTGAGGTTCCAAATAAACGATCAAATTCTTTGGGGTGTGGAGTGAGTATCGAATCTGGGCTAATTTTAGAAAGCCAATCTGGATGTTTTGAAAGAATTGTAATTGCATCTGCATCAAGCAGCATGGGCTTTTTAAAGTTGATGATTATATGATGCAAAATTGCTGCTGCATTTTCATCGATACCTAAACCCGGACCAATGCCAATGGTTGAAAATTTTTCAAAATCTACTATAAGATCTTCCCTGCTCAATACCATTGCTTCGGGCAATGCTGAATGTATTTCAGTGTCGGTATTGGAAGGGATTGAAATAGTAAGCATTCCTAATCCTGAGCGCATGGCAGCGCGTCCTGAAAGAATTGCAGCCCCCATTTTACCAATACTTCCGGCAATTAATAAAGCATGCCCAAATTTACCTTTATGAGAAAAATCATTTCTTGGTTTAACCACTAATTTGACTTTCGCTTTTTCCAATAATTCATAATCGGCTTCTACTGTTTTCAAATAATCGGGGTGTAATTGGATATTCAGGACCACTACTTTTCCAAAGTAAACAGCATTCTCTGCTGCTAGAAAACATAGTTTCATTGCTTGAAAACAAAGAGTTGTATTGGCTTTTATGATTGTGTTTCCAGAAGATGACTGATCTACAAATAAACCTGATGGGAGATCAATAGAGAAAATAGTGGCACCAGATAAATTCATAAATTCAACAAGGGCCTTGGGTAAATCTGTCAACACTGCATTTAACCCTGTTCCATATAATGCATCAATTAAAAGGTCTGTATCTTGAATGATTGGAAATGCTTCTATAGATTGAATAAAATGAATTGAAGTGGTGCATGAATGCAGTCGATGTAAATTGGCCTGAAAATCGATGCTGCCAATTTTACCCAGCTCTAAAATATATACGGCAACAGTATAGCCTCTACCTATTAATAGTCTTGCAATTGCTAATCCATCACCACCATTATTTCCTTTTGCACAAAAAATCTTGATAGTTTGATCTATGGAAAATTCTTTGGCAATTGTTTCAGTGCAAATCAATGCTGCACGTTCCATTAATTCGATGGAGGTAATGGGTTCATGGATCATTGTGTAGGCATCCCATTCACGGAATTGCTGTGCATAAAGAAGTTTCATACAATTCATTCTAGCTTAAAGTTACTAAAGGAATTCGTGATTGTAAGAAACAAACCCTCTGATTTGAGGCTTTAAAGTAACATTTCATTTGGTGTATTTATTGGTAATCAATAGGATACATGAATGTAATAGAACTATTTTTCTCATATTCAACATCTTTTTCTTCTAAATGTAAAATCTCACAGGGAATCAGGCAGAAATTAATAGACCTAAAACGTCTATTATTAAGTAACTTCATAACAATTCTAAGTATGAATATTACGCCAGTTTTAAATAAAGCACCACTTAAATCATTTGATGAAAAAGTGAATGATTTGAACTATTGGCTTGCCCAACCCTTAGTCAAAAGGCTTGAGGCTGTAACATTTCTAATATCCCAAACTGTAGATTTAAATACTACTAGAATGGATAAGTCCCATGTAGTAAGAAGAAAATTGAAAGAATGACACTTGCCCAAGATTTTGAAGATTTTGTGAAGCTACTCAATAAACATCAGGTTGATTATATGGTGGTTGGCGGTTACGCTTTGGCATTTCATGGTAAACCAAGACATACTGGTGATCTAGATATCTGGATTAATAATTCCGAAGAAAATGCTGAAAGATTAGTACTTGCAATAAAGGAATTTGGTTTAGCCTCATTAGGTTTAACTAAATCTGATTTTATGCAAGATGGATATGTAACACAAATCGGCTATCCTCCCTTGCGTATTGACATTCTTAATACTATTGATGGGGTTAAGTTTGAAGATGCATACCAAAATAAATTATTAGTAAATATTGATGGTATTCAAGTAAACTATATTGGGCTTCATGATTTCATTGAAAATAAAACTGCATCAGGCAGGAGTCAGGATATCGCTGATTTAAAAGAAATTAATAAATTAAATAAAGGGTGATTTTAAAATTATTCTTGATTTTCAAATTCATCATTCAAGCAAGTAATCCCTTTTATAGGAATCGTAATAAACGTATTTTTTTCTTGATCTACTTTCCATGCTTTAATAATACTTGTAAAATAGGCATTTGAAGGTTGTTCTTTCACCAATGCAACAATAAATACTTCAGTTTTCTTATCCACCCTACAATCCCTCAAAACAAGACGTATATCTTTTTCGAGTTTTCCTAGATCCAAGATTCCAAGAATTTTATTTCCTTGTTGGGCATATAAATTTGCGAGGCATCCAAAATAAAAGATTAAAAACAAAAGCCATTTCATTGATGATAATTAGTGTTAGGATAGGTAAAGATGGAATTATGGGAGAGAATATCAATTTAAGAAGAAAACCCTAAAAACCTGGAAGAAATATGTCTGAACATAAAAAAACCACTTACACTAAAATGTAGGTGGTTTTTTAGAGGGGTTAACAGGACATAATCCTGTACCCCCTCAATAATAGTCTAACCTGTTTGAATAAAAACTCAATTTTTATAACAAACCTTTAGAAATCATGTATTCCGCAATCTGAACGGCATTGGTTGCAGCCCCTTTTCTGAGGTTGTCGCTCACAATCCACATATTTAATGTTTTATCCTGTGTTTCATCTCTGCGCAATCTTCCTACAAATACCTCATCTTTCTCATGTGCCCACAATGGCATCGGATATATTTGATTGGCATCGTCTTGCTGCAATATGATTCCGGGAGCAGCGGCTAATAAAGCTTTTACTTCCTCTAAATCAAATTCATTTTCAAACTCTACATTCACACTTTCGCTATGTCCGCCTACTACAGGTATACGTACAGTTGTTGCTGTTACACGAATACTATCATCCTGCATAATTTTATTGGTCTCTTTCACCATTTTCATTTCTTCCTTAGTATACCCATTATCAAGGAAAACATCAATCTGAGGAATTACATTCAGATCGATTGGGTATTTATAGGCCATTTCACCTTCAATGCCTTTTCTTTCATTAAACAACTGGTCAACCGCTTTCTTACCAGTACCTGTAACACTTTGATACGTGCTAACAACCACTCTTTTAATTTTATACTTGCTATGCAAAGGCTGTAATGCAACTACCATCTGAATCGTAGAACAGTTCGGGTTAGCAATGATGTAATCATCTGCAGTTAAAACAGAAGCATTCACTTCCGGTACCACTAATTTTTTAGTAGGATCCATTCTCCACGCAGAAGAGTTGTCGATGACTCTAATGCCTGCCGCCGCAAATTTAGGCGCCCATTCTAGAGAGGTTCCACCACCTGCTGAAAAGATAGCCACTGCTGGTTTTGCTGCGATACCGTCATCCATACTCACTACCTTATAGCTTTTACCTTTGAAGATCACTTCTTTACCAACTGATCTTTCAGAAGCTACCGGAACAATTTCAGATACCGGAAAATTACGCTCTTCTAAAACCTGCAACATTTTAGTGCCTACTAAGCCGGTGGCACCTACTACGGCTACTTTCATTTTTTTGGGTTTAATATGATTGAAAATTAAAAGGCCTCCCCGTTTTGGGAAGGCCTCTAAGTATATTAATCATACACAACGTGGAGACTCCTTCCCTTTAGAGAGGTTTCTTATTGCGTTTTGTATGTTTCAATGTCATCATTATGTTGCGAAAATATCGTGAATGATTAAAAATGCCAAAATTATTTTGAGCGTTCCATTAAACCAGCTCAATATCAAAGTTCACTAACTGAACAAATTCTGCAATTCTAGCATCAATATCTGCTTTATTAATTTCTCTTAATCTTTGTGTGCCAAACTTCTCTACACAAAAAGACGCCATTGCAGAACCCACTATAATAGCTGTTTTCATGTTTTCAAAAGAAATATCTTTTGTCTTTGCAAGATGTCCAATAAATCCACCTGCAAAAGTATCACCTGCGCCAGTTGGATCAAATACTTCTTCTAATGGTAATGCTGGAGCAAAGAAAACTTTCTCTTCATGAAAAAGCAAAGCACCATGTTCGCCTTTTTTAATGATCAAGTATTTCGGACCCATTTTTAAAATAGTTTTTGCAGCTTTCACTAAAGAGTAATCACCACTCAACTGACGAGCCTCACTATCATTTACCATCAATACATCCACTAAAGCAATTGTTTTCTTTAATTCCTCCATGGCAATCTCCATCCAGAAATTCATGGTATCCATGATAATCAATTTGGGTCTGTTTTTCAATTGCTCAATCACTGAACGCTGTACAGCCGGCACCAAATTACCCAACATCAAAAATTCACAATCCTGAAAACTGTCTGGTACAACAGGTTGAAAATTTTCTAATACATTTAATTGGGTTTCAAGTGTATCACGTGTATTCATATCCATATGATACCTGCCACTCCAGAAAAATGTCTTTTCGTCTTTTTTAATTTGAACTCCTTCTAAATCCACTTTCCTAGCAGTTAGCGCATTTAATTCCGATTCAGGAAAATCTCCGCCAACAATAGAAATTTGTTTAACAGGCGTAAAATTGGAAGCACACCAGGCGATATAAGTTCCTGCTCCACCGATTATTTTATCACTTTTCCCGAAAGGGGTTTCAATGGCATCAAAAGCCATGGAGCCAACTACTACTAAAGACATAATGTTAGGTTTGTTATCGGCCGCGAAACTAGTTGATTTAAGTCTAAAACCCTTTACTAAGCCACCTATTCTTTTATAAAAATCGTTTATATCGAAGGTTGTATCTACTTTAAAAAATTGAAAAACTAACAAATTATCTTTATTTTGACCAAAACATCGCTAACATTCGTTAGTATATTATATTTGTACCATGGCTAGAATTAAAACAGAAAATAACCTCACTCGGAAAGAAGTGATTGTTTCTAAAGCAGCAACCTTATTTAGAGAAAAGGGATTTAAGGCAGCTAGTATGCGCGACCTGGCAGAAGCTGTTGGAGTGGAAGCAGCAAGTTTATATAACCACATCAAATCGAAAACTGAAATATTACATGAACTCTGCTTTAGCGTTGCCAATAGATTCTTACATAAAATTGATGAGGTAGAAGCAGAACAAACGAGCTCTGTCGATAAAATAGAAAAATTGCTTCGTTTTCATATCAATGAAATGATTCATCATTATGAAGAAGTTTATGTGAGCGATAGAGAATGGAAACATTTATCGGATCCATATTTATCAAATTTTCAAAACCAGCGAAGAATTTATCGCAAACGTTTTGCTGCAATTATAGAGGCAGGAATTGCTGATCATCAAGTAAAAAAAATTGACGCCGCAACGGCCGTGCTGATTATGCTTCATGCCATCAGTGGAATTGAAAGCTGGCATCGTTCTACGCAAAAAATCACTGCTGAGGAATTAGAGGAAAATATGATCAGTATCCTAGTTGGTGGATTGGTGAATCGCTAAAACATACCATGCACTTACAATTCAATAAACTAAGCGTAAAAGACATTCGTAAAGAAACGATTGATTGTGTTTCTATTTCTTTTGAAATTCCAAAAGAACTACAGCAAATTTATTCGTTTACACAGGGGCAATATATCACGATCAAAAAAGAATTGAATAATGAATCGATCAGAAGGAATTATTCAATTTGTAGCAGCCCATTAGATCATGAACTGAGAATTGCTGTTAAGAAAATACCCAATGGCTTATTTTCCAATTATGCCAATAACCAATTGCAAATAGGAGATGAATTAGAAATCATGCCTCCTGCCGGAAAGTTCAATTCTGTACTTTCTCCTAATAATGAAAATAATTATTTGGCTTTTGCTGCAGGCAGTGGTATCACACCTATCCTATCTATCATTAAAACTACTTTACAAACAGAAAGCAAAAGTAGTTTTACGTTAGTATATGGTAACAAAAACAGGTATAGTATTCTTTTTAAAGAGGCACTAGAAGCATTGAAAAATAAATATCTGGACCGATTTCGCATTATATATATTCTTTCCAGAGAGAAAACAGATTCTGACATTCACTATGGTAGAATCGATGAGGAGAAATGTAAAAAAATATTAGCAACTACTATTGATCCAAAAAATATTCAGGCATTCTTTTTATGCGGCCCTGAAGAAATGATTTTTTCGATTCAATCGTATTTAGAAAAAATTGGTATTGATAAACATAAAATTCATTTTGAATTATTTAATATCAATGTAACTCAGAAAAATAAGATAGCAACTATTCCCCAAACAAATGATAGCAGTATTTTAAGCAACATTACCGTAATACAAGATGGAAGGTCGCTCAACTTTATGCTATCCTATCATGGGAATAACTTACTCAATGCAGCCTTAGCCACAGGCGCAGACTTACCGTTTGCCTGTAAAAAAGGAGTTTGTTGCACTTGCAAAGCAAAATTACTAGAAGGTAAAGTTGAAATGGATAGGGTATATGGATTAGAACCAGAAGAAATTGATCAGGGATATATACTTACTTGTCAGGCTCACCCGAGGTCAGAAAAAATAGTGGTTGATTATGATATTTGATGTTGAGTTTTGACCATAAGATTCTGAATCAATTTGTTTAATTAATTTTAATCACAAGCTTGAATATGGGAACAAATACAGAAGAACAGTTTCAGCAAAAGATTGATCAGGAAATCAAGATCGAGCCCAAAGACTGGATGCCCCAGAAGTATCGTCATACTTTAATTCGACAAATTAGTCAACACGCACATAGCGAAGTAGTGGGTATGCTGCCTGAAGGCAATTGGATTTCAAGAGCACCCAGTTTAAAAAGAAAAGTAATCCTACTGGCTAAGATTCAAGATGAAGCAGGTCATGGATTGTACCTATATTCCGCAGCAGAAACCCTTGGAATTTCCAGGGATGAAATGTATCATCAATTACATGCAGGCAAAGCAAAATATTCTTCCATTTTCAATTACCCAACATTAACCTGGGCAGATATTGGAGCCATTGGATGGTTAGTAGACGGCGCTGCCATTATGAACCAGGTACCACTTTGCAGAACCAGTTTCGGACCCTATGCCAGAGCAATGGTTCGGGTATGCAAAGAGGAAAGCTTTCATCAACGCCAGGGCTTTGAAAGTTTATTGGTGTTAAGTAAAGGAACAGAAGAACAAAAAAGAATGTGCCAGAACGCCATTAATCGATGGTGGTGGCCTTGCCTCATGATGTTTGGACCTCCAGATGATGAAAGTCCAAATACAGTTCAAAGCATGCAATGGAAAATTAAAAGATTTTCGAATGATGAATTGAGACAAAAATTTGTAGACATGATTGCTGAGCAAGTTAAAGTTTTAGGAATGACCTTGCCCGATCCCGATTTAAAATGGAATGAAGAAACAAAGCAAAACGATTTTGGAGAAATTAATTGGGAAGAGTTTAAACAAGTAATACAAGGTAATGGCCCTTGCAATAAGGAAAGAATAGATACCAGAAGAAAAGCATGGAACGAAGGCGCATGGGTTAGAGAAGCTGCTAATGCCTATGCAGCAAAACAAACAAAACAAGCATAAGAACCACTCAAATTTGCAATATGAAAGTAGGTATCACAAAGTTCTTCTATGGCGATTATGGTGAAGAAAAAAATACTGCAGCTGAAAGTACCGCCTCCAGAGAAACCATTCATGAATGGCCTCTGTGGGAAGTATTCATCAGAAGCAAGCAGGGCTTAGATCATAAACATGCAGGAAGTTTACATGCTGCAGATGCAGCAATGGCTATGGAAAACGCTAGAGATGTGTATACCAGGAGAAATGAAGGTGTTAGTATTTGGATTGTGGAGAGTAAATATATTCATGCAAGTAACCCTGATGATGCGGATGCATTGTTTGATCCTGCAAACGACAAAATATATCGTCACCCTAGCTTTTATGATTTACCAGATGAAGTGAAACATATGTGATGGTTTGGAATCTACTTTAGAAGCGTATCAATTATGACTACAAAACAAATTGAAAACCCATTGATTAATTTTCTTCTGCAACTAGGAGACAATGCATTAATCATGGGGCATCGAAATAGTGAATGGTGTGGCCACGGCCCTGTTTTGGAACAGGATATTGCACTCACCAACATTGCACTGGATCAAATAGGGCAGGCAAGAAATTTTTATCAATATGCGGCAACGCTCATTTCAGAAACTTCCGGAGAAAAATTAACAGAAGATAGTCTCGCCTATTTACGAGATAGTTGGGATTTCAAAAACTGTTTATTAACTGAATTGCCAAATGGACATTGGGGTCAAACAATTTTAAAACAATTTTTTGTATCCACTTATCAATATTATTTATATCAAGAATTAGAAATCAATAGCGATCTAAAATTGGCAGGCATCGCTTCAAAATCATTGAAAGAAATTAACTATCATGTACGTTGGAGTTCAGAATGGGTTTTACGTTTAGGGGACGGCACTTCAGAAAGTAAACAAAAAATGTTAGCTGCTTTAGAAACATTATGGCCCTATCTAAATGAATGGACAATATTCACAGATTATGAAATAGAAATCTTAGGAAATAAGCATCAAAACATCAAAGAAAAATGGGAAGAAAAAATTCATGCTGTATTGAATGAAGCAGGATTAATCATACCATCAGATGTATATGCACAAAGGGGAGGTAAACAGGGAAATCATACAGAACATCTAGGATATATTTTAGCTGAAATGCAGTTCCTTCAAAGGGCATACCCAAATTCAGAATGGTAAAATAATTACTTGTATGAGCAGATTGGAAGAACAGATATGGCAATTATTAGAACAAATTAATGATCCTGAAATTCCAGTATTATCTATTATTGACTTAGGCATCATCAGGTCTGTAACAATACATGAGGTTAAGAATGAATTACAAAATCAGGTTATTATCAACTATACCCCAACCTATTCTGCCTGCCCGGCTGTTGATCTGATTAACTCAGAAATAAAAGCTACCTTAAATGCAGCAGGTTTTACAAATATTCACCTGGAACAAGCTCTCTTTCCTGCATGGACTACCGATTGGATGTCGGAATCGGGAAAGAAAAAATTGATACAGTATGGTATTGCCGCACCTATAGGTAAAAGCTGCGATAATAATAGCATTGAAACATTAAAAGTGGTATGCCCTCAATGTGGATCCAACAAAACCCATATGATTTCAGCTTTTAGCAGTACTGCATGCAAAGCGCTATATAAATGTTCATCCTGTTTAGAGCCTTTTGATTATTTTAAATGTCATTAATAAAACTATCTCACTTTTCAATTATCAAATATGTCTTCCGTTTTATTTCATATAGAAAATAATATCGCATTTATTACCCTAAACCGACCTGACAAACTAAATTCTTTTAATCGGGAAATGGCCCTGCTATTGCAAAATTATTTAGATGAAGCAGCCACCGTAAAAGAAATAAGATGCGTGTACCTAACTGGAACAGGAAAAGGATTTTCATCGGGGCAAGATCTTTCAGAAGTAATTGACCCAAACGGACCGGGTATGGATAAAATTTTAAGTGAACACTTCAATCCAATTATTAAAAAAATAAGAAATATTCCTAAGCCAGTAATTGCTGCAGTAAATGGAGTTGCTGCTGGAGCTGGAGTAAATATTGCCTTAGCTTGTGATATTGTACTGGCAAATAGTGATGCCTCATTTATTCAAGCTTTTTCTAAAATTGGTTTGATACCCGATAGTGGAGGAACTTATACCCTTCCCAGATTAATTGGCAATCAAAGGGCTTCTGCATTAATGATGTTAGGAGAAAAAATTAGCGCGCATGAAGCATTTCAAATGGGGATGATCTATAAAGTATTTGATAACGAAAATTTTGTTGGAGAATCAACAAGTATTGCAAATACATTAGCAAATATGCCTACAAAAGCATTGGCATATATTAAACATGCATTGAATCAAAGCTATTTAAATTCAATGGAGCAACAATTGGAATTAGAAGACAATTACCAACAAAAAGCAGCGGCTACAAACGATTTTAAAGAAGGTGTTCAGGCATTTTTAGAAAAGAGAATGCCGCGTTTTACAGGTGAATAGTACTTGAAACCTTGCTTAAGAATAAGCAAGAAAATTATTTAACGTAACTTTGCCTGTTGCAATCTGCAATTACACTTTAATGAATTTACAGCGTGTCTGAAAGAAGTAATTTTATCGATCTTATCCGTATATTTTGTCATTCTGGCCATGGCGGAGCTGGGTCTCGTCATTTTATGCGTAATAAATTAACTGCTATGGGAGGGCCCGATGGGGGCGATGGTGGAAGAGGAGCACATATTATATTAAGAGGCAATAGTAATTTATGGACGCTTTTACATTTACGTTATTTTAAAAATGTATTGGCAGATGATGGAGAGATGGGAAGTAAAAATAATTGCACTGGAAAAGATGGAGTTGATATTATTATCGAAGTGCCACTAGGAACCATTGCAAGAGATGAAGAAACAGGAAAAATTGATGCAGAAATATTAGAAGACGGTCAGGAAATTATTTTAATGAAAGGTGGAAGAGGTGGATTGGGAAATAGTAATTTTGCTACCCCAACTAACCAAGCACCTGAACATGCTCAACCGGGTGAACCCGGTTTTGAAGGCTGGAAGGTATTAGAGTTGAAAGTATTGGCAGACGTGGGTTTGGTAGGATTTCCAAATGCAGGAAAATCAACTTTACTTTCGGTTATCACTGCAGCAAAACCAAAAATTGCCAATTACGCTTTTACAACATTAACTCCACAATTAGGAATGGTATCTTATCGAGATAACAAATCATTTTGTATTGCAGATTTACCAGGAATCATTGAAGGAGCAGCAGAAGGAAAAGGTTTAGGCCATCGTTTTTTAAGACATATAGAAAGAAACTCTGCACTTTTATTTTTAATTCCTGCAGATAGTGCTGATCATTTAAAAGAGTTCAACATTTTAAGAAATGAATTAGAAGAATACAATCCAGAATTGTTGCAAAAAGATTTTGTGATTGCAATTAGTAAATCTGATATGCTGGATGATGAATTAAAAGAAGCCATCAAAAAAGAATTGCCTTCTACTATTCCACTCCTATTTATTTCATCTATAACTAACAAAGGTTTAACAGAATTAAAAGATCTTTTGTGGGACACTCTAAATAAACCACAATCTTAACACCTTTATAAATAATTGATTTTCAATTATTTATAGGGTAAATAACTAATACAGTAGGGTAATCTCAAATTAATGGGGTTACCTTTTTTTATCTAGGGTATTAATCCTTGTATCGACCATCCAAGACAAACGTCAATCATTTGGATGCCAGTTGATATTTTTCATCTACGCTTTGCTACACCATCTGAGAAGAAAATAATATCTGTTTACAGATTGCTTGTGCCATCAAGAATTTCGTTATCAATTTATTTAATCTTAAAAATTAAAAAAACATGAAAAAGCAATCAATCAACACCATCGCAAAAAGGTTTTTCTTAGGCAACGTTTTAGCTGCAATGTTCTTTCTTTCTGCAAACGCAAACACTGGTAGTACTAGAGTTTCTATCGACCCAACTAAAAAAGTTGAAGTTAAGTATGTAGGAACTGAAAAAGAAAGCTTGTTCTTCAATGTTAAATACAACAACGAAGCTGGTAAATCTTTTAAAGTTTATGTATTAGATGAGTATGGTGAAGTGATCTACTCTGAGAAGTTTTCAGAAAAATCATTTGACAAGAAATTTATTTTTCCTGCAAGTCAGGATGTAAACAAACTAACTTTCTTAATCAATACTGATAAAGGTTCTTACAAAGAAGTTTTTGATGTAACTGTTAAGACTAATACAGTTTCTGAAGTTAGTGTTACCAAAAAATAATTAACTAAAAGTTTAAACAACACTGAGAATGAAAATCATTTCTCAGTGTTGTTTTTTTTTATTGATCCGTAATAGGTCCTAAGAATACTGCCTGAGCACCTGTGCCTCCAAAGAAGCCTTTTAAAACGATGGTATAGGATTTACCAGCTACTGCTTCAAAATTAGGAAGCTGCGTAATGGTACTGCTTGTACCAGCTACTACTGCAGATATATTAAATATACCCGGGTCTATTGCAGTGTATGCAATTAAAGAAGTAGTAGATATATGATCTACATAATTTCTACTTGCAAAAAGTTTAATGGGAGTGGTTCCGGCTCTAAGTATATCAATTGATGAATTCACGTTTGCATAATCAAAAAAACGAAGAAAAGCTTTTCCGGTTGGTGGTGCTGTTCTGTCGTCTTGAAATAAATTTCCTTTTATAATTGCAACTGAATCATACACAATTGCAGAATAATAATTGTTCGGACTAAATGCTATACTTCCAGAACCTACCATACTAGTGGTTCCAGCTTGATTGAATGAAACGGCAGTTGAAGCCGCATTAATTAATTGGTAGGTAGAAGCAGATCCATAACCCACATTTCCTACCACCAAACTACTGTTTGCATATACATCCAATGCACCTGCATTTGGAGAGAGGTTAATGAAGCGCATATTTGTTGTTGAAGTTGTACTTGATTTAGTACAAGAAAATACACTTACCAGCATTAATGCCAGTGTAAATGAGCTAACTAAATTTTTCATATTCGAGCGTCTGTTGATACCTTCAATATTACGTAAGTTCTCAGGATGTGCACTATATATTTGGCCAATAATTTCTTAAAAGGGCAAAAAAAATCCCCGGCAACGCCAGGGATTAAATTCAATCAATTTAATATTATCCAACTGCATCACTCTGCATGCTCTTAGAACTCTTCTTTCTATCATCTTCATTCAATACCACTTTACGCATACGGATATTCTTAGGTGTAACTTCAATACACTCATCTTGTTGAATATATTCCATACACTCTTCCAATGTAAATTGCAATTTTGGAACGATACGAACGCTATCATCACTTCCGCTTGCACGGTGGTTGGTTAGCTTTTTCATTTCCACTGCATTTACATTCAAATCACCTGGTTTGATATGTTCAGCAATAACCTGACCTGCATAAACCTCATCGCTTGGCTCAATAAAAAATGAACCACGGTCCTGTAATTTATCAATTGAATAGGCTGTTGTAGTACCTCCAAATTTTGCAACCAATACACCATTACTTCTTCCAGGAATTGGTCCTTTCCAAGGTTTGTATTCAATAAAGCGGTGCGCCATAACGGCTTCACCAGCAGTGTTTGTAAGCATTTGAGAACGTAAGCCAATCAAACCACGAGAAGGAATTTCAAATTCCAGGTGTTGCATTTCACCTTTGCTTTCCATGATCTGCATTTCACCTTTACGTTGAGTAACCAAGTCGATTACTTTTCCGCTAAATTCACCTGGTACATCTACTACCAAATTCTCATACGGTTCGTGTTTTTTGCCATCAATCTGTTTCACCAATACCTGAGGATTTCCAACTGTTAATTCATAACCTTCACGACGCATGGTTTCAACCAAGATACCCAAGTGAAGGATACCACGACCGAATACCAAGAAACTATCAGCACTATCCGTATCTTCTACACGTAAAGCCAAGTTCTTTTCAGTTTCTTTCATCAAACGATCACGTAAGTGTCGTGATGTAACGAACTTACCATCTTTACCAAAGAAAGGTGAGTTGTTAATGCTGAATGTCATACTCATAGTAGGTTCATCAACACTGATTACAGGTAATGCTTCTGGATTTTCTATGTCTGCAATAGTATCACCAATATTAAAATCGTCTAATCCTACTACCGCACATAAATCGCCCGATAACACTTCTGTTACCTTACGCTTACCCATTCCTTCAAATACGTATAATTCTTTTACTTTACTTTTTTTGAAAGTACCATCACCCTGAACCAGCGCAATAGTCTGACCTTCCTTCACAAATCCACGAGTTACTTTACCAATGGCAATTCTTCCTAAGAAAGAAGAATAATCCAAAGAAGTAATCTGCATTTGTAAAGTTCCTTCTGTTATTTTTGGTTCTGGTACATATTTAATAATACCATCCATTAATGGAAGAATATCTTCTGTCTGAGTTAAAGTATCGTTGAACCAACCATTTTTACCACTACCATAGAAAGTAGGGAAATTCAATTGCTCTTCTGTAGCGTCTAAGTTGAAGAATAATTCAAAAACCGCATCGTGCACTTCATCAGGACGGCAGTTTGCCTTATCTACTTTGTTGATTACTACTATTGGCTTAAGATTTAGATGCAAAGCTTTCTGTAATACAAAACGCGTTTGGGGCATCGGTCCTTCAAATGCATCCACCAATAGGATAACACCATCAGCCATTTTCAAAACTCGCTCCACTTCACCACCAAAGTCAGAGTGACCCGGGGTATCAATTACGTTTATTTTAACTCCTTTATAGTTAACTGCAGCATTTTTACTGAAGATGGTAATACCTCTTTCTCTTTCAAGATCGTTGCTATCCATAATCAAATCACCAGTATCTTGGTTGTCTCTGAATACTTTAGTAGTCTGTAAAATACGATCTACTAATGTTGTTTTGCCATGATCTACGTGGGCGATGATAGCAATATTTCTTATTTCCATGTAAAATTTTAAGGCTGCAAAGGTACGGCTTTAAGGCCGGAGGGCAATGAGCAACTTAAAACTTAATAGTTTGGCTATACGCGAACATAGATTTTACGCTTATCTAATAGGTATCCTACCAGCCAACAAACCATCATATAGCTGATGGCAAAAAGGAGTGATCCAAAATAATTACCCGCATAATCAAATATGTTCATATATATCCATTTGAATAGATTAGAGTTATCTCCAACTGGAATAATATATAGGCAAACCACCAGTATTTCAGATAATAAATAAACAAACAAAGGATTTTTCCCTAGTACCTCAAAGAAATAGGTGAAGCCGGTCTTATTTTTAAAATCGATCAGGTATATAATGGCTGATAATATCACACAATCAAGACCTACCGTAATCAAAACAAAGGAAGATGTCCATAATTTTTTATTGATGGGGAACCACATATTCCAGCAATAAGCTAAGAATAATAAAACCGCCCCTGCTAATAAAAGTTTGGCAAGGCCTTCATAATCCTTACCCTTTTTCTGAACAAATTGACCCACTGTAAAACCAGCTATCACGTTGGCAATAGCAGGCATAGTGCTCAACAATCCTTCGGGATCAAAAGCGAAACCCTCACCATGGTATAGATGTTGCTCACCGAATAACCATAAGTCTAATTTTAATCCGGCATTTCCTGTAATACTTAAAGGATCAGAAGGATCGCCGAACCAAATACAAAGTCCCCAATAGAGAAATAAGAATACTATACTTATAATTAATGCCAATCTTGGTTTTAAAAAATAGATCATTAATGAACCAATACCATAACAAAGAGCAATTCTTTGTAGAACACCAAGAGTTCTTGTACCACTCAATGGCGCAAGTATCACATGATGCTGATCATCCAAACGAACAAAAGGAAACCAATACATTAAAAACCCAAGTAAAAATATCAGCGCTGTTCTTTTAAATATTTTAGTGAGGATTGCAGTCTGACTCATGCCTGCCCACTTTGGCATCACAAAACTCATGGCATTTCCAACGGCAAAAAGAAAAGAAGGAAATACTAAATCAGTGGGTGTAAATCCATGCCATTTTGCATGAAGCAACGGAGCGAAAGTCATATCATTACCTGGCGTATTTACAATAATCATCAGGCAGATAGTCATACCTCTGAATACGTCTAAGGCAAGAAATCGTTTAGGAGCAGTCATACAAGAAATTTGGTATGACAATATAAGTAAATTATTAAACCATTAATCAGCATTCTGATATCCATTCAATATTTTCAGTTAATTTAAGCCTTCAAATAAAATTGTTTCTTCATGCGTTTTCTTAAAATATTAGCAGCACTAACAATAGTGCTTTTTTTTGTTTACTGGTTTGGGCCACATCCAGCAACACCAATTTACAGTTCCACATTGCCTTCTGTTCCATCTGATCCAATTGCTTTAATTAATTATGTACAGCAAGAAGAATCGAAGCATCAGGTAAAAAAAGATAATCAAGCAGAAATTATTTGGGCCGATTCTAGCACCAAACATAAAACAGCTTATTCCATTGTTTATCTGCATGGATTTAGCGCCAGTAAAATGGAAGGGGCACCCACACATGAAGAAATTGCAAAAAAGTTTGGATGCAATTTATATTTAGCACGCTTATCACAACACGGTATTGATACAACAGATGCGCTGGTTAATATGACAGCAGATAATTTGTGGGAAAGCGCCAAGCAAGCTTATGCCATTGGTAAGCAATTAGGTGAAAAAGTAATTTTAATGGGCACATCTACTGGAGGAACCCTTGCGTTGCAATTGGCTGCTGCATATCCTGATGTTACAGGATTAATCTTATACTCACCCAATATTGCAATAAACGATCCAAATGCCTGGTTACTTAATAATCCCTGGGGACTGCAAATTGCAAGACTCGTAAAGGGTTCTAATTATAATATTATTAAAGCTGATGCTGTGTATTCGAAATATTGGAATACAAAATATCGATTAGAAGCTGTTGCTTCTGTTGAAGAGTTACTTGAAACTAAAATGACTGAGAGCACATTTCAATCCATCAAACAACCTGTATTAACACTATACTATTATAAAGATGAGCAAAATCAGGATCCAGTTGTAAAAGTAAGTGCCGCAAAAAAAATGTTTGAACAACTGGCCACTTCTAAAGAATTGAAACGTGCCATTGCAATGCCAAATACAGGAAATCATGTTATTGGTTCTCCCATATTATCAAAAGATGTTACAGGTGTTCAGCAAGAAACTATTCGTTTTATGCAGGAAATCATGCATATGAATGCCATAAAATAAAGAATAATGACGATTTTAAATTCTCTTATCTTCGTCCGCATAAACAAAAACGATTGCTATGTCCCTCAGTAAAATTGCAGGCATTGGAATGTATGTTCCAGAAAAAGTAGTTACCAATAACGATTTGAAAAAGTGGATGGATACTGACGACAACTGGATTCAAGAAAGAACAGGCATTCAAGAAAGAAGATTTGCAAAACGAACAGAGGAAACTACCACCACGATGGCAGTAGAAGCCGCAAAAATTGCCATTGAAAGAGCTGGAATAACAGCACAGGATATCGACTTTATTGTTTTTGCTACTTTATCGCCCGATTATTATTTTCCCGGTTGTGGTGTATTGGTTCAAAGAGCCATGAAAATGAAAGAGGTGGGTGCATTGGATATTCGTAACCAGTGTAGTGGTTTTTTATATGCAATCAGTGTGGCAGATCAGTTTATTAAATCTGGTATGTATAAAAACATATTAGTTATTGGAGCAGAAAAGCATAGTATGGGTTTGGATTACAGTACCAGAGGAAGAAATGTTTCTGTAATATTTGGTGATGGTGCAGGTGCAGTTGTATTACAACCTACTGAAAAAGCAAATCAAGGAATCCTGAGTACACATTTACATAGCGATGGCGCTAGTGCAGAAATATTGGCACAATACAATCCGGGCTCTCATGCAAATCATTGGATGGAAACTCCAGTTGCTGATTTCGATGATGCAGAAATTGGAGAAATGTTTATGAGTCATAAAATGATTGATAATGCACAGCTATTTCCTTTCATGGACGGACCTACTGTGTTTAAAAAAGCTATTGTAAAGTTTCCAGAGGTAATTGTAGAAGCGTTAACTCAAAATGGATATACCACTGAGGATCTTAATATATTGATTCCTCACCAAGCAAATCTCCGAATTAGTCAGTTCGTTCAACAGAAACTAAAACTACGTGATGATCAAGTATACAATAACATCATGAAATATGGTAACACAACAGCAGCGTCTGTACCTATTGCATTATGTGAAGCCTGGCAGAATGGAAAAATAAAAGAAGGAGATTTAGTTTGTCTGGCTGCATTTGGTAGCGGCTTTACATGGGCTTCTGCATTACTGAAATGGTAATGACATCATACCAATGATTATTTGATATAGATTTTATGAAGAGAAAGATCAGCTTTTTAGTCAACCCTATTTCTGGCAATACCAAAAAAGATGAAATTCTCCGCTTGGTGCATACTGAGATGCAAGGGAAAGAAATTCCTTTTGAATTTATTTTTACCAACCCCTCGGGGGATTACGATGATATAAAAGATAAAATTGAAACTGAAGAGATCACAGACGTTGTGATCATTGGTGGTGATGGCACTGTTAATCAGGTTATAAATGCATTACGCTACACCAATATTCAATTCGGCATTATACCCGTAGGTTCTGGAAATGGATTGGCGTTGGCTGCTGGTATTCCCAAAAAACCAATTGATGCGATTCAGCTTATTCTTAAAGGAGAAGCAAAGCCTATTGATGCATTTCTCATCAACAACCAATTCTCTTGTATGCTTAGTGGCGTTGGTTTTGATGCACAAGTGGCCCATGATTTTGCAAGTAAAGCTGCTAGAGGATTAATAACATATACCCATCAAAGCCTGATCAATTATTTTAAAGCACACCCCTATCAATTTGAAATAATACTGGAGAATTTTTCATTTTTCACTGATGCATTTTTTATCAGTATCGCTAACAGTAATCAATTCGGAAACAATGTTACTATTGCACCTAAGGCAAGTTTAAATGATGGATTATTAGATATCGTAGTTGTGCAAAAAATGAACAAAGCAAAAATGCCTTTTGCAGTTTTAAAACAAATCAGGGGAAACAATAAATTAACAGAACTAGTGGAGAACCTGTCTAAGAATAATATCTTGTATTTTCAAACGAAAGCACTTACCATCAAAAACAATAAACTCGCCCCATTTCATATTGATGGAGAGCCTAAAGAATCTGCAGCAGAATTCAATATCGAAATTATTCCAAGCTGTTTTAGATTGATTCAACCCTAATAATTGTAGTTACACTTTCTTAGCACGAACCACATATAAAATAGATACCAATACGAGTAATAATAACATTCCTACTAATTGATGCAATTCTGCCATCCACTCAAACATTCCCCAGGTTCCCGCAACTATTTGGGCACTGGTTAATACTGTTAAGATGCCCAATAAAACCTGAATCAAAATAAAGGCAAGGGGCATTGTACGCAGATAATTGAAAACAGTTCCGCCTTTTGTTTTGTATAAATGGAAGGACCATATCGAAACCAAAACAATTAATACATATGCAAGTCCGCGATGCACAAAATGGACCCATATTTTATTATCAATAGCATTCATAAAAAAGCTATCCCCATTCGTTAAATGATCTGGGATCCATGCGCCATTGATGGTTGGCCAGGTAGCAGCAATATTTGCTGCTTTATGACCAGCCATTAATGCACCATACAATAATTGAAGCACCAATACAGCAATCAAAGCCAGATTCCATTTTCTCAACCCTGCATTTACAATTACTTGCTGTGGCTTTACTAATAAACTCAAAGCAAACCAATAAGTATAGGATAATAGTCCAAGCGCAAAAATAAAGTGTAGTGCCAATCGGGTAGGTTTTACATAAACTGCGTCTCCGGTTAATCCACTGGCAACCATGATCCAACCAATAGCACCCTGCAATGCACCAAGTGCAAACAAGAATAATAGGGGTTGTATCATTTCTTTTTTAAAATGTCTTTTAATCAGGAAATAAATAAAGCCGGCAGCAAAAACCAATCCGATAGTTCTGGCCCATAGGCGATGAAACCATTCCCAGAAAAAGATAAATTTGAAATCAGATACCGTAAATTCAAAATTCAAGTATTGAAACTGAGGGGTTTGACGATATTTATTAAATTCTATGAGCCATTGCTGCTCATTTAAGGGAGGCAAAGAACCTGTTACCACATCCCATTGAGTGATTGACAATCCACTCCCAGTTAAACGGGTAATACCACCAAGGGCAATTTGTATTACGGTCATCCCAACTCCAATTAAGAGCCAGGTTGCTACCAATTTTGAAGACCTATCAATTTTCTGCATATAATACTATTTCAAACAGGGCAAAGTTAGCAGTATATTTTTGCTGCCATTGTTTTTGTAAAATGAATTTGATACTGTTCAAAACTTTCAGGAATTTTAGGTAGATGTTATTGTCTTTCTATCAAAATAATCTTATTGAAGCGGGTTGCGATGAAGCTGGCCGAGGCTGTTATGCCGGTCCCGTATTTGCAGCTGCAGTTATTCTTCCTAAAGACTTTTCTCATCCTCTTTTGAATGACAGTAAAAAAGTGTCGGAGAAGAACCGGTTATTATTAAAAGAAATCATCGAATTCAATGCTGTAGCCTGGGCTGTTGCCAGAGTAGAGCATGACGAAATTGACAGAATCAATATATTAAAAGCCTCTATCAAAGCGATGCATCTTGCCATTCAGCAATTAAAAATAACACCCGAGTTTCTTTTAATTGATGGCAATCGATTCTTGCAGTATCAAAAGATTCCGAATTTATGTGTGATAAAGGGTGATGGTAAGTATGCCAGCATTGCAGCTGCTAGCATTTTAGCAAAAACTCATCGTGATGCTTACATGAAAAGACTACATAAAAAATTTCCGGCTTATAACTGGATCAATAATAAAGGGTATGGTACACTCGACCATAGAAATGCGATCGCAGAAATTGGGCTATGCAAATACCACAGAAAGAGTTTTTCGATTTTACCGAAAGAGAATCCACAATTCCCATTCGGCTAATATTAAACCCCGTGTTTTTGTTTCATATAATTCGTAAATTCTTGTTTACGATCCCTTGCAATATTGATAATTGATTGATTTACCATAGTTACTTCAGATCCATCACTACTAATTTGTTTTACATAATTAGTATTAATCAGAAAACTACGATGTGTTCTGAAGAACCCTTCCTGCATGGTAAGCTGGTCTTCATAATCTTTCAGGTTCTTACTTACAATAACTTTATTACCATCTTTAAAAAAGATATTAGCATAGCTACCTTCTGCCTTCAGAAATACGATATCATTTAATTCTACAAAGAGACTTCCCTCACTCAGAGGGATCACGATTTTTTTTATTTTATATTCTTCAAGATTCTTTTGCAATGTTTCCATTCTTTCCCGAATGAAAGAATTACCATGAATTTTTTCTAGTTTTTGTACTGCCGCAGTCAGTTGATCTATCTGAATAGGTTTTAATAAATAATCGATAGCACTTACTTGAAAGGCTCTTAAAGCAAATTCACTATAGGCAGTCGTGAATATTATTTCAAAATCAATTTCTTCAAAAAAATCTAATAATTGAAACCCGTTGTATCCTGGCATTTCTATGTCTAAGAATACTACATCAGGTTTCAATTTTTGAATGGCTTTAACGGCATGAGGCACATCTTCTGCCATTGCTAGGATTTGAATTTGGGGGCAATACTCCATTAAAAAGTTTTCAAGAATTCTTCTTGCCTTGGCCTCATCATCTACAATTATTGCTTTGAGCATGTTTTTAAATATACCTAATTATTAAAATATTTTAAAAAGGTAATTTGTGAAAAGCTGATAAAAATTTGTAAATGGACAAAAAAAAAGCCCTGCATTCGCAAGGCTTTAGGATTTCAATTCCCCCCCGGTTATTGAAACTATGGTAAAATTATAGAGAATACATTTAAGGAGTTGTAATTACTTTGTGAACAGCCTGTTTTATTTTGTGAAAAGGCATATTAACTTACTAAAGGAATATAAAGCAGCACTTTTGTACCACATTCATTTCCCCCATCATCTAATAAGTCAACAAAACTAACAGTAATCGTTTGGGCGCTACCATGATTTAGTAATTCAAGTCTACGTTGGGTGGCCCCTGTTGCAAAGCTGGTATGCTTTTTTTCTCGCATACGATTAATTTCTGAAGATCTTTTTCGCCCTATTCCATTATCAGTAATAACACATAACAAAGTATTTTCATTAAATAAAGAAAAAGATAACATTAAATTCTTTTCACCGTATTTATGCATCAATCCATGCTTGATGGCGTTCTCTACATAAGGCTGGATGAGCATCGATGGTATATCAATATGATAGGTAAATAACATATCAGCAACTTGTATTTCATATTTGAAATTTTCTTCAAACCGAAGTGCTTCTAATTCAAGATATAGTTTTAATGAACGTATTTCATCTTCTAATGAAATGGCTACTTTATTACTTTGATCAAGGATTAAACGCATCAAATCCGCGAACTTTCCTAAATAGTTATTTGCTTGTTTTTTATCATTCAATAAAATAATCTCTTGTATCGAGTTGAGCACATTAAAAATAAAATGCGGATTCATCTGGGCCTTCAAAGCACTCAACTGCGAGTTTCGTACATCATCCAAAACACGTACTTTTTCTATTTCTTCTACATTTTTTTGCTTCAGAATATTAATTCGGATGCTGTATAATATATAGGTCACAATGATTAATAACAATAAAGTCAAAAATATGACCCAGCCTTTTTCCCACCATTGCTGTTCAATTTTAAAATGAATAGTAGCTGTGTCTTTACTGAATAAACCATCTTCGTTTAAAGCTCTTGCTTCAAAAATATATGATCCAGAAGGAAGGGATGCATACCTAACAATATTTTGCGATGAACTTGCACGCACCCAATTTGTATCGGAACCAATTAAGCGATATTGAAAAATTAAACCTCCTGAACTTTTAATGGAGATACCCTGCATAGTAATTGAAATAGTACTAGTAGAATGAGGAAGCACTATATCTGAGTTAATGCTCATTTTTTTACCATCTACTTGAATAGAATTAATTAAAATATTGGGAGCCTCCTTGTTAATCGGATCTATCGTTTCAGGAAAGAATTGGATTCCTCTTGAAGTTGCCAAATAAACAGTATCCCTTAAAACAACCACATCATACAACTCTTGCTTAGCGGCGTTATTTGCAATGATTAAATTAGTTAATTGATGGGTTTTGATATTATAACCCTGAATAGCACCAGGCATGATCATCCAAACTGCATCTTCATCCGTGGCAATTCTTTTTATCCTATTGCTCACTAATCCTTTTTGTTCAGTAAGATGTAACACTACTTTTTTATTCTTCACAAAATAAAGTCCCTGATTAATAGTAGCAATGCACAAAGTTCCATCTTCTAATTCAGCAAAATGGAATGCAATAATCGGTTGCTTTGTTTCCGGGTCATAAAAAGTTTTCCAAACATGATTTTCATGATATTGTAACCCATCAACAAAACCTACCCATAATATTTTTTCTTGTTCCTGATACCAAATCCCTTTATTCCTTTGCTTTAATAAAAAAGCGCTTTGATAAGGACCTTTAATTGCTTTTAATATGGGCTCTTGTTTTGTATTAAATTCTTCTTCAATAACTTTATTAAAATAGGCCGAATTATTATTTACCGAAGCAACAAAAGCATTCCCCGAACTAAATATCACACCGTCTTTTCTAAAAAAATAATCTTTTGAAGATGTACCGAAGTTGTGTTCCTCATACCGCCCTGTTTTAAGATCTACTACATCGGTCAATAATTTCGATAAATACAATTTATCATTTGTAGAATCATATTCCATAGCTTGAATAAATCGCTCATACAATTGCTTGAATTTCGTAGCCGGCTTATCTGTAAATTTTTTATACTCAAATATTTCTCCCGCAATGGAAGCGGCATATAAAGACCCTTGTTTACCCTTTTTAATACTACTAACTCCTTCTGTCTTTAGACCTAAATCAAAACCTTCAGATAACCAAATATTTAAATCTGGTATTTGAAAAATGCCATTTTTTAAAGTATAGATCCAGATACTCCCTTCTTTTGTTTTAAGTATCCCCGAAACAGTTTCATTTTTTAAAAAATATTTTTGAACATAATATCCGTTGTCATTTTTTTTGATCCATAATACACCCAACTCTGTTCCTATAAAAAGGTTCCCTGCATCGTCGTCATAAGCTGATACGGGAAACAATTTTAATTGTTGTAAAATCAGAGAAACAGGATGTACGTAAATGCCTGCATTTTTATAATAATATAAATACGGTTTCTTGTCGGTTGGATTTCTTCTTTGCAAACAGAGCGTCTGATTATTTAGAAAAGAATTATAAAATTGAAACTGATTAACAAGCCTTGATTTTAAGATCCTAGTTCCATCCAATTCATATATAGGTATTAACTGAATTGAATTATCAGGTTCGAGGGAAAAGAGCTGAGCTCGATTCAAAAATGTAAATAGTATTTTACCATCATACATTTTTGAGATGGCCTGTTTTGAGTTTATATTGTCAACTAATTTTTCAGCTTGTTCTTTTTGATTTTTAAACCGATAAATATAATTCTCGTTGTTATCAATAATGATATCGTTGTTGTTGTCAATGGTAAAATCTGTTAACTGAGTTTTGTAATATTTTTCCCATGGCTGATATTGATATATCGAATCGCCTTTTGCATAAAATATCTGCCCGCTAAAATTATTGAACCACATTTTACCGTCCCTGTCTTCAATCAAGCCGCTCACTGATGCACCTCTGGAATTTGTATTATTAAACAGAAAAAAGCTATTGCCATCATATCTCACTAAACCCGCATCAGTACCAACCCATAAAAATCCTTTGCTATCCTGTTTTGCGCTATAGATTTCATTTGACGGCAACCCTGTAGAAACATCGTAATGAATATAAGAAGGCACTTGGGCTATTAAATTCCCAGAGAAAAAAAGGATACAATAGAGAATAAAATAAAGGGGGCTGCGATTAAGCATGATTAAATCTAAAGATTATGAGCTGATGAATTACTAATCTGAAAAAATAGTTGATTATTCTTCCCAAATGCCAGCGCCTTCCCGAACCAACTCATAAGCGTCTTTGGTACAATCTATAATGGTGGATGGAACCATCCCGCCAATACCGCCATCCACTACAATATCAACCAGATTCTTGAAATTTTCATAGATCAATTCAGGGTCGGTATACTCTTCTACCATTTCTCCAGGTAAAGAAGCCGATAAAATCGGATGACCCAGTTCGTGTACAATGGTTCTGGCAATATTGTTATCAGGGATCCGCAGTCCAATCGTACTTTTTTTACTTTGCAAAATTTTAGGCACTTCCTTACTTGCAGGCAGAATAAAGGTATAAGGCCCAGGCAAATAATTTTTCAATAATCTATAAAGTGGCGTACCAATGCTCTTGGTGTATTTGCTTAAATCACTGAGGTCGTTGCAGATAAAACTTAATTGTGCTTTAGCAGGGTCTACTTGTTTGATCTGCGCAATTCGGGCAATTGCTTTTTGTTGAAAAATATCACAGCCCAAACCATAGATGGTATCTGTTGGATAGATGATCACACCACCTGATAATAAACAATCCACAATCATTTTCAGATATCGGGGGTTGGGATTCATTGGATGAACTTGCAATAACATAAGCGTATCTATCTATTACAAAGTTAAATCATATCAATCCGATAACCCAACATAAATAAAAAGAGGTAGCATAAAGCCACCTCTTTTTGGTTTGTAACCCCCAATGAAACTGTTTACCTAGAAAGGTGTATTGGTAATAGCCAACTGCAGTTTATCCATGGTAAAAGTAGGGGCGCCTATGTTATAAAACAACGGTGAAAACACTGAATTTATTCGGTGTTTTCACCTTATTAATTCAGTTAAAAAATCATAGTTAATTTAAAATACTTATGAGAATTTCGTTTTGCGATTTTAGCAGCTTATTTATCGGTTACCCCGGAACAGATATCTCTGTTGCTATTTTTAGAAAACTAACGCTATGACTAAAATTGCTATCGTTGATGATCATATCCTTTTCAGAAGGGGATTGTCCATCATCATCAATTCCTTTGCTGAATATAAAATAATATCCGAAGCAAGTAATGGCAGAGAGTTCGTGAACAATATCAATCCCAATAATTTACCAGGTATTGTATTACTGGATATTACGATGCCCGAAATGAATGGATACGAGACGGCAAGGTGGATATTTACACATTACCCAAGTATAAAGGTTTTAGCGCTCAGCATGCTAAATGAAGAAAGAGCCATTATTAAAATGCTGAAAAATGGCGCTAAAGGATATATCCTAAAAGATAGTGAGCCCCAGGAATTAAGAACTGCTTTAGATAGCTTAGTTACAAAAGGCATTTACCTCAACGAACTTATGTGTTCTAACATCATCCATTGTATGAATAATCAATTTGAAGAAGATCAGGAAACATTTAAAAGGAAGGCTGAATTAACAGAAAGAGAATCAGAATTTCTAAAGCGTATTTGTAGTGATATGTCGTACAAACAAATTGCAGATACGATGTTTCTTAGCCCCAGAACCATTGATGGCTATCGCGATGCCCTGTTTCAAAAACTAAATGTGCAAACGCGTATTGGATTAGTATTATATGCCATCAGAAACGACATAGTAAGTATTTGAGAATTACAGCTTGAAATAAGAAAAGCCCCATTCATTTAATTGAAATGGGGCTTTCACTATTATTATTTTTATTAAACGATTTCCCAGACTTCTTTACCACGAATCAATTTATCCAAATCGCCCCTGCCTTTACTTGCAATGGTTTCCTCAATTTGCATAGCCATATCATCTTCATAACAGGCTCTATCAGTTTGATAAAACACACCGAACGGACGTGGAAAATGTTTGCCAGATTTATTTGGATCATCAAACATTCTTACTAAAGCCTGTGCCTTATAAAAATCATGTTCATCATGAATCCAAAGATCATCCAAACTAATACTGCCATCTAAATCTACCACTACCGGTTTCATCCCCTCTATCTTAATACCAAACTGCTGATTAGCTCCGAAAACCAATGGCTTTCCATGTTCCAGATAAAGACCTTGATCAGCTTTAGTTGATTTTTCAGTATAGATCTCATAAGCACCATCATTAAAGATGTTACAGTTCTGATAGATCTCTAAAAAGGAAGAACCTTTATGCTGATTGGCACGGGTTAACATATATTGTAAATGCTTTGGATCACGATCCATACTTCTTCCTATAAAAGTAGCATCAGCACCTAATGCCAACGCTAAAGGATTAAATGGATGATCGATACTTCCAAACGGACTAGACTTAGTAACCTTATGCTGCTCTGAAGTTGGAGAATACTGGCCCTTTGTTAAACCATAAATCTGGTTATTAAAAACTAACAAATTTACATCCAGATTTCTACGAAGCATATGGATGGTATGGTTTCCACCAATACTCATACTATCGCCATCGCCGGAAACGATCCAAACACTTAATTCAGGGCGACTTGCTTTTAAACCACTGGCAATTGCTGTTGCACGTCCGTGAATAGAATGCATCCCGAATGTATTCATATAATAGGGGAAACGACTACTACATCCGATACCACTGATGATAGCAATATTTTCTTTAGCAACACCAATTGTTGGCATTACTTTTTGAACCTGAGCCAGAATGGAATAGTCACCACATCCAGGACACCAACGAACTTCCTGGTCAGTTGCAAAATCTTTAGCGGTCAAAACAGGCGCCGCTGTAGCAGTTTCACTCATTTGATAAATTTTATATAAGGACAAAACAATTGAATCAAAATATAGCGGCTAAAGTTACGGTAATATAGGGAAGCAATCCGCTAAAAAATGCATCTTAACTTTAATTTTTAGCTTAGCCTTTCAATAAAGCTTCCCAAAATTCTGCAGCCTTTTTGGTATCTGGAATTACAATAGTACCCCCTACGATATTGCTACTGCAAAAATTTTATAAAGTTCTTCGGCATTCCATCATTCTATAAATTTTGAAGGTAAAAATACTAACAGAAGCTTAGCCTTGGCCAATTATTTGTACTTTAATCCTTTAATAGAAACACATGAAAAAAATTTATTTAGTATTCCTTCTTATCGGTTTTCAACAAGCATTTGCACAGCATGGCAAAGAGCCCATCAAAGTAACTGATATGCTGAAAGTCAAACAGTTAAGTGCGGTTACAATGAGCCCTGATGGTAGCCAGGCTGCTTTCGTAGTTAATAGTATAGAGCCTGAGGCTGATAGCAAATGGGAATCCAAATACTTGAACCAATTATTTATTGTAAACACCGATGGGGCTTCGGAGCCTAAAGCGTATACCTATAAAGACAATGCCTCACAACCAGCCTGGAGCCCTGATGGTAAACAACTGGCATTTGTGCGCTTGATTGATACTAAGCCGCAGATCTTTTTAATGTCCGTTTCCGGAGGTGAACCCATACAGTTTACCAAATTTAAATACGGAGCATCCAACCCCAAGTGGAGCCCAGATGGCAAACAAATCTTATTCAGTGCCTCGATTAGTTTGAAGGAATTGTTGAAGGATACAATCCTCAACCCAAAAAAAGAAATTCCTAGATGGCCTTATGAAAAACCTGGCTTTGATCAAAACCAACAACTTGCAGCTTCTACAGCTAAACCCGATCCAGATGGAAACCTGGATGAGATGAGAGCTTATCTCGAAAACAATGCAATTGATAAGAAGGCAAAAGTGATTAATAAATTAAATTTCCAGGAAGAAAGTACTACTAGTTCAGAAATTTCTTTCAACCATTTTTTTATTGCACCCATTTCAAATGGCAATGAGATAGCGGCCATTACGCATGGTTTTTACAGATATGCCGCAGCAGATTTTACCCCAGATGGTAAACAACTAATCATTACTGGAAATAGAGATTCATTGCAACATCCAGATCGTGCACTGGAAAGCGAAATTTATCTCAGCCAATTAGATGGTACTCATCTTCAAAAAATACTAGGTGCCAAGGGCATGCAATACAATAGCGCTAAAATTTCGCCTTCTGGAAAATGGGTAGCCTTTCAATTTGGTAACACTTCATTTGTAGATGTTCCTCAACTGGCCATTATGCCTTTAAATGGAACTGCAAAAGACATACAGGTTTTACCCTTCGACAGAAACAAAGGCGGACTAACCTGGACGGCAGACGAACAGTGGATTTATTTTACCGCTCAATCAAATGGCGGACAACCACTTTACCGTATCAATATCAGCAGTAAAAAAGTAGAGCCTCTATCGGATTTTAATTCCGGGATTCTTTCTTTTGATATGAATAAAAATCAATTGCTCTATGTAAAAACAGAAGTCTCCAATCCCTCAGAATTATATCTTTCTGATGCAAGTTTGAAGAAATCTAATCGCATCAGCAATTTCAATACCGGATGGTTGGCCAATAAGCAATTGAGTTACCCAGAAAAAATGAGCTTTGTTGATGAGAAAGGATTGACTGTAGAATACTGGGTTATGAAACCTATTAATTATGAAGCCGGAAAAAAATATCCAGCTATTTTAGATATTCATGGCGGACCATCGGCTATGTGGGGACCAGGTGAGTTATCGATGTGGCACGAGTTTCAGTATTATGCGGCCAAAGGTTATGTTGTAGTTTATGGAAATCCAAGAGGTTCAGGTGGATACGGGTCTGCTTTTTTGAGAGCAAATATTAACGATTGGGGTAAGGGTCCAACTTATGACGTGCTTACTTCTCTCGACAAATCTGTTGATCTTGGATTTATTGATACTTCAAAACTAAGCGTAACCGGAGGTTCTTATGCAGGTTATTTAGTTGCCTGGATTGTGGGACATGACCAAAGATTTAAAGCTGCTTGTTCACAGCGAGGAGTTTATGATCTGTCTACTTTTTTTGGAGAAGGCAATGCATGGAGATTGGTACCTAATTATTTTGGTGGATACCCTTGGGAAACTGCTACCAAGGCGATTTTGGAAAGAGAGTCGCCCATTACATACGTCAACGATATCCATACCCCGTATATCATCTTCCATGGCGAAAACGATTTAAGAACGGGTGTAATTCAGGGCGAAATGTTATACCGTAGTCTTAAAATTTTGGGCAGAACCGTAGAATACGTGCGTCATCCAGGGGGAACTCATGAGCTAACACGTACAGGAAATAACCGGCAAAGGATTGATCAGATGCTAAGAACCATGGAATTTTTTGAGCGATTTATCAAGCACTAATTATGTAATTGTTTTAACCAATCTTGAATTGCCAATATCACTTTTAGAGAAACGTCTTGTCTGAATTTTGTGTCGATCACTTTTTTTTCATCGTCTGCATTACTCAGAAAAGCAATCTCTAAAAGTGCATTTGGAAAGTCTGTGGGCTGATTCAGAGTGAAATTAAAATTCCCAATATTTCCAAATTCACTGAGTTTTAATTCAAGCATTCTTTTCAGTAATGCCTGTGATAAAGGACGAAATCCGATATGCTTATAATAGGTACTCACCCCCGAAACCATTTCATTGGCTGAGGAATTAAAATGCAGACTAATTAAAAAATCAGGATTCTGTTCCTGCAGAAATAAGATGCGGTCTTTGTTATCAAAACTAGTATCTGTTGTTCTAGTCATGATCACTTTTTTCACCCCTAATTTCTTCAAGTTTTTCTCAAGTGATTTTGCGTAGAGCAATGTGTATTCTTTCTCACTGGTCTTTCTTTTAATGCCATCAGTTCCAGAATTATTTCCGCCATGGCCCGCATCAATAGCAACCACCATCTTTTTTAAATCTAATATTGCAGGCTGTCTTTTTACACGCAATACTAAATTTTTACCTATATAAGAAAGGCTGTAACCCCAGTGCTGCGCGTGTTTTAATTCAATTGTTACACGAACCACATCATCTTCCACTTGATTATAATAAACGTTTTTGATCTCTTTTACTGATTGTAATTGTGTGATCCAGCTGGTATTCGCTTGAACACCATAGAGATCTACAATAATTTTAGATGGCTCAATTTCCATCCAGGATTTATATGGCAGGTGCTCGTCCAAATGCATACTTACATAATCATATAAAGAATCCCCCTTTACTAAAAAAGAACCCGTTAAATAGAATGGTTTACTCGTAAAAACAGAGTCGTGCCTGATATAAGTTTTCTCAATGAATGCGCTATGGAATTTTGAAAGTTGAACCGTATATAATTCTTTAGTTGAATCAACAACTCGCAAAAGAATATTGGAATCTATATAACCCATTTTAGTACCTCCAAGACGGTCATCTCCAAAACCATATAACAAGGATGGTAATTTTCCTGTTGACTTCACTAACAAATAATTTGTTTCACTTTTTTGTGCAAAAACAAATAAATGAATCAACAAAAAATTAAGCAGTAAGATTCCTCTCATGCATTGAAGATAAAAAAACTGAAGGCAAAAAACTAGAAAATAAAAGGAAATGTCAATGATAAATGGGAGAAATCGGGTAAAAGAAAAGACCTTAGCATGTTTAATACTAAGGCCTTATCTGAGCAAGCAATCGTAAGATTATCGATATGTTAAATTTAGAGTAATTTTTCTAAAGCCACCAAATAATTCTTTAGAACTTATACCCCTTGTTTGCGATCATCTTGTCAGCAACTCTTCTACGGGCATCTTTGCAATTAAAAGGCTCCACTTTGGTGAACCTTTTCAGTCCAATATGCATCATTCGGAGCTCGTCGCCGTCTGAAAAGCTGTTTAAAGCGTCTTTTCCGGCTTTATTGATCCTGTCAGCTGCATCATATAAATAGGTTCTCATCATATCTGCCTGTACTGAGGTTTCTGTCTCGCCTTTCATTTCCGCAAGTTTTATCACCCTCAATAAGGCACTCTCTGCATTATATACATCGATGCTCATATCTGCAATGTTCATCAGGATTTCTTGTTCCTTATCTAAAGTCATCATTAGCTTTTGAACCGCAGCACCAGCCACCATTAGAATAGCTTTTTTGAAGTTTGCCACGTATTTACGCTCTTTCACAAATGGACCTTCCTCATCGCTATTAAAATCAGGGATACTCATGAGCTCTTTTTGAACTGCCATGGCTGGTCCCATCAAATCCAACTTTCCCTTCATCGCACGTTTCAATACCATATCCACTGTTAATAGACGATTGATTTCGTTTGTGCCTTCATAGATTCTATTAATTCTGCTATCGCGATAAGCTCTTGAGATCTGGTATTCATCACTAAATCCATTACCGCCATGGATCTGTAAGCCTTCATCCACCACAAAATCAAGTGTTTCACTACCGTAAACTTTTAGCATGGCACACTCAATTGCAAATTCCTCTGCCGCACCTAATAATGATTCTGCAAAAGTTTTACCCTCGGCTTTTAAAGAATGTTCAGCATCATCAATCCATTTAGCTGTTCTGTATAAAGCAGATTCGCAAACAAATAATCTGGTTGCCATTTCTCCTAGCTTATGCTTGATAGCACCAAATTTTGAAATAGATATTTTAAACTGCTCTCTGTCAATAGCGTATTGAGTAGAAACTTCCGCAGCTTTTTTTGCACCACCCAAGGTAGCAGCACATAGTTTTAATCTGCCGATGTTAAGAATATTGAATGCAATGATATGCCCCTTACCTATTTCTCCAAGTACATTTTCAACAGGTACTTTGCATTCCTGGAAATAGAGTTGTACGGTAGAAGAACCTTTAATTCCCATTTTGTGCTCTTCCGGTCCTTGGGTAAATCCTTCCATACCACGCTCCAAAATGAAGGCGGTAAATTTGTCGCCATCAATTTTCGCAAACACGGTATATACATCTGCAAAACCTCCGTTGGTGATCCAGCATTTTTGACCGTTCAGAATATAGTATTTCCCATCATCACTCAATTTAGCCGTACTCTTTGCACCCAGTGCATCACTACCACTATTAGGTTCTGTTAAACCATAAGCGCCTTTCCATTCGCCGCTTGCCAGTTTAGGAATGTATTTATCTTTTTGTGCTTCAGTTCCAAAATACAGAATAGGTAAAGAACCAATTCCTGTATGAGCTGCAATTGCTACAGAGAAAGAGTATCCACCACCAATACCTTCGTTCACAATAGTTGAAGTGATAAAATCTTTTCCCAATCCGCCGTATTTTTCAGGGAAAGAGGTAGACAATAAACCCTGTTCACCAGCCTTTTGTACTAAAGAGGGCATTAAGCCTGGTTCTAATTTTTCGATACGATCAATCACTGGCAAAATTTCTGCCAAAACAAATTGGTCGCACATTTCCATCACCATTTTCTGTTCCTCATCAAAGTCTTCGGGAATAAAGGTTTCATAGGGATTACTCTCTTTAATAATCCATTCGCCACCTTTTAAAGCCGCTATTTGTTTTGTTGTTTCCATGGAAGAAAATTTATTATTTGTTTTTTAGGATGCTATAATGTGAGGTTATCATAAACCTTTTGAAATACTGTTTTAACGATTTCAATATCTTCTCTTTTAACATCAACCAATGCTTCACTCATCGTTTGATTGGCTAAATCGATGGTAAGATTCTGAATTTGTTTAGCCGCGTCAGTGAGGCAAACCAGGTTAATCCGGCGATCCGATTTTGAAGGCATCCGTATTACCATCGCCTGTTTTTCTAAATTGTCGATCAAACGAGTGATGCTGGGTTTATCTCTAAAAGTGCGATTACATAGTTCCTGCTGACTCAAACAATCTTCCTTCCACAGATGGTATAAAATGCTCCATTGTTCAATGGTAATTTCAAGACCGGCATTCCGGAAATTCTTCTGCAGTCTTCTTGCCACGGCAGTAGAAGCCATTCCATTAATGACGCTATATAATTCCCCTCTTTTAAAATGGTTGTTTGGCATATAGTTAGTTATGCAACTAATTCAAAGTAAGTTTGTTTGCTCGATATCACCAAGTATTTTACCGTTAATTTTTGGTCATTCATTAAAAATCGAACCCCAATGGTTTTCTTTGCAGCATGTATCAGGCATTATTGATCTCGGCAATTGTGTTAACCATCCTGTATGGCCTACTCATTATCCTTTACAGGAGATGGTTTTTGGAATTGCCAGCATTTGAAGTTCCTGCTGAGTTAATACCCCAAACCAGGTTTTCCATCATTATACCTGCCAGAAACGAAGCGGAAAATATTGATCAGTTTTTACCATCTGTAATGGAACAAGAATATCCAACTGATTTATTTGATGTGATTGTGATCAATGACCATTCTTCTGATGATACAGCACAAAGAATTCAAGCGCTGCAGAAAAAATACAGCAATCTTTATTTGATTGAATTGTCGGAACATATAGATGATCTGATCACGAATGCGTATAAGAAAAAAGCGATTGAAATTGCAATAGCTCAAAGCAAGGGCGATTGGATTATCACTACAGATGCTGATTGTGAAGTAAATAAAGAGTGGCTATCATTATACGATGCTTATATACAGTTGAAACAACCTGTTTTAATAGCTGCCCCCGTCATGTTTTTCAATACGGGTAGTTTTCTTAGCTTATTTCAGGTGCTCGATTTTATTAGCCTGCAGGGCATCACAGCTGCAGCAGTGAGCGCTGGCAGCCATGCGATGTGCAATGGTGCAAATCTGGCCTACAAGAAAACAGCATTTTATGAGGTTGGTGAATTTAAAGGAATCGACCATATTGCCAGTGGAGATGATATGTTGTTGATGCAGAAAATTAAGCAACGGTTCCCGGAGCAACTCGGATACTTATATCATTCAAAAGCCATTGTTCAAACAGAAGCAATGCCCAATTGGAAGAGCTTTTTGAATCAGCGAATCCGTTGGGCAAGTAAGGCTGATGGTTATCAGGATAAAAGTATTTTTGTAGTATTATTACTAGTATACCTTTTAAATTTATCGCTTTTATTATTGGCGATCTCTGCTTTTTTTATGGCACATGGATGGAATTATCTTATCCTGCTAATTAGCATTAAAACTTTAATTGAATTAAGTTTTATGATTCCTGTTAGTAGATTCTTTGGCTTATTAGATACAATAGGTTGGTTCCCCATCATGCAACCATTTCATATACTGTATACAGTGATAGCAGGTTGGTTAGGTAAATTTGGATCCTACCAATGGAAAGGAAGAAAACTGCAGTAGCTTCAAAAGGGGGAATGAAAGGAAGCTACGCTTTTTTTGATTCAGGCCACCAGGCATAAATCATCATACCTATCATGGCAATCAAGGCAATGGGAAATAATAAAAAACTTTTCATAGATTATGTTTCTGTTTAATTATGACTATCCCTGATAAACAAAGTTTAATTCGGAATAAATAAAGTTTTAACGCATCTTATAATAGATACGACAAAAAGCAGTTTTTGTTGCCTCACTAAGAAAAAAAATTGGGGGTGGGAATCATTGGAGATACAGAATATCTATACGATCGAACTATATTCTTCCTCTAATTTACGATTTAAAACAAATACAAAACCCAGACAAAGCCAAAATAAGCTGCCAATTTTATCGGTTTCAATCATATCGCTCATCAAATTGATGGAAAGGATCATGGCTAAAACAGTTGCAACTGTGAGTGTAACGATCCTAT
>JBAXXT010000007.1:0-82231 GCA_037127755.1 Bacteroidota bacterium
ATGACCGAAGTAGTTGAGCAGACCATGCAAAAAATCAGCTTCATTGAAAAGCCGAACCTATTAGAGTATTTTGAAACAGATGGAGAGGCACGTAACTTCGCCGCTTCTTTAATTCACATGTAGAAGATTAATTAAAAAGTATTCCTAAATAAATTCCCTCAGGGGATTCTCAATTATGAATTTATTAGCAATCGATTGGATAAGTATTGGAGTAAAGACTGGACAGTTTATCATGTCGTTCTCCATATTAGTAGTGTTACATGAACTGGGACATTATATCCCTGCAAAAATTTTTAAATGCAGGGTTGAAAAATTTTATCTGTTTTTTGATCCTTGGTTTAGTCTTTGGAAAAAGAAAAAGGGTGATACGGAATGGGGGCTGGGCTGGATTCCATTTGGAGGATATGTGAAGATCTCTGGAATGATAGATGAGAGTATGGATAAGGAGCAAATGAAATTGCCGCCAGAGCCTTATGAGTTCCGTTCTAAGCCAGCTTGGCAAAGACTGATTATCATGGTTGGTGGCGTTGTAGTAAATGTAATTTTAGCAATCGTTATTTTTATTGGTATTACCTGGGTATGGGGTGAGCAATATCTGCCTGCTAAAAATTTGCAATACGGTGTGCACGCCGATTCATTAGCCAAAAGTATTGGCATAATGGATGGCGATAAAATTGTTTCCATCGATGGAAAAGTAGTAGAGGATTTTGGTACGATTGTTCCGGAAATTATAACTACGGATGCTAAAAAAATGCAGGTAGAAAGAGCGGGTGCAAAAGTGGACATTGATCTTCCCGAAGGACTAATCAAGAATTTGTTCAAAACAAAAAAAGGAAGAGAATTAGCTTCTGATTTTGTAACGATGCGTTATCCTGCTATTGTTGATTCGGTGGCCAAAACTGCGGTGTTTACAAAAGATAAATTTCAAAAGGGAGATAAGTTAATTGCATTTAATAATAAATACTTCGAATACTTTCACGAATATGAAGGTTTGAATAAAGGCTTTGCAGATTCGGTAGTAACCTTCAAAGTATTGAGAGGTAATGATACAGTGGCTGTGAAAGTTTTATTGAATAATAAAGGGGCGGTTGGTTTCTTCCGTAAATCTCCTTTTGAAATGTTTGGTACGGTAAACAAACAGTACACATTTGCACAAGCTATTCCGATGGGGTTCAACAGATGTTTTGAAACATTGGAACGCTATATAAATGGCATCAAACAAATATTCACAGGTAAAGTAAATGCAAGTGAATCATTAGGAAGTGTCATTAGCATTGGTAATACGTTCCCGGGTGTTTGGGATTGGCAAAAGTTCTGGACATTAACTGCTATTTTCTCTATCATTCTGGCATTCATGAATATCTTACCAATTCCAGCATTGGATGGTGGACATGCATTATTTACACTGTATGAAATGATTACTGGACGCAAGCCCGGAGATAAGTTTATGGAGTATGCACAGATGGTGGGTATGGTATTATTATTAGGCTTAATGGCTTATGCATTAGGGCTGGATTTCTGGCGCTTGTTTAAATAGTTTAACAGGTAGCTTTCTAGGGAATGGCTACCTTTACATATTGGGGTCGTATTGGTTTTGACAGCATATGTCACGGTTGGTGTAAGCATGCAGTGCGTTGGATAATTAGCACTTTAATCTGAATATTCAAAACTCAAATGGCAATACTCAGTATGCCATGGCTGCTTAATCAGTGATTAAGTAACCATTCGGGCCGCGGCTAAGGTTCGCCTGTTACCTCTTGCTGCCGCCGACTTAAACCAAAAGAGGATGCTGTAACAGAAGGCTGTGACTGTTACTTAAGACTATTCAGCTAAGCGTTTTGTTGGTTTGTTTCTTTCCTGCAGAGTGCCTACAATTAATAAGAAAATAAGCATGTAGAAAGCTAATGGTAGCGATGTTTGGACAGGGGTTCGACTCCCCTCGACTCCACTTAAATTTTATAGAGGTAAACTTTAAAAAGTTTGCCTCTATTTATTTTAACACGCTTAATAAGTATTTTTGTTATAAGAATTTAGATTATTTACTATATTACTTTTTTTTAAAAACAATTGCTCGGAAAACTAGTAATGATTCTATTAGTTCGTTAATTTGAAATAACACATGAAAAATTTAGGCGCAATTTTTATTTTTTCAATATTTTGTACAACTTTTTCATATTGTAAGAAGGCTAATTCCCCTGCCACGATCGATCCAATCACACCTGTAACACCTGTTGTACCCACACCAGAAAAAGACTTCACCAATAGCTCTGCTGTTGACTATTATGGTCCACTTAAGGTTTCAGGTAATAGAATTACAGGAAAAGCAGATTCTGCAGTACAATTAAGGGGCATGTCTTTTTTCTGGAGCCAGTGGATCGGGAAATATTATAATGCCAGTGTTGTGAAATGGTTAAAAGATGATTGGTATTGTAATGTGGTAAGAGCTGCCATGGCAGTAGAAGAAGGAGGATATTTAACGAACCCTGCTATTGAAAAACAAAAAGTATTTGATGTGGTGGATGCGGCCATAGCAAATGGAATGTATGTGATCATCGATTGGCATGATCATCATGCTTCGGATCATTTAGCTCAGGCTACAAAATTTTTTGCTGAAATAGCACAGAAATATGGAGATAAACCCAATATTATTTATGAACCCTATAACGAACCCTTACAAGTTTCATGGAAAACAATTATTAAGCCATATCACCAGGCCATCATTGATACTATTCGTAAATATGATCCAGACAACCTGATCATTTGTGGTACTTCAACTTGGTCGCAGGATGTAGATGTTGCAGCATATGACACACTTGTTGGAACCAACATCGCTTATACCTTACATTTTTATGCTGGTACACACAAGCAAGCTTTAAGAGATAAGGCAAAACTGGCACTCGACAAAGGGATTGCATTAATGGTTACAGAATATGGAACAACAGATGCCACAGGAGATGGTTTTGTGAACCAATCTGAAACAAATCTTTGGTATAATTTTTTAGATGCTAATAAATTGTCATGGTGCAATTGGTCCCTCGCAGATAAGACCGAATCTTCTGCTGCATTATTTTCAGGTTCATCTATTTCAGGAAATTGGATGAATACACAATTAACCACATCTGGCTCTTTTGTAAGGCAAGAAATGAGAAATAAAAACCTGAGGTTTAAATAGCATTATTAATAAACAAGGGTTCATTATCTGCTTTCTCTGAAAGCTCCTGAATAGTATTTGTTTGAAACAAATGAATCAATTCTTGCTTGATAGGTTTGTATTGAAAATGAAGTGGACAGGGTTTTGTTTCTGAACATTTCTTTAAACCCAAAATACATTTTTCGAATAAATCATTTTCATTTACTGCTTCCAATATTTTTTTCAACGGAAGTTGCTTATTCTTTTCTGTCATATAAAACCCGCCATTGGGTCCGCGTAGTGAATGAATCACACCATTATCTTTCGTTAATAGTTGCAATATCTTAGCCGTAAAAGATGGAGGCGAATCAATGGCTTGTGCAATTTCTGAGAGACTCAGTTTCTTTTCCACCGAACTCTTTTGTGCGATATAAATGGTAGCCCTTAAAGCATACTCAGTGGCTTTTGAAAACATGGCAATTGTTTGATTTGATGATAGGATAATGCATTTTCTAATTTAATCGTCTGCCAGCCATTCTGCATAAGAGTCTTTTGTTTCATATAGTTTTATCTGAAGCAATTTAATATCAAAAGGTAGTCTTGAATTCAATTCATTTTGCATATATAATAAAATATTTTCTGCACTCGGCTCAACTTCCCAAATAATTAATTTATCATGAATATTATTAGTAGGGTGTTCCTTCATATAGGCCGTTGATAAAAGTAAACTGTGATCAAACTTATCTATGATGGCATTAGTGACCACATTTTTAATTTGTTTGAAATCGATAATAAAACCTGGAGAAAGAATATACTCTTTCTGAATGGTAGTTGTTCCAAGGGTAACATGCAGTTCGTAAGAGTGACCGTGAATGTTCTTGCAGGCTCCTTGATAACCATGAATGGCGTGTGCCATTTCGAAGTGAAAAATCTTAGTTAGACGTAACATAGCAAATAATTAAAGACAAAAATACCTTTAATTAGTATATTTGCCAATTATAATGAAAGAAAGAAAGATAGAATTATTGTCCCCAGCTGGATCTTTCGAGTCCTTGCAAGCTGCTATCAATGCAGGCGCCAATGCTATTTATTTTGGTGTGGAACAACTTAATATGCGCACCCGCTCTTCCAATTCTTTTGAGATAGCTGATTTGAAGAGAATTAGTAGTATTTGCAAAAAGAGTCATATCAAATGTTATATCACTCTGAATACAGTAATGTACGAACACGATATGCAATTATTGTTTTCGATCCTACAGGAAGTAAAAAAACAACAGATTGATGCCGTAATAGCGGCAGACTTTGCAGTGATACAATACTGTCAGCAACTTCAAATTCCTTTACACGTTTCTACCCAGGCAAATGTGAGCAATATTGAAGCCGTTCAGTTCTTTGCACCCTTTTCAGACGTGATCGTTTTGGCACGAGAGTTAACGTTGAAGCAAGTAGAACATATTAGTAAAGAGATTAAAAGAAGAAATATTAGAGGGGTTTCCGGCGCATTAATCAAGATTGAATTGTTTGTTCATGGTGCACTTTGTATGGCTATCTCAGGCAAATGTTATTTGAGTTTACATACTCAAAATGCCGCAGCGAATCGTGGCGCATGTATTCAAAATTGCAGGAGATCCTATACCGTAAAAGATACTGAAACCAACGAAGAGTTGGTGATCGATAACGAATACATCATGTCGCCTAAAGATCTGTGCACGGTTGATATTCTTGATCAACTGATCAATAGTGGGGTAGATGTGTTGAAAATTGAAGGGAGAAGTAAAGGGGCCGACTATGTACATGAAGTAACTGCATGCTATCGAGAAGCAATTGATGCAGTTGTGGCAAATGAGTATACGGAAGAAAAGAAAAAAGATTGGTTAGAGCGCTTGTCCAAAGTTTATAACCGTGGCTTTTGGGAAGGATATTATTTGGGAAGAAAATTAGGAGAGTGGACTTCCAGCCCGGGCTCCATCGCAGAAGAAAGAAAAATTTATCTGGGAAAATCTACCAATTATTATCCCAAGATTAAAGTGGGAGAATTTTTAATTGAATCAGGAAATATAAAAGAAGGTGATGAATTGATGGTGATTGGTCCTTCCATTGGCATGGCAAAAGAAATTGTGAATACACTTGTTGTAAACGGAGAAAAAGCCATGCTTGCTGCCAAGGGTGATAAAATTACTTTTCCATTTCCTTCCAAGTTAACAGGACAAGACAAACTGTATAAAATTGTAAAGTCATAATGGCTAAAATCATTCATTATCGTGATAAATGCATTGGGTGTAATGTTTGCTTTGAAATGCAACCTGAAATCTGGCGCATGTCTAAGAAAGATGGTAAGGCTACATTGTTAAGAGCCACTGAAAAAAAATCAATTTACATACTGCCATTATATGCTTCATTAGAATCATTAACTCACGAGGTTGCAAAAGCATGCCCCGTTAAAATCATAAAAATTGTATGAACGAAAATATCGACACCTTCATCCAGGAACATACTTGCGCAAACATAGCTTGTCTTGATGCAAATAGCTATCCTTATTGCTTTAGTTGTTTTTATGCAATAGATGTCAAAGAAGGCCTGCTATATTTTAAGTCTTCTTCAGATTCTAACCATGCAGGATATCTTATATCAAATCCAATCATTGCCGGAACCATTTTACCTGATAAATTAAACAAATTGCAGGTGAAGGGAATTCAGTTGGAAGGAACTGTTTTGGCTTTTGATGATGAACAGGCAAAAAATGCATCTGCTCACTATTACAAAGCACACCCCTTGGCATTGGCGATGCCCGGTGAAATATGGACAATTAAAATCAATCGTATTAAGTATACTGACAATACATTAGGCTTTGGGAAAAAAATAGTTTGGGAAAGACCTGTTCATTGATTTGTGATTCAGCTCAAATAGAATTTTTAACAAAAGCGGTATGACAAAAATCATATTTAATGGTCGCTCAATGATTTACATTTGTTATTGATTGCAATAGCCAGGTTATTATCGCAGGTAATAGCCTGTTTTTTTGTAATAAAACAAATATTATTTACCCACATAGATTTTATTTAATGTATCAATCACCTTATCACAAATTTCATATTCCTGTAATGGGATTGGCGTACACCATTGATAGTCCTATCAAAGTGGCTCGTTTTGGCATTTCATCAGTGATGTCGATTGTAGAAGATCGCTTGATTGAAATGATGCGTAGTCATTATTATCCTACCATCAATCTGCCTTATATTCCTATCGATACAGATGTAGAGGACTATAGAGCTAAACGAATTACCGATTATTTAAATCTGGTAAATACGATAGTTCATCAGCAAGTTGAAAAATTAAAGCAAGCTGCATTCGAAGCTGGTTCTGAGATTGTAAAGTATTTTGAAATGCTTCCCGATGAAAGTAAACTCAAACAATTGTATCATCAAATGATGCAAACAACAGAGTTGAAAGAGAAGGCAAAAATGGAGCAATATTTGCGTGACCATATTAAGCCCGGAAGTATTGATGTAAATATCATGACCAAACTGGACAGAAATATTTATGACAAATCTGGTGAGCCAGTAGTGGATGGATCAGACGCAGTTACTGCCCTGAGAGGCTATGTAAATAGCGATTTAAAATATTCTTCCATTGTATTTTCTGCAGGTTTGAATCCTAGATTATATAACTATCTAGAGCATTGTAAGCAATTTGATGCAAACGAAGATGGAGGGTTTGATAAAAAAGTAATCATTAAAGTAAGCGATTATCGCTCAGCATTAATTCAAGGAAAATATCTGGCTAAAAAAGGAATCTGGTGTAGCGAATTTCGCGTGGAGTCTGGTTTAAATTGTGGTGGTCATGCTTTTGCAACTGATGGTTATTTGATGGGACCAATTCTGGAAGAATTTAAATTGAACCGTCAGGAACTGACAGACACCTTGTTTGAAATTTATAATGCCGCACAATTAAAAAAGAATAACAAACAGTTCAAATATCCACCAGAAATTAAATTTACAGTTCAAGGTGGTATTGGTACGCATGAAGAAGATGAGTATCTACATGAACATTACAAATTCGATAGTACTGGATGGGGTACTCCATTTTTAATGGTACCAGAGGCAACCACTGTAGATGAACCAACATTAAAATTATTGTCGGCATCGAAAGATAAGAACGTGATGCTGAGCCGTAATTCCCCCTTGGGTGTTAGATTCCATTATTTAAAGGGAACAAGCTCTGAGATTGAAAAGTATGAAAGAATCAATATTGGAAACCCCGGTAGTCCATGTACAGAAAAACACTTGAGCTTTAATACAGAGTTTACTAAAGAACCAATTTGTACTGCTTCAAAAAAATATCAAAAATTAAAATTGGAGCAATTACAGTCTTCGAATTTGCCTCAAGCTGAATTGGCAAAACAAGTAGCTGAATTACAGGATAAAGAATGTTTATGTGTGGGATTAAGCAATTCAGCAGCTATTAATTATTCAAAGACCCTAGTGAAGAAAATGGATGCAGTAACCATTTGCCCGGGTCCGAATATTGTTAATTTTTCCAAAGTGGTTTCATTGTCAACTATGATTGATCATATTTATGGTCGTGATAATGTAATCGAGAAAATTAATCGGCCACATATGTTTATTGCTGAATTGTATTTGTATATCGATTATCTGAAAGATCAGATCAAAGAGGATATTGAATCAGATCAATTTGAAAAAAAGAGCAAATATTATAATACATTTTTTCAAAACCTCCGCAGTGGCATTAATTATTATAAAGAAATGCCCGGACTTTTAGAAGAAACAAAATCTAAAATGTTGAAAGATTTGGAAAGCATTAGTTTGGAACTCGACTCATTAAATTACCAACACGAGATTATGGTGAAGTAGCCATAGGCTTTCATAGATCGCATGTTATTTTGTTTATAACTTTAACCATTACAAGCCTAAAACTTGTAATGGTTTTTTTATGGACTTTAATCAACTCAGTTATAATGATCATACGCTTTTTCATATGCTACGGCATTTTGAATTTGTGAATGAGCAGGCAAGAATATGTTTGAAAAATAGGGGTTACAGCATGGAAATCATTGATGAAAACATAGCTATGCCTGGATCGAAATTTAATAAATCTTTCGCCACTGATATTAAATCACTAGTGGAGCAATTAAAACTGGGTAAAACAATTCAAATTCAAGGGCGGAAAAAGTATCAGGAAATAATATTCGATTTTAATCAAACTGAATTTACAAATGGTATTGGGACCTTGGGTGTTTGTAATATAAATGAACTTAATGCATTAAATACCTCTGAACCAAAATTGAAGATGAACAGAGGCATTCAACTTTGGCATGCAACTATCTCAAAAATGCCAACAATCAATCAACTGACTTTAATTGTAAAGAAACAATCTACTTCTAATTTTTTGATCACTGCATTTCCAGGGTTGCCCGCATTGCCGCTTCCTCAAAAGAATATGAATCCTTTAGACTTGGAATTATCAAAACAGTATTGGGCAGATAAAGTGTTTCTGGAAAGTGAAAAGTGAAAAGCCTGTTAACCCTAGGCTTCAGCCTAGGGGGCTAAGAATTAGTAGTTCTTGATTTTCAGTAATTCAAAGAACTTACTTTCTTCCAACTCCATCACCTCACCTGCTTGCATATTACCCAGTTCTATATCCTCAATCGATAAACGAATTAACCTTTTGCATTTATGATGAACTGCTGCCACCATTTTACGAACCTGATGAAACTTTCCTTCTGTTAATTGAATTTTCAACCAGGTATGAGGCAAGTGAGGAGGAATTTCATGCAAGCAATTGTTGAAATATGCCGGCTTTAAAACTATTTCAACTTTACAAGGCTGTGTGATATAATCTCCACCGCCTTTAATCTGAATGGAAATTCCTTTCTGTAATTTTTGCAAAGTGTCTTCGGAAACCTTATTCTTAACCTGAACAAGATAGGTTCTTCCATGTGGAACTTCTCCCTGAAAAAGTAGCTTTGTTGTCTTTGGATTAGTGGTGAGTAGCAGTAGGCCCTCAGAGTGGTTATCTAGTCTTCCAATGGCATGTATCCCTTCAGGGAATGAATAATTTAAATCGCCTATTAATCGAACCTGGTGTGAGCTGATAAATTGAGATACCATATCATAGGGTTTATGAATGGCAAAATATCGATAACCCTTTTTTGACATCAGCATTTAAATTAATAGAATCGAAGGTATAAAAGAAATCCTGCTTCCATTTCACATAAAAACTACCTTTATTATCTATAAATAGTTCCACTATGCTAACAAATAACGATATACTCAAAAAAATACGTGTTGCGCTTTCTTTGCGTACAGAAGACATGATTCATATTTTGTCTTTAGTAGATTTTAAAATCACAAAAGGAGCTTTAGGTGATTTATTTCGACATGAAGATCACCCAAGTTATGTGGAAGCAGGAGATCAGGTATTGCGCAATTTCCTAAACGGTTTAGTACTGCATATGCGGGGAAAACAAGAAGAACAGAAGAAGGAGAAATAAATAGAATTTAATTACTACGAAATATATTTTTCAAACGTTTGCGTTTCTTCCTGTGTATTATTACAAGGAATAATTACCCTTTATTTTCCTATATTCATTCCTGATTTTGTATCTAAAACTTAATCAGGAGATCACGAATATTGTAAGAATGACGGCAGAGCAACAAAGATTAAAAGTAAATGCAGGAAAGAAAGTTCCTTTGGAACAATGGGGCCCTTATCTATCAGAAAGGCAATGGGGTACAGTTCGCGAAGACTATAGCGGAAATGGAGATGCATGGAATTATTTTCCTTTTGATCATGCAAATAGCAGAGCATACCTATGGGGTGAAGATGGGTTAGGTGGTATTTCAGATTTTTTTGGGAATATGTGTTTTGCCATTTCATTATGGAATGGGAAAGACGATATTTTAAAAGAAAGATTGTTTGGTCTTGGAAATTATCAGGGTAACCATGGTGAAGATGTAAAAGAATTGTATTATTATTTGGATAATATCCCATCGCATTATTATATGCAGATGTTGTATAAATATCCCCAGGAAGCTTTCCCTTATCAGCAATTGATAGATGCCAATGCAAGTCGTTCTAAAAATGAACGGGAATTTGAAATATTAGATACGGGTGTATTTGATGATAATAAATATTTCGATGTGTACATTACATATGCGAAATACAGCAAAAGAGATATCGGAATTAAAATTGAAATTATTAATCGAGGTAAAGAGGCTGCACCTATTACCTTATTACCCAATCTTTGGTTTTATAACCGTTGGCAACAAAATGACCTCACCAAGAAACCCATCATTGAAGAAGTGAAAGAAGGGGTAGTGAGGGCTACTCATGAACGCCTAGGAAGTTATTACTTGTATTATCAAAAATCGAACGATCGTTTTTTTACTGAGAACGAAACTAATACAGAAAAACTTTATGGAATACCTAATGAATCAAAATTTCTGAAAGACGCATTCAATGATGCCGTGATTGTACAAAAAGATGTACAGGCTTTGAGAGATAAAAATTCAGGTACAAAATTTGCACCGGTTTATAATTTAAAAATTGCGGGGGGCGCTTCCAAAACTATTTACTTAAGATTAGGAGACGTATTAATTGATGCGCCATTTTCTAAAGGTTATGAGAGTATCTTTCAACAGAGAAAATCGGAAGCGGATGATTTTTATAATGAAATTTTACCAGATAGTTTAAATGACGACACAAGAAACATCCAACGTCAGGCATTAGCAGGATTATTATGGAGCAAACAATACTACCATTACGATGTTGAAAAGTGGATTGGGAATAGTGATAAGATCGCTCCTAATACTGATCAGCGAAAGAATGGGCGAAATCACGATTGGCAACACCTGAAAAACCAGGATGTAATATTAATGCCCGATAAGTGGGAATATCCCTGGTATGCTGCATGGGACCTAGCTTTTCATTGTGTACCAATGGCTATGATTGACCCCACATTTGCAAAACATCAATTGAGTTTGGTGATGCGGGAGTGGTATATGAAACCCGATGGTCAACTTCCTGCATATGAGTGGAATTTCAGCGATGTTAATCCACCTGTGCAAGCATGGGCAGCCTTGCAGGTGTATAACATTGAAAAGAAACAAACGGGTAAGGGTGACATTGTTTTTCTAAAAAAGATTTTTCAAAAGCTTATCATCAATTTTACCTGGTGGATTAATCGAAAAGATAAAAACGGCAACAATATCTTCGAAGGAGGCTTTCTCGGCTTGGATAATATTGGCGTTTTCAATAGAAGTATTCAATTGCATAGTCAGGCACAATTAGAACAGGCTGATGGAACCAGTTGGATGGGAATGTATGCTTTGAATTTGATGGATATGGCCATCGAAATTTCGATGCAGGATGAAGCATTTGAAGATTCCGCTACAAAATTCTTTGAGCATTTTGTACTCATTGCAGAAGCGTTGAATGAGATGGGGATGTGGAATGATGAGGATAAATTTTATTACGACACATTAGGTTTGCCAGGCAATAAACCCATACAACTTCGTATTCAATCTATCGTTGGATTAACTTCTCTTTTTGCTGTATCGATCATCAATAAAAAAGTATTTGAAAAGCTGCAGGATTTTACCAAACGTATTACCTGGTTTGAACAATACCGATTAAAGAATAAAAAATTCTGGCCGAATGAAGAGAAGGCGGAAGAAGACAAAATTCTAATTTCTCTTATTCCTAAAGATCGATTAATTGCCTTATTACAGCGATTATTAAATGAAACAGAATTCTTATCACCTGGTGGGATAAGGGCATTATCGAAATATCATGAAGAGAATCCTTATACGGTAAATATTGAAGGCACGGATTATTCTATCAAATATGATCCAGGTGATAGTACCTCTGATTTCTTTGGCGGTAATAGTAATTGGCGTGGCCCAGTTTGGATGCCCATCAATTACTTGATCATACAAAGTATTAAAAAGTTCGGCGAGTTCTACGATGAATCTTTAACGATTGATTACCCATCTGGCTCTGGCAATTTCATGTCACTCACAGAAGTATCGAACGAATTAACCAAACGCGTTATTAGTTTATTTGAATTAGATGGAGCAAACTGCAGACAATTAAACGCAGAACAAAACTGGTTTTACTGTTTGCCAGAGAATAAAGATCTGGTTTTATTTTATGAGTATTTTCATGGGGATAGCGGAAGAGGCTTAGGAGCGAGTCATCAAAGTGGGTGGACAGCACTTGTAGCTGAATTAATTAATGAAGTTTCACCCAAACATAAAAATCGTAAGCCTTTTGTTCCTGAAGAAGAGGAAGAAGATTAGCGTCAAATCAACGATATGTTAACCAGATTATCTACTGCAGAAATTGTAGCTTATTATCATTTGCTGCCACATCCCGAAGGAGGTTATTATAAAGAAACTTATCGATCTAAAGAAGAGATTGATGTAGATGCATTATCAGCAAGATTCAATGGTAACAGGAATTTTTCAACAGCTATTTATTTTTTATTAGAAAAAGGTAATTTTTCTGCTTTCCATCGTATTCAAAGTGATGAAACCTGGCATTTTTATGCCGGGGAGTTGTTGAATATTTTTGTAATTCAGGAAAATGGGGAGCTTGAGACTATTCAATTAGGGGATGATATTGCAAATGGACAAACCTTTCAGGCAACAGTTCCAGCAGGGGCATGGTTTGCATCTGTACCAGCAGATGGAACCAATTTTTCATTTGTAGGTTGCACGGTGTCTCCTGGTTTTGATTTTAAAGATTTTGAACTGGCTCAGGCAATTACATTAATTGAATTGTATCCGCAACATGCTGAATTGATAGCAAAACTATGCAGGCTTTAGTTTCTTATTTTTTTTGTTCAATGGTATGATTGGTGGTCATCGGATTTTGTGTAAGATGAATCACAAAATAACCTAGTATGCAAAGTATAATAATGATGATGATAGAAAGCATTGTCCACTTTTGATCTTCAATACGGTGTTTTAGCTTATTTCTTTTTTTCTTGACCGTATGTTTTAGAAGATCTTTATTGATTTTGTTTACAAGGTCTTGCATCACTTGTGGATCTTTAAATTGTTGCAATCCTTCCACCGCATCATTCATAAAGGCTTCATCGGTCATTTGATGCTCGATCATAAAGCGTTCTTCCTCCGAAGCGGTTCCCTCTAAATATCTTTTTAGAGATTCATCGCTTGGTTTAGCACCCTGGTTTAATATGTTATTAAAATCTGACATTATGATTGACTCATTTTTTGAGCAACTAATAATTTTAAATTTCGTTTCCCATTTTGAATATAGCTCTTTACCTGTAATAAACTAAAACCGGTACTGTCTACAATATCTTGGTAGCTTTTTTTCTGCAGATAGAATAAAGTTACACAGGTTTTCTGTGGGGGATTAAGTTCATTCATTGATTGTTCCAATAGAATTAAACTATGCTCTTTATCCAGTGCCGTTAAATTTGTACTTGGCTCATCCGCCAAATTCATTTCAGGGGTAACACTAATTAATTGAGTTTTGTCCCTTAATTGCATCAGGCAATGGTTTCGGGCAATCGTGTACAGCCAGCTTTTTAAATAATCAACAGGGTATTTTTGTAGTTCTGAAATAACTTTCAAGAAAACCTGTTGTACTGCATCTTTAGAAGCTTCTTCATCTTTCAGATATTTCATACAAACGCCCAAAAGCATCATGGTATATCGTTGTAATAAAATACCCAGCCAAATGCTGTCCTGGTCTCTTTTAAACTTATCTAAAAGTTCCTGATCGCTGATATGTGCGTAGATGTCTTTTGGCACGCTGTTAAAATAAGCATTTATTGAAAGATGCACTATTTGTAAAATTCCATAACTTGGATACAAATTTATGGAATGCCTTTTGTAAGTCCAATTGTTCCCGTAGTTCCAATGCGGGCCGAAGCCTCTCATCGTTCTGAAATGAGTAGTCAATTTTTATTTGGTGAAACTGCGGAACTGTTAGAAAAGAATAATGATTTTTTAAAAGTTCGTTTGTTGTATGATAATTATATTGGTTGGTGTCAGGCCAACCAGCTCCAAGAAATTCCTGAAACCTCGGTTCATGAGGGGAGTGCATTATTAAATGGGGATTTACTGGGTGCGGTATCAATCAACGGTACCACCATGCATATTCCATTTGGTTTGCCTTTGTATTTTTTTGAACATGGCAGGGCAGAAGTTGGTCATTATAAAATGGAATTTGAAGGCAAATCCTGGAACCCTCAAGAGGCAAACTTTAATGCAGAAACAATTAATTGGCTAGCCACTCAATTTTTGAACACCGCTTATTTATGGGGTGGTAGAACTGTTTATGGAATCGACTGCAGTGGGTTTACGCAACAAATCTTTCGATTTTTAAATATCGTTTTGCCAAGGGATGCTTACCAGCAAGCGGTATTGGGAGAAATAGTTGGATTCTTGCAGGAAGCGGTATGTGGTGATTTAGCTTTTTTTGATAATGCGGAAGGTAAAATTACGCACGTGGGATTAATGCTTGATGCAGTAACTGTGATACATGCTTCAGGAAAAGTGCGAATAGATGATATCGACAATTTTGGAATTATCAATCGGGATACGGGTGAAAGAACCCATCAGCTCAGAATTATAAAAAGGTATCTATAAAAAAAGCAACTCGAAGGCTGCTTTTCTTATCGAGTATGTTTTTTATTTTAAATTAAGTCCATTGATTTGGCAAAGTAAGTAACTGTTCCAGGCAAAGCCAACCAGAAAAATTCACGGTGAAGAAATATTAAGGTAATTAATATACCAAACCATACAAAAAACCATAGCCAATATTTTCCATTAGATTTTGTTGCTTCCATTGTTACTTTTATTTGCAAAGATAAGGTTAGGGATTCAAATTTTAGGCCCTATCCCGGTTTGTTTTCAACATTTTGACTAGGTGTATTCAAATTGGTATTTACTGCTTTTTGGGCGGGTTTGTCGAAAAAAAGCATTTTTAACGACACGATCATCAAAACAACCGCAAAGACTTTCTTCATTTTATCGTCGCTTAGCGTTAACGCAAGTTTACTGCCTAGAAAGCCACCAATCACAAAAGCTGCAGATATAATAAAGACCGAATTGAAATTGATATAGCCCTGTTTATAATATTGCAAAACAGCAAGAATCCCAACTGGCAGCAACATAATTCCCAATGAAGTGCCCTGGGCTTGTTTTTGAGTAAAGCCTAGTAGGAGTACTAATGCTGGTACCATAATAATGCCTCCACCAACACCCACTAGTCCACTTAGGGTTCCAGCAACAAGGCCAACTAATAAAAGCATTAATATGGTAGCAGTAGTCATACGCAAGGGATAAAATTATGGCGTAAAAGTTTCTTTGTAAAAGCTGATGGCTTCTTTGATAATATGTAATGCCTGAGCTTTGTCTCCGAATTCTTCTACAACAACTGTTTTGTTTTCCAGTTTTTTGTATTCTTCAAAGAAATGGCGCAATTCATCAAAGAAGTGTTTGGGCAATTCTTCAATATTGTTATAGTGGTTTACACCTGGATCATTTGCTGCCACTGCAATAATTTTATCATCAGCTTCGCCACCATCCACCATTTGCATTACCCCCACAACTTTAGCATCCATTAAAGTTAATGGTACCACTGGAAGTGTTGTGATTACTAATATATCCAATGGATCGTGATCGCCGCCATAGGTTTGAGGAATAAAACCATAGTTGCAAGGATAATAAAAAGAAGAAAAAATTACCCGGTCTAATTTTAATAAACCTGATTCTTTATCAATCTCATATTTACAACGAGCACCCATAGGAATTTCTATCACAGCAGTTACAACTCGGGGAGCATTTTCTCCATATGGAACAGCATGCCAAGGGTGTAATACGTATTGGGTTTTCATATCTCTGTTTATTTGTAATTAATATACTTATTTATTTTGAAAACTATATTTAAAATCAACTGTCCAGCTATTATTTTGTTTAACAACTTTTAGCGTATGATTTATTTTGTCAAATGAATTATGATAGTGAATGAGGCTTGTAGTGCTGTCTACATCTTCAATTTGTTGAATTATGATAGAAGCGGTACGAAGTTGCTGTCGGCCTTCTTTGTCTTTTATGCGAAATTCTTTCTCATGCACATTCAAAAATTGTTGATTTGAAGTATCCATCAGCATAAAGTGGGCTGATTTTTTAAAATCGCCTTTCAATATGCCATCAATAAATTCTCTTCCAGCATCAAAAGCATTTTCGGCTTTTGAATAATTAGCCTGATTACTGCTACAAGCAAATATTAGAAACAGGGAAAAAAATATTAATGGCTTCATGAATTAATTTAGCGGACTAAAGATACAAATCGGTGCCGAAAATCTACATGTTATTAAAAACTTGTAAATAATAATCTGAAGCATTTGATATTTACTATATATTAGCGTCATCTTCATTTAATCAGTAACTGTAAATTAACTTTTATGAGAAAGAAAATTTTAATTTTTGCTATTACTTTCATTCAATTAACTGTATTATTCGCTGCAGTGCCAGTTATTGAATCAAAAAAAGACAGTGCCACTGCATTTGTTTCGAAAGATGACGAGGCGATGGTTAAAAACGCAGTTGCTGCTTTTAAAAGTCTTTCTAAAAAAGAAAGGAAAACAAGAATTGCAGATGCAAAGGAATTAATGAAAAACTATAGAGCTGAAAAAGCCGCTGGAGATGCAAGTAGCAATACTGTTTTGTTAGCTATTTTAGCCATATTATTACCCCCTTTAGCCGTTTATCTTCATGAGGATGCGATTAATACTAAATTCTGGATTAGCTTAATATTGACACTTCTATTTTGGATTCCAGGTGTGATTTATGCATTAATCGTTGTATTAGGATAATAAATTAATAGAATATTTTAAACTGGGTTATTTCATAGGGATATGAGATGACCCGGTTTTTTTTACATGCTTTCGTAAGATTTTCTTAAATAATGTGTTCTTTTTACACAATAATCAATAAATTTATACCCTAAACGATTGTTATGTCTTTCAATAAAATGCTTTTTGTAGCGATGTTGGCTGTAATCATCAGCTCTTGTTCCAATCCTTCTGATCAGTCTGTTGCAAATATTGATACAGCAACTGTGGATGGGCATCCCGCCTGGATCATGAATAGTAATATTTATGAAGTAAATGTTCGCCAGTATACTGCAGAAGGAACTTTCAATGCCTTCTCAAAACATTTGGATCGATTAAAAGAGATGGGTGTGAATACACTTTGGTTTATGCCTATCAATCCGATCAGTAAGGTGGATAGAAAAGGTACGCTTGGAAGTTATTATGCCGTATCAAGTTATACAGAAATCAATCCTGAATATGGCACGCTTGCCGATTGGAATGCATTAGTGAAGAAAGCTCATGAAATGGGTTTTAAAGTAGTAATAGATTGGGTACCCAATCATACAGGTGCAGATCATCCTTGGTTAAAATCACACCCTGATTTTTATATACAGGATAGCACAGGAAAAGCAATTTCACAATTTGATTGGACAGATACCAGAAAATTGAATTATAAAAATCCTGCTTTAGTAGATAGCATGTTGGCATCTATGCAATATTGGATAAGGACTTCTGATATTGATGGTTTCCGTTGCGATGTAGCTCCAGAAGTGGCCGACTCTTTTTGGCTAAAAGCTATACCCATATTGAAAAAAGAGAAAAATATTTTCATGTTAGCAGAGGGCGATATGGGAAGAATGCATCGCGTAGGTTTTGATGCTACTTATACCTGGTCGGAATTTTCTATGATGAAATTAATTGCTGCAGGTAAACGTCCTGCATTTGCTTTGGATACTGTGGTTAATAAAAATGATAGCAGTTTTCCTTCCAATTCTTTAAGGATGTATTTCACTAGTGACCATGATGAAAATAGTTGGAATAAAGCTGACTTTGGTACTATGCCTGGTGAATCGCATGCACCATTTGCCGTGCTTACACAAACCATGAAACGTTCAGTTCCCTTGATTTATAGTAGTCAGGAAGAACCATTATTACGTGCAATTCCTTTCTTTGAAAAAGATACCATACCATTTGTAAAATTATCTCGGGCACCATTCTATAAAAAATTATTGAATCTGCATACGAATTCTCCGGCATTAGCAGCAAACGCTGATTTCAAAAAACTCGTTTCAAGTGCTGATCATGCTATTTACGCGTATACACGTGCTGCAAAAAACAGTAAAGTATTAGTGGTTTTAAATTTTACGCCCAAACCTCAAATTATTACCATCGCTGATGCTTCCATAAATGGTGATGTCACTGAACTTTTTACTGCTGCAAAATCAAATATCAAAACAGGGCAATCATTTAGTTTACCAGCTTGGGGTTATCAGGTATATACTTATTAATCTTTTTAATCGTTTTAAATCAGCCATCAAAAATTGTTACTTGGTGGCTGATTTTATTTTTAGCCTATTGCCTATTACCTTTGTGGTATGAATCGATCTCAATTGGTACATCAAATAAGAACTAAGCAGAACTATCTCTGTGTAGGGTTAGATACAGATATTACTAAAATTCCTAAGCATTTGTTAGCCGCTTCGGATCCGATTTTTGAATTTAATAAGGCGATCATTGATGCTACCAAAGACTTTTGTGTCAGCTATAAGATCAATACTGCTTTTTACGAATCACAGGGAATGAAGGGCTGGGAGAGTATGGAAAAAACACTTTACTATATACCTGCTACGCATTTAAAAATAGCTGATGCTAAAAGAGGGGATATTGGAAACACTTCTGCACAATATGCAAAAACATTTTTTGAAGTGTTACCCTTTGATGCCGTAACCATTGCACCTTATATGGGAGAAGATAGCGTACGTCCTTTCTTGGAATATGAAAATAAATGGAGTATTGTTTTGGGTCTTACTTCTAATGCAGGAGGGAACGATTTTCAACAGCTTTTTGTACAGGCTGTTGCCCAAAGTATTCCTGAAAAAAGATTGTATGAAAAAGTATTGGAAAAAGTAGCATCCTGGGGAACTCCTGAAAATTTAATGTTTGTAGTGGGAGCAACCCGTGCAAATGATCTTGAAAATATTCGTTCCATTATACCAGAACATTTTTTATTAGTGCCTGGTGTTGGTGCTCAGGGCGGGAGTTTGGAAGAAGTTTCAAAATATGGAATGAATAGTGATTGCGGTTTATTAGTTAATGCAAGTAGAGCCGTTATTTATGCCAGTGCCGGAACTGATTTTGCAGAACAAGCAAAAACTGTTGCAGAAGGATATCGGAATGAAATGTCTGGTTATTTAAAATAAATTGTAACTCTTTTACAACTTATTGATAATCTTGAAAACCTTTGAAGCCCACTGAGAATAGGCTTTTGCAGTGTAATGCAATTTGTCATCTGTCAATAAACTAATGTCTTTTCCAGCAAGACGTGTTTCTTCAGTTATATCAATATAATGTGTATGGTATTTGCTAGAAAGCATTTTGCATATTTCATTATAGGCATCTATTTCTTTTCCGGAAGCTTTTTTTTTCTGTGTTGCAGCAAACGGTGTAACCGTCCAGTCAGGAATTGAAAGCACAATTACTTGTTCTGATTTATTATTTGCTAAGCGGATTGACTTCTTTAATAAAAATTCAAAATCGTTTGCAAAATCAGTGATCGGCAAACCTCTATATTGATTATTGACGCCTATCAAAAGACTTACAAAATCATAACTATCATTTAGTTTCCAATTAATTAAATGATCTGCAAGCTCAAAGCTGGTCCATCCAGTTTGTGCAATAATTTCTGGTGCATGAAAATGCTGTCCAGCTTTTCTTAATAACTGCACTGTTTGATAGGGGTAGCTTTGATGCAATGCAACTGATTCTCCAATCGTATACGAATCACCCAAGCACAAGAAACTGTTGATATGTGTGCTCATATTTTGGAATGATTTAAAAATGTTCCTTTAAGATACAGTAAAATTGATAAACATCCTGAAAGCTGCAATAGAGTGGCGCTGGTGCAACTCTTATAACACCGGGCTCTCTATAATCTACGATAATGCCGCTATCCATCATTTTATCGTGTATCGCTCGGCCGTTCTTTCTAAAATATAAGGAAAGTTGGGCACCTCTTTCTTCGAAGGATGCCGGAGTTATAATTTCAAATGAAAGATTTGGCAATTGTTTTAATAAGAATTCTAAATAAGCAGTAAGTCGTATACTTTTATTCCGAATAGCTTCAATACCTACCTGATTAAAAATTTCTAAAGATGCTTTTAAACCAATCATATTAAAAACGGGGGTAGTGCTTATATTCCAACCGCTAGCATCTGGTTTTGCATGGAACCCTTTTTCCATTTTAAATCTTGTCTTTTCGTCGTTACCCCACCATCCCCCCAATCGAGGTGTATCCGCATTACTAGACCACTTTTCGTGAATATAAATTCCACCCACTGCGCCGGGGCCTGCATTGAGGTATTTATAACTGCACCATACGGCAAAATCAATATTCCATTGATGTAATTGCAATGGAATATTACCTACCACATGGGCTAGGTCAAAACCACAGATAGCGCCAATTTGATGTGTTGCTTTTGCGATTTTTTCGAGTTCAAAAAATTGACCCGTATAATAATTCATGCCACCCATTAAAACTAATGCGATAGAAGATGCATGCTGCTCGATGGTCTCAATAATTTGTTTTGTATGCAATGTTTTTTCTCCTGCAATTGGAGCAATTTCAAGGATAACATCTGCTGGGTCTAATCCAAAATGTTTTACAAGTGTTTCTATTGCATATTGGTCGGAAGGGAATGCACCAGCTTCCATTAATATTTTATAACGCTTGTTGTTGGGTTTATAAAAACTCAGCAACATGAGGTGTAAGTTAACAGTGAGTGTATTTGTAACAGTAATTTCTGAGTTACCAGCACCTATCAATTTTGATAAACTTGGAATAAGCAATTCGTGAAAATTGAGCCAGGGATTTATGCCTCCAAAGTAGCCACCAACGGCCCTTTCTCTCCAGGATATTAATTCAACTTGTAACGCAGCTTCTACTGATTTTGGTTGAAGTCCTAATGAGTTTCCACAAAAATAAATCGCATCTTTTCCTTCGTGCTGCGGGAAATGAAACAATGATTTAATGGGAGACAATGCATCATCTTTATCTTGTTGAATAGCAAATAAAGGATCGGTATTAAATTCAAATGGCATGGATTATTTTTTTATGGTTTTACCCATTCCTTTTCGCTTTTTGCAATCACAAGTGTAGCCACTCCATTTCCAATTAGGTTGGTAATGGCTCTTGCCTCACTCATGAATTTGTCAACTCCCAATAAGAAAGCCAATCCTTCTAAAGGTATGCGATGTAATGCGGCAAGTGTTGATGCAAGCACAATAAAACCACTGCCAGTAACACCAGCAGCTCCTTTTGAGGTGATCATTAATACAAGTAACATCATGCCTAATTCACTGGCACTTAAGGAAACATTATAAAGCTGTGCTAGAAAAATAGCGGCCATAGAAAGGTAAATAGAAGTGCCATCTAAGTTGAATGAATATCCAGTGGGAATTACTAATCCAACTACTGATTTACTACATCCCATTTTTTCTAGTTTTCGCATCATGTTAGGCAATGCGGCTTCTGAAGATGAAGTGCCTAATACAATTAATAGTTCTTCCTTTATGTCTTTCAAATATTGCCAGATACTAAGTTTGCTATAACGCATAATGGATCCCAACACTAAAAAGATAAAGAGGAACATCGTTAAATAAACACATCCCATCAATTTTGCTAATGGAATCAATGTTTTTAAACCAAATTTCCCAATAGTAAATGCCATTCCACCAAAAGCCCCGATTGGAGCGAGATACATCACCCATTTTAATGCGGTAAAAACATAATGAGATAGGGTGCCTAAAAAATGAATAATTTTTAAACGATGATTTGAGTAGTTAAGAATGATTCCAGCAAAGATGGCCACCATTAAAACTTGTAATGTAGTATTCGTTTGAAAAAATTGAAACCAATTAAATGATGCACCTGCTTGGTTGGTATATTTTGAAGCATCCTGAATGGATAGGCCGGTACGATCAATTTTACCGGGCTCCAACCAAAGTGCAACCAAGATCCCAATCCCTAATGCAAGGGTGGTAACAATTTCAAAATAGAGTAAGGATTTAATGCCAATTCTACCCACTTTTCTCAAATCGCCGATGCTACTAATGCCCAATACGATGGTGAGAAAAATTATTGGGATGATAAAAAGCTTAATAAGATCAACGAATCTTTTGCCTACCATTTCCATTTTAACAGCCTGTGATGGGAAAAAATAACCCAATAGAATTCCTAAAGTGATGGCTATTAGTACATAAAAGCTAAGGTTTGTTCGGATCTGATACCAAATCGTTTTTTGAATTGGTTGAGGGGAAAGGCTAGTAGACAAGTATTATTTTTTAAGAGTTCGAAATAAAAATACAACAAAAGCGGTTCAACTGATTTCATCCCATTAATTTTGTTCTAGACTTTGAACTGAGCAATCAGTAATTATGTACATATCAATTTTATAAATATGGCTGCTAGAACCGATCTTTTTCAATCTCCCGATTATTATTTTTTGGATGAGCTTTTAACTGAAGAACATAAGCTGATCAGAGAATCTGTACGTAATTATGTAAAAAAAGAAATTTCTCCCATCATTGAAGATTATGCGCAACGTGCAGAATTTCCGGTGCAAGTGGTAAAGCAATTGGGCGATATGGGCTGCTTTGGCCCTACAGTGCCCGAACAATATGGTGGAGGGGGATTAGACTATATCAGCTATGGTTTGATGATGCAGGAATTAGAAAGAGGAGATAGTGGGATTAGAAGTACGGCCAGTGTACAAGGCTCCTTGGTGATGTATCCGATTTACGCCTATGGTAACGAAGCCCAACGAAATAAATATTTACCAAAATTGGCTAGTGGAGAATGGTTAGGATGTTTTGGTTTAACAGAACCCGATCATGGCAGTAATCCATCCGGAATGCTTACCAATTTTAAAGATGCAGGAGATCATGTAATATTAAATGGTGCAAAAATGTGGATCAGTAATGCGCCTTTTGCCCAAGTGGCAGTTGTTTGGGCTAAGAATGAAGCAGGCGAAATTACAGGTGTGATAGTAGAAAGAGGAATGGAAGGATTTAGTACACCCACTACCCACGGCAAATGGAGTTTACGTGCTAGTGCAACAGGTGAATTAGTATTTGATAATGTAAAAGTTCCAAAAGAAAATATACTTCCCAATGTTAAAGGGCTAAAAGGTCCATTGGGTTGTTTGTCAAAAGCGCGATACGGAATTGCCTGGGGTGCTTTGGGTGCAGCGATGGATTGTTATGATACGGCACTTCGTTATAGTCAGGAAAGAATTCAATTTGATCGTCCAATAGGCGGATTTCAATTGCAACAAAAAAAATTGGCCGAAATGATTACGGAAATCACCAAAGGACAGTTACTGGTTTGGCGATTAGGTGTGTTAATGAACGAGGGTCGTGCCACACCACAACAAATTAGTATGGCAAAAAGAAATAGTTGCGAAATAGCTACCAATATTGCTCGGGATGCCAGACAGATGTTAGGTGGAATGGGCATTACAGGTGAGTATAGCATTATGCGTCATATGATGAATCTGGAAAGTGTGATTACTTATGAAGGAACACATGATATTCATTTGTTGATTACAGGTATGGATGTAACTGGCTTTAATGCTTTTAAATAATTTGTTCATTAAGCCCTTTTAAAATGAACTTGAATAATGAAATAAAACCTAAGATCTTTTTAGTGGGAATGATGGGAAGTGGTAAATCTTATTGGACCAAATTCCTCTCCAAAAAACTAAAGATCGGGGGATATGATCTTGATTATTTAATTGAATCGAACGAAGAAAAAACCATTGCTGAAATTTTTGCAGAAGATGGGGAAGAATATTTTAGAAAACAAGAATCAAAAATTCTAAAATGGTTCAAAGATAAAAAATCATTTGTCCTGGGAACAGGTGGTGGTACACCTTGCTATCATGATAATATGGACTGGATGAATAAAATTGGAGTGACCATTTTTATTGACCCGCCAATCGATCAGCTGGTGGAAAGACTGATACCTGAAAAATCTCATCGCCCGCTTATTTGCAATTTGTCTGATGATGAATTAGTTCATTTTCTTACACAAAAAAGAATGGATCGATTGGCCACATATGAACAAGCAAAAATGGTGCTAACAGGTGATGAAATAAATGAAAAGCAATTTTTAAAAATCATCAAAGAATATGCATAAAAATTATCTGAGCATCGCATGTTTTTTAGCTGCACTAACTGTTGCCATGGGAGCTTTTGGTGCCCACGCTTTGAAATCATTGGTGGATGAACATACCCTTGCCATATATGATACGGCAATAAGATATCAGTTTTTTCATGTGTTGGCATTAGCAGTTTCTGCATTGATCTATACTTCCCATCCTAATAAATGGGTGCAACAATCAGGCCTGTTCTTTTTATTGGGGATCCTTTTTTTTAGTGGGTCTTTATACTTGCTTACTTATAAAGCGGTTATTGGAGCCGAGGGATTTGGTTGGGTGGGTCCTATAACCCCCATTGGTGGCCTATTTTTTATTACAGGCTGGATTTTATTAGGTATTGGTAGCAAAAAGAAACAGTAAACGTGGAAAACTACTTTGTTTTGAATCAGTTTTGCACATCCCTGGCTGCTTTATCTTTCTGCTTTAAGTCATAGCTTATATTTGTTTGTATGGCTAATAGCTTAAAAAAGAAAACGCCGCCACCTCCTGATCCCGAAGTGCTGAATGCCGATAAGGAAACAGATATTTCGGTTACTGAAGTAGTCAAAGACGAACGCACTGGAAAGATTGCTGGTGCTATTAGTTTATTGACAGCTATTTTCTTGTTTATTGCTTTCACATCCTATCTTTTTACCTGGCAAGAAGATCAGGATATTGTTCATCAATTTGGTGTTCGGATTTTTGCAACAACCGATGTTCGGGTTACTAACTTACTGGGTGTTTTAGGCGCCTATATTGCACACTTACTTATTTTCAGAGGCTTTGGTGTAGCATCTTATCTTTTATGCACTTTCTTTTTTGTGTTGGGCATCAACCTGCTTTTCGATAAAAAAATTTATCGCATCAGCCGAAACATCAAATATGTATTAGTTGGTTTGATAGTATTGAGTATGGCTTTAGCCTTTGCAACACCCCATTCAGAATTTTCTTGGGGTGGAGCTGTTGGTGAGTTACTAAATGATTGGTTCGTAAAATGGATGGGAAAATTAGGAACTGGCGCATTATTACTGATGGCTGTATTTTCTTATTTTATATGGCGCTTTAATCCCATTTTTAAAATTCCAGAATTTAACAAAAACAATAGCCCAGCAAATAAAGTAGATGCTGCATCTTTTGCTGTTCCAGAAGATGATGAACTACCCGTATTTAAAGAGTGGGATGAAAATAATACAGAGGCAAAATTATTTATTCATGATCATGCTGAACCAGGCAGTTCTAATAAATTAAAGAATGAAGGCACAGGCATGGTTTTCAATACAACGGAAGCTCCGGAGGAATTGAATCCCATGAATCAATTTGGTTTAGCAGAAAAAGATTTGTCTGAAACAAATCAGGAGGATACAGATGAAACGCTTGTACCACCTGTAATCCCTTTACATACTATTCCAATTCATATTTCAAATCCTAAAACTTCGGATGATGCAGATCTGGAGCTAGAAATTAAAGCAATACCGGAACCCGAAACAGATATTATACCAACTAAAATAGTTCCAGGTAGTCTTCAGTCAAACTATGATGCCACACTCGATTTGAAAGATTATAAGTATCCAACGCTTGACTTACTGGAAACACATGGCAGTGAAAAAATAGTACATGATCCTGCAGAGTTAGAGACGCATAAAAACCAAATCATTGCTACTTTAAAAAATTACGATATTGCTATTCAGCGAATTGCTGCAACGGTTGGACCAACAGTTACTTTATATGAAATTGTTCCGGCACCTGGCGTTAGAATCAGTAGAATTAAAAACCTGGAAGATGATATTGCCCTAAGTTTAGCAGCGTTAGGAATTCGGATCATCGCGCCTATTCCAGGAAAGGGAACTATCGGAATTGAAGTGCCCAATGTTCGCAAGAGTGTAGTAAGTATGAAAACCTTACTGGCATCAGATAAATTCTTGAACAATCACTTTTCATTACCCATTGCAATCGGTAAGAAAATCGATAATGAAAATTTCATTGTGGATCTAGCTTCAATGCCACACTTATTAATGGCGGGAGCAACAGGACAGGGTAAGTCTGTTGGTATCAATACCATTCTTGTTTCTTTATTGTATAAAAAACATCCATCTCAATTAAAATTTGTGCTGGTTGATCCGAAGAAAGTGGAGCTGAGCTTATATAGAGTAATAGAAAAACATTTTCTTGCAAAACTTCCTGGCGAGGAAGAAGCTATTATTACGGATACCAAAAAAGTAGTGCATACACTCAATGCACTATGCATTGAGATGGATACTCGTTATGACCTTTTAAAAGAAGCCGGTTGCAGAAATATCAAAGAATATAATGAGAAGTTTACGGCAAGAAAATTGAATCCCGAAAAAGGCCATCAGTACCTTCCTTTTATTGTACTTGTGGTAGATGAATTTGCTGATTTGATTATGACTGCAGGCAAGGAAGTTGAAATGCCAATTGCTCGTTTGGCACAGCTTGCAAGAGCAATTGGGATACATTTAATTATTGCAACCCAACGTCCTTCTGTAAATATTATCACAGGTACTATTAAAGCTAATTTTCCGGCACGTATGGCATTTAAAGTTTCTTCTAAAATTGATAGCCGCACTATTTTAGATGCTGGCGGCGCAGAGCAATTAATTGGTAAGGGAGATATGCTGGTTAGTTATAATGGAGAGATTACCCGATTGCAATGTGCTTTTGTGGATACCCCTGAAGTTGAAAAAGTATGTGCGTTTATTGGAAATCAAAAGGGATATCCTCAAGCATTTTTATTGCCAGAATATGTGGACGAGAAAGATTTGGAAGGAAGAGATTTTGATAGCAATGACCGTGATGCATTATTTGAAGATGCTGCCAGGTTGATTGTACAAAGTGGTGTAGGTTCAACTTCATTGATTCAAAGAAGGATGAAATTGGGTTATAATAGAGCAGGCAGGCTGATGGATCAATTAGAAGCTGCTGGAATAGTGGGACCCAATCAGGGTAGTAAAGCACGTGAAGTGCGTTTCAAAACAGAAATGGAATTAGAGCAATATCTCGATTCATTGAGTTAAATTTTTTCATTATTAAACTTCAGCAGAGCAGCATAGTCTTATAATTAAATGTTGATATACGTGTAAATGATTGTATTCGTATATTTGATCCAATAAATTCTAGTATGAAAAAAATCTACTTGCCAATTTTTGCCCTTTTACTTTTTGCCAATATGTTATTTGCACAGAATGATCCGAATGCAAAAAAAGTGTTGGATGCTGTTAGTAGTAAGGTGAAAAGCTTTAAAGGGGTGTCTGCCAATTTCACCATTAAATCGGTTAGTAGCAAAGGGAAAGACAATGGAGTAAAATCCGGAACGATTTCTATCAAAGGGCAGAAATACATCTTGAAACAAGGAAAGAACGAGATCATTTGTGATGGAACCAATATCTATAATTTTGATGGTAGCAAAACGATCACTAAATCTGCACTGGAAGAGTCTAATCAAACCTTGAGTCCACAAAATTTATTATCCAATTTTTATGATAAAGATTTTAACTACAAGTTAGTTTCAACTGCAGGTAAGTTGAATGAAATTGAGTTAACACCTATTGATAAAAGAAAAAGTTTTTTGAAAGTTAATATTTTTATAGATAAGTCAAAGAGCATGATTACAAAAGCTAAAGTGTTAGACAAAAGCAATAATATCATAGAATTTATACTTACCAATTTAAATACGGCCGCAAATTTACCAGATGCAAATTTTCAATTTATAAGATCAAAATATCCGAAAGACGCAGAAATATTGGATTAATATCATTTCAATTTTTTTAAGAACCATTTGTGAAAATCAAATGGTTTTTTTTATGTCTTGTATGTAATTTCACTGTATGAAAAAATTAGGTCTGCTTCTAACCATCTTAATAATGGCCAATTGGGCTGTTGCACAGTTTTCAGTACGACTCATTGTTTCGTCGGTTGCAACCCGTGTGCAGGATGACATCTATGTGTCTGGCAATTTCAATGAATGGAACCCGAAGGACGAAAAGTATAAATTAAAAGTATTTGGGAATGGAAGAAAATCCATTGTGATCAACGATTTGCCAGCAGGAGTATATGCTTTTAAATTTACAAGAGGCGGATTTGAAAAAGTAGAAACTACCAATGATGGAAGAGATATTAGTGATCGAATCATAGAAGTGAATGCAGATATTTCGTTGGATTTAAAAATTGCTGGCTGGAAAGATGATTATCCAGATAAACCCAAAAGATACACTGCAAGTCCGCAGGTAAAGATGATAGATACTGCATTTAAAATACCACAACTAAGTAGAACCAGAAGGGTTTGGATCTATCTTCCTAAAAACTATGCGCAATCTGGAAAAACCTATCCTGTTATTTATTTGAATGATGGTCAAAATTTATTTAATGAACAAACAGCAGCTTTTGGAGAATGGGGTGTGGACGAATGTTTAGATAGTTTACAAAATCAATTAAGTAAAGAGGCCATCATTATAGGTATTGATCATGGGGGTGATAAAAGAATGACAGAATACAATCCCTACGATCATCAACAGTTTGGAAAAGGGGAGGGCAAAGCCTATGTTGACTTTTTGGCAAATACTTTAAAACCTTATATCGATAATAAATACAGAACAATGAAGGGGGCAGACTATACATTGGTGGGGGGAAGCAGCATGGGAGCTGACATCAGCCTTTATGCAGTATTTGAATATCCCAATGTTTTTGGAGGAGCTTTATTGTTTTCACCGGCATTCTCTGTTACGCCTTCCTTATTTGAGGCTGCAACTAATTTCAAGAGTGCTAATATGCCAAAATTCTATTTTTATGCTGGCGGTAAAGAAAGCAGCAGCATGGTAGGAGATATGGAAAAGATGATTGGAATATTACAATTAAAGAACAGGATTCAAATTCGAAAAACGGTAAATCCCCTGGGGCAACATAATGAACAAAGCTGGCGTAGTGAATTTCCAGATGCCTATCGTTGGTTGATGAAAGATGATTGATAAACAGAAAATTACTAATCAGTAATAGGTTATTTCTAATCAATGCGATAAGATACGCCTTCAATTGCTAAATCTGTATTGTTGAATACCGATTTAGTTTCTTGTAAAAAATCATCTAGTTTTTCATATTTGCTGCTGAAATGCCCGATCAATAATTTTTTTGCATTGGCTTTAATAGCAAAGTTAGCTGCCTGAATAGTGGTAGAATGGAATCTGGTGATGGCTCTTTCTTCTAGTTCTTTTAGATAAGTTGTTTCATGATAGAGCAGATCTGCATTCATTACTTTTTCAGCAATGGATTCAGTATATTTTGTATCGGCGCAATAGGCATAGGAGCAATCAGGGATATTAGCCGTAGTTACAAGTTCATTTAAAACAGTTTCTCCGGTTTTGCTGCAGTAATCAAGCCCTATTTTTAACTGATCATAAAAAGCAGCTGGCACGCCATATTCAATTACTTTCTCACGTATAATTTTTCTTGGATTCCTTTTTTCTGTAATCAAAAAGCCCCAACATGGAATTCTGTGCTTGGTTTCAAAACAGGCAACACTGTATTTGGGGTGATCTAAAATCAGTCCTTCTTTTTCCAACGGATAAAACTTTAGCACAAATGGAAGTATAGTATTGGCCACTTTAAGCTGTAATTCTATGATCTCAATGAGTTGAGCCGGGCCATAAAGGTTTAAAGGATGTTCCCGACCCAATAAACCCATACTTGTAATGAGTCCGATTAATCCGAAATAATGGTCACCATGTAAATGGGAGATGAAAATATGTCCAATTTTGCTATGCCTTATTCTGTAACGTGAAATTTGCATTTGAGTTCCTTCTCCACAATCAATTAGAAACAGCTGTTCATTTAAAGTAACTAACTGTGCCGTAGGGTGACGGTCATAGGCAGGTAATGCCGAATTGTTACCTAAGATGGTTACTCCAAACATGTATTATATTGTATCATACTCTCTAACTATTAGTTGTACTTATTTATTGTTGCGAATTGACTAATTATTTATAATATCTCTGTTTGGTTGGAAACAACTAATTTTAGCAACTGTGTAAAATGGCTAAAAATTCAACCGTAAAAATTCGATTATTCGTTGATTTATTACTACTTTTGCAGCCGATAAAAAATTAGAAGTAAATTTCCGGAGTCTTTTTAAAAAATTTGAGATGCCTTATTTAACAACAGAAAAGAGAGCAAGTATTTTTGCTGAATTTGGTGGAAAAGCCACTAACACTGGTTCAATTGAAGCACAAGTTGCTATTTTGACTGAACGTATTGTTCAGATTTCCAAGCACTTACAAGCCAACAAGAAAGATTTTTCAACCCAACGTGGATTGATGAAAATGGTTGGTCAGCGTAAGCGTTTGCTAAGCTATATGCAAAAGCACAACCTGACAGGTTACCGTGCGTTAATCGAAAAACTAGGTCTGAGAAAATAATTTTTCCATGATACTTTTAACTATTCCCAACTGACAATTTTGAAACAGTTGGGAATAGTTGTTTGTGTCAGTACCTTATTTTACCCGATTCTTCCAATCACAAGGGCTACGATTTAGCGGTTTCTACCAACGATTTAGCAGCCTACTACACAAAAAACATGTTATTACAACCGAAATCAGTAAAGTTTGACCAGGGTGGTGGCCGTGAGGTTACTATCGGAACAGGTAAATTGGCCCGTCAGGCCGATGGTGCTGTTACCGTTTCTCAGGGAAACTGCGTAATACTGGCAACTGTAGTTGCCAATAAAGACCCTAAAGAAGGACAAGATTTTTTTCCATTGAGTGTTGATTATCAGGAAAAATTTTCTTCTGCTGGTCGTATTCCGGGCTCATTCTTCAAAAGAGAAGCTCGTTTAAATGATTATGAAATCTTAACCAGTCGCTTAATTGATCGTGCCTTACGTCCACTGTTTCCAGAAGACTATTTGTGCGATGTGCAGGTATTGGTGAGTCTAATCTCAAGTGATGCAGAAGTAATGCCTGATTCATTAGCTTGTTTGGCTGCTTCAGCTGCCCTGGCTGTATCAGATATTCCCATTAAAGAAATGTTGAGCGAAGTTCGTATCGCACGTTTGAATGGTGTGTTCATCGTAAACCCAACTCGTTCTGAATTAGCTGCTTCTGATCTTGAATTCTTGATCGCTGCAACTGAAAAGAACTTGATGATGGTGGAAGGTGAAGCGAAAGAGTGTTCTGAAGCTGACTTGATTAAAGCACTAGAAATGGCTCATGATGCAATCCGTATTCAAATTAAAGCACAAGCAGAATTGCGTGCATTAGTTGGTGTTACTGGAAAGCGTGATTATAAAAAACCAGCTTCCGATGAAGCTGTTAATGAAAAAGTAATCGCTTTTGCTAAGCAAAGAGTGTACGAAATTTCGAAAAAAGGTTCTGCTAAACACGAACGCACGGATGCTTATGCTTTGTTGAAAGACGAGTTAATTGCTAGCCTTGGTGAAGACGTAACTGATCTGGAAAAGAAATTAGCTAAAAAATACTATGAAGACCTTAAGTGGGAAGTAGTTCGTGATATGATGTTAGAAGACCGTATCCGTTTGGATGGTCGTCAGTTGGATCAAGTTCGTCCATTAGCGATGGAAGTTGAACCACTGCCAGCACCACACGGTTCTGCATTATTTACCAGAGGTGAAACACAATCTTTAACTACGGTTACTTTCGGAACAAAGTTGGATCAATTATTGGCCGAAACTGCTGCTAGTTCTGATTACAGTAGTTTCTTCTTACACTATAATTTTCCTCCATTCTCAACAGGTGAGGTGAAAATGATGCGTGGTGTAGGTAGAAGAGAAGTTGGTCATGGTAACTTGGCAATGAGAAGTTTAAAGCAAATGATGCCAGGTAACGAATATCCTTACACTGTTAGAGTGGTGAGTGATATTTTGGAAAGTAATGGTTCTTCTTCAATGGCTACTGTTTGTGCTGGATCTTTAGCATTGATGGATGCTGGTGTGCCGATTCCAAAACACGTTAGTGGTGTGGCAATGGGATTAATTACCAGAGCTGATGGGAAATATGCAATCCTTACCGATATCTTAGGTGATGAAGATCATTTAGGTGATATGGATTTTAAAGTTACTGGTACTCGTGATGGTATTTGTGGCGTACAGATGGATATTAAAGTGGATGGTTTGAGCATGGCTGTGATGATGGAAGCATTAGAGCAAGCACGTAAGGGCCGGTTACATATTTTGGATGCGATGTACGAATGTATGCCAGCAGCTAGAGCTGATGTTAAATCTCATGCTCCTAGAATGGTTAAATTAATTATCGATAAAGAATTTATCGGTGCTGTAATCGGACCAGGTGGTAAAGTAATTCAAGAAATTCAACGCGAAACTGGTACAACTATCAATATCGAAGAAGTAGGAAATACAGGCGAAGTAAGTATCTTCTCTGCGAATAAATCAGCTGTTGATAAAGCAGTAACATGGGTTCGTGGTATCACTGCAGTTCCTCAAATTGGAGATGTTTATGAAGGTCCAGTAAAAGGTATCAAAGAATTTGGAGCATTTGTTGAGTTCATGCCAGGTAAGCAAGGTTTGTTGCATATCAGCGAAATAAGCTGGAAGCGTCTTGAAACCATGGATGGCCTATTTAATGAAGGCGATATGGTGAAAGTAAAACTTGTAGGATTAGATCCTAAAACGGGTAAGTTCAAATTAAGCCGCAAAGCATTAATGCCAAGACCAGAATCTAGTCCTAGAGAAGAGGGTAGACAAGGTCAATCAGAAAATGCCTAATCAATATTTTAAATGCCCTCGAAAAAAACTCGGGGGCTTTTTTTATACTCATTGATCATTCCTAATCATTTCTACATATGAAGGATTCAACCATTCAGATTGAAATAGCAGCTAAAGATGAAGCGTTGAAGGAAACTTTGATTGCTCAACTTGCTTCCATAGGATTCGAAGCCTTTGAAGAAATGCCTGATACGTTGAAAGCATATATTCCATCCCATCAATACAACAAAATACAGTTGTTATCAGTATTGGGTGAAATTAGTTTTCAGGAATTGGAAATTGAAAAACAAAACTGGAATGAATTATGGGAATCCAATTTCGAGCCTGTACAGGTTGAAAATTTTGTGGGTATCAGAGCTTCTTTTCATGAATCTTTTAAAGAGGTGGAACATGAAATTATTATAACTCCTAAAATGAGTTTCGGTACAGGGCATCATGCCACCACTTATTTGGTCATGCAAGCCATGCGCAACTTAGTTTGGAAAAATAAAACGGTATTTGATTTTGGTACAGGCACAGGGATTCTGGCAATTCTAGCAGAAAAATTGGGAGCCCAACAAATACTGGCCATCGATAATGATGATTGGTGTATCGAAAATGCGTCAGAGAATATCGAAATTAATCATTGTCAAAAAATACAAATATCGAAGGCTGATACGGCATCCAATGAAAAAAAATTCGATATTATATTAGCAAATATTAACAAGCATATCATTTTGGAAAATATTGCTTTTCTTGATCTGGCATTACAAAGTGGGGCTATTATTTTGCTGAGTGGACTTTTAGTGGAAGATGAGTTAGATATTCTAAAGGCCTGTGAATCTGTTGGTTGGATACACCAACTAACTAATACTAGAAATGGATGGATTGTTTGCCAATTTAAGAGTAAATAAAATATTATCTAGTTTGTATTAAGGATTTGTTAACCAAGAGTTCCCTATATTTGAGCTTCAAAAAACTTCAACCCAAATTTCAATGAACGAAATTCTGCTCATTGTTCTGGCCTACTTACTAGGTTCTATACCCACTGCAATTTGGGTGAGTAGAAAGTTTTTTAATATTGACATTCGTGACTATGGTAGCGGAAATGCAGGTGCTACCAATACTTTCCGAGTGTTGGGTCCTAAATGGGGATCTTTTGTAATGCTGGTTGATGTGCTCAAAGGAGTCGTTGCCACTTCACTCTATATTCTTTTACCTTATTATTTAACGGATGAATGGGACCGTACCAATTTTATGATTGGCCTGGGACTCGCATCTGTTATTGGTCATATTTTTCCAATTTGGGCAAACTTTAAAGGTGGCAAAGGTGTTGCTACTCTATTGGGAATGGCTGTTGCGATACAACCTGTTGTTGCCATTTGCTGTATTGGGGTTTTCCTGATGGTGCTTTATCTAACTCGATTTGTTTCTCTTAGTTCTATTTTGGCTGGTGTATCCTTTATGGTTTTCATTTTATTTATATTCAATGAAAAAGAAACCCTCTATCGCATATTTGCTGTTTTGGTAGCATTAATGGTAGTACTGACCCACCAAAAGAATATAGGGCGCATTTTAAAAGGAACTGAAAGTAAGGTTCCCATCTTCAAAAGTAGAGATCGACGAAGACTAAAGCTGAAAAATTAGGTTTACTAGTCCTTTTTTGAAGTAATTTTCAGCCCATTCTAAGTATGCCATTTATCTTTTATTTGAAATATTATATTATTTAAAAATATAATTCGATAGTGATATCAATACAAATAGCCTCCCTGTTTTCCTTATATTTTAAATTATAAGGCGTTTATATATGGGATTTCGGCTGAATATTTCGTAACTTCGCCGTCCTTATTGATCACCTAAACTTCTTTTTAGGCATGTCCAATCAAAATGTATTTGAGAAGTTACAGTTAAAAGACGAGAAAAACCTGTTGATTCAGGGTATTCCATCTTCTATTGAAAAGCAATTTGCAAAGTTGACATACGCTAAAAACGTAACCCCTTTGTTAAAGAGTAAGAAAGTAGATTTTGCATTAATTTTTGCTTTGAGTCAGCAACAATTAAATCAAATTCTTCGTGAAGTTTTACCTGCATTACGGGAAGACAGTAAGCTTTGGGTTGCTTATCCAAAAACAACTAGTAAGATCGTAAGTGATCTTAATCGTGATTGTAGTTGGGAAATGCTCACAAAACTCGAATATGAATCTGTTCGTCAGGTTGCAGTCGATAATGTTTGGAGTGCCATCCGTTTTAAGAAATTGGACCAGATTCCAAATCGCGACCGTAATTTTTCTGATATCAAGACCTCAGAAATGAATGGTATTGATTTTGAAAAGCGTTTAGTAGTTCCTCCTGCTGAATTGGGAAGTATGTTTTTGAAACATAAAGAGGCGCAACAATTCTTTACCTCTCTTTCATTTAGCAATCAGAAAGAATATGTGAGTTGGATTGAAGCTGCAAAAAAAGAAGATACGCGCAAACGCAGACTAGAAAATGCTTTGGAGAAATTACTCGCTGGAAAGAAGAACCCGACAGAGAAGTAAATTCAAAAGTCAAAAGTCAAAATTCAAAAATAATAAAGCCTCTGAGAATTCAGAGGCTTTGGTTTTAATATTCGAGATAACTCTTTACTATATATAATTAAAGGATTCATCTCAAGATGTAGCCTTTTTACTTTATAATTACAGTACCATATTGCTTTGTTATCCCTTTTTCTATATCTTTTAATGCATTATTTAATTCCATTAAACGCTTTTGTTCTTCATAAGGTGCATTTTCCATATCACGTAAGTTTTCATCAATCATTTTTTTGAGCTTTCGCAATTTATAATAATTAATACTAGTGATTACATCCTGTCGGCTAATATCTCTATTCAAAATAAACATGCCTTCCATTTTCTTATCCCACTGTGTGCTTAATTCATGTGCATGCATACTCAGCTGAATGACCAGATTTCTGACGGATTCATTGGTATGATACAACATGGTTTTTGTACTTGGTTGCAAACCATCAACAAACATTTTTTTATACGTTTCAAATAAAGCTTCCAATTGTGGATTTTCAAAATGAAATTGATCCAGTTCTTGAAAAATATATTCTGCCATTGTTGTTTGTTCATCCCATTGAAGCAATCCATATTCCAATAAAGCTCTAAGCACATTCTTTTCGTGTGCCTCATCTTTATTAAACAACAATTGTGAATCATCTAATACATCCTCGGGTTGAGCTGCGGCCGATTGTTGTTCTGCAAGAAGATCATCTGAAGCCTGTTTCCTTTCTTCCTTTACAACCTTATCTCTTTTTAATTTATTGACAAGATGAGTAAGCCCCGTTTCATCAATTTTAAGTAGTTGTGCAGATTGTCGAATATAATCCTGTTGTTTAGTAAAGTCCTCCGCTTTATTTAATTTACTGATCGTCTCTGCAACTTGATTTACTACAGCACTTTTTTTAGAAACATCATTACCTGCTTCTTTGAGCATCACTTCTAATTGAAAAAGAATAAAATCTTTTTTATTAAGTGATATGAATTCATTGAATGCGGTAACCCCCACTTTATTTACATAACTATCCGGGTCCTCTTTGTCAGGAATCAATACCAGCTTCACGTTCAGCCCTTCTTCAAGAGCCATGTCCAATCCCCTCAATGCAGCTTTTATACCTGCACTATCGCCATCATATATAATAGTAAGATTAGAAGTATATTTTTTTACAAGTCTTAATTGATCCGTAGTTAATGAAGTGCCACCACTTGCAACTACATTTTCAATTCCAGCTTGATGCAGACTCACTACATCCGTATAACCCTCTACTAATAAGCATTCATTTGCTTTATCAATTGCCTGTCTTGCAAAATAAGATCCATATAAAATTTTGCTTTTTGAGTAGATCTCATTTTCTGGGGTATTGATATATTTTGGGGCACGGTCGGCTTTGCCAATCACTCTGGCTCCAAAGCCAATTACTTTTCCTGAATTATTATGAATGGGAAAAATAATACGACCCCTATAATTATCTGCTAATTCATTGTTGCTGCGAATGGCAACCAATCCTGTTTTAGGAAGTATTTCTGCATTGAATTGGTTTTCCAGTAATGCTTTAGTGAGGGAGTCTTTTATATCCGGACTGTATCCAATCTGAAATTTTTGAATAATCGGTTCTCTAAAACCTCTTTCTTGTAAATAGGAGAGGGCCACATTTTTCCCTTCTTCTGTTTCTGTTAATTGTGTCGAAAAAAACTTTTGTGCAAAATGATTGATAGCGAATAAACTATCCGCAGTTTGATTGAGAAGTTTTTGTTCAGCAGTAGATTCCGTTTCTTCAATTTCAATATTATATCTGGCAGCTAACCATCTTAATGCTTCTACATAACTATATTTCTCATGCTCCATGATGAAGCCGATAGTATTTCCACTTTTGCCACATCCAAAACATTTGTAAATTTCTTTTGCAGGAGAAACCGTAAAAGACGGACTTTTCTCATTGTGAAAAGGACAAAGTCCCAGGTAATTGGTGCCTCTTTTTTTCAATTTTACAAACTCGCCTACTACATCGAGGATATCGATATGATTGGTGATCTGTTGTATGGTATTGGGCGAAATCATGGTAGTGAAATTAAACGTTTAGTGAGCAGCTAGCAATTTATTTAACATCAAACTCCATATCATCACTATCCATAAGCTCTCTTTCTATTTCTTCCATCTGAACAATATCCCATGCCTCGCTTTCTGAGGGCGTACAGTTTAAAAAATCGAGCAGTTCCATCTTTTCAAAAGTTGATTCTGCCGTGTCAGATAAAGAACAAATAACAAAAGAAGCACTTTTCTCATAAAATTGCTGTTGCAATTCGGCAATTTGAACGGCAGCGGCTTCCTCTATTTGCTTAACATGCTCCATTTTTAACACTACATTTCTGACGGTCTTTTCTAGCTGGTTTAGACAGGTTTTCTCAATTTCTGCTGCTATATTGACAGTTAAATCGGTTAATAACGGGGTTACAACAGTAAATTTCTCCTTGGTATCAATTTTGAGTTCCATATTAAATAATTCATTAACAATCTGTGCATAAATGGCACGCAACTTCACTCAAAAATATTCGTTATAATTGTATAAATCCAATTTTGATTATGGATAATAATTTTTCAGCACAAGTAAAAGAGATCATTTCCTTTAGCAGGGAAGAGGCATTGCGTTTAGGGAACGACTTTATTGGAACAGAACATCTCTTGTTGGGGTTGATACGTGATGGGGATAATACCGCTATCAAAGTACTCAAACAACTCAATATAGACTTGTATGAACTAAGAAAGGAAGTAGAACTTGCCGTAAAAGACAAAACGGGTAAGAATATTGCCAATATCAATAGTCTTCCACTTACAAAACAAGCCGAAAAGGTAATTAGAGTTACTGTTTTAGAAGCCAAAGCTTTAAAGAGCCCGTTGGTGGAAACAGAACACCTGATGCTAAGTATCCTTAAGAACAAAGAAAATATCGCCACTCAGATTTTAAATCAGTTTGACGTGGATTACGATTTATTTCGTAATGAATTAGGGATGGTTGGATCAACCAATCCAAATCCAAATCCAAGAAGCGAATTCTCTGACGAAAATGAAGACGAGTTTGATGAAGAAAAAAGAGGGGCAGGATACCAATCACAAAAAGGCGGCAAAACTGTTCCTGGGGCTAAAAGCAAAACACCTGTACTCGATAATTTCGGAAGAGATATTACCAAACTTGCAGAAAGCGGAACACTTGATCCCATTGTTGGAAGAGAGGCTGAGATTGAACGCGTAAGCCAGATTCTTAGTCGCCGTAAAAAGAATAACCCTATTTTAATTGGGGAGCCTGGTGTGGGTAAAACAGCCATCGTGGAAGGTCTTGCATTACGAATTGTTCAACGCAAAGTGAGTCGTGTACTTTTTGATAAACGAGTAATTAGTTTAGACCTTGCCGCATTAGTGGCAGGAACTAAATATCGTGGTCAGTTTGAAGAGCGCATGAAAGCCATCATGAATGAGTTAGAGAAAAACAGAGATGTGATTCTTTTCATTGATGAAATACATACCATTGTGGGTGCTGGAGGTGCCAGCGGATCATTGGACGCTTCTAATATTTTCAAGCCGGCTCTTGCTAGGGGAGAACTCCAATGTATTGGTGCTTCCACTTTAGACGAATATCGTATGCATATTGAAAAAGATGGTGCATTAGATCGTCGTTTCCAAAAAGTGTTGATCGAACCACCAAGTGTGGACGAGACCATTATGATTTTGAACAATATCAAATCGAAATACGAAGACTTCCATAATGTTACTTATAACGATGAAGCTATTGAAGCTTGTGTAAAATTGAGCGATCGATATATGACGGATCGTTTATTGCCCGACAAAGCAATTGATGTATTAGATGAAGTAGGAGCAAGGGTGCACTTGAAGAATATCAATGTGCCGGAAGAAATTGTAGAGCTCGAAAAGAAAATTGAAGACGTCAAGAACGAAAAGAATAAAGTAGTGAAGAGCCAACGCTTTGAAGAAGCTGCTGCACTTCGCGATACTGAAAAGAAATTAGGTGAGGAGTTAGAAAGAGCAAAAGGAATCTGGGAAGAAGAAAGCAAAAATAAACGCTATCCCATTATTGAAGAACATATTGCCGAAGTGGTGAGTATGATGACTGGAATTCCTGTGAAGCGAATGGTTCAGGCGGAAACTGAAAAGTTACGCAAGATGAGCGAAGACATGGGCGATATGGTAATTGGACAGAATGAAGCGATTCAAAAAGTGGTGAAAGCTATTCAACGAAATCGAGTTGGTTTAAAAGACCCGAAGAAGCCAATTGGTACATTTATTTTTCTTGGTCCAACCGGTGTAGGTAAAACAGAGTTGGCTAGATCATTGGCCAGATATATGTTCGATTCAGAAGATGCGTTGATTCGTATCGATATGAGCGAATACATGGAAAAGTTTACGGTGAGTCGCCTGATTGGTGCACCTCCGGGTTATGTAGGGTATGAAGAAGGTGGACAGTTAACAGAAAAAGTTCGTCGTAAACCATACTGCGTTATCTTATTGGATGAAATCGAAAAAGCCCATCCAGATATTTACAATATTCTTTTACAGGTATTGGATGATGGACAGTTAACAGATGGCCTTGGTAGAAAAATTGATTTCAAAAACACGCTTATTATTATGACTTCTAATATTGGTGCCCGCCAGTTGAAAGAGTTTGGTGATGGTGTTGGATTTGCAACAGCAACAAGGGTTCAAAATGCAGAAGACAATAATAAAGCGGTTATTGAAAAAGCACTGAAGCGTACTTTCTCTCCTGAATTTTTGAATCGTATTGATGATGTGATTATTTTCAATGCACTAACAAAAGAAAACATCTTCAATATCATAGATATTTTAATGAAAGGTGTTACCAAGCGTTTGCAAAACTTAGGGTTCACAATGGAATTAACATTAGAAGCCAAAGAGTTTATTGCAGACAAAGGGTATGATGCTCAATTTGGTGCAAGACCATTGCACAGGGCACTCCAGAAATATCTTGAGGATCCATTAGCAGAAGAAATCTTAAATATGAGTGTTAAGGCAGGGGATAGACTCATTGCAGATCTGGACAAAGAAAATGGCAAAATAAAATTCATCTATCAACCGAATGTAGAAGAACCAAAAATATCGGAAGCGTAGGATAAAAAATTAAAAATTTAAAAGTCAAAATAAAAGCGGGTTGTCTTTATAAGGCAACCCGCTTTATTTTATGCGTATTTTTTTGACTTTTGACTTATTGTATATCCCATGCAAGTGCCGACGCACCTAATATTGCAGCATCTGACTCTTTTAAATGACTTACAAGAATCTTTACTTTGTTATGGAATACTTGAATCAGGTTGGCTTCCATACTCTCTCTGGTGGGCTTTAAGATTAAGTCTCCAGCTTTAGTGAGTCCGCCAAATAGAACAATGGCGGAGGGACTAGAGAACATCACAAAGTTTGCTAAAGCCAATCCCAGAATTTTTCCAGTGAAGTCAAAAATATCTTTCGCTAACTGATCTCCAGCCATAGCAGCGTCATATACTTTTTTGGAATCAAGTTGGTCTTTTGGTACATCGCGTAATAAACTGGGTGTATCAGAGTTCTCTAATAATTCAATAGCGGTATTACGCACACCGGTTGCTGAAGCATAGCTTTCTAATGAGCCTCTTTTGCCGGTGCCTTCATGATAGCGGCCATCAGGAATTACAATCACATGTCCCAATTCGCCAGCAAATCCATCATGACCATAAATTAAACTGCCATTAGCTACAATGCCGCTACCTACGCCAGTTCCTAAAGTGATCATAATAAAATCATTCAGGTCTTTTGCTGCTCCGTATTTCATTTCACCTAAAGCAGCAGCATTTGCATCATTGGTAATTACAACTGGCAATTTAAATTCATCCTGAACTAAGCGTGCTAAAGGTATTATGCCTTTCCAGGGAAGATTAGGTGCATATTCGATAGTGCCGGTATAAAAATTACCATTAGGTGCACCAACTCCAATGCCACGAATTCTTCCTATACCTCCCACATTATCAATTAATGGCTGTACATTTTTATGCAACTCTTCAATGAAACCTTCAATTGTTTCATGTCCTCTTGTTGACATGTCGCTAGAAAAAAGCACATTTCCTTCTCTATCTACGATACCAAATTTAGTTCCTGTTCCACCAATGTCGATACCTATTGCTAATTGTTCCAGGCCGGAATTACTGACTGCCATTTTTATAAATAATTAAATGAAAAATTAATGACCTCCACCTACTTGTTCGTCAAAATCTAAGCCCTGAGATTTTAAAATAGTTTTTAGTTTTAAAGCTATTAAAACAAGTATAAAGAATCCTACTGAAGCTAATAAATATGAATGATGCATCCCAATTGATGCCCTATCTCCAAAAGCACCTTGTAATGGAGGAATAATAGCACCTCCTAAAATCATCATAATTAAAAATGCAGATCCCTGACTTGTATACTTTCCAAGGCCCCCCACACTTAGTGAAAAAAAGCATGGCCACATAACTGAACAAAATAAGCCTCCAGCCATAAACGAGTAAACAGAAATAATTCCAGTTGTAAATACACCAACTAACATGGATATTCCAGCTAGTGTTGCAACTGTAACAAGCGTTTTTACAGGTTTTTGTTGACCAAAGAAAAAAGCTACAATCGCAATTAAGATAATCACTGAATAACCATAAAGATCTGAAATGTCATTTCCATAAATTTTACTAACTCCTAAAACAACACCAAAAGCAATGAATGGTACGATTACCATCATTATTTTATTAACGATGCCCTTTAAGTTGAAAACGCTAATGGCTCCAGTCCATCTGCCAATCATCAAACTTCCCCAATAAAGAGAAACATACTTCGAAATTTTACTTTCATCTAATCCTAAATCACTTAAATATCCAGGGGTTTTTAAAAGTGCACCGAAATTATTATCAATAGTTACTTCAATACCAACATAGACAAAGATCCCTATCATGCCATAAATCAATTGCTGATATTTCATAGCACCCCAACCTTCATTATTTTTTACTGCTTGATTATTTGAATAGAATAAAACTCCTAAAACAGAAACAATCGTCATTAATAAAAGTGTCAATTTAGGAATTTCGGTGAACTGTCCAATTACAATGATGCCGCCTATTAATAAAGTCATTATTAATAGAGAGGAAGATGCTTTATTTGCTTTTTCAAATTTTTCATCGTTCTTTCCATCGGGAAGATTAGAGATTGAAAAAATGATAGCAACGGCTGCAAAAACTCCAGCTACAATCAGGTAGAGTACATTAATATTGGTTACTGTCACAACTGCATTTTTTGCATCAGCAGAACCGAATAAGAAAAAACTAACGATTAATGGTCCTAATGTTGTACCCAAAGAATTTACACTTCCTCCTAAATTTAATCTATGTGATCCAGTAGAAGGGTCTCCCAAAACAATCGCAAATGGTTGTGCTGATGTTTGTTGAAGAGAAAAACCAAGTGCTACAACAAAAAATGAAGCAAGAATTGCAGGAAATGAGTTTGCATTTGCAGAAGGTATAATTAACAACGCACCTACTACTGAAATTAGTAATCCATAAATAATTCCTTTTTTGTAACCTATTTTATTTAAAATATCATATCCAATGATATTCGATGTAATAAATAAAATTAACGAACCAATAAAGTATGCACCATAAAAGGCAGATCCAATTAATTGAGATTCAAATTGGTTCAGCTTAAAATGGGTTTTACAGAAAGGGATAAAAATACTGTTAGAAGCAGCAATAAATCCCCAGAAAAAGAATACAATAACTAGTGTTGCGAGAGCACCTGAATTGGTGGGTTGTTTTTGTTGAGTCATGGCAAGCAATATATTGGTTGGTAAATTGAATAAACTGTAAAATAAATATATTTTACCAAGCAGAAAACTTTAAATGTTTTTTGCCCTTATGCTAATTCATTCCTAAATTGAATCCAAATAACAGAATTAAATATATCTGATGGAGATTGTTCATATAAGTGCAGAGTGTTATCCCATGGCAAAAGCTGGTGGACTTGGAGATGTGGTGGGTGCCCTTCCTAAGTACCAATGCCAAGCTGGGCATGTAGCTAAAGTAGTGATGCCTATGTACCGCACAAAATTTTTGTATGCCAATGAATGGGAAGTAGATTTTAAAGGCAGTGCCAATTTAGGCGATTGGTTCTTCGATTATACCATCATCCGTGAAAAAAAGAATTCCCTTGGATTTGATCTTTATCTGGTTGATATCAATGGGTTACTCGATCGCGAAAAAATTTATGGTTACGATGATGATACGGAACGTTTCACTGCATTTCAGATAGCAGTAGTGAATTGGCTGGCAAGCTGGGAACATAGACCAGACCTGGTTCATTGTCATGATCATCAGTCGGCCTTAGTGCCTTTCATGATGAAACATTGTTTTAATTTTAGACATCTTAGCCGTATTCCAACTGTATTTACTATTCATAATGCACAATACCAGGGTTGGATGGATTGGAGCCAAAGCACTTTAATTCCCGCCTGGGATAATTGGAAAAGGGGATTGCTGGAGTGGGAAGGAAAAATTAATCCGATGGCTTCTGCCATAAAATGTGCGGATAAAGTAACAACTGTTAGTCAGAGCTATATGGAAGAACTATTCTGGGATGCCAATGGCTTGGAAGCTTTATTTGAGTATGAAAAAGGGAAGTGTATTGGTATCCTAAATGGTATTGATAATGAAATCTGGAATCCAGAAACGGATTCATATATCGATCATCATTTCTCTTTAAAAAAAGTAACAGAAGGAAAACAGGAGAACAAGGAATTATTATGTAGCAAGTTTGGATTGGATGCTACAAATCCTCTGTTTGTATTTATAGGAAGACTCGTAGGAGAGAAAGCAGCAGATATATTACATGATGCCATTGCTACTGCTATTTATCAAACGAATGGGGAAGCAAGTTTTTTCATTCTTGGAAGTGGACAAACTGATGTGGAATGGGCCTTGCAGCAATTATCCTACCGACACCCTGGTGTTTACAATGCCTATATAGGTTATAACGAGGCTTTGAGTCACCTAATCTATGCCGGAGCAGACTTCTTGTTGATGCCAAGTAGAGTTGAGCCTTGTGGATTAAATCAAATGTATGCTATGCGTTACGGTACAGTGCCTGTGGTGAGAAGTACAGGTGGATTAAAAGATACGGTAGTTGACATGGGTGAGCCCAATGGGTATGGCATTCGATTTAATAATGCTTCCGTGGATGATTTAGTATATTCGATACACAGAGGCGTATCAGTGTATAAAGATGAAGTGTATTTAGAAAAAATGCGCAAAACAATGATGCAAATCGATAATAGCTGGGAAGCAACTGTTCAAAAATATATTAACCTTTATCAATCTATTATTTAAACCCTATAATCTAAACATATGGATAATTTTTCGAAATCAGTAGTGGCTGTTATTTTAGGAGGTGGAGCAGGAAGCAGATTATCTCCACTAACTGCAACAAGGTCAAAACCAGCAGTACCTATTGCAGGCAAGTATCGTTTAGTGGATATTCCTATTAGTAATTGTATCAATAGCAATATCAATAGGATGTTTGTATTGACTCAATTTAACTCAGCATCTCTTAACAAACATATCAAGAACACGTATCACTTCAGCGCATTTAGTTCTGGATTTGTAGATATTCTTGCGGCAGAACAAACCCCTGATAATCCAGGATGGTTTCAGGGAACTGCTGATGCTGTTAAACAATCTTTGCGACATATTAGTAATTTCGATTACGAGTATATTTTAATTTTAAGTGGGGATCAATTGTATCAAATGGATTTCAGTGAAATGATTGCTAATCATAAGGCGCAGGGAGCTGATATCACTATTGCTACAATTCCTGTAGGGGATCGCGAAGCTCCTGAATTTGGAATTTTAAAAACGAATGAAGAAAATTTTATTACCTCATTTATTGAAAAACCAAGTAAAGAACTATTGCCGGAATGGACTAGCGATACTGGCGCAGAAATGCAGAAACAGGGAAGGAATTATTTAGCATCCATGGGTATCTATATTTTCAATAAAAAAATATTGGATCATCTTTTGTATGAAAAAAATCCAAAAGCTACAGACTTTGGAAAAGAGATTATACCTGAATCAATCGATAATCATAAAGTAATCAGTTATCAATACGATGGTTACTGGACTGATATTGGAAATATCTATTCTTTCTTTGAAGCCAATCTGGCATTGACTGATGATGTTCCAGCTTTTAATCTTTTTGATAATAATAAAACGGTGTATAGTCGTGCAAGAATGTTGCCTCCTGCTAAAATTAGTGGTACAACTTTAGAGAAAACAATTATTGCGGAGGGATCTATTATCAATGCAAGCAGAATTGAACAAAGTGTGGTAGGTATCCGATCAAGAATAGGACATGGCACAACAGTAGTTAGTGCTTATATTATGGGAAATGATTATTATGAAACCCTTTCAGAAATGGAAGCAAACAAAGAGAAAGGGTTGCCATTAATTGGAATTGGTGAACGTTGCTATATTAAAGATGCCATTATTGATAAGAATTGTAGGATAGGAAATGATGTGAAGATCATTGGGGGTAAGCATTTACCCAATAGCGATCATCCACTGTATTCTGTTAAAGATGGGATTGTGGTAGTCAAAAAAACTGCAATTCTACCAAACGGATTCGTGATATAAATCATAAAAAACATCCCATTTTGGGATGTTTTTTTAGTTACTTTTACCTTCATGTAATTATTACACATTACACATTTAATCGATTGCTATGGCCCTTGCGAACAGTTTTTCGTCTAATTCAAACAGTTCAAAACCTGTTTTAAGTTTTTGGAAAATCTGGAATATCAGTTTTGGATTCTTAGGAGTACAAATTGGATATTCTTTACAAAATGCCAATACAAGTAGAATCCTTTCTGCAATTGGCGCTGATCCGCATAATCTTAGTTTATTTTGGTTGGCAGCTCCAGTAGCTGGATTAATTGTACAACCCATTGTAGGGATGTCGAGTGATAAAACATGGACAAGATTGGGTAGAAGAATCCCTTTTATACTCGGTGGTTGTATTGTGTCAGCTTTAGCGATGTTCTTTATGCCTAATTCGGAACATTTTGCCATATTATTACCTGCTTTGATTTTCGGGGCTACGATGTTATTATTGATGGATACTTCCTTCAACGTAACCATGCAACCATTCAGAGCATTGGTGAGTGATATGCTTCCTGAAAGTCAGCGCAATAAAGGATATGCCATTCAAAGTTTCTTAATTAATACAGGTGCATTTGTAGGATCGATGTTGCCTTATTTACTGACGAATGTTTTTAATGTTTCCAATGAACCCAACCCCGGTGAAAAAGTAGCACCTACTGTGATTTATGCTTTTTATTTTGGTGGCGCTGCTTTATTGTTAAGTGTTTTATGGACATCTTTCAGAACAAAAGAATATCCTCCTGAAGAATATGCCAAATACAATAATATTGATCCTACAGAAACAGAAAAAGTTCCATTTAGTACTTTATTGAAAAATATTCCTGCTACCATGTGGCAGCTTTCTATTACACAATTTTTTTCCTGGTTTTCATTGTTCTTGATGTGGGTATATACTACACAAGCAATCGCTCAAAACATTTGGGGCACTACAGATCCACATTCAAAATTATTTAATGAAGCAGGCGATTGGACAGGTGTAATATTTGCAGCTTATAGTTTATTCGCTGCATTATATTCTTTGGTTTTGACATCAATTACAGATAAACTAGGAAGGAAAAACACCTATATGCTATCCCTTCTTTGCGGTGGTATTGGTTTGATGTCAATGATGTTCATTACGGATAAAAATCTTTTGTTTATTCCGATGATCGGTGTAGGTATTGCATGGGCAGCTATACTTGCTTTACCTTATGCAATTCTTTCTTCTTCATTGCCACCCAAACAAACTGGTGTATACATGGGTATTTTTAATGCAACGATTACTATCCCACAAATTGCTGCAGGACTTTTAGGGGGATTAGCTTTAACACTGGTTGGTGAAAAAGCAGTTAATGTATTAGCATTAGCAGGAGCTTCGATGATTATAGCTGGTGTTTGTGCTAAGCTAGTGATCAAATCGAAAGATTGATGAACTGGGTTTTAAATTGAAATTGTATGAAACGTAAATTTTGTTTTTTAGTGATCGCTTTTTTAAGCGTTACTGGTTATTCTATTGCCCAATACGCAAAATTGTATCCAAGTAATTGGTGGGTAGGTATGAAATGGAATAAAGTACAAGTTTTAGTGTATGGTGAGTATGATGGGTTTAATAAAGAAACGGTTCGTATCAATTATCCCGGAGTAAAATTGTTGAAAACAACAGCATTGGAGAATGGGAAATATATGGCATTGGATATTGAAGTTGCGTCAACTTCTCAACCTGGTGATGTAATGATAGAATTTCTTCAAGATAGGAAAGGGCATGCGGTAAAGTGGACTTTAGAAAAAAGAAGAACGGGTAAAAGTATCACCTATGCTCAAGGTGTTAACTCTTCCGATTTAGTATATCTCTTGATGCCGGATCGATTTAGCAACGGAGATGAAACGAACGATCATGTGGCAGGTATGCGCGATCAAAGTTTAAATAGAAAAGAAATATATGATCGGCATGGGGGAGATCTTCAGGGCGTCATTAATCATTTAGATTATTTGCAAAAGTTAGGAATTACTACTCTATGGATGACCCCCGTACTTGAAAACGACCAACCCAATAGAACAGAACACGGGTATGCATTTACAGATCATTATACAATTGAAAGAAGAATTGGGGGAGCGGAAAAATATTTGGCTTTAAGCGATGCGCTCCATAAAAGAGGAATGAAATTAATTCAGGATGCAGTGTATAATCATGTAGGCAGCAAACATATTACCTTCCTCGATCAACCCATGAAAGACTGGTACCATCAATGGCCAAAATATACCGGAACCTCTTATAAAGATCAACCACTATTCGATCCCTATGCATCTAAGTCTGACGCAAAAAAAACAGTGGATGGTTGGTTCACCACTGAAATGCCCGACATTAATCAATCCAATCCTTATGTAGCAAATTATTTAATTCAACATGCAATTTGGAGTGTAGAAAAATTTGGTGTAGATGGTTGGAGAATCGATACCTATATCTATAACGATTTACCTTTTATGAATCGTTGTAATAAAGCATTAACGGATGAATATCCGAAGATGACGATGTTCGGTGAAACATGGGTACATGGCACAGCCGCACAAGCCTATTTTGTAGAAAATAAAATGGATGTCCCTTTCAAAAGCAATTTGCAAGGTGCTACAGATTTTCAAGCTTTAATGTATGGTATACAACCTGCATTAAAACAAGATTTTGGATGGACAGAGGGTGTGAATAAATTATATACTACGCTGAGCAATGACTTTTTATATAAGGATGCCAATCGCAATTGCGTCTTTCTAGATAACCATGATTTAACGCGCATATTATCTGATGTGGGTGGCGATATTGAAAAAGTAAAAACAGGTATTGCTTGGCTATTAACTACGAGAGGGATTCCTCAATTGTATTACGGTACTGAAGTTTTAATGAAGGGGGAGAAGAATCCTGCAGATGGAAATGTAAGATTAGATTTCCCTGGTGGATGGAAGGGCGATAAGAAAAATGCATTTACAGGAGAAGGAATGACCACTGAAGAAAAAGATATGCAACAATATGTAACAACTCTCGCAAATTTTCGGAAAAATAGTTCTGCCATTACGAAAGGTTCTTTGATGCAATATGTACCGGATGATGGATTATATGTTTATTTTAGATATGATACAAAGCAAACCATCATGTGTGTGATGAATACCAGTGATAAAAATAAAGAAGTCGATTTTTCAAAATTCACAGAAAGAACTTCCGGATTTAAAGCCGGAAAAAATATTGTTTCAGGAGTTACAGTAGAAAGTAAATTCACGATACCTGCTAAAAGAATGTGGGTATTAGAATTATCAAAATAAATTCTTTACCTAAGTGAAAAAAGCTTCCTATGTGGAAGTTTTTTTATAATTCTACTGAACAGATATGGTCTTTTGCAACTCCAATTTTGTGTAGCATACTTTTCCAGTCATCCTGTAAATTTCTTTCTGAATCATCACTCCCTAAAACCCAGATCACTGAAGTGTTTCTGAAAATCGCTCTGTTGGGTTCATTCTCACTGGAATAAGTATCCATTAATTGTAAAAAATATTCAGCTGTAATAATCACTTCCTTTACAGGATCACCGGGATTGATATCGTCAACCACCAGATAAGAACTATTCTGCCAATTCCACGGATAAGCATTCTCTTGATCGGGCTGCGGCGGCGTAAAAAACATACTGATTAATTTAGTGGCGGTGGTATAAGTGACTGATTGATGCTTGATTGCTTTTTCATTGGCAACGCCTACACTCAAACTTGTTTTACCACAATTCACTCCCCCGAAAATTAAAAGATGTTTTGCTTTATGATTATCTGCAAGCCAGTACAAGATTGATTGTTTTGCTTCATCTGAAATGGGAAGGTCAAATTGACTAAGCCGATACTGAAAAGGAAATTGGGCGGCCTGTTCGTACATTTTTGTGATAAACCAATAATGTATCGGATATTGAAGTATCAGTAAAAGTATCAGAAGGATATAGATGATAATTTTAGTGTTCCCGAGGTTGAAGTAAACCAAAATAAAAGCACAGAGAAATGAACCCAAAGCAAAAAAGCACATATCAGTAAATGTGTCAAATGCGATATTAGCCCAGGCCGGCTGGAATTGATATTTAGGACCACTAACGAATAGCAATTTTGAATTTGTTTTCTTTTTTAAAAGTAAGGGGCCTAAAAAATTATAGACTTCAAAGCAGATCCAAATAATAGCAATGGTACTTGCAGCTTTTATTCCAGCTTGTTCCACATCATTTGTTTTCTGATATAAAAAGTATGCGACTGATGAAAAGATAAAACCCAATGAAATATGACCGAATTGGTTTGCAAGCCATGAGTAAGTAAGGGTAACACCACGATAAGAATCCTTTCCTATTAGATCGGCTTTAACTTGTTTAAAAACATCTTTTATTGTGATTCTTCCCATACTTTGTAATTGTATTGAATTTAGAATTAACTGTATTGAAGTTATTTATTATTTTAGTAATTAATCTACGTTTAATTTATGCATATGAAAAAAATACTCCTTTCTTTATTATTGATTTCAAGTATTATGAAGATTCAAGCACAAACTGAAACAGCTTTATATCCAGATGCTATTCCAAATAGTAAACCCGCTGAAAACATAGAAAAGCATTCTGCCGAACCTGGTATTTTAATTATCAGCGATATTAGTATACCAACATATACTGTATTTCAACCCAAAGTGCAAAACGATAAAAAGTCTGCTGTTGTTATTTTCCCAGGAGGCGGATACTCTATAACAGCTTCAGGCCATGAAGGCTCAGACATTGCAAAGTCATTTAATGAAGTAGGTATTACTGCCATCCTTATAAAATATCGCATTCCAAGTGATCGTACCATGCCCAATCGTGAAATAGGACCATTGCAAGATGCACAACAGGCGATGCTAATCACTCGCGAGAATGCTGAAAAATGGAATATCGACCCTAATAAAATTGGAATCATCGGATTTTCTGCTGGTGGGCATTTAGCATCTACCTTAGGCACACACTATACGGATGCGCTCATTACAAACCCCAAGAACACTAGCCTTCGTCCAGATTTTATGATCTTAGGTTATCCTGTGATTAGTTTCCAAGATAGCTTAACACATATGGGCTCCAGAGATAATTTAATAGGAAAGAATCCATCAAAAGAAAAAAAGGATTTTTATTCCAATGAACTTCAGATTACTAAAAACACAGCACCCAGTTTTCTTTTTCATGCTTCAGATGATAATGCAGTGAAAGTGATGAATAGTGTATTATTTTACCAATCACTGATTGCTCATGGCGTAAAAAGTGAAATCCATATTTATCAAAATGGAGGCCATGGATTTGGATTAATCAATAAAACCACCAAAGACCTCTGGATGGAAAGTTGCCGTAATTGGATGCGGCATAATGGATGGTTATAAAATTAATTAGAAAGGAATAGATAAAGGAGCATGTTTTTATAGCACGCAGATGACGCAAATAAAACGGATTTGCACGGATAAGATTTAGCGAAAAGTTGCAGGAAGAAAAATATAAAAAATGTCCCCTCCATCGCATGCGATGGAGGGGACGCCGATTTCGCTTTAGCGGAATACGGCTGGGGTGGTTGATTGTCCTTAGATAATCTTACTAATAATCTTACTTCTTAGGCACTCTTTTTGCTAATTCAGTAACCGGAATATTAATCTGCTTCCCAATTTGTTTTCCATCACGATACGTCACAATTTTCATAGTAGCAGCATCTTTAGGAACTAAAACTGGCTTACTATATTTCGGATAATAGTGATCAGGATTTGATTCATCAAATGAATAATAAATATTCAAACCAGCAACTTCAGTACTTAAGTTAGCATAGAGATTTCCCTTCTCATCTTTTGATGCTTCAACAATTGCATCAAACATTGCTTTAGAATATTTGTCGTCAGAAATATCCCAACGATCGAATTGATTTTCAACCCTTGTAGCAAAACTGTTCCAATTTTTCTTTTCTTTTGGCGACCAGGTAGCTTCTGCAATAGCTAAAGCTCGTGGCCATGTCATGTATTGTAAACTCCTATAGTTTCCAAGTTGTTCTGTCCACTGATTTCCTTGTCCGCCTAACACATATTTAGCATCCATTCCTTCCTGAATTGGCTCAAAAGAATAAGCTTTATTCAAACGCAGGCTTGCATAAACAGGGGCTTCTAATAAAGGTTCTCCCTGAACATAATCTAAGTATGCAAAGGTAGTAGGCGACATCACCACATTGTGCTTTGATTTTGCTGCTTCAATACCACCTTTCACGCCGCGCCAGCTCATCACATTTGCGGTAGGAGAGATGCCCCCTTCCAAGATCTCATCCCAACCCATTAATTTTTTACCTTTTGAATTCACAATTTTCTCTACTCTTCTAACAAAATAACTTTCAACTTCAGGCATTGTTTTTAGACCTTCTTTTTTCATCAAGGCCTGCACCGCAGGACTTTTCTGCCAAAAATTTTTGGCACACTCGTCGCCGCCCATATGGATATATTCAAAAGGGAAAAGAGGTGCTACTTCGGTAAAAACTTTGTCTAAGAATTCATATACTTTTTCGTTGGCAGGACAAAGTCCGTTTTCAACAATGGCTTCAAATCCACCCGCAAACCAATTCATAAAAGGAATACCCTGATACACTGTGTGTTCTCCGCCAGTACAAGAAAGTTCAGGATAAGCAGCTAATGCGGCCAAACTATGACCAGGAACATCAATTTCAGGCATAATGGTTACAAATCTTTCCTGACCATATTTCACAAGTTCTTTGATATCTTCCTGTGTATAAAAACCACCATAAGTTTTAGGTTCAGAAGGATCCGCTGCTTTTGGAGAATTAGCCCATTTGCCATTGCGCTCTACGCGCCATGCACCTACTGAAGTAAGTTTTGGTAAACTCTTGATTTCAATTCTCCAGCCTTCATCATCGGTTAAATGAAGATGTAATAAATTGAATTTAAATTTAACCATATCGTCCATGAATTTCTTCACTTCCTCTTTTGTGAAAAAGTGACGACTCACATCTAACATCAAACCTCTCCAACCAAATCTTGGTTGATCGTCGATAGTAACACAAGGAACGGTCCAGGCAGTATTACTTACCACGGTTTTACTTTCGATTTCTTTCGGTAACAATTGCATGAAGGATTGTATTCCGTAAAATATACCTGCAGGTTTATTGGCGCTGATGAGTACACCTGAAGCAGTTACTTGAAGACGATATCCTTCATTCCCCAAAGAGGAGTTCGGCGTAGTTAGAAGTTCTAACTTGATTCCCGCATCGGATGCATCACGACTGGTCTTTAAGCTAAAGCCAGTAGCAGTTTGCAAAACTTTAGACAATTGATTACTCATATTGTCAAGTTCTTTACTTGATCCAGCAGAAACAGAAATTACAGTATTACCAGTTAATGTATATGTTCCACTATTTGAAATTAAAGAAGCAGGAACAGGGATTACAGATAGGGTAGGCTTGGATTGAGCATGGGCAGCCGAAATTCCCATTACCAGTATTAGTGGCAGCAACGTTTTTTTCATGTAAGCAATTTGAGGGCAAAAGTTACGGAGGATTTTTACATGAAAATCAAGTGTATAAAAAAAGCGTTCCATTGAACGATAAATTTATAATGAAAATCCCCATGTTAAACGATGTCCATTCTTTCCCCAATCCTTCATACCCTTTTTCAGCTCTGAGTTAAGTTGCACCCAGTTAACTTTTTTACCTTTTTGGCTGGGATTTAATTGTGGTATGGTTGGTTCAACTAATTCCAGTTTTGTTGCAAACCAGGTACTGTACATTCTTGGAATGGCTAAACCTAATATCATGCCGGGTAATCCCCCCATACTTTCTGGTCCTGCACTTACAGGAATCTGGTCTGTATAAAAAGCAACCACAACGACAGAGTCGCAAATTTTTGTAACTGCTTTTTTGCACTCAAATCCGGCAATTTCACGGGTTTCTTGCGTTATTCTCCATTCGAAATTTCGAAGGCTGTCTTTAATCAGATATGTATTTTCGAAAATCTCTCTTTGAATGCTTATGGATTGGTTGGTTACATCGGTAATCACATGATCAGTTTCATTGGGTTTAGAACCCCACATATATTTATTATCTGAATTCTCTTTCTCTAATTTATAAACCGATTTAGTTTCATTAAACTTAAGTTCGTATTGATCTTTTACAATTTTCGGAAAGCTTTTCATCATTTCTTTCCACCATTCGTTGTCGCTTCCTTCTTCCTCGAGCGGTTTGTGTTGATTTACTGTTTTTTCGTACAAAATTCTTCCCTTAGTAATGAATTGAGTTTGCGAATTCGCGTATAAACTAATAAATGAAACAAGCAATAAGAATATTTTTTTCATATACTAAAAGCCCATATTGGAAGGCTTGCCGTTTTTATTGAAATTATAGATTAACGATAACATGAAGTATCGTTTTACATTCTGTGTGGTTGTTTCAGAAATAAAGTTGCTACTGATGTTTCGATTAATTCCCAAGTTCTGATTGAAAATATCATTCACATAAAACTTGGTTTCCCATTTTTCATCCTTAGAAATTATTTTCCGGATTCCTCCATTTACTATATAGGCATTTCGCTGATTTGCAAATGCAGCTGTTTTCTGATAAAAACTAAATTCCCCATTAATGTCTACATATAGTTTTTGCTTCTTGAATTTAAATTGGAGGTTAGTATATGAGGTATAGGACCAATAATTGGTGGCAACATCTGGACGGATAGAAGAAACGGATTTGTTATAGCTAGCCTCGAAATTGATCCAAAAATTAATCCATTTATCACTCCAATAGCCTGAATTAATAGAGTATGAAGTTGCGGTTGTTTTGGTTTCATTTCTCAGGCCATTTACAAAGTTCACATATTGATTAATTCTTGGCCCGATTTCAACGTTAAAATTTAAAGAAGGAATAATTTCGAAACCATATTCTCCACTTAATCTAAATGAATAATTACCATCCACATTAATTGCCTGATTTATTCTTCTTCCCAAGCTATCTACAAAAGAATTGTTTGATATGGCATTATCGGTAGTATTATAGTTCATATTTAATCCGATATTTCTGCTCTTCAATACTTTGTAATCCGATGCTCTGAAATTAAAATTATGCAGGAATGCCTGCTTCAAATTTTGATTTCCCACTGTAATATTCAAGGGGTCAATATTATCGATAAAGGGTTGTATCTGATTGAGAGTAGGATTCTCCGTTGTTCCATTATAATTAAATTCAACTCTTCGCTGCTGTTTCGGAGTATATTTAAAAACAATTGCGGGAGTGAAATTAGTATAGTTTACTTCTCTGTCTGTATTCTTTCTAATATCATTCATATGATAGGTTACTGTGCCAAGTCCAGTTCCGACTGCGAAATTAAATTTCTTCACTTGGTATCGAATATTAAATCCACCAGTATTGCCAGTTGTATTAAAGATGAAATGATTCGAAAGTGTATCGCTTAAAGCACTGTATTTACCATTTGGATCTTTATTAAATGTATTTCTTTCAGCATCATTTCGATTAATATTCAAACGATAATTAAGAATTAAAAAAGTATTTTTCCAAAGAGGTTCAGTATAAGTAAAATTGCTATTAATGCTTGACCCCGTTTGTATATTCTCTTTTCGCTGATCAATATTATCGAGACGAATAATATTTCCGTTCTTATCAAAAAACTGATTCTTAGCTAATAAGAAACCATTTTCTTTTTTGTCTGTAAATGTCAACTCTGCATTCACAGAAATAGTTCTTCCTTTTTTTGCAAATTTCTTTCGCCAAAGCATACTGGTATTGAAATTCTTATGATCGTCATTATTGATTGTAGTGCGATCTGATTCATTAATCAGTTTATTATCTGAGCTGATCGATTTTCCTAAGTAATTCAAATTACTGGCACTCTTGATATCAGAAGCTTTGAGGGTAAATTTTAAAGAGCTGGAGGAGTCAATTTGCACCTCATACATACTGGTTAATTTATTCCTTGTTCTTTCATTTGCCTGAGTCTGTTCTGTGGTATTTGTAAAACTGGTATCTGGGAGAATGTTTTGTGTGATGGAGCTTGTTTTTCCGGTAACATTTAATTTATTATACTGAAATGTATTATTGGTATTATTCTTATCAAGATTCCATTTATTACTAAAGTGCAGACCCGCTGTTGTTGAAATGGGTAAACCCGAACCCCAACTAAATTCGTCACCCGATGAATACATGGAAACACCACCATCATCATTTACAGTTGTGGTAGTATTGGGGTCACCAGCGTAGTTCCGATTTTCGTCCCAATTCAGTGTTTCAAATTTTGTATTATCGTGTGTGATATAACCGGCTATTTTTCGTTTAGCTTTAAAAGCATTAGCCATAAGTTTGCCATAATTGTATTGATCAAAATCTGATCCCGCCTCAGCTTTACCGAAAAAGCCTTTTTTCTTATCTTCTTTTAATTGCAGGTTAATGGTCTTTTGTTTTTGACCATCATCTATACCTGTAAAAACTGCCTGATCACTTTTTTTATCAAAGACCTGAACCTTATCAACTGCATCAGCTCTTAAATTTTTTGTAACAACGGCAGGGTCATCACTAAAAAATTCTTCACCATCTACTAATAACTTATTTACTTTTTCTCCCTGAGTTGTTATTTCACCCTTACTGTTTACTTGGATTCCGGGCATTTTTTTCAACAGCTCTTGAACATCTGCATTTGCTGAAACATGAAAACTATCTGCACGATATTCTGTGGTATCTCCTTTCACGCGAATGGCTGAGATGCGTTGTTTCACAATAACTTCTTCTAATAATTTTGCCCGAGTTATTAATGGCACAATGCCTAATGACTTATCAGAACTGCCGTCGAAATTAATCTGATCTATATATTCCGCATAGTTAGGGTAGGAGACCATTAAAATATAATTCCCAGCAAGAACTTTCTTCAGTTCAAAGTTCCCATTAGTATCAGTTCGTACAAATTTTACCAACACAGAATCTTTAGGTCTTAATATGGAAACTACTGCATTGGAAAGATTTTGTTTATTGAGTGTATCGTTTACTGTCCCTTTTATTGTTGAATTCTGGGCTTTAACAGTTAAAACACTCGTACACAGGATGGCAATAAGCAGTAATAGTTTATTCATGCAGTTTGGGCGTTAAGGTATTGGATGCAATTGTTTGCAAACTCCATAAATTATGGCTCACAAACTAAATTCTTAGTTGTAATATTATGTTAAACAATTTTTATATTTAATTGGAAAGATTTTTTACTAGTTCCATGAAAATTTCTTCTACATCTAGTAATATAGTTTTGTTATCTTCCCGAACACAAGAGTTGCAAATACACCTAAAGTTGGAAAAAGATATATGAAAAAATACGAGGAGATTCATTTTGTAGATAGCAATCAGCCAGTTTGGAACTACTCTCTATTTTCAGATGAGGATATTAGAAATTTTCAAAATGGTACCCATTATAGTATTTATAAGTTAATGGGAAACAAACAAATCACGGTGAACAATACTGCTGGTACCTATTTTGCAGTCTGGGCTCCGAACGCTACTTTCTTAAGCGTTACGGGTGATTTTAATGATTGGAATAAAGAAGCGCATCCTTTAAAAGTTAGGTTAGATAATTCAGGTATCTGGGAAGGTTTTATTCCTCAGATAGGAGTTGGGGAAGCTTATAAATACCATATTCATGGTTTTAAAGGCATCCGATTAGATAAGGGAGATCCCTACGCAAATTTCTGGGAAACACGCCCTAAGACCGCTTCTATTACCTGGCAAACTGAATATGATTGGAAAGATGCTGAATGGATGAAAACAAGGAAAAAGCATAATTCTTTGAATGCACCCTATTCTGTGTATGAAGTGCATTTGGCTAGTTGGATGCGTCCTGATAAAAATGATGAAGAAAGCTATAATACCTATGCACAGATTACAGAAAGATTAGTTCCTTATGTAAAAGATATGGGATTTACGCATGTTGAGTTTATGCCAGTAATGGAGCATCCATTTGATGGTAGTTGGGGTTATCAGGGAACAGGTTATTTTGCTCCTACATCAAGATTTGGAACACCGCAAGATTATGCTGCCATGGTGGATGCTTTTCACCAAGCCGGTATAGGTGTTATACTTGATTGGGTACCTTCACATTTTCCTTATGATGCACATGGCTTATTCATGTTCGATGGTACACATACTTATGAATATGCGGATATGCGCAAAGGATTTCATCCCGATTGGAACTCCTATATTTTCAATTATAAAAGAGGAGAGGTAAAATCTTTCTTGATCAGTTCAGCACGTTTTTGGTGCGACCAATTTCATACAGATGCTATTCGTGTTGATGCAGTGAGTTCTATGCTGCGATTAGATTATAGCCGCAATGCTGGTCAGTGGGAGCCCAACGAATATGGTGGTAATGGAAACATTGAAGCCATCGCTTTTATCACGGATTTAAATGAAACACTGTATCGCGATTTTCCAGATATTCAAACCATTGCAGAAGAAGCATCAGATTGGCCCAAAATCAGTAAACCTACTTTTGAAGGTGGATTAGGTTTTGGAATGAAATGGATGATGGGATGGATGCACGATACACTTGATTATTTTAATCTGGACCCCATCTTTCGTCAGTTTCAGCAGGATAAATTTTCATTCAGTATGATGTATTTCTATGATGAAAATTTCATGTTGCCTTTGTCGCACGATGAAGTAGTGCATGGGAAAAGTCCTATGTTATATAAAATGCCTGGAGACGAATGGCAAAAATTTGCTAACCTGCGTATTTTATATACCTATATGTTTACGCACCCGGGTTCTAAATTATTGTTTATGGGCAATGAATTTGGTGCCACAAATGAATGGAATTATAAGAGTGAACTACAATGGGAATTATTAAATCATTCGAGCCATGCTGGAATGAAACATTGTGTTCAGAAATTAAATGCACTATATCGTGCTGAGCCTGCTTTATATGAAAAGCAATTTGAACCCGGTGGATTTGAATGGGTGGATTTGAATCATAGAAGCGAATCCGTGTTGGTGTATTTACGCAAAGGAAAAAAACCGAAGGATAGTTTATTGATCATTTTGAATGTTACGCCAGTAGTTCGACATGATTGGGAAATTTACGTACATGGCAAAGGAAAATGGAATGAGGTATTCAATTCAAACGGTGAAGAATTCTGGGGTACTGGAGATGTGTTTAATCCCATCATTTCATCAGAATTAGTGGATAAACCTTCCGAATGTTATAAGATAAAAGTACAGTTACCCGCATTGGGAGCAGTGGTTTTGAAATAGTTAAATCGAAAGGGGGTAGTGTTTGAGCTATCCCCAACTTATGCACTTTTTTAAGTCTTAACAATTTAGTAAACAGCTTTGCATCAATTATTGTTGTCACTTTGTATAGTAATAATGTTCGAGTGTTTATTCGTTAATCCTTAAAATCCTTAATCATGAAAACGAATTCTTCTGAATTGTTGTTGAATGCAACCGGACAATTAATGCAACAGCACATTTTCGATCATTTGTCAGATGAAAAGTTAGCAAAGATGAATTCATGCCTTCAGAAATTAGGCAATCAGAATTCAGCATTTGTTACAGATCATTTGGAACAAGAATTGGTTGATTTATTTGGAGAGGCTGATTTGTATGCTGAAACAACTACACCCCAGTCATTACATCAATGGCAGGCAGTGATGAGTTGCTATGGTAAATAATGATGCTAGCTCATTGGTTCGTTTGTAGATAAAGGAAGTATAATTCTAAAACTGGTTCCTTTACCTTGTTCACTCCAACGCACAAAGAGTTTCCCTTTGTGGTACTGCTCAACAATCCGCTTGCTTAGAGATAGGCCTAAACCCCAACCCCTTTTCTTCGTCGTAAAACCTGGCCTGAATACTTTTTTGATATGGGCGGCTGCAATTCCTTTTCCACTATCAGTTACATCAATAATTACACCCTGTGCAGATACATGTGATTGTATAGAAATTAATCCCTTTCCGTCAATCGCATCCAATGCATTTTTTATTAAGTTTTCCATTACCCAATCGAATAGGGGAGGCGACATTAAAATATTCACATTTTCAAGTCTGCTAGTATCACATTCAAATTCTACAGCTCCCCCCGCTCGTTTTTTCATGTAATTTAAAATGTGTTGGATTTGTTCGGCAATAGGAGCACTTTCTAATTTAGGCTGACTTCCTATTTTACCGAAACGGTCAGTTATTAGTTGTAATCTTTTAACATCTTTAGCAATTTCAGGAACGAAATTTTCATTTCCTTTTGTTGATTTTAATATTTCCAGCCATCCTTCTAAGCTGCTAACGGGAGTACCCAATTGATGCGCAGTTTCTTTTGCTAGTGAAGCCCAGAGCTGATTCTGCTCGCTTTTATAATTAATTCTTTGTAAAGCAATAGCCACAAAAATAAAAAAAGCAACAATGATCAATTGAATAATGGGATATAGTTTGGTTTCTTTTAATAGTTCGCTTTCCCCATAATAATATTTATTGGCGGCATATGGTTTTTGGGAAAGAATACTAGTGATGGGGATTCGATTAAAACTTTTGAACTGCTTTAATTTTTTGGATAAATAGGTCGGATCTGATTTAACCAGAAAGGCATTAAGATTTAAATAGTTACCGGTAATCTGGTCGTTCTCGTTGGTTTCGATGATTGGAATTTGGTCATTTTCTGTGATAATTTTTGCGGCAAGATTGATACTCACTGTATCGGACGAGAATAAAATAGTTCTTTGAGCTTCCACCCAGGCAGCCACATTTTTACGTTCTTCTGTAGCAATCTTTCCAGCCAGATATTGCGAATAAACGATAGTACCGCTTACAATTAATACGGCAATAAAAACCATGAGTGTACGCCAATTCATCCAGGAACTAATCATAAATCTAAAGTACGTGAAATTGTGAATCCTGAGTTCATGTCTGTCTAAAACAAAAATGGCCGTCTTTGCAGACAGCCATTTTTATATTGTTGTAAGATTAACTAAATAATCCACCTTTCTTTAAAGTCTTTACACTTTCGCCAATTTTGAAACCATTGTTATAGATTTCAATTTTATAATTGCCTTCTGCATATTTATCATTCTTTTTCCAATTGAAACTTACTGGAGGCATCGGTTTGCCCTGTTCGTAAGGAACAGAAACTTTATTGGTAAACCCTCTTTCGCCTTCTTCACGAGTAGTAAAGTTTCCACCTTCATTAAAAGCTTTTCCATCAGGTCCGGTAATCACTACGTAGAAATCCTTTGCACCAGTTGGAGTTACTCTGTTTGCAGCAACTGTAAATTCAACTCTCATGAAATCAGCTCTTTTTGCAGTAGTGGTTTCTTTTTCTTTACCATTACTTTTTAAGTTAATTGCAATGATACCAATTTGAGAAGCTTGCAAAGTAGAAGCTACATCAACCTTATCAGCCAATTGCTGCTTTTCAGTATTGGTTTTTGTTAAGTTCTGCTCTAAATTCTGTTTATCAGAAGTCAACTGTGTTTTTTCAGTATTCAATTGCTGATTGTTGGTAGTTAAAGTTTGATTTTCACCTTTCAGTTTTTCAATTTCAACAAACAATCCACTGATCTTGCCATTCAGGTCATTGATCATATTTTTTGCATCCGCTAATTCTGCTGCAGTGGCATCTTTCTTGCGAAGAATACTACCGATATTAACTTTCAACTTTTGGATTTCAGTGCTTCTTTCAGCTAATGAACCTTGTAATTGTAAGTTGTTTTGAGTTAAAGAATCAGCTTTTGCAGATACCAATGTGTATTCAGCCTGAATTGCGTTACGTGCACTATCCACATTACTGATTTTGGTTTCTAGTAAAGTAACGGTTTCTTTAGTCTTGCTTTTGTCATAGAAAATATATCCCCAGGTCAAAACCAATGCGGTAATCAAAATTCCGTAAATCAATTTACGGTTGTCTTTACCTTGAGGTGTTTGGGTACTGCTTTCTGAAGTGTAGGTCATAAAATAAAGTTTAATGTACTGATTTTGTTTAATGTTTTTTGGGCTTGCACATACTAAAACCAAAACCGTGCCAAAAAATAATTTCTCGAATTATTGATATTAAATACACAAACCTCATCTTTGCAGTCATGTCTGCAGAAAAGATCATTTCAGAATGGAAAAAGGGCCAATTCAAGCCAGTATATTGGTTAGAGGGGGAAGAATCCTACTTTATTGATCAAGTGGTTTTTTATGCAGAGAAAAAGATCCTGTCTGATGCCGAAGCGGGGTTCAATCTTACCGTGTTCTATGGTAAAGATGCAGATTGGGCTGCGGTGGTGAATGCCTGTATGCGATACCCCATGTTTGCTGAGCGTCAGGTAGTTTTGCTCAAAGAAGCGCAACATATGCGCGATATAGAGAAGCTTGAATCTTATATTGAGAACCCATTAAAAACTACCGTCTTTGTAGTTTGTTATAAAGAGAAAAAGGTTGACGGGCGCTCAAAACTTGCCAAAATACTCAAAACAAAGGGGGAACTGCTCAGTACCAAAAAAATGTATGATAATCAGTTGCCTGAGTGGACCAATCAAATGATTCAACAGCACGGACTTACAATAAGTCCCAAAGGGTTAAATCTATTGGTAGACCATATAGGGAACGACCTTAGTAGGATCGAAAATGAAATCGAAAAACTTGCAGTAAATCTGGGTACACGCAAGGGAATTACTGAAGATGATATTGAAAAATATATAGGTGTAAGTAAGGAATTCAATGTGTTTGAATTACAAGATGCCATTGGTAAAAAAGATCAGGCAAAAGCGATACGCATCATTAATTATTTTGAGGCAAACCCGAAAGCGGCACCTATTCAAATGGTACTACCTGCTATCTATAATTTTTTCAGTAAAGTATTAATGATACATGCGATGCCGGGTGGGGATGAAAAATCTATTGCTGCCGCCATTGGAGTGAATCCCTATTTTGCAAGGGACTATTTTGCTGCTGCTAAGAAATATAATTATGCTGGTGTAGAGAAAATATTATTACTGCTGCATCATTATAATTTACGTTCGGTAGGGGTGCATGATGTAGGAAGTTCTGATGCCGGACTTATGAAAGAATTAGTGGTTAAAATGATGCAATAAAAGCGCTAATTATTTAAGGCTTCTTCAGCCATAAGCTGGTCTTTTCCCAACTGTTCTTTTAAAGCCTCCAATCCTGAAAATTTTTGTTCTGCTCTGAGATAGCTGTGAATAGAAACTTTTAAAGTTTTGCCATAAATATCCTGATCAAAGTGAAATAGGTTTACTTCAATTACACGAAGCACCCCATCAACAGTAGGACGTACACCAATATTCATCATGCCCTTCAATATAACAGGAACTTTATTTTCTTCTAAAATTGATGCGTGCACAGCATATACACCATTGCCAGGAATCAGTTTTTCATCGGATGCAACATTCAGGTTCGCTGTAGGGTAACCAATTGTTCTTCCTAATTGATTTCCTTTAATCACGTCTCCCTCAAAAAAATACTCGTATCCGAGAAATTTATTTGCAGTGTTAATATCATTATCAAGTAATGCCCTCCTGATTTTAGTGGAACTGATCACCACTTCATTCAGAATATGTTCAGGTATTTCTTTCACTGCAAATCCCAATTCTTTTCCATAAGCAACTAGTAGATGGTAATCGCCCACACGGTTTTTCCCGAATCGATGGTCATAACCAATGATTATGGTGTGCGGATGAAATAGTTTAACAAGAAAATTACTGATGTATTCATCTGCACTCTGATTAGCAAATTCCAAATTGAATGGAATAATAACTAAATGATCGATGCCCGAGCTTGAAAGCAGTGCAATCTTTTCTTTTAAAGTGCCTAATAATTTTACGTTTGTAAGAGAATTTGTAATGACGGATCTGGGATGTGGAAAGAAACTAATAATAACAGTTTCTCCGCCTACATTCTTAGCCTCTTCTATCAATTGAGTTATAATTTGGCGATGTCCCAAATGAACTCCATCAAATGTGCCAATGGTAATGACCGCGTTTTTAAAAGCTGGGATTGCCCCCGATTCCTGATAGTGTACCTGCATAATTGGGTGCAAATCTAAGGCATAGTGTTGTACATTTGCAGCATTGAGGTATCTTTAAAATTCAAAATTCCATCATGTCTTTATACGCAAAACGCGGTGTTTCGGCTCAAAAGGAAGAAGTGCATGCAGCCATTCAAAAATTGGATCAGGGATTATTTCCCGAAGCATTTTGCAAAATTTATCCAGATTTTCTTTGTGGTGATCCAGATTGGGTAAATATTATGCATGCAGATGGAGCTGGTACTAAGAGTATACTTGCCTATATCTATTGGAAAGAAACAGGAGATGCATCTGTTTGGAAAGGCATAGCACAAGATGCTATCGCAATGAATTTAGATGATCTTTTATGTGTAGGAATAACTGATAATATATTATTCTCTTCTACTATCGATCGCAATAAACTACAAATTCCTGGATCAGTTTTAGAACAAATTATAAACGGCACACAGGATTTTTTTGATCAGCTTGGAAAATTTGGTGTGCATATTCATTACCTGGGTGGCGAAACTGCAGATGTGGGCGATGTAGTGAGAACCATTGCTGTAAATGGTACCATGACTGCCCGTTGGCCTAAGAATAAATTAATCACCAATGAAAAGATTACTGCGGGTAATGTGATTGTTGGTTTTGCAAGTTTTGGTAAAGCAAATTATGAAACGGAATATAATAGTGGATTAGGTAGTAATGGTTTAACCAGTGCGCGCCATGATGTACTTACTAAACGTTATGCAACTTCATTCCCGGAAACATTTGAACCAGCTTTAGAAGAGTCAGTGGTTTATTTGGGGAAAAATGGGATGACCGATCAAATTACAATAGATGGTCATGAAACCACTATTGGAAAATTGTTGTTATCGCCTACCAGAACATACGCGCCGTTAATGAAAAGAATATTAGATCAGTATTTCGATGCTGTTGCTGGTGTGATACATTGCAGTGGAGGTGGACAAACCAAGTGTATGAAATACTTGCCTGGTCCGATGAAAATTGTAAAAGATAATTTGTTTGATACCCCAGCTATTTTTAAACTGATACAATTAAATTCAGGTGCGGATGATCGTGAAATGTATCAGGTGTTTAATATGGGACATCGTTTAGAAATATTTACGGATGCAGTTACAGCAGAAAAAATGATTCAGGATGCTGCTGAATTGGGTATCGAAGCTAGAATTATCGGAAGAGTAGAAGCATCAGAGAAAAAAGAATTGCTGATCAAAACCGGTGCAGCAGAACTTTTATATGAATACTAGTTTGGATATCCTCAATCCCTAGTTTAAAAACCAGGGTAAACAGTTTTGACTTTTTAATTTTGATTTTTAATTTATTATATGTCTGAGCCAATCGTTTCCATACAAAATGCTAATATCTATCAAGGTGGCAATCTTATATTACAAAATGTAAACTTTGAAGTTCATAAAGGAGAGTTTGTTTATCTGGTTGGTAAAACCGGAACTGGTAAAAGTAGTTTGCTCAAAACTTTATATGGGGAATTGAGTTTGACAGAAGGAAGTGGAAACGTAGTTGGTTATGATCTTCGTGAGATGAATTGGAAAAAAGTTCCTTTTTTAAGAAGAAACCTGGGTGTGATCTTTCAGGATTTTCATTTGCTTACGGATAGAAATGTGTACGATAATTTAAAATTTGTTTTGAAAGCAACTGGATGGAAAGATGAAGTATTGATTGAAGAAAAAATTAATGATGTGTTGGATAAAGTGGGCTTGAAAAGCAAAGGGTTTAAAATGCCTTTTGAAATGAGTGGTGGAGAACAACAACGTGTTGATATTGCTCGTGCTTTACTGAACTCACCTAAATTAATTCTTGCGGATGAGCCAACAGGAAACCTCGATCCTGAAACCAGCGATGAAATCATGCAGCTCTTGATACAAATAGCTAAAGATTATGGAACAGCCGTAATCATGGCCACGCACGATTTTATCGTCATCAATCGATATCCTTCTAGAATGCTTAAGACTGAGTTGGGGAAGGTAATAGATAGTGCTGCTCTTTAGATAAAGTGACTGTTAACCCTAGGCTTCAGCCTTGGTAGAAAATAGTAAAAAGCACTGTTAACCCTAGGCTTCAGCCTAGGGATTGATCAACTTGGCCTGAAAGGGGCTTCAGCCCTAACGCTGTGGATCATCCAGCTGAAATCAAATATTCTCCTTCCCCCAGATCCACTCAACTTGTAGTTGTGCATTCCTTTCATTATTAAATAAATTGAGCAGAATAGGTTCCCTGACTTGCCTTTCCTGAAGGGTAAATGGTTTCTCGAATAAACCAGTAATCACTTCTTGAAATTCATTTTTGGTATTTGCTAAGTGGCATAAATTTTCTAAGTGAGTGCCAGCTATTGTAGCATCATTAGCCACACAATGTTTCCCATTGCTTAACGCATTCAAAAGTTTTACTTTCATGCCCGTGTGGGTAAAGGAAGGAATCAGATTTATATGGGCCCTGGTAATCATATCCTGCATTTCTTTGTCAGAGGGATTTTCAACAATACAAGTATGACTTTGCTGATGAGCAATCTCAATCAATTCATCAGAGGGATTTTTCCCGGCAATTACTAAGGGAAGTTTTAGATCAAAGAAGACTTCTTGTAAAAGCCAGGTTGCAGCCTTCTCATTGGCGTCAATGCTAAGGTCGCCATGGTATAAACAATAACTGCCCATACCTTCTGAGCAACTCATATCCCAATTCGGTATATATAAGGGCAACAAATCAATTTGAGTGCATCCAAATTCATTTCGATATACTTCATTATCTATTTCAGTTACACCCCAGAATTGTACCTTTTTAGCTAGTTCTGATTCATACTTTCTTAGTAACCTGCTTTCATTCCAGTAATACAGTTTACGGAAAATCGATTTAGTACTTTTACTTAGATCCTTATAATACTGATATTCAACATTATGTAGTCGCACATAGAGTTTTCTATGTTTGAACCTTTCATCAAAAACCAGATAAGTACAATGAACACCCTCCATTAATATTGGATAATCATCCAGTAAAAGATTTTTTAATAAATCCTCATTTCTTCTACTCGCAACTATATAAGGCAATTTTAGTGAAATGGCTTTATGACCTATTTCGCGGGGATAATAGTAGACCGACTCACAATATTTTTTCAATTCTTCTTGCTGACCCCGACCATAATCAAAACAGTGCAAATGAATTTTAACTCCTGCAGCATGTAAAGCTTGCAATTTATAAAATACATCTACCACACCTCCATAGTTTGACGGGAAGGGAACATTAAATGAAATGATATGTAGGGATTTATTCAAGTAGTTTGAAATATCTTTTTGTAAAAGGAAATTAACTGTTTTTCTTCCTGATCCCAGTTTAAATGCTTTCTTGCCTCCAGACAATTTAATCTGAGCTTATCGTATAGAACAGGGTCATCCAATAATTTGTTCAAAGCTGCTGCAATTGTTTTGGGATTTGTATCTGGAATCAGATAGGCAACTTCCCATTGTTGATTGATGGCCCGGTATTCTGGAAAATCAACACATAGCTGAGGTATGCCCGCCATGATATAATCAAAGAAACGATTAGCAAGGCTATGTACCTGGCTCAATCCAAGATCATCAAATAGCGTGATACCGATGGTTGCCTGGCCTGTAATTTCTTTTAAAATTTCGGGAGGAAGTGGCTGATACACTTCTATTTTATGTTGAAGTGAATATTTGTAAATTATTGATTTAGTTTGTTTTATAAAATTTCCTGTTCCATAAATTTTTAATTTTACTGGAATATCTTGCATGGCAGGAATGAGCTGTTCAAAACAACGGCCTTCATTCACTGCTCCTTGATATATAATGAAAGGTTCATCCGTTGGTTTGTCATTATAGGGCCTATTTAAGGGGAGATTCCTGATAATGGCATATTCCACCCCATAAACAGATTTAAAAGCATCTGCAATCCATTGGCTCACCGTATAACCCCATGAAAATTGTGGTACTGCAAATTTTTCAATGGCTAACCAGATACGTTTCACAAAGGGGCGAGTGGCTACTTCTTTTTGCTCGGTGAAGTATTCATGTGCATCGTAAACTCGAGGGCAACCCTTTAAAGCACTGGCGAAATAACAGGCTAGAATGGTATCCAGATCAATGGCGCAAATAAGATCGGCCTTTTTGAAAATCAAGTAAAAGAATAAACGGAGGTTGAATTCGATATAAAAAAAAGGTCCCTTTTGAAGCCAGCAATTCAATCTTACCTGTTTGTATTGTTGAGCGGGTAGTTTGGAGCTGTTATTTATATTCCTTCCAATTAACCAAACATCAAAACCCTCCATCGACAAGGATCTGCAGATTCTTTGCATGCGCTGATCGAAGCTCAATTCGTTAGTAACAGTGAAAACTAGCGTAGGCAAATTGATGTAACTTTTGGTCTTCAAATATAGCCCCTTATAACAAATTTTAAGCAGGTAATTGAAACTAAAATAATTTTCAAGTAAAGTCTATAAAATAATGATAATCAATATATTAAGTTGTTTATTGGTTATTAAAATGAAATTTAAAGCCTTTTTCTCCACCTATTATGCACAGCATATAATTTTGAATCGTTTTTCTTCCTCTTTTCTTGTATGTTCGTATACATAAATAGGAAAACTGTGAGATTAAAATCGCTAGAAATAAAAGGGTTTAAAAGCTTTGCCGACAAGACCATAGTTAGTTTTGATGAAGGTATTACCGGCATTATTGGACCCAATGGTTGTGGAAAAAGTAATATCATCGATAGTATTCGTTGGGTTATTGGGGAGCAAAAAATTTCTGCTTTAAGAAGTGAAAACCTGGAAGCGTTGGTTTTCAACGGAAGTAAAACAAGAAGCCCGAGCGGTTTGGCTGAAGTAAGTCTGACCTTTGAAAATACCAAGAATCTGTTGCCAACAGAATTTAATACGGTTACTGTTACGCGTAGGTTTTATAAAAATGGAGAGAGTGAGTATCGCCTAAACGATGTTACCTGCCGACTGAAAGATATACATAACCTATTCTTAGATACAGGAGTAAGTACCGATAGTTATGCCATTATCGAATTGGGAATGGTAGATGATATTATTAAGGATAAGGAAAATAGCCGTAGACGAATGTTGGAACAGGCTGCTGGTATTACGATATACAAGACGCGTAAAAAGGAAGCCAAATCAAAACTTGATGCAACCGAACAGGATTTGGCGCGTATCGAAGATTTACTATTTGAGATTAATAACCAACTTAAAACGCTCGAAAACCAAGCAAAAAAAGCTGAAAAATATTTCGAGATTAAGAAAGACTATAAAGAGCTTTCCATAGAATTAGCCAAAGCATCATTGGAAGGTTTCAATATTACTTATCATGATTTGAACGAGCAGCAGAATCTTGAAACAGATAAGCGCTTTCAACTAGAAGCTGAAATTGCTACCGATGAAGCCGCCATTGAACAGGAGAAACTGGGCTTTATTGAGAAGGAGAAGTCTTTACAAACCATGCAACATGCTTTCAATGATTTGTTGCAGAATCTTCGGGGTAAAGAAAACGATAAGAATCTGGCTACTCAGAAATTGCATTATCTGAAGGAAAAAGAATCCGGCTTAAAGGAATTCTTGGATAAAGCAACGGGTCAATTAAAAACCATTAGCGATTCTATTGAGTATACACAATTACAAGTAGGGGAAGAGGAAACCAAATTGCAAGACCTGCAAGACAGGTCCGAGACCTACAAAATGGATGTGGAAGATAAGCGCCGCATTTTTGATGAGCGCAGAACTGGGGTAGATGCCTTAAGAGGACAGTTCCAACAAATTCAACGCAATCAGTTTGATGCAGAGAAAAAAGTGGCTGTTGCTGATACCAGTATTCAAAACTTACAGCGTGCCCAAACACAGCAAATAGACGAAAAGCAGAACAGGCAATATCAGCATGAGCAATTAACTGTTGAATTGGAAGAAAAGGAAGCCACTTTAGAAGCCAGGCGAGCAGACTTGTTGAACTTACAAAATGAGCAAGAGAAGACAAAAGAATTGATTTTTGAAACGCAGGCTCAGATGGAAGCATTGCGAAATGAGCTGGCAGAAGAGAGCCGTAAGCTCGATTCTAAACGCAACGAATTTGCACTGTTGAAAAGCTTGATCGACTCGATGGAAGGTTACCCTGAGAGTATTAAGTTCTTGCATAAGAATCCAGAATGGAATCATCAGGCACCGATCTTATCTGATATCATTTATGTGCAGGAAGAATTCCGAGCTGCGGTTGAAAATGTATTAGAACCTTATCTGAACTACTATGTGGTGAAAGATTTGCAAGAAGGTTTGCAGGCAGTTCATTTATTGGATAATAATAAGAAGGGTAAAGCCAATTTCTTCTTGTTGGATAAATTTAAAGACAATCAAATTGAAACACATCAGCCGGCCAATACTATCAAGGCATTAGATGTTATTGAAGTGGATGATCAATATTTGCAATTAGCCAACTATTTGTTGGGCAATGTGTATATCGCCGAAAATGAAGACGCATTAACCAATAGCAATGGTGCTATTGTATTGGAGAAATCGGGTAAGTACGTTAAAGGTAAATACACATTAACAGGTGGAAGCGTAGGCATATTTGAAGGTAAAAAAATCGGTCGTGCTAAGAACCTTGAGAAATTGCAAGACGAAATTATTCTTCAGGATGCAGTTGTAAATGCACTGAAGAACGAAATCAAAATAAAGCACAACGACGTAATGCTTTATAACGAGCGTTTGAAAGATACTGCCATCAAACAAACAGAAAACGAAATCAATCAATTAACCAATCAATTGTTTGCAGCTCGTAACAAATTTGAGAATCTGCAAATGGCTCAAACTGCTGGTCAGCAACGGTTAGAAGATATCGAACAGCGTTTACTGGATGAACAGGAAGCAATTGCAGAAACAAGAGATGCTTTAATTGGTTTGAACGATCAATTATTTGCTACTACGGAGCAAATGAAAATGGTGGAGCAAGATTATCAATTGGCTGAGCAGGAATACAATTATGCTTCCGTACAGTTCAATGATATCAATCTTCAATTAACGCGTCAGCAAAGTAAAATCAATAGCTTAAAACAAGAATTGGTTTTCAAAGAAAATCAATTGAACGATTTGCATAACCAAATCGCAGAAAATACCAAGCAACTATCAGAAGCTTCTGGAAATATTGAAGAGAGCGAAAATGCAAAATTAACTGCTGAGCAGGAATTGGTTGAATTGCTTAGAAATAAAGAAGTTGAAGAAAAAGTATTAGGCGAAGCAGATCAGGCTTATTATAATTTGCGTAATGTTTTGCAGGAGAAAGAGAGTACGTTGAGAATGAAGGTGAAGAGCAAGGAAATGATTGATCATTTGGTTACTGAAATTAAAGACAGGCTGAATGAATTGAAATTGCAGTTGGCTGGAATGAAAGAGCGATTGAGTGTTGAATTTAAAGTAGAGTTAGACGATATTTTAGATCAGCCAAGAAATTCAGAAACGCCAGTTGAAGAACTACAAGGCAATTCTGATAGAATGCGTAAGCGTTTGGAAAATATTGGTGAGGTAAATCCAACAGCGATTGAAGCTTATACCGAAATGAAAAAGCGGTATGAGTTTATTTTGGAGCAGAAGAACGACCTGGTATCTGCAAAAGAAAGTTTGTTGCAAACGATTCAGGAAGTAGAAGCTACCGCTAATCAGCAGTTCTTAGATACATTCAATAAGGTTCGTGAGAACTTCCAGAAAGTATTTAAAGCATTGTTTACGGAAGAAGATACTGCAGATATGATTTTGGTTGATCCAACCAATTTAGCAGAAACTGGAATTGATATAGTTGCGAAACCAAAAGGTAAACGTCCATCTTCAATTACACAATTAAGTGGAGGAGAGAAGACATTAACTGCTACTGCATTGTTGTTTGCCATTTATTTAATTAAGCCAGCACCGTTCTGTATTTTGGATGAGGTGGATGCGCCATTGGATGATGCCAACGTTGGTAAGTTTACACAGATGATCAAGAAGTTCAGTGATAACTCACAGTTCATTATTGTAACACACAACAAACAAACCATGAGTTGTGTGGATGTGATCTATGGAGTTACTATGCAGGAACCTGGTGTGAGTAAATTAGTACCGGTTGACTTTAGAAGTTTAGCGAATTAGTAAATAATAAATATCAAAAAAAGACTTATCGAGGAAACTTGATAAGTCTTTTTTTTAAATGCAATCATTTGTACAAAGGCTTATTTATATTATACCTGGTTTGTTTCGGAACCTATTTGTTGTTTACCAGACAACCTGATTATTTTGATGGGGAAAAAGTTCCAGCTACTATATTTATGGTAAAAGATAGTGCAACTTCAAAGTTGATTTCAGTGGCAACATTTTCAAATGGATATCAGAACTTTAGCGTGAAGGCAGATTACTATTTAAGGTCCTGGAAATCTGGTGAAAAAACAGAAGTGATCTATGAAACAGAACATCCTGAAAAGGGAGCTATCTATAGTTTTTGGGGATATTGGATTGGGTTGGGTGAGCTGATAGCTTCTATTGTTTTTATAGTAGTGAGTTATCAGATAGCCGTTTCAATTACAAAAAATCCAACTCCCGAAGCATTGATCGAACAGTTGGATTATAAGGAGCCGAATAAGCCCAGATATGACTAGCATTATCTTTTGAGTAATCGCTTGATCTCTTTATCTACATCTCTTCCCTTGATGGTTTCTCTTTTATCGTAATTCTTTTTACCACGGCCAATGCCTATTTCTACTTTCACCAAATTTTTATCTGTAAAGAAAACTTTTAAAGGAACAATAGTATAGCCCTTGTCCTTCATTCGGTTTTGTAGTTTTTTTAATTCTCTTTTATTCAACAACAACTTGCGGTCGTGTACTTCAATGTGGTTGTTATCGCTTCCATGAGAATAAGATGCAATAAAAAGAGCTCTCACCCAAAGTTCGCCCTTATCAAACAGACAGAAAGAATCATTGAAACTAACTTTGCCCTCACGGATTGATTTTACTTCAGTGCCCATCAATACAATCCCAGCTACGAATTTTTCTTCAATAGCATAATTAAAATAAGCCTGCCTGTTATTCATTTCCTTAGTCATACCGAGCCAACTGGGCAGATTTAATGGGGTTGATTATTTCCTGAGAAGACTAATCACTTGAGACAATTTGTCCCTTAAAATTTTTCTATCAACAATGAAATCAAGGAAGCCATGTTCCAGTAAAAATTCACTGCGTTGAAATCCTTCGGGCAAATCGCGTTTGATGGTTTCTTTGATAACTCTGGGTCCCGCAAATCCAATCAGGGCTCCTGGTTCTGCAATATTCATATCGCCGAGCATTCCAAAGCTGGCAGAGATTCCACCAAATGTAGGGTCGGTTAATAATGATATAAAAGGCAAATTAGCATCACTCAATTGAGAAAGTTTGCCACTGGTTTTTGCTAACTGCATCAAACTAAAAGCACTCTCCATCATACGGGCACCACCACTCTTACTGATAACTAAATAGGGAAGACGGTGTTTGATACAATAGTCAATAGCGCGACTAAATTTTTCACCCATCACAGATCCAAGGGATCCACCAATGAATTCAAAATCCATGCAAGCAATTACCAGTGCTTCGCCATTAATGGTTCCGACTGCTACACGCATACTATCTTTTAAATCAGTTTTGGAATGAATATCATCCAGACGTTTCTGATAAGGTTTCAGATCAGTAAATCCAAGCGCATCCTTACTTCTGATATTAGAATACAATTCTTTGTATTCTTTATTATCAAAGAGAAAATCGTAATACTCTTCGCTACCAATACGATGGTGGTAGTTACACTTAGGACATATGTATAAATTCTCTTTTAATTCAGTTGTGGTACATATAAAATTACATTCCGGACATTTATTCCAAAGTCCTTCAGGCGTCTCCTTTTTATCTGCTGTAGAGGTAAGAATTCCTTTACGGATTCTTTTGAACCATCTAGGCCGATTCCCATCGCCTCCCTGCGTTTCATCGCCTGTTAAATTCGATTCAAGGTCTTCTTCACGTTCTTTTTTCATAATAGCTTGATACAATTGGGGCGGAAAGATAATATTTTTTTAACCAAGGGCACAAAAAAACCGCCCCGAATAAGTTCGGAGCGGTCCATTCTGTTTAACTCTTATGCGTTCCTATTCAGACAGTTAAGGTCGTTAAAGGCAATTTCCAAACGCTTAATAAAACTCTCTTCACCCTTACGTAACCAAACGCGGGGATCATAGTATTTTTTATTTGGTTTTTCTGCACCTTCAGGATTACCTAATTGGCTTTGCAGGTATGCTTCATTCTTAGTATAATATTGTTGGATACCTTCCCAGAATGCCCATTGCATATCGGTATCGATATTCATCTTAATGGCTCCGTAACTGATGGCTTCGCGAATCTGATTTTGAGGAGAACCACTACCACCGTGGAATACAAAATAAACAGGCTTTTCTTTAGTGCCTAGTTCTTTTTGAATATAGTCTTGACTGTTTTTCAAGATCTCAGGACGCAATTGAACATTACCCGGACTATATACTCCGTGTACATTACCGAAAGCAGCTGCTACTGTAAATAATTTACCTACTTTACTTAATTCAGTATAAGAATAAGCCACATGTTGTGGTTGGGTATAAAGTTTGTCGTTTTCTACATCGCTATTATCAACACCATCTTCTTCACCACCAGTAACACCTAATTCAATTTCGATGCTCATACCTAGTGGAGCCATTCTCTTATAGAATTCAACGGATGTATGAATATTTTCTTCGATTGGCTCTTCTGATAAATCCAGCATATGTGAACTAAAAAGGGGCTGACCTTTTTCTTTGTGAAATTGTTCACCCGCATCAATCAACGCACTGATCCAAGGCAACCATTTTTTTGAAGCATGGTCGGTATGTAACACAACTGGTACACCATAATATTTTGCAAGGGTATGCACGTGCAATGCACCAGAAATAGCACCTTGAATATTGGCTTGTAATTCGTCGTTCTTCATTCCTTTACCAGCAATGAACTGAGCACCGCCGTTAGAGAACTGTATAATTACTGGAGAGTTTACTTTAGCTGCTGTTTCTAATACGGCATTGATAGTATTAGTACCAATGGTATTCACTGCAGGTATTGCAAAATTGTTTTCTAAAGCATCATTATAAAGGGCTTCTAGTTCGGCACCGAATAATACCCCGGCTCTGTATTTGCTCATGTTTAATTTGTTGTTTTATTGGATGTTTTTATAATCATTTATGGATGGTAAAGATACGTTTATTAGCCCAAACGCTTGTTAGCTTTGAATAGAATGTACGGAGTAGAAACAATCGATTCTAATAAATGATTATTTAGCCAGACTTTGAATTACATCATATTTAGTAACAATATGAAAATCGCCTTTTTCATCCTTGGCTAATACGGCTCCATTTTCTTTGGTTATTAAATTTCCCAAACGTTCAACGGGTGTATCGAAAGCCACAATTGGATAAGCAGCTTCTAATACAGATGCCACAGATTCATTTCTTATTTCCGGATTGGTAAAAACTTTCATAAACAAACCAGTTTCGCTCACGGCTCCTATTAATTCTCCTTTAGATACTACAGGGATCTGTTCAATATCATATTTCTTCATTAACTCTACGGCTTGAGAAACAGTAGCAGTTGGGTCTACTGTTACAAGTCTTTTACTGCTTCTTCCGCTCACGATATCCTTGAATGTTTTTACATCCAGAAATCCTCTTTCCATCATCCACTCATCGTTATAAATTTTTGCTACATATCTACTTCCATGATCATGAAAAATACAAACTACCACATCCTCTTTTTTAAGATGATCTTTCAATTGCATCACGCCCTGCAAACAGCTGCCCGCACTGTATCCACAGAAAAGGCCTTCTTCTTTTGCGATGCGTCTGGCCATTACAGCGCCATCTTTATCTGTTACTTTTTCGAACAGATCGATCAAGCTCATATCATAATTGGCAGGAACAAAATCTTCACCAAAACCTTCAGAGATATAGGGGTAAACTTCCTTCTGATCTTCTTCACCGGTTTCGAAATATTTTTTTAGGAGGGAGCCATAGCTATCGATGGCCCAGATTTGAATAGCCGGATTTTTTTCTTTGAGATATTTTGCAGTGCCTACAATGGTTCCACCAGTACCTGTGGCAACCACTAAATGAGTGATTTTGCCTTCGGTTTGTTCCCAGATTTCGGGACCCGTTTGCTCATAATGCGCCAAACGATTTGCGAGGTTATCGTATTGATTTACATACCAGGAGTTAGGAACTTCAGTGGCCAGTCTTTTCGACACAGAATAATAGGAACGGGGATCAGAGGGCTCCACGTTTGTAGGGCATACAATTACTTCTGCACCCACAGCTTTAAGTATATCAGCCTTTTCTTTTGATTGTTTATCGGTGGTAGTAAAAATACACTTGTATCCTTTTACCACTGCGGCAAGTGCTAGACCCATACCCGTATTTCCACTTGTGCCTTCAATGATGGTTCCACCAGGTTTTATTTTGCCTTCCTGTTCTGCCACTTCCAGCATTTTCAAAGCCATACGGTCTTTGATGCTGTTACCAGGGTTGAAATACTCCACTTTGGCTAAAACCGTTGCGGGAATATCTTTTGTGATCTTGTTGATCTTAATAAGGGGGGTATTGCCAATCGTCTCTAAAATATTATTCAACCACATAAACTAACACTTGTTTGCGACAAAGATATAGTTTTGAACACACTCATTCAGCGTGTTTGGCTAATAATTAGGCATTCTAGAACTAAAGTCCATTAATCAAACGAATCACGCCAGTTGTTTGATGTTGACCACTCATGTCATTTGTATTTTCAACCTTCACGGTGTTATTTTCTTTTGGAGCATCATTGTGCAAATACGCATAAGTGATAGCTGGAACAAAAGCGATGATTGCGAAAAACTGTACGGTAAATAGGAACTTTTTCATAAAATTGTTTTTAATTGTTGTTGTTTTTTTACTTTGATAGAACAAAGATAAGGACAATTTTAGAACTATGCAATACATAATACCGTAGAAAGGATAGTAATAGTCTTACTAAAATAATGTGTTTAGCTTTGGAATGTAGTAAATACAGGGGTTTCAGCTAAATTGTCTTTCAAAAATCAATTTTTAGCTTTGTGATGAGTGGTAAATTCTCGTTATGGAATGACGGAAAAATGGTATGTGTGACGGTGGAAAAAGTAAAAAGTAAAAATTAAAAAGTAAAAAGAGGAAAGAAGTAAGAGAAAAAAAATATCTTATTTCCCTGCCCTATGTAGGGAGGGGTGCCCGAAGGGCGTAGTGGGTAAGATCTTTCAAATAAAGGAATTAGTTAATAGCCTTGAAGCTTTCTGCCATTTTGGTACAGATATCTGAAGCCACCATCTGCACTGCTAAGCCGATCATATTATTGAATGCCTTAGAACTGCTGATGCCATGTCCAATGATAACTGGCTTTGCAACTCCTAACACAGGCGATCCGCCGTAGTTCTCGTAGTGAAAACGATTAAAATATACATCCTGATCAAAATTGCGAAGTGCCGCAAGATCATAAACGCTTTCGGCCATTTTAAGGATAATATTGCCGGTAAAGCCATCACATACTATTACGTCGGCCTTATCATAAAAAATATCCCGGCCTTCCATATTGCCGATAAAATTGATCTGTGTATTTTCTTTTAGAAGTGGAAAAGTGGCTTGTGCCAGTAGATTTCCTTTTCCTTCTTCTTCGCCCACATTTAATAAACCAACTTTAGGGTTGTTTACTTTTAAAATATGTTGCGCGTATAAACTTCCTAATAATGCAAACTGATTTAATTGCTCTGGCTTACAATCAGAATTCAAACCCACGTCTAAAATAACGCCCGTTTCTCCATTTGATTTTGGAACTACCCCTGAAACGCAGGGGCGAAGGATTCCTGCAATTGGCTTGATGCTAAACATGGCACCCACTAACATGGCTCCAGTATTACCTGCACTAATAAAAGCATCAATCTTTCCTGTAGCTAACAGATGATATCCTATACTGATAGATGATTTCTGTTTTTCCTTTAAAGCTTTGGTAGGATGTTCGTGGTAGCCAATTACCTCTGGGGCATGTATTAAATGCAGTAAAGGTGATAAAACCTGGTGTTCATCCAATAATGGTTGAACCAAGGCTTCATCACCTATACAAAATATGTTAGCTGCACTAGTATTGACAGACAAGAAATGTTTCAGGCCTTTCACCGCCTCAAGCGGTGCAAAATCTCCACCCATCATGTCTATTCCAATATTCATGTGCGGTAAGCTAAAGATTAAATTGTAACTAAAAGGTTATGCTTTCAGAGGAGCTTTTTCAGCTACTAACTTTCCTTTGTAGAACAATTTGCCTTCGCTTACATGCGCACGATGGCGTACATGTAATTCTCCAGTGGTGGTGTCCTTGCTTAAGGTCACTTCCTGAGCCTTATAGTGTGTTCTTCTCTTAGCACTACGTTGCTGAGAATGTCTGCGTTTAGGATTTGGCATAATTCGAAATTTATAATATCAAAAAAAATTATTCTAAGTTTTTAAACTGATCTAAACCCTTCCACACCGTATTTGGGGTGGTATCCCTTGTTGCTTCCTCTTCCATTTTTCGTAACTTCTCTAACACTTCCAAATTGCATTTTGGTCCGCCTATTTCATTTTCCTTACACATTTTTTGTAATGGAAAACTCAAGTTGATGAATTCGAAAATCCAATCGGCTAAATGCAAATGACTTTCTCCTCTGCTGATATAATAAATATCAGGGTCCTCTTCCGATTCATTCATTTGTAACGGATCTTCCACCAACTTTACGATGATGTTGAATTCGTCCCAAAGCTGCATGGGTAAAGGGTTTCCACAACGATCACAATTTACATTAGTTGCTCCGTCAATGTCAAATTTCAGCTGCATGAATCCGGAATTTTTTTCCAGACTCAGCTTGACATTGGCTTCGAGATTAATAAAATCCTGTTCGCCATAGGGTACAAAGAACTGATCGTCTATTCGGTACTCGAATACATGAATCCCCGGCTTCAAACCCACAAATGCTATTTCAAATTCCCTCCGATGACTCATATCCTCTTTTTAAAGGCTCGCAAAGGTAGTTCAATTACGCAAAACTGCCAAAGGAAAATCGCCATTAAAAGAGATTCACTTATCAACAGTACTGAATAACAGATATAATACGCAAATTTGTACCTATGAAAACCGAGGCGAAGATACAAGTAAAGGCATTGATTTCACTGGGATTGTTGTTAATTCCAGCTATTTTGATCTTTATTTTCTCCTTTTTCAGCCTTCAAGTAGAGGAATATTACTCTACCAATTGGTACCCCGCCATTGGAAATACCCTTCGGATGATAACAAGGTTGGTTCCCTTTAGTATGGGGGATATTTTCTATGTTTTGTTCGGTTTTTCACTCTTTGTAGGCCTAGTAAGGTGGTTTATAGCTGCAATTCGTCTGGGTTTAAACTTGCAGGTATTAGGTGCAGGATTGATTTTGCTCTGCAGAAAATTGCTTTGGTTTTATATTTTTTTTAAGCTGATCTGGGGATTGAACTACGACAGGATGGGGATTGCCTATCAGTTAAACCTGGATACCGAGCCCTATCAAAAAGAAGCAGTGGTTCAAATTACCAGAGACCTGATGGATAGTTTAAACGCCTGTAGAAAACAGATCAGTGATACTATTATAAAGGAACAATCATTCGACCTGATTAATCGGGAAGCCTATCGATGCTACCAAAACCAATCGATGCAATATCATTTCCTGAATTATAGAAATCGATCAGTCAAAGAAAGCCTATTTAGTCCTATTGGCGATTTTATGGGTTTTACTGGTTATTTCAATCCTTTCACAGGCGAAGCACAGGTTCGAAATGATATTCCCAGAATCATGGTGCCCTTTATTACCTGTCACGAAATGGCGCATCAAATGGGCTATGCCAGTGAATCGGAAGCGAATTTTGTAGGCTATTTAACTGCTACCAGTTCTAAGGATGTTTATTTCCGATACTCGGTCTATCTGGAATTGTTTAGCTATGCACAAGGTGCCGAGATCCTATTGTATGGAAAAGAAAAGGATTTCCCAGCTTTTGAAAAAATGATCAAATTCAATAGAAGCTATCTGGATAGTTTAGTAAGAAAAGATCGAAAAGAAATCAGGCAGTTTTTTCAGAAAAGAAAAAATAATATCAGTCCGGCTTTCAATAGCATGTACGATCAATACCTCAAATTAAACAAACAGGCAGCCGGGATCGACAGCTACGACGATGTAATAGCATGGATGATTGCATACAAGAAAAAGTTTGGGAAAATCTAATTTAGAATTTATTCTTCCACATCATACTTTCCACGGGTCTGTTGGGCTGACCGCTATATTTTGCATTACTCTTCTGATTATATTTCACTTCAATTTCGCCATCCACAGGGAAATAAATCAGCTGACCAATTGGCATTCCATAATACACTCTTACTGGTTGTTTCACTGAAATTTCTAAAGTCCAATTACCGCAGAAACCCACATCACCTTTACCAGCTGTTGCATGTATATCAATGCCTAATCTGCCAGTAGAAGACTTACCTTCTAAGAAGGGTACATGAGCATGTGTTTCGGTATATTCTTCTGTAACGCCTAAGTATAGAACGTTTGGTTGCAAAACAAAACCTTCATCAGGAATATCGAAGTGAGAAATGGTATTGTGTTTTTTAGCATCTAATTCTTCACTATCGTAAGTAGCTAAGTTTTTACCTAAATGAACATCATAGCTATTACTACCCAGATCTGCTCTGTTATAGGGTTCAATTTTGATGGTGCCTTTTTCTATTTCTTCTAAAATGCGCTTGTCAGAGAGAATCATGTTATTTTTGTTTGAATTGCAGTGCTATAAAACTAGTGCTGCAAGCTAAATTCTAAATTGTAGCTGTGGCATTGTTTTATCAACAAAATATCAACGAACTAACAAAACTGGCCATTTGGGAATTGACAGAAAGTGAAGATTTTTTTGCTGCTTCAGTGATGTTACAAAGTAATGTTACACACCCTCATAAAAGGCTACAACACTTAGCAGGAAGATATTTGCTTCCCTATTTATTCCCCGATTTTCCTTCCAGTGCTATTGCTATTGCCGATACACGCAAGCCTTATTTACCTGATGAGCAATACCATTTTTCAATTTCGCACTGCGGCAATTATGCTGCTGCTATTGTGAGTAAAGATGAAAGAGTGGGTATCGATATTGAAATATATACCGAGCGGGTGCACCGAATCAAACATAAATATTTGCATTCTCAGGAACTTGCATTTGTAAACAATATAGTAGAAGAAAAACGCACTCAATTACTCACCCTTTTATGGAGCGCCAAAGAAGCCATGTTTAAATGGTGGGGTAATGGCGAGATTGATTTCAGTGAAGTACTTCGCATTGATCCCTTTCTCATGCAACATGAAGGTATCATCCATGCAAGATTTGAAAAAGGAAAGAAAATCATCCCTTTGGAATTGAATTATCGGATGATGGAGAGGATGTGTTTAGTTTGGGTGAATAATGAAAGTAAAAAGTAAAAATTAAAAAGTAAAAAGAGGAAAGAAGTAAGGGAAAAAAAATATATTATTTCCCCGCCCTATATAGGGAGGGGTGCCCGAAGTGCGGGGTGTCTAAAAAAACATGTAAGTAAAAAAATATTTTATATTTCCCCACCCTATGTAGGGATGGGTGCCAGAAGGGCGGGGTGGGTAGAAACATCTAAGT